>JBGTAI010000188.1:0-11796 GCA_041749955.1 Pirellulaceae bacterium | reverse complement strand
TCTTACACGCGCCGGTCGCTGCCCAAGCGATGGAACTGGGCCTGCATGTATTGACCGAGAAGCTGATGGCACACACCGTTGCCCAGTGCAAAGTGATGTCGCGAATGGCCGGCGAAATGAAAGATCAAAAAGGCCATCCGATCCATTTGGCCACCGGGCACCAACGGCACTACAACGTCAAGTACGACAACGCCGTGAACTTGATTCGTTGGGGTTTGCTTGGCCAACTTCACCACATTCGTGCCCAGTGGCACCGTGGAAACTTGCCTGGCGCCGATAGCTGGTCGATGCCGATTCCTGGCGGCGAAAAGATGGCCAACGGCAAAATGTTCGATCGAATCGCAAAGGACATCGAATTCCGTCAAAAGCAATTGGCCGAGACACCCGATCCCAAAGAAGCTGCTCGCTTGAAGATGGAGATTGCCCAGTGGCAAGCTTGGGATTCGGACAAGAACGTCGATCCTAAGAAGTTCGGCTATCAAGACTTCTCCGCTGGCGATCGTGTCTTCAGTGCGATGGAAGAATTCCACCGTTGGCGATTATTCGATCGCACGGGTGCGGGCCTGATGGCGGAACTCGGCAGCCACCAACTCGACGCGATCAGCATCTTCTTGTCATCGCTTCGCAACGACGGCAAGAAAGTTCACCCGTTGAGCGTGCACGCTGTAGGCGGTCGACACATCATGCCGATGGATCGCGAAGTCGAAGACCACGTGTACTGCATGTTCGAATTCCCTGGACCAGAGTATGCCGAGACGTTCGACGTCGGTTACTACGACCGCGTCGAAAACTATCCGAACGGTGCTGTCCCTGGCTACGATACGGATCCGAACAAGAAAGTTGTCGCGACCTACTCGTCGATCAACGGCAACGGCTTCGGCGGTTGGGGCGAAGTCGTCATGGGCAGCAAGGGAACGCTGATTCTCGACAGCGAAACCGACGTGCTGCTTTACAAGGACAGCGACACCAGCAGCAAAGTTGGCGTCACGAAGAAGGCCGGCGGTTATGCTCTCGACACCAGTGCCAGTGGCGATTACGCAGGACCGGTTGCCAAGGCAGCCGACTCGGGCCCAGTCAGTCGCGGTTATCGCGAAGAGATTGAGCACTGGGCATATTGCATCCGCAACCCAGCCCCTGAGAACACGCCACGTTGTTATCCAGCCGTTGCGATGGGCGACGCGGTCATCGCGCTCACGGCCAATCTCGCTCTTTCGAATTCGCGTAAGGGCAAGGGCGGTTACATCAAGTACGAAGAGTCTTGGTTCGATATCGACAACGACGCCACACCAGACGGCAGCGATATCAAGCGAGAAACCGAGTACATGGACAAGCCCGTCGCATAGTCCATCCGATTCGATTGAAGAACAAAAAACGCTTAGGCATCAAGTTGCCTAAGCGTTTTTTTCGTTGGTCCTGGCGTACAGATGGGCTGTCAAAAACTTGTTGTTGCGTGAGTTTTTGTTTGCGCAAGTTCTAGTCCCGATAGGGACGGCAAGTGGTAGCCCCGGACGCCAGTCCGGGGTTCTTGAACAAGAGCGCTCCCACAGTCGCAACGCGACGACAGGAGTCCATACCGCTTTGTGTAACCAGATCAACACAAATATCAAGCAAAACAAAATTGACTTCACCCTCCCGCGTTTGCGGGAGGGTAAAGAAGGTTGACGGCGACTGATGCCTGCTTTATTTGGTTACCGGCATCGCTTCGCGATTGAAGAACAAAACAGGCTTAATCGCAATCAATGTCAATACGAACCGTTTGACAGCCCAGCCTACGGCTGCGTTTTTCCCGCGTCAGTAGACAGGATGACTATCGGCTCGCAGCCCACTGAATACCGCGTGCCACGGCGCCAAGAAACACGGGATCTTGAAACGTGTCGTTGGAGTGACCGTAAGTCGTGCCGAAGACGCGTGCTTTATCAAATTGGTTGGTCCAATAGACCGGGTAGGACTTGCCGTCTTTCTCACTTTTGCTTGTTGCGAGTACCGTTGTATTCGGCCACGTTTTTTCAATCACATACAACTCATCCATGGCGGAGACGTGGTCTTTCGGAAAATCCTTCATGATTGGGTGGTCGCCGGCGATGACTTCGATCGGGTACTTGCTCTGGTGATCGTGCCGACGGCTTGTCACACCGAGTAGTTCTCGCCAATCATCGATCGTGGCCGAGCGATAAGTGTGCATGGCACAGTGGATGACGACCGCGCCAGTTCCCTTGCGGTGGGCATCCGTGATTCGGCGGATGTAGGCATCGTCCGTTGTGTCTGCAAAACATTCGTTGTGAATGACCACGTCATAGCCATCGGCCCAATTGGCATTCTTGTACAGATCAATCTCGGCTCGGGTGCCATTTCCGCCGTCGTTCACCACGGTCCAACTCGCGTTGATGCCGTGGTCTTTCACAGCCAGTTGCAATGCTTTGGTTTGGAAGTCGTAATCGTGACAGCAACCGCCGGTCACAAGTAACACATTGATCGGCTTGTTGGCGGCCTCCTCCGCTTGCGTCACGCTCGACGAGAAAATCGTCGAAACGAATAGGGCGATGCAAAGGACGCGGGATGACAAGGACAGGAATCGCATAAGTTAATAGCTCTGGGTCGTTAGGGAACTTGGGGAATCGTCCTGCCAATTCTAACAACGAACCCAACAAGACAGGCCTTAGAATTCGGCCAGTCCCGATGAAAAATCGGGTATTCGCGAGTGTTCCATAACCACGTAGGCCAGGACCTGTCCTGGCAATCTGTGATCGGACTGAGTCACGCCAGGACAGGTCCTGGCCTACGATCAATCCGCAATGGCTCTGGCTGACAGTGCCGACGCCTAACGAGCCCAGAACTTGCGGAAGCTTTGTGTTCGTTGCAGTCGATCTGCGTTGATTTCGTCTACCCGATCAAGATCCGTCGCTTGATCAAGCGTCGGCGGATATGTCGTCATGGCTTTAAACGGCAACGGCTCGGAACTTTGTCCGGTGAGCGTATTCAGGTCTGCGTCCTTATCCCATCCAACACAGTGCAACACGAAATCTCGTTTCCAGCCCTCAGGCACAGGCTCGCGAGGTACCGCAAATTCAAGCTGCAACTCATCGCCGCCACTCATGACGACCATCGAGTCATCCCATGCTTCAACGAGTTCAATGGCCTCTCCGAGCGACGTGAGGCGACCTTGAAGCGGCGGCCACTTGGGTGCCGTGGTCACACTCGAGTAATCATATGTCTCTGGAACCGTCGGCGACTGCTTCACTCGTTTCGAGAAACCTCGATAAACCAGCGACGCATCCAAGAGCGGTAACTGCGTCACCTTGAATTCCGCTGGTTGCGATTGAATAGCAAGCTCCGCATGATCCCAATACATCTGGGCTGACGTGCGAACTCTCAGTCGTGCATCGTCGCGATCAATCACGTCAGTGACATCGACAACAATGGTTTTCGTTTTACCGCCGGGGAAACCCATAAACGGGATCGCCTTTCGCCAGCCGTTTTCTTCGCTCGAATCAGGCACCCACACCGACGGGAACTCGATCGATGGAACTTCCGGGTTCTGGTCAATTTGAATATTCAGCGAGGTGTCGGTCGGCAAGATCCAACCGGTCATCACGAGATACACGTTGCCGGATTCGTCAGTAACTTGCGGCAACTTGCCAAAGTCCATATCGACCCAATGCGGCGGACAAAGACCCTGGCAAATCCGGCGATCGAAACCTTGCACGAAGTCCTGGTCCACATTAGCAAGCTTCGTCGTGACATCGTTTCCATACGTGTCCACACCACTTTGCAGTGCGTGTCGATCTTCGCTGCGAAACGCGAAGATGGTTTGCTCAGCAATCTCCGCTGGCCCGACTTTCTCGTTCGTCCAAACCTGCACATCCGCCGGGTGATCCACAGCCGTCAAAGCGACGTGATCAAAGTACGCGACTTCCCATAATTCTTCGGTGATCCGCAGTTCATAACGGCTGCCCTTGGGACGCAAGAAATCACCGTCCACTTTCAAGTATTCCCACGGGCGGTCTTTCGCGACAACGCCTTGAGCGACTTGCAACCCCAATGGCGCCGCCCACAAACAATCGGTCACGAATGCGTACTTTTCGCCGTCCCAAGCATACAAATACGGGCACGAGCCTTTGAGTGTTTGCTCTTCTTCGACGAGCGTGTCGACCTTCGGGTCGCGGATGGTTTGCGTCAGCCCATTAGGAAAGATGACTCGCATCGAACCCGCCTGGGAAAATTCATTCAACCCGAAGTGTGTCATTGGCGACGTAATCGTTTGAGCTCGATAGTGCGGCCCGAATCGCAACTCCACAACACTGCCAATGGCGTAGTGATTGACCCGGCCGCTGTTCGCGTTGTTGTCATCGATGCCCTTGAACCGAACGTCGACGTAATGGCCCGTCGTGGTGCTTTGATTCAAATACACGATCGGCCTACCATCGGCAATCGAAAGCACATCGAGCTTGCCATCGAGATCAAAATCAATCGCCGAACTGTTCTTTGTGTCCAGCGCGACGACAACTTTGTTGGTGGAAACCGAGACGGCTGGGCCGACGATCTGTCCCACTGTGGCAGCCTTGCCGTCGCCGACGAGAATTTCTTGCCAAGAGTCGTTGTTATAGTCCCCAACCAATGTCGTGCCTGATCCAGCGAGAACGGTCTTCGTTTCCTCAGCGGTCCAAGCTCCGGCAGCGGCGGTTTGTGAGTAAAAGAGTTTGGCCTCCGAGGAGCCTGTGACGAAGAGATCCCACGACACGTTTCCATCAAAGTCACCGACCACAACATCATGAGCGCCAGCGACAGTGGCCACGTCGAGATCACGAAAACGGAATTGCAGGTGCAGCAGATTCTCAACAAGCCCCACTTTGCCCGTGCTTGCATCCACCGTGACGATGTCCAAGTCCAAGTCTCGGTCCAAGTCAACAATGGCAAGTGACACCACGCCGGTCTGTTTCGCAAGATCGCTCGTCTCGCTTCCTCCAGCCTCGAAGAACGTTCGATTGCCGCGATTAACGAACGTCCGGAGGCCACGATCGCGGGTTGCAAAAAGCAAATCCAAATCGCCATCACCATCCAAGTCGCCAGCGATGGCTGCGTTGACTTGCTTGACGTCTTCGAGTCCCGTCGGTGTTGCCACCACGCTCAACCGTTTGTCGTCGCCAGTTTCGCTACGGCCGTCCACCGCGACGAGTTTGACGCCTTCATCACCGAATACCACGAGCGACGCCAGTGACGTGTGACGCGCTCCCGATACGACTGGTGCGGAGCCGTCTTCGTTCTTTGCTGGTTTTGCTTGGATCCGTTGTGAATCGCTACTATCCACCATGAACAAATCAGCGGCGATCATGCCAGTGGTGGGTGATTGCAAATCGATCGTGCCGCTCGCTGACCAAGATTTCCCCGCTTCACCACAATATGCGGTGATCGTTCCTTGATTCGTCACGGTGATCACGTCCGCGTCGAGATCCAAATCAAAGTCCAATGCGATCGCGCCAGCAGTCTCGCCACCAGCATCAATTTCGTTCGCTTGAAAGCTGAGTGCCGTCGACAAGGCAACTGCGGGTTGCGATTGCGAAACTTCGTTTGACAGTTCGCGAAGCGCTTCGAAGCTGAGTCGATCCAAGGGGTGCGGTGACGTGCGACGACGGTCCGTTTTCACGAGCTCGGTACCGTTGAGCACGTTGAACCACAGCAACATTTGGTTATCGGCTTGAGGCCATTGCCCGTCCTTGATCGCGGCCAAAATCTTGTCGACTAATTGATCGGGCGTCAGTCCAATCGGCTGGGTCTGTGCCCGGACCGATGGTTCAATCGCGGCGGCGAGTTGTTTGGTACGTTCTACTGCATCCGCGGCCTCTGGCTTCTTGGCCGCAATGTTTGCTCGTGCGGTGCGCAGTGCGACGAACAAGTTTTGTGGGTGCTGCTTGGAGAGCGACGCGAGTGTTTCAGCAGCCCTCGTTTGGACGTCTGGGGCGAAACCTTTGATCGGGTCTTCCATCGCGTCGAGGACTTCGATGAATGGCCCGCCCAAGATGATCGAGCCGAGTTGCGAGCCGACGTCACCCTGGATCGCCGCTGCGAGTCGCTCGAACAATTCCTTGCGAAGCGACTTGCCCATCGTGGCGGGCAAGAGCGAGGCTTCGCGAAGATCCACGCGACTGGCGAGCCACAGCGAAGTCACCGCGTCGCTACTGGCTTGCTCGTAATCTTTGATGGCTGAGCGAGCCGAGTCGATCGCGCCAGGCAACTTGGATCGTGCGGCTTGGCGTTGTTCGGCAGTGAAAAGTGAGTTGTTCGCGGACTCTGTTAGCGAATCAACTTGCAAGACTTGATTGAGCGCACGATTCAGCGTGATGGACCGATTCGCGGGCATCTTCGCGTTGAGCTCAGTCCACGCTTGGCCGGCGGCTTCGGTGTTGAGATTCTCGGTTTCCGCGAGCGCAGTCCTTGCAAGTTCGAGCCGATCTTGCGTGTCCTGGGTCGCCTGAGTGACCGGCAATGCCCCGCCGTTATTGTTGGGCCGTATCGAATAGAAAACGGCCGCAGTCACCGCGAGGAGAGCGATCGCGAGAATCGCCTTGGTTGCGTTACTCATTACAAACGTCCGGTCGCTTCTTTAGACTCGCGATCGAATTGATAAAGTTGTTTCTGCTTGGGATCCGCGACCCAAATCGACTTTTCGTCGATCGCAATTCCGACTGGTCCGACAAGCGGTTCGCCTTCGTGCCACAGTTCGGTTTTACCGTCGGGCGTAAACTTCCAAATCGACTTACCGTAACCGTCCGTGACATAGCCGTGATCTCCAGCCCACACGAGCCCGTTGGGATATTGGTAGGGACGACCAACAACAACGGCTTCGCTTGTTTTGGCTTCGACATCAATCTTGTGAATCGCCTCGGCATCCGGCGTCACCGCCCACAACTTGCCGTCAACGTCAAACGCTAAGCCACGTGCGTTGACTCGTACAACGAGTTCGGGGTCACCACCGCCGATCGGCAAGCTCAATACCGAACGCTTCTCCGCGTCCCCGACGTAAATCGTTTTCTTATCTGGCGAGACTGCAATCGCCATCGCGATTCCGATGCGTGCGTTCGCGAGCGGCTTGGCTTCGGCATTGGCTTCGGCGACATGATAGACCTCTCGGGTGGCTGAATCTCCCAACAGAATTCCACCATCCGGGTGCAATGCGATGCAGCGCACCCGATTGAGCGGCTTGCGGAGCAAATTGGTGCCACGGATGAACAGCTCTCGATTCCCATCCGCGACCTTCCAGACGCCTGGCAAGTCCAAGTCCACAACGTAAGCCGTATCGACATCGATCGCAACGTTAATCGGATACTGGGGCGTATCCTTCTTGGCCTTTTCTTTGACTTCTTCTTTTGCTTCCACTTTTACTTCATCGTCAGCCGCTCGGGCGGAAGCACTTGCAACGAAAACCATCGCCAGCACCAACATGGCACTCGAAAGCCAACCTGCTTCGCCCAGGCGACGAGCACACGCATCAACCAAATTCATCATCAGACCAGCCAAGAAGTAAACAAGAGTCGTTGAAGGGAATAACGATTTTAGCATCCAACAGTCCACAGGTGGAACTGGCGACCCGTTTTGCCGTTTCGCATAGCCCAGTCGTCCCTAAACCACGGCGGTTCGGCAATAGAGATTCGGCAATTGCGGCTGAAACAGCCCCACATGATTGAAGGGCTCGAGCGAATCGCGGACTTCATCGACCCAATACTCGATCCGCTGGTCGTCGAGCTTCCCGCATTGCTTGGAGCCACGTTGCTTGGCGCCGCATTGCTTGAATTCGTCGAGCCGCCCCGACAAGGACTCCACCGTTCTCACGAATTCAGCATCATCGGCGCACAGGAACCCAGGGGGGATCGCGTTGTCCGGCGACTTCTCAAAAAACTCGAGCCACCGCATTTCACTCGTCGTCGCGGCAGCAAAGTAAACCATCGTCCAGGCACGAAAGAGCCGGAAATCTCGCAGCCCCTCGTAGCACCCCGCAATCACCCGGTCGACGTGTTTCAACTCGTTAACGACGCTGGTGGAATAGTGCTGCAATCGCGAAGCTCGGGCCGCATCATCATCGCTGAGCAGAATCTCGCACAAGCGATCGACGCCGCTGAGCGAGTGCGCGATCCCAGTGCTGTGAAGCGGATCGATAAAGCCGACGGTGAAGGGCAGGGCAGCCCAATCATCTCCAGCACCCAACGACGACAATCGTTGCAGCCTCGATGTCGCAAACACGCGACCAGGAAAGTTCGCCAAAGTGGCTTGGCCGAAAATCGACTTCAGTACCGGATGTCGATCGAGCACTGATTCCCAAGTCGTGTGAGCTGGATCACTGTTGAGATTCGTAACAAATCCGAGACTTGTTGTTCCGCTTTCGAACCTCAACCGCCACAACCATCCATCTCGAAACAAATGATGCACAGCGGAATCGTCGATGTCATACGGATACTCACCAACAACAGCACCTGAATCACGAAGCCAGGATTCGACTTTTGGCACATCGCGAAAATGACTGTAAACAGATTTCGTGTTTGTCCTCAATGACTGCGTGAGGTCGCTTGCCCCCATCGTCTTCAGAAGCAACCCACTTGGGCCACTCGCGTCGACAACAAATCGGGCTCGCACACTTTCAGTGCGATCATCGCGAGTCATTTCAACCCGCCAATCACGGTTCGCTTCGTGCGTGACCTGTCGCACGTTGGCATGATCGAAGAACGTAACGCCACGGCCTTGAGCGACGCTGGCAAACAACATGTCCACGTCCGGACGATACCACTGGGTATCCGCTTGATCTCGCGTGGCGGTCGCAGCGACAAGCAGTTCACACGCATGATCCTGTGTCGCTCGAAAGCCCTCTTCATCGCCGTGCCACAAGTAACTGAAACCGCGTTTGCAGCCACAAGCCACGTTGGGATAACTGCGTTGCCACGAACCGAACGTGACAAGCGGCTCAAGTTCCGTCAAACCGTATTGCCGAGTCAATTTGCTCAACAACAGGTCGGCTGTGGGTGTCGACGACTCGCCAATCGTGAACCGTGGATGCGTGCCTCGATCGATCACCGCCACGCTTCGCCCGCGACTTGCAAGGATCGTACCAAGCAGACTGCCTGCAAATCCCGATCCGAGGACAACAACATCAAACGCCGCCGTCATGAAGGACTCCGCGTTTCCGACGCACGGCCCAGCGAACAATCACATTGGATTCGCGGTAGCACTTGTTGTTCCAGATTCATTGTTCGCATTCGATCGATGCGCTGCGAGCGACATTCATCGCATTCGAAAAACTGATCGACCTCCCACAGGTCCACAAATACTCGTCCGCGCCGTTTGCCGATTCCAACTTCTTGCACCTGCTCGAGTGACTCGCCACTTGGCGGTGTGAACTGACCGTGCGATTGCAACTCGTCCATCACACCGTTGCCAGTTCGTGTTGCGATGACGCTGCACGCATCGACACCACGCTGCATCGCATACTCTATCGAATGCAACGTCCACTGGGTCGATTCTTCGGGGCTCAAGTACGGCAATCCATGCAGCAAAAACACTCGCGTGCGAATCCCTTCGCGATGCAAGAACTCGACGGCGGAATCAAAGTTCGCGAGAGTCATCGATTTGTTCAACCGCTTCAACGACTCGGGATGACAAGTCTCCAAACCCAGCGCGACTTCCAATTGCGCCGGGGCAATAAGATCACGAAAACGCAAACACAGTTCACCGCAGAGCTTGGGGTGATTCTCGACGATCACTGAATCAAAGCCGCGGACAAGCTCCGCAATGTCCGCGTAATCCGACATTGGGATCGCCTGGGCATCAAAGAAATTGCCACTGTTGTAAAGCTTGATTTCGCGAAGCGGCTGGAGCGTTGATGGCGATTGGAGTTGTTCCAACGCGAATCGGATCTGAGTCGGGATATCCCCGGGCTCGACGGAGTGCGTGAGCGTGTTCTTCCAGAGATCACACATCAAACAGCGAAACGGGCACTCGCGGTTGGTGAGAAACACAGTGGCGATGTTGACGACTTCGCGACTCGCGTTGCATTCAAGTTCGCTGAGCCACGCGTAGGGGCGTTTCGGATCAACCGCATTGCGAGCCGGACGTCGGGTGACGATCTCATCGCTCGCGATCGGCAGCCCCGCATCTGGCAAACCCACGTCACGCATAAATCTTGTTGAACACTTCGCGATACTCAGACGGCTGCTGCGGGAAGAGTCTCGCAAAATCGGCGTCCGCGGCGGCTCCTTGCTGGAACCGTCGCTTCGGGAACACTGGCATGTCGAGCCCGGTGACCAATCGAACGCCACGGCGGACAACGTTGCCTTTGAGTTCGTACAAGCGGTCGTGGTCCCAATCGGTCATCTCGATGAACGGAATGCCTTCGGCGACTTCGATCACATTCGGAAGTGCAAAGGGGCTGAACCCGACAAAACTGAATTTGCGAGCTGGAGCCCAAGAGCGAATGTGCCCGCGGCTTTGACCGCCGGAGTACGTTTGCGAATGCTTCACCGCGTCGACGCCCCAGCCCTCTTGGTACAGCATCACATTGTTGAGCACGCTTCGAATCGTTAGCTCTGGGTTCTCTTCGATAGGATAGTCCTTCAAGTTTTCATCACCGCCATCGCCATCGATGAGCAGCTTCCAATCGGGATACCGACTCCGAATGCCTTCGCAAAGTGCATAGCCCATCGCAGCGGCTTGGACGTCCAAAGGCTTGTAGTCTTCGATCGTTTCGATGGCTTTGCGATAATCGACTGCACTGGCCGGAACATCGATGACTTCGAGGAACAGTTCCAGATCGAGTTGTTTCAAAAAGTCACGTGCTTGAGTCGCGTCATCGCCGTTTCCTTCGACGTTCAACGTGAACGCCTTGAGACGTGAGGGCGATTCACCGCGAGCGAGTAGTTGGTGATACATCGTCAAGAACACTGCGCCACTGTCGATCCCGCCGGAGAACAGTACGCCCACGGGCTCCGCGGCGTCGTAGTGTGATAACCAGCGATCGCATTCGACAGCAAGTTGGCCGATATACGCTTGGCCGATCTGGTCAAGATCAGCCGACAAGCGATTTCGCGTTGGCGAGAAGAAACGTCGATTGACGGGATTCGGATCTGGGCAACCGATCAGTCGCAACTCAACCACATGGTGAGCCGGCACCATGCGTGTATACGAAGGGTGGAATTGGCCATCGAGTCCTTCGCTCTTGAGAAACTCATAGATCTCGTCGATCCGTTCCGCAACAACCAGACAAGGGCCTTCGGTTCGCTTCGCCAGAAAGTATCGCATCGGGCGACCGAGCGAGCGAGCCATCCGCACCAACTGGCCGTCTTTATGCAGCAACGCGAAGTGGCCTTCGATCGCACGAACGCGTTCCACCGATCCGCTGCCCACGGCCTCCGTCGCCTCTTCGGTCGACATATTCAGAATCTGATTCGCATCCGGATCCAAAAGACTGACGAGACGTTCGACGTATTGATGAATAGCCATGGTGGTGCCTGAGTGCATCGAATAATCAAGAACAATGAAAGCAATTCGTAGTGTATAGCAAGTGCTTTCTGATTGCCCTACCCACCAACAAAACGGGGCAAGCGGCTGAATGTGAGGGGGTGCAAGAACTTTCGTTGATCGCCGAACCAGCACCTTGGTGTCTGTCCCCGCAACGCCTGACTAGTGCGTCATCCAGTCTTAATTTGGGGGTAGAGACGCTTTAGCTTTGTGCGAGCGTCGTCGATCTTGAATTGCCAGTCGACGCCGCGTTGCTTTTCGTTGGTGCGTTTGGCCCACGCAGCGATTTCACTTTGCAAT
>JBGTAI010000187.1:0-3964 GCA_041749955.1 Pirellulaceae bacterium | reverse complement strand
TATTGGCTGGCTCAAGGAATGTCGCGCTGTCTTCTCGCGTTTCGAGAAGACAGCCATCAACTACGCTGGGATGGTCAAGATGGCGTGCATCCAACGCTACCTGAAAATCCTCGCTCCAACCGTTTAGGGACAGAGCCTAGTGACCATGGCGATCGAGCGTTCGTGCCGCAACTCGCAACTGAAATCAAAACTCTGGACGACATGCTTTGTCAGCATCTTGGCATTATTCGCAACCGCATTGCTGTTTCCACATGCCAAGTGGTTCCAACCATGGCAAACGTTTGCACCGAACGAATTGATGCAAGTCGCGACAGCTGAAAGCAAGCTGGGCATTGGGCTATTGAGCGTCTGGATGATCGGTAGCAGCATCGCATTTTCCAACTGGATTATCTGCGTGCTTCGGCTCGAACGGATGATTCGACACGCAGAACCATTGACGAATGCGGATTCACAATGGGTTCGCCAAGCGACACAAGACTTGTGCCTATCGGTGAATGGTCGGACGGTAAGCTTCTTTTACAGTGACGACCATTCCGGCCCGTTTTGCTACCAACTGCACTATCCCATGATCTTCATGCCACGTGATGTACTGCGAGGCCTTCGCCCCAGTAGTCAACTTGCCAGCGGTCAATTTGCCAGTGAGCACTTTGATTGTGTCAATCACATCGTTCGCCACGAGATGGCACACCTTTCGACTCATCATCCGATGCAGCTATTCCTGCAAAGCACGTTGGAATGCCTGCTGTGGTTTCACCCGCTGGTGCGAATCAGTGGACGCCGCGCCGCGCTCGTCCGAGAATTTGTCTGTGACGACATCGCAAGCGGTCACGGTTCCCAGACCCTCTCGTACATTCGAACGCTTCTCGAAATCACAAAGTTGGTACATCTCCAACGCCCTGGGACGCTCGCGATTACCCGTACAACGAGTGAGCTGGTCCATCGAACAAAACGTCTGGCCCAAAACCACGCGTCACTTTCGCAACCACGGTCCAAAGCAACTTCCCATCGCTACGCTACTCTTGCGCCAGCAACACTCATTGCAGCGATGTTGGTGCTGACTCAGTGTTGGCTGCCGCTCAATCCTCTGACATCCAACAAGAGCAAATGGTCGCACTGGCCGACTTGGACAGCCGCCTGTTTACATGAAATCGGAGTCAATGCACCCGACTTTGAGCCCTTTGACGACCGTTCAAACCTGTACGAACTCTGGTCACAGGAATCCACAACTCACGACGACCCAATCGCCACCAGGTAAAACCCTTCCCCGAAGTATTTTCCAGAGGCATCTTCCCGAACTATTTCACGAGATTCCGTGTCCAAATACCGGCGTTGGACTCTCGCACCAGCCCAAAATTGCGGTCCTAGCCAGCCCTTGACGATAGACAAACCGGCTTGGTACCTTCACCGCGAGTCGACACTACTGGTCCCAATTCGCTGAATCAGCCATTGAATCAGCGAAACCCAGTAAAACCTTCCGGGGGATTAGCTCAGTTGGGAGAGCGCTTGCATGGCATGCAAGAGGTCATCGGTTCAAGTCCGTTATCCTCCATCCCTAAGTCCTTTAACGCAAAGGACTTAGGGGTTTCTTTTTGGGGCCGATTCTTGGGGCCATTTTTTGGGGCCACTCTGGGGCCACTTCGGAAATTGAATTCGACGGCAATCACTTCGATTAGCCAGGACCGAAGTTTCTTGGCTTCGGGCGACATATTCGGCCTTATCGACAGCTTGAGAACGAAATTGTTTTCCGCAGCCATCGCACCATTGGGACGGCACTTTCAAGGCGGGCAGCGAGTGAAACCGCAAGCTATCGCACCGTAAGGCTGCGACTGGCCTGACTCAAAACGAGTTTTCAAAACTACGTTTCAATAAACTCCCGGCGATCCATCGTCGAGAGACTGTCGGCACTATCGTTAGCGATCTTCTCGCTCGTGGCCAATGCCAAGTCCAGCGACTTTACCGATGAGTACATAGACAGGCCATTTGATGGAGTGCATTTAGCAATCCACGGCGTGCGATCTCGCTTTGATCCAGACTTCCCACTTCATTCGTCATTGCCTTGAGAGCGAAAGAAGGGTGAAACTACACACTGAAAAGCTTGGTGCGAAGCAAAGGTTTGAGGCAACAAAGATTGCAATTCTTGCTGAGCCTGTTGGCGTCACCGAATACTGGCGGATTAGGATGACGTACGCAAAGGGAATCTAAAATTAAACTGCGGTTACTCTCTTCCAATCTCCCACTTGTCCCTGGCACAGTTTGCCGATTCTGAAAAGCAAATGCGACTCTATGTGGCTCATGGGCTGTAGCCGATGGCAATTCTGGATTCCCGTACCCCAGGCGTAATCCACAAAACCGAAAAACTTTTCTCGTCGCCACGAAAATAAACGAAGGTTGCTGCATAACTACTTCAGGAGGATTTATGCAAACAGACCTTTACACATTGAAAGACGTGGCGACTCTTCTTGATGTCGCTCCACATCGAATCGTTTACTTGATCACCAGTAGGCAGATTGCTGAACCTGCCTTACGTGTGAACAACGTCCGTGTATGGATACGCTCGGAGATTAAAACGATTGCAGAAAAACTAAACATAAACATCGGCAAAACAGCCGGAAAGGAAAAAGAAAATGAGTGAAGTAGAAAGACAAGCACAACAATGGATCGACGAAAGCCCCTATCTAAAAATGAAAGATTTGGGACTGAGACTCGGAGTCACATCCCACACTGTTGGAAGATTTCTTACGGAAGCGGGACTTCGTTTCGACCAGAAGCCAACCGCTAGGGCATACTCAGAAGGGTATGCAAAAATTGAGATGTGTGGGGAATGGCCACAGTACAAATGGAATGAGCGAAGGATTGTCTCGTGGATGCGTGACAAACTGCAAAAGCAAGTTCACAATCAGGAATAGCGTGGTAACATCGTATTCATGCATAGTGCGGAGAATTGGATGAAACGAAGACGGGAGTTAGGCTGTGACGCAAATCGAAACGATCAAAGAGGCAACTCGATATATTAAAGACCTCGACTGGTGGTTAACGATCATTCGTGGCACTGGCCAGAAACCGAAATCACCTGTATTCCAAGGATGGCCTGACTTTCGTCCTTCCGTTGAAGTCTTACATACCTATTTGAACTCGAATTGGGACGCTGGAATCGGAATCAATCTTGGCGGCTCAAAACTGCTTGATGTGGAAGCCGATTCGCTAGTAGGGGAAGCATTTCTCGATGATCTCTGCAAAGGTCATGATTTTCCCTGCTGGCACTCTCGTCGTGGTAAGCATCGTCTCTTCCTGGCTGAGGAAGGTGATCAGTTCTTCAAAGACGGTGCCACGAAGATCGAATTTCGTACTGGTAGACACCAGTCTGTTCTGCCTCCTTCAGTGATCGATGGTACTTGTTATCGTTGGATTACCGACCCCTTCACGGTGCCGATCCCTTCATTGCCCGACGGACTGCGTCAATTCTATGAGGATCGCCGTCCGAATACGTTTATGGTCAAGAGGAACGAAGCAAAGCATGAGAGCTACATGTTTCGTGACCATTACGACTATCTGTTGCGGGGCAACGATCTTCTCAATGAAGTAAAGCAGGCTGGTTTACGCATTGCCGCCGATGCCCCCGACTCGAACGGCAATATTCCCTGCTTCGTCCCCGAAACTCTGCGAGGTCGTTTCGACAAACATCCATCTGGAGTATTTAACATCCGAAGCGGCTCCCTGCGAGATTTCGCTGAAGACAAAAGCCATCGATTCTTCCAAGTCATGGAGGCGTTGACCGGCAAGGAATGGAAAGAGATCAAGGATCGATTTGAAAAACAAGCAGGCGCTGTGCATGGTCGTCCTCACAGTCGCCGAATCTCAGCGCCAGCAGTATGGACTGACGACGGGCAATCCCTCGACGAAGCCCGAATAAAGCTAAACCAATACTTCGACGAGCAGCTTGATCGTGAGCCACTGCCTAAGACTC
>JBGTAI010000186.1:0-16737 GCA_041749955.1 Pirellulaceae bacterium | reverse complement strand
GTCGATATTCCGTCCGAAGCCATTGGACCGAATCGCACCGATTACTGGAACGTCACTAGATGTGACGAATGCGATTTTGCGTTCGACTACGACGACGTGGAAGTGCAGTCATCGCCGGAGAACGCACCGCAGGTGTAGGACCTGGTTTTCCTTCGTGAACTTACCCGCCCGTGCGAAAGGAACGGGCACTCTTTGCGGAATCGCCTTCGTATTCTCCGAGTGCTGGAACTGACAAGGTGTCTAGCCAATGCATCACCGATGTTCGCTCAAGAGTGATTGGTTGACCGGCACAACCTGGCATGCTGGGACATCGGCCGGCATAAAGTGACTTTGACTGGCTGTCAACGGACTTCACTTACTTGACGAGGCGGGGTTTGACGGTCTTACGTCTTGCGCAAGAGTTCTTTCAATATCGCCACTCGGCGATTTGTCTTCGAGTAGACAGTTTGCGCAGCGGTCGTGCTCGGTTGGTTTCCGAGCGAGGCCGATGGCGTGCATCGGTTTGCACTTCAGGTTTGTTTTCGAGGGGAGCTATTTATGTCCAATGCAACTCAACCTTTAGAAACCCCAGCCGCCGCAAGTACTGCTACACGGGAGCGATTGCCCGACACCAGGCGTTCCGTAACCCACAAGTTCGAAGTCGCTCAGCATCAAGGCTATATCACCGTTGGCTTCTACGAGGACGGTCGGCCCGGTGAAGTCTTTATCAAGATTGCCAAGCATGGCAGCACCATCTCGGGGCTGCTTGACACCATCGCCGTTCTGACAAGCCTGGCTCTCCAATATGGCGTACCTGTCGAAGCGCTGGCTCACAAGTTCGAGTTCACACGGTTTGAACCTTCCGGCTGGACGAAGAATCCTGAACTCCGGCACGTGAACTCTCTGGTCGACTACATCTTCCGGTGGCTAGGAACGCATTGTTCCGAAGACTATCGCCAAGAGCGTCTCCAACACGTTCATGACTTCTCGGTAGATATGGGCGACGACGGCCTCTCCGGGTATGAGTAAGAGTAAAGTTGCGTCGTAGGTTCTCCTGCATGCCTTCGGCGCAAAATCTAGTTCCTTCTTGCTGCATGCCCCAGCCCTTAGTAGCCCCCGCCGCCAAGCGACTTGAACCGGCCGAAAGCGTGCCCTGACAGCGACTCTTTCTCACTCAAATAATCCCTTGCCGGAAATCGTCGCTTAAGGCATGACAAAGGACGTTATCCTGCGTTGGCGCGACGACGACTGAAAACTCACCGGAGCAACCCTGAGGAGGACCATGAGTCAATGGAACGATCGTTCGATGAGCATTGAGTTGGCAAGCCAGTGAACAAGAGGTACAGCGAATCGATTGCACGAACTACCAAACAAGAGTTCTTGACGGTAAACGTGCGAGTCCCTGCATTGCATCGGCCAAGAGAAGTTGCAACCTCCGACACCAGCGAGACTCCGGCCCTGATCGCCCACGCGGGCCCCGCCGCGCAATTCGCCTGGGATGAGTTCATTTACGGCAGGATTCGTAATCGTTGCACTAGGCGGGCCTATTCGCACGCAGTGCGTCGTTTTCTGGACCATTGTCGCTTATCGGGGCTCGATATAACCCGCATCGCCCCGCGCGACGTGGGGCTTTATCTTGACTCGCTCGCTTACGCCCCGGCCACCAAGAAGCTCCATCTCGCCGGCTTACGTCATTTTTTCGATACCTTGGTCACTCGGCACGTTGTGGTCCTGAATCCCGCGGCCTCGGTTCGGGGCGAGCGACTCCAAGTAATCGAAGGCAAGACACCTGAGATTGGGGTGCAGCAGGCGAGGCGCTTGCTGCACAGCATCAAAGTTACGGACAACGTCGGTCTTCGCGACCGTGCGATCATCGGTATCCTCATTTATACCGCTGCGCGCGTCGGCGCAGTTGCTCGCCTGCGACGTGGTGGCTTCTCGTGCGTTGGGGACCAGTACTGCCTGCGATTTGCCGAGAAAGGTGGCAAGTCACGTGAGATTCCGGTACGCCACGATTTGCAGCAATTCCTCCTCGACTATCTGAAGGCTAGCAGCCTGGACTATGCCGACAAAGCAATACCGCTGTTCCGCACAACGATCCGCCGTACCAAGCAGCTGACCTCATCAGCTATGACGGCCGACGACGTCGCCCGCATGGTCAAGCGGCGACTGAAGGATGCCGGATTGTCGAATCGACTCTCACCGCACTCGTTTCGGGTAACAACGATTACCGACTTGCTTTCGCAGGGAGTGCCGCTGGAGGACGTGCAGAATCTGGCCGGTCATGCCGACCCCCGGACAACACGGCTCTACGATCGGAGACATCGACGAGTAACCCGAAATATTGTCGAACGAATTTCGATCTAGGTCATCACGCCAACGAGGTCTTGCGCTCACCCCCGCAGATGTTTTACAGTAGGTCCATGTTGAATAGTTGCGATCCTGAAATCACTTGGCCCCCTGTCAATTGGCTTGCTGTATCGGTGGCAGTTTGCAGCGCGTTCCTACTAGTCGTTGCATCCGCACTGCTGCCCGTACAGGGCATTCTGACTGCGATTGGGCTCCTTATATGTGTTTTGTTGGGTTTCGTTATTGGTTCCCCCTCGCATCCTCCGCTTCGCGCTGTCTTGCCATCCGAACTTGAGACTCCACTGCTGCTCGCCAGTGATGAGCTAGTTTATGACCGCTATAAACGAATCGCCTCGCTCTTGATCAAGGTCAGCCGCCAGCAAGACCCCATCTATCGCTCGATTGCCATCGACCAGCTCGACAATTTGGTTAAGAGCCTCACCACGATTGCCTCAGGGACGCTCGTTTTTGAAGGCACCGAGACCTGGCGAATTGTCTATGAACTACTGCTGCGAAGCCCGGGGCTTTACCTCTACCGGTCTGTGGCCTGGATCAAGAACGCCAACTATTGGCAAGACGAACCCGGTCGGAAGAGCTTACTCGTCAACTTTGAGTTGCATGAACAAGAGCGAATCAACATTGAGAGGATTGCGATCATCAGCGATGCCCTGTGGCCTCTCTCCGAACCATGGCCGGCTGAGCCCGTCCGGTCGTGGTTACACGAACAACATGCTCGCGGTATTTGGCTCAAACTGGTCCGAGAGTCGGCTCTACGAACGGAGCCGGACCTCATTGCGGACATCGGCATCTACGGTTCACGAGCCCTGGGGACCCAGGAACTGGACGAAGAGTGCCGCACCGAACGGTTTATCCTGACATTTGACTTTGTCAGGGTCGCTGATGCCGAGGCCCGCTGGAATCGACTGGCCGTTTACGCGGAATCTTATAGTGTACATCTGGATCGTCCTGCGCCGATAGGTTAGTCTGGACTTGTACCACGGCCGCACCCGGCCGCTTTCGAAAGGTACGAGTCTGCAACCGCTTCACTACTTGGACACAGCGCGGCTCGGGCCGATGACGCCCGCCGCCCAAAAGGCCCAACTTAACTTCGTCCGGCTCGTGGCCGAAGAGCCATCGAGCCTGTACTTCGAAGACTTCTTGCGAGAGGGCTATCATGCCTGGCCAGCACGCTATCAACAGCGGTTTCCCGGATTGGCAAGCTGGACTGGCATTCGTGGATTGAAGCACTCACTTCAGTCGCTTGCCGGCGTCCCCAATGACTGGCGGACGATTCTCGCCAGTCGTTCATTATCCCTGCTGAGTTTGGGGGCAAGCTGCATGTTTCGAGTTTGTCGGAACGTGTTGACGACCGATTTGAGTTGGCCCACGTATCAACTGACAATTGCTAATCGCGCCGTGCGAACGGGCAATCATGTCGTGATCGTCCCGATACGCCATCGCATTCTGCGCGAAGATTTGACCGGGACCGACATGGCAATCGCCATTGCGAAAGAGTTTGTCCGGCAAGGGTGCGATGGTCTCTTCCTGCCAGCAGTTGACCACTTGGGTATTCGCCTCCCCATTGCAGAGATCATTCAGCACATTAAAGTCGTCGCGGAACTAAGATTCGTGATTGTCGACGCCGCACAGGCGTTCTGCCACATCCAGCTGGACGAATCCGTAACGCACGCCGACTTTATCGTGGCCGGCTGCCATAAATGGATGGGCGCCTATCTCCCACTCGGCGTTGCGTTCTACGGACAGCGGCGGTCGTGCGATCTCATCAATCGGCGGGTTCGGCTCCCGTCTCCTGGACGAAGGGAAGATCCGCTGACTTGCTTTGTTGAGCAGCTCGATGGCAGCCCGCTCTTGGGACAATCCGAAACGGTCAGTCTGCCGAGCCTCTTTGCCGCAGCCGGCGCTGTCACGGATCAGCGCACATGCCGTGATTCCAGAGAAGAAACGTCAGCGGAGATTGCGGAGCTGTTGGCATCGGCCCCGCAACCAAATACAGGTTGGAATCTCCTGACGACTGCTCCCGAGCTGCAAACGAGAATAGCCATCATGGAACGAGAACGCGGTCGTGAGAACCTCGCTACGGCGGACGAGGTGCGGAGGGACTGGTTGGCCGCCGGCTGCATTGTCACTGGCTATGACGGAGGTATCGCTCGCTTGGCTTTCAGTCGCGCGGATCGGCAAACAGTCTTGAGCGATACTTGTCAGACTTCAAAGCCAGTCGCGGCGGTGGCTTAGTCCGAAGAAAAAAGAAAGGGACCCGGTTTCCCGGGCCCCGAGCAGAATCACCAGCGGAGATACCACATCGCGAATAGGTAAACGTAAACAAGGATGATCACGACGAGAAAAAGAACGACGCCCTTAACTCGTGCAACAGCCATGTTCCATTCGCGATTTCCCCAGTAGTCATTCTGCTTCGGTCGTATCCAACGCAACAAACGCATAAGCCCTCCATGTTAAGCAAGCGGACTGCCTGCATTCGGGCGACATTGCCCGATTGTCAGCACCCAGCTCGACATGGTCGCCTATGCTCGTTGGCTAACCCCCCATTGTTTTTCCGTGCTCCCGGGGCAGGAGCGAACACAACCCGCAAAGGGGTTTGCTGAACAAGTTAGGTGGAGTATCAGGTTGATTCTACGCACCTCTGATCACCTTGTGTGCGGGGAGGTGCCTAATCGCCACTACGCCTAAGTGGGTTCTCGCGTTAGGAACTTAGTCACCGAATGCCGCGCAGTGCCTATGAACGTCACTCTCAACAAAGCATTTCCAGATGAGCATGTGGCAAGGTTTGCCGGGGCAGTTGGACAGTCCGTCCACACTCATTCACAACCTAGATTGCGATGCAAAAACGATTCTAAGTTGTTGCAGCATAATAGTTTGCGGCTTAACGGGTGACATAGGCTGAGCAGTATACCAAATACTGCGTTTTCCATCTTGTACTGACAGGGACGAAAGCGTAGAATGGATAATGTGCAGTATGCCATGTGGTGCATTAATAGCATCTCTACCCAACATCCGACATCGCTGTAGTCAAACCATTAAGCGACCTAACCGTGGCCGTCAGGCCTCACCGACTCAATGACCTCTGTGGATTCGAGTTCGCTCTCGACATCTCAAAAGGAGACAACGCATGAACGATGAATCGAAGTACATGAATCACCTATTGGATTTCCTAATTGAGCTGCTCGACATTCCGCCTTCCTATTACAAGAAGGCGGAGGACCGCTATCGCTCGTTGGGAGAGTGGCTCCATCGAAAGGAGTCAAAGGTTGTCGACTTGTCGCCTGAGGTATATTTGCAAGGCTCGTTTCGCTATGGCACCGTAATCAGGCCACTGCTGGCGACCGAAGAATATGACTTGGACATGACTTGCCAGGTTCTACTCAGCAAGTCGCACGTCACGCAGAAATATTTGAAGCAGTTGATCGGCGACGAAGTGAAGGCCTACGCCAAGGCGAACTCGTTCAATGATCCCGCCGAGGAAACGCACCGCTGCTGGCGGCTGAACTACGCCGACGAAGCCAGCTTCCATATGGATGTCCTGCCCGCAATACCTGAAGACGTATCATTCATCGAGGAACTGGTTAGGTTTGGAGTATCGCCGGAGTTAGCGGCCACCGCTGTCGCAATCACGGATGATAGGCACCAAAACTATCAAACAATTGACCGTGATTGGCCGAGCAGCAATCCACGAGGTGTCGCTCGGTGGTTCGAGAGCAAACTCCGGCCATATGCGCGCCGCCGAGTGCTCAACTTGGTGGAGAACCGCGCCTACGCCTCGATCGACGACGTGCCGCCCTACGAATGGAAGACGATTCTCCAGCGATGCATTCAGATCCTGAAGCGGCATCGCGATGTGATGTTCAAGGACACGCCCGAATGGAAGCCTCTGTCGATCATCATCACGACGCTCGCCACACATAGCTACAGTGGCGAGAGCGAACTCTTTGAAGCATTGACCAACATCGTTGACGGCATGCTCGACCACGTTCGAGCGACTGCTCCTCGTGTTCCGAACCCGGTGAATCCGAAGGAAGACTTCGCCGATCGCTGGGCTAGAGATTCTCGTTTCGAGGACAACTTCAAGGCCTGGCAAAAGCAGGTAAAAGCCGATCTCGCCAACCTGGCAAGGGTGATCGGCAAGTCTGCGGACATCACGAGGACGGTCAGACAAAAGTTTGCATTAGATCTATCTGCCGAAATGCGCGAGAAGCTGGAGTCATCCACGGCGGTCCCCGCTCCGCACATCATTGCTCCGGCGATCCGCATCGCAACTCCCCCGAAGCCCTGGCGATGAAATGCGTAGTCCAACGCAGGACAAATTTGAAGGATGGAAACTCGACGAGCTACTGCTGGACTTTCCCGGCTTGAGCCTGCGTCCCGTTGTAAACGGGGTGGTGAGAATTGCAGGTACGTTGTCATTCAGTGCCGAGGCGACCGACCGGGAGCGAATCGACGATTCCTACGAAGTGGAGCTAACCATTCCGCATGCTTTCCCTCGCGAGTTGCCGCTCGTCACGGAAGCCGCAGGCCGCATTCCAAAGAGTTTTCATACGCACGACGATGGCAGTCTTTGCCTGGGGTCGCCACTACGGCAGCAACTTGCGGTGGCGAGATCTCCAACACTGCCGGGATTCGTGAAGTCGTGCGTCATCCCGTACCTCTATGGTTTCTCTTACCAGGAGAAGCACGGCGAGCTACCTTTCGGCGAACTCGACCACGGCATGAAGGGGATTCGTCAGGACCTTGCCGAACTCTTTGGCGTGGAGGATCGGAAGGCTGTCGAGCAGATGGTCTATCTTGCAGGGACAGAAAAGCGCGTCGCCAACAAATGTCCATGTCCTTGCGGAAGTGGGCGCCGGTTAGGCAAGTGTCACAACCGCCGAGTCAATTCCTTGCGGAAGCGACTCGGGCACATCTGGTTTCGAGAACAGTATCAATGGCTGACCGGAAAATGAGAGGCTCCCAGTGGATGCCACCGACAAATAGGTGTCACGCATGAAAAAGCGTTTGAAAGACATCGCGGATTTTCGCGTCGGCTATCAGTTTCGTGGGAAGGTAAAACCTGACCCTGCGGGAGTAGTGCGCGTCATTCAGATTAAGGATGTCGATGCTCACCGGCAGGTTAATGTGCTGGGTCTCGACCGAGTTATGATCGACAAACCAGAGCCGTATCTCGTCCAACCGGCCGACGTGCTGTTCCTCAGCCGTGGGCATCGGCTGTATCCAGTCGTGGTGCCAGAGGTTGAGCCGAACACAATCGCCACGGGATACTTTTTTATCCTTACACCGAACACTCACGTCGTGCTACCGGAGTATCTGGCTTGGTCGCTCAACCAACCCGGTTTCCAAGAATCGTTGAAGCCCTACCATCGAGGCAGCCACATACCAATGGTCACCCGCACCGACGTGGAAGATTTGCAAATCCAG
The DNA here is from genome assembly GCA_041749955.1 of Pirellulaceae bacterium. GTDB lineage: Bacteria > Planctomycetota > Planctomycetia > Pirellulales > Pirellulaceae > JBBSJZ01. The sequence continues at coordinate 8,964 of JBGTAI010000186.1, read as the reverse complement.
GTGCCGCCGCTCGAAGTGCAACAACGAGTGCTGACGCTCAATGAATTGCTCGAACGCGAACGCCGCCTGTTCGCGTCGATCCAGGAAAAGCGGAGCCTGCTCGTGCAGGCCGTCTCCCGCAAGCTGATGCTCGAAACCAAGATTAGAAAACAACGCTGACCGGAGTTGGGACTTTGAACGCACCATTTTACATCCTGAGCATCGACGGCGGCGGCTATCGTGGTCTTTTCCCCACACACATTCTTCGTCGAATGGAAGAAGCATGGGGAATCAATTGGCACCAGCAGTTTGGAATGTTTGCAGGCACCAGCACCGGGTCAATCATTGCCGCTGGCTTGGCATCCAACATCTCGGCCAAGAAGCTTTCGGAGTTCTACGTTACTCACGGCAAGACCATATTCAGGAAACGTTGGAGGTCTCGTCTCGACTTCCTCAAGATTCTCACCAGCAAGTATTCGAACAATAATCTGCAAGGTTTGCTTGAAGAGATCCTTGGCTCCGCCACCCTCGGTGAGGTTCCGGTTCCATTGATCATTCCCGCCGTCGACATCGGCAACGGCTGCGTACACGTATTCAAATCAAAGTACGCCGACGGCTTTATTCGTGATCCCGGCGTGAAGCTGTCCGAAGCCGTCCTTGCTTCCTGCTCGGCACCGACGTACTTCGACCCACATATAGTCGACGGGAAGTATCAACTTGTAGATGGCGGGATATGGGCCAACAACCCATCGCTGGCAGCAGTCATCGACGCTCAATACCGACTCAAAGTTCCTTTGTCAGATATTCGCGTCCTGTCCTTGGGAACCGGAAAGAGCAAGACGTTCTATCCACGCAGCGAAGGCTGGCGGAAAGATTGGTTCATTCGCAGTTGGCAAGGTTGGGGGTTCGCCACTCGTTGGCAACGCAGCAAACTTCTGGACTTGATACTGAACCTTCAATCAGACAGCGCCCACAACATGCTCTGCTTGCTTTTCGGAGAAAGTCCACTCGCCTCGACGCGAGTCTTTCGCATGACGTTCGAATCTGACCAGTGCCTGCCTATGGATGCCGTCTGTCATGGTGATGATTGGATCACACGGGCAGATCATTGCTTCACTCATAATGCTCCGAGGCTCAAAGAATTCTTGGGGCTTGGCTAACTCCCTTCATCACTACCAACACGCCCGTCCCACAATAGGACATTTTATATGCCGAAAGAATTCAATCAGGACGAGATCAACGCGATTGTTTGGAAAGCGTGCGATACCTTTCGAGGAGCCGTCGACCCGTCCGAGTACAAGAATTACATCCTCACGATGCTGTTCCTCAAATACTTGTCTGATCTTTGGAAGGACAGGCAGAAGGAACTCGTCGCTAAGCACAAAGGGGATAAAGAGCGGATCAAGCGGGCGCTGGCCCGCGAGCGGTTCGTCGTTCCCGGCGAATGCGACTTTGATTATCTCTACGCCCACCGCGACGTTGCTAACGTCGGCGAGCTCATCAACATCGCCTTGGAGAAGATCGAGGATGCCAACAAGGCCAAGCTCGAAAACGTCTTCCGCAACATCGACTTCAATTCCGAACCTGCCTTGGGCCAGACCAAGGAACGGAATCGACGGCTGAAGCATTTGCTGGAGGACTTCAACGACCCACGTCTCGACCTGAGGCCCTCGCGGGTCGGGCAGCGGGACGTGATTGGCGACGTGTACGAGTACCTCATCGGCCAGTTTGCCGCCGGAGCAGGCAAGAAGGCGGGCGAGTTCTACACGCCGCCGGAAGTCTCGACGCTGCTGGCCAAGCTTGTACGACCGGAGGCGGGCGACCGCATTTGTGATCCGGCCTGCGGTTCTGGCTCGCTCTTGATTCGCGTCGCCAAGGAAGTGAAAGACGAAGACGGCAAGCCGAGCAAGAACTTTTCGCTCTTCGGACAGGAATCGAACGGCAGCACGTGGGCACTTTGCCGGATGAATATGTTCCTCCACGAGGAGGACGCTGCCCGCGTCGAGTGGTGCGACACGATCACCAACCCCAAGCTCGTCGAAGACGACTCGTTGATGAAGTTCAACGTGGTCGTCGCCAATCCGCCGTTCTCGCTCGACAAGTGGGGCGCCGACTTCGCAGGGCACGATCCGCACAAGCGTTTCTGGCGAGGCATACCGCCGAAGAGCAAGGGGGACTATGCGTTTATCACGCACATGATTGAGATCGCTCTGGCGGGTGACGGTCGTATCGGTGTCATCGTGCCGCACGGTGTGCTGTTCCGTGGCGGCTCGGAAGGCCTTATTCGTCAGAAGCTGATTGAAGAGAACATGCTTGAAGCAGTTGTCGGTTTACCCCCAAACCTCTTTTTCGGTACGGGTATCCCCGCAGCAATTCTTATCTTCCGCAAGGGTCGCAAGTCGACCGACGTACTCTTTGTTGATGCGAGCCGTGAGTTCTCGGACGATAAAAAACAGAATCGGCTCCGACCCGAGGACATCGATAAGATCGTTAGTGCCTATCAGAAATTCAAGAGCGTGCCGAAGTACGCTCACCGGTCTAAACGCAAGGAGATCGAAGAGAACGAGTTTAACCTCAACATTGCACGGTATGTGGATACGACGGTGGAGGAAGCAGAAATCGACATCACGGCACTACAAACTAAGATCGAGGGACTGGAAACCGAACTCGCGAAGTCGCGAAAAGAGATGCGCCACTTTCTCAAGGAGCTGGGATATGGCGCCTGATTCCTGGGCTAGTGCAACAATTGGCGACATCGCTGAACTTGGGTCCGGGGCGACTCCACTTCGTCAGAAGCATGCAACTTACTACGAAGGCGGTGACATCCGATGGGTTAAGACTGGAGACCTGAATAACGACCTAATACTTCACACCGAAGAGAGCATTACACCAGTAGCATTGTCCGAAACATCGTGTAAGGTTTATCCCCCAGGCACCGTGCTTGTCGCGATGTACGGAGGATTCAAACAGATTGGCAGAACTGGACTTCTTGGATGCGACGCTGCCATTAATCAAGCGTTGACAGCAATTACGCTCGACAAGAAACGTGCTCTTCCACAATTCGTTCAACATTGGCTGAACGGACGCGTACAAGTCTGGAAGCGACTTGCTGGCAGTAGCCGCAAAGACCCAAACATCACGAAGGCAGAGGTCGCAGCATTTCCAATACTGTTACCGCCACTTCGCGAGCAGCTCTCAATCGTCTCGGTCCTCGCGACATGGGACCGTAGCATTCTGCACGTAGGCAAACTGATGACTGCCAAACTCCGCTTTAAGCGTGGGTTAATGCAGCAACTCTTTATTGGCAAGCGAAGATTCAACAGATTTCGTGACGAGTGGCAGTCGGTCCATTTGAAGGACATAGCCGAGGAGTGCGAAGAGCGGAACCGAGGGCGACTCGGAACTGAATCGGTAATGGCTGTGACAAAAGCTGAAGGCATAATCCCGATGCGGGAGCGTACCATAGCGACCGACATTGACCGATACTCTGTCGTGAAGAAGAACTACTTTGCGTACAACCCGATGCGACTTAACATCGGTTCCATTGCCCGATGGACCGGCGAGCAAGATGTACTCGTTAGTCCCGATTACGTTGTATTCCATGCCAAGAAACCAATTGACGATGGCCCCGCCATCGACATCGAGTTCCTTGACCAGTACCGACGTTCGAGCCTGTGGCAGCGGTACGTCTCTTCGTCCGGTAATGGCGGCGTGCGAGTCCGGATCTATTTTTCCGATCTTGGCGGCCTGAAGCTCAAGTTGCCATCGCTGCCGGAGCAGCGAAAGATTGCTTCCATTCTCAATATCGCCGATCGCGAACTCAACAGTCTCAGACGGGAACTGGATGCCCTCAAAATGCAGAAGAAAGGCCTGATGCAGCAGCTACTGACAGGCAAGGTGAGGGTGAAGCCATGAGCCAACAACTTCCGTCATTTCTCGAAGACCACATTTCGCAGATTCCCGCTCTGCAACTGTTGCAGAACCTGGGCTGGCATTTCCTCCCCCCCGCCGAGGCGGTCGCGCTGCGAAATGGCAAGCGAGGCAACGTGCTGCTAGAGACTGTGCTTGTCGAGCAGCTTCGCAAGCTCAACCGGATTCGCTTCAAAGGCGAGGAGCATGAGTTCAGCGAAGCGAATGTCCAGAGCGCTGTGCAGTCAATCAAGGAAGTGTTGTACGATGGCCTTGTGAGGACGAACGAGAAAATCTATGACCTGCTGGTTCTGGGCAAGAGTCTGCAACAAACAATCAACGGCGATACAAAGAGCTTTCCCCTTCAGTTCATCGACTGGAATCCGGAAACGTGGCTGACCAATAACGCCTTCCACGTCACCGAAGAGTTCGAGGTCGAGCGGACTTCGAGCCACGACATCCGACGGCCCGACATCATCCTATTCGTCAACGGGATTCCGCTGGCCGTCATTGAGTGCAAGCGGCCCGACATTAAAGACCCCATCGCCGAAGCCATCAGTCAGCACTTGCGAAATCAGCGAGAAGACGAAATCCCCAAGCTGTACCTCTACTCGCAGTTGTTGTTGGCATTGTCGAAGAACGAGGCCAAATATGCGACAACGGGAACAGCCGCCAAGTTCTGGGCAGTGTGGCGCGAGGAAGTGGACACGCCGCTCGCTCCGATCATCAATCGCCCGCTTTCCGACGAACAGAAAGATCGGTTGTTTGGCGACCGCTACAACTACGTGCGAGCGTGGTTCGAGAAGCTGGAGCAGAACCCCCGTGAGATCACGGCCCAGGACCGCACGCTCTACAGTCTATGCCGACCAGAACGGCTGCTGGATTTGACGTACAACTACATGCTGTTTGATGCGGGCGAGAAAAAGGTTGCACGCTACCAGCAGTATTTCACCGTTCAAAATGTGCTGGAGCGAATTAGGCAGCGGGATGAAGAAGGGCGCAGACTTGGCGGCGTCGTGTGGCATACACAAGGGAGCGGCAAGTCGCTGACGATGGTTATGCTTGCCAAGTCCATCGCACGGCTAAATTTGCCCGAATACAAGATCATACTTGTGACCGACCGCGTGGACCTGGACGATCAGATTTACAGGACGTTCACACATTGCGACTTGGAGCCGCACCAGGCAAAGAGCGGCAAGGATCTGGCCAAGGAAGTTTCCGGCCCTAAGAGCCGTGTCGTCACGACGATCATCGACAAGTTTGAGAATGCGGTGCTCAAGGGCAATCTGCGGAACGAGAACGATAACGTATTCGTCCTCGTCGATGAAAGCCATCGCGGCCAATATGGGGCAATGCACGGTCGCATGCGGAAGGCCCTGCCCAATGCCTGCTTCATTGGCTTCACGGGTACACCCGTAAAGAAGAAAGAAAAGGACACCATCAACAAGTTCGGCGGCCTGATCCAGCCGACCTACTCGATTCGCAAGGCGGTCGAGGACAAGGCAGTCGTCCCGCTGTTGTACGAGGGGCGGGATGTCGAGCAACGAGTGGACCGGCAGAGCATCGACCGCTGGTTTGAGATCATTACGGCGAACCTGACCAAGGAACAGAAGGCCGACCTGAAGAAGAAGTTCACGACGACGGACCAGCTCAACAAGGCCGAGCAAAAGGTCCGAGAAATCGCGCTCGATATTAGCATGCACTATCGCGACAACTGGCAGGGGACGCCGTACAAGGCTCAGCTTGTAACGCAAGACAAGTCCTCAGCCCTGCTTTACAAGAGGTACCTGGACGAATTCGAAATGGTATCGTCCGAGGTGTTGATCTCCGGCCCTGATGATCGAGAGGGCAACGAGGAAGTAGACGAAGATAATATTCCAGCCGTGCAGCAGTTCTGGAAGAGGATGATGGCCAAGCACGGCAGCGAGGACCAGTTCAACAAGAACATCATTAACGGCTTCAAGAGCGGCGACGAACCGGAAATCATCATCGTCGTGGATAAGCTGTTAACGGGTTTCGATGCACCCCGCAACACGGTCCTTTATCTCACCCGACAACTCAAAGACCACACGCTACTGCAAGCGATTGCTCGCGTGAACCGCCTCTGCGACGGCAAGGACTTCGGCTACATCATCGACTACCGCGGAGTCTTGCAGAACCTGAACAACGCTTTCGACCTCTATGGGAAAATGGAGGAATACGACCAAGCCGAGCTTCAGGCAACGCTGACCGATGTTGCCGAGGAGATCGAGAAACTCCCGCGACGGCACACGGATCTGTTAAATCGTTTCCAACACATCAAGAACAAGCAAGACGAGGAGCAATACGAGCAAGCGCTGGCCAAGCCCGAGGACCGCGAGAAGTTTTACGAATGCCTCCGAGATTTCAGCCGGTCGCTGTCGATAGCCCTCTCATCGACACGGTTCATGGAACAGACGCCGGATGCCAAGGTCGAGAAGTACGTCAAAGACTTGGCGTTCTTCATGAACCTGCGGACCGCCGTCCGCAGGCGTTACGCCGAGGTTGTCGATTTCAAGGAATACGAAGCCAAGATTCAGAAGCTCATCGACACGCACGTTTCGACAGGCAGTGTTGAGGTAATGACCTCGCTCGTGAATATCTTCGATAAGGATGCGTTTCTTAAAGAATTGGAGAAGATCGAAGGCACTGCATCGAAAGCCGATACAATCGCCCACCGCACGAAGAAGACGATTGAAGACCGCATGGACGAAGACCCGGCGTTCTATCGCAAGTTTTCTGAAATGCTCGAAGACGCAATCCACGCGTTCCGCGAGAGGCGGCTGGCCGACAGGGATTACCTGGCAAAAGTATCGGAGATCGCCGACGCTATACGTAACCGCAAAGATGATGGCCTGCCAGAGGCGATACGTCAACGTGATGTCGCTAAAGCATTCTATGGAGTCGTGCGTGAGGCACTTGCTTCGCACGGAGGAGACGGCGACCTGAAGGAGGTCATTGCCGACGTGGCGGTAAGAATCGATGACGCGGTTCTCCGCGAGCGCATTGTCAATTGGACGACCAACACCGACGTGCAGAATCGAATGCGGAACGACATTGAGGACGCCTTGTTTGACGCGAAGAGTACCACCGGCCTCGATCTAAGCTTCGATGAAATCGACTTGATACTGGAGAAATGTCTTGATATTGCGCGGCGGAGGTATCGGGGATGATCGAGAACGGCCAACCGGATGGCGGCTACATACTGAGATTTGGCGGAAAACGGATACCCTTCCGCGTTGAGTATCGCAAGCGGAAGAAACTTGCAATCACCGTGCATCCCAACTTGCGGCTGGAGGTTGTAGCCCCCACCAACAGTACCAGTGAGCAAGTCCTATTGCGCGTTGAGAAACGAAGTGGCTGGATTCTGAAGCAGTGGCGATACTTTGAGCAGTTTCAGCCAAAGCATCCCGGCCCCCGTTACGTCTCGGGTGAAACGCTTATGTACTTGGGCAGGCAGTACCGGCTTAAGTTACATGCCGGTTCGCCAGAAGCCGTAAAGCTGATTGGCAGATTTCTCCACGTTTGGACGAGTACACGTACCAACCCTGATCGCATCAAGCCGCAGCTCGAATGTTGGTATCGCGAACACGCCGAGCGAGTATTTCAGCAGCGACTGCGATTGTGTTTATCGCAGTGCTCTTCCCTCAGGCTTGCCCACGAGCCACGGTTGGTCATCCGCAAAATGACGCATCGCTGGGGAAGCTGCACTAAGGCGGGAAGCGTGCTTTTGAATCTCGACCTCGTCAAGGTGCCGATTCACTGTGTCGACTACGTGATTGTCCATGAGTTGTGCCATATACAGGTTCACAACCATAGTCCCGCCTTTTACCGATTGCTGGGACGGTGTATGCCAGATTGGGAAAAGAGAAAGCGCCGGTTGGAAGAATGCAAAGTTGTGTAATCGACGTGCCAAGAACGCCGACAGATCGGCCCCTTTGAGAAATGTGAGACAGATTCTCCGCGTTAGTAGCCCGCCGGAACGTAACGTCTTGATCTGAGTCCAAGAAACGAATGTTGAAATGAAGTCTGTCTCGAATTTGATGGACAGTTGCAGGGGTGCAGACCCATGAAGAGTATTAGGCGAGAGATGTTGTTCTCAACGAAGCCGAAGCCGTTCCGCTCTCAAGTTTTCTCACTCAAGAAGCAGCGCCTTCGGGAGCCATGCTGAAAAACATCACCGTTACTGATGATGAGCTAGACTCTGTTTCAACGCCCACTCCGCCTACCGTTACTCGCAGCGCAGCGGTGCTAAGACCAGGTGAATGTGCAGATGTAAGTGGGCACGGACAAGTTTGTAACGGCCCAGTGGCGACAGGTCTGCCGGTGAGTCAGTTACTGCAGTCTTATCCAATTCGAGTCGTGCTCGTTGCAGAAGTTCAACCCTTCTTGCCCTTTCTCGGCACCTTGACCGCAAGAGGCGAAGCATACGGACAGCGTGAGAATGTTCCACAAGGGCCAGTTGCTGGAGTGGTTACTCCGGATGAAGCTGGGGATGGATCTCCGGAGAGTCCGTTGCCGCCGGTGTTGCCGGCGGCGGGGGATAAGGAACCGGAGCCGGTTTATTTGACGTGTGTGCCGGGATTGGCGGCGCAGGTCATAATGGAATCAATCGAATCAGGAGGATTAGGCGCCACAAAAAAACCTCGAGTACCGCTAGACGCACCAGTTACAGCCCCAGCAAAATGTCTTAATCCACCCCTTGCTCCAGAAATATCACTCTAATAAAAAGTTTTGACTACCAAAAAACCCACACGGCAGCTTGAAAGGACACTTTCAAAAACCGTGTGGGTCCAAGTTAGGCGCGAATGCGAAGAATTCGAAGTACTAAAGCTCCAGAACCAAGTAATATCAACATCGCACTACTTGGTTCCGGGACGACAGTAGAAATCTGCAAGATTCCATATGAAGTGTAACTAGTCGTCCCTGCCGAATGGACTCTGCCTTTGTTTTGGTGGGGTTTTCGTAACGGGTTTGCTTGTTTAGATTGCAAGCTCTTAGTGGAGAACTCGCCAGAACCTTGCAATTTGAGGCGTGGCATGAAGCCGAAAACGCGAC
>JBGTAI010000185.1:0-13507 GCA_041749955.1 Pirellulaceae bacterium | reverse complement strand
GAAGGTCTTCACTACTGGACAGGTCGCCAAGATCTGTAAAGTGGCTCCGAGAACTGTTAGCAAATGGTTCGATTCGGGGCGTTTGAAAGGTTACAGAATCCCTGGAAGTCAGGATCGCCGGATTCCGCGCGAATACCTGATCAAATTCCTCAAGGAGCATGGTATGCCCCTTGGAGACTTGGAAGACGAAGCCATGGCCAAGTGCCTGATCGTTGCCCAAGACCAGGTACTGATTGAAAACTTGAAGCGAGAACTACCGCCAGAAAAAGCATTCAAGGTCGCTGTGGCCGCGAGTGGTTTCGAAGCCGGTATTCAAGCTGAGAGCTTCAGTCCTGATTGCATCATCGTCGACTTCTCGATCGGCAAGATCGAGGCTGTGCAGATTTGCCAAAATCTTCGCAAGAACGTCGACTTTACCGATGTGATCTTGATCGCGTTGTTGCCAGACGATGGCCAGCCGATGAGTTTCGATCGAAGCAGCATCAACGAAACGTTCAAGAAACCGTTTGACGCCCACCTGTTGGCGGAACGACTTCGAACGCTCGTCGGTAACAAGAAAGAACTCGTCTAGAGTAACGAGCACGCATACGATCCGGACTTGTCCGCAATCCCTAGCGCCTCGCTTCATAACGTCGCACACCTCCCGCTGGTGTGCGACGTTTTTTTATGCGCCGATCCTGTTTTTCGGTGGACAAGCACCCTCGCCGGAAAAGGCTGGCGGGTTTATTTTCTAGCGTCATGAGTACTTCCTCTCATTTTGACGACGCTGGCCAAGCACGGATGGTGGATATTTCCGCAAAGGAACCCACGGTTCGTATCGCTGTGGCTCGTGGCAAAATCACGATGAAGGCCGACACGGCTGACTTGGTCCGTCACGGAGATGCTGCCAAAGGCGATGTGCTTGCTGTTGCACGTTTGGCTGGCATTGGTGCCTCCAAGTTGACGAGCCAGTTGATTCCGCTGTGCCATGCGATCGCAATTGAATCGGTAAATGTCGAATTCAGCGATTTGGGGCAGTGTTTTACTGGCGGCATTAATCAATCGCCAGAAGCAGAATTCTTGTGTACGGCCACGGTCAAGACTACCGGCAAGACCGGTGTTGAGATGGAGGCCATGACGGCTGTTTGCATCGCCTGTCTGACCGTTTATGACATGGTCAAAGGTGTCGATCGAGGCGTGAAAATTGGACCGATTGAATTGGTGCAAAAGAGTGGTGGCAAATCGGGTGACTACCGAGCAACGCAATCGTGACTGATCTGAGATTTCGCAGCTCGAGATATGGCAGCTTGAGAAACGTCGTTAGCGGTCGTGATAAACTTTTTCACTGCCTACCGTTACGTCGGGGCGTGCCACCGCGGTTTAATCGTGACGTGACTTCCTTACGGGTGAAAAAACGATGACATTCAGTCCAGTAACCGCGGACGAAACTTCTTCCGCCAACCTGCTTGTTCGAGATAGTCGCCCGTCGTCGACTGCACCCCAGCTGGTCTCCACGGATCGGGAGAGATTTCGTCTCCTGTACGAAAGCGTCGCCACCGAGTTAGCGGAGGTTGAGGTTTTGTTTCGCTGCGAGCTGGATTCGGAACATGAGCTGCTGCGACCTCTTTTGCTTCATGGAACGCAGTTAGGTGGCAAGCGGCTTCGTCCTGCGCTTCTTTTGCTTGCCGCAAAGCTTTGCGGGAATGTGAAGCCAGAGCATGTGACGCTCGGCGTCGTCATTGAGATGATACACACGGCTACGCTTGTCCATGACGATGTTCTTGATGAAGCGGATTTGCGTCGCCACTCTCCGACGATTAATCATCGCTACAACAATCACACCAGTATCTTGCTGGGGGATTATCTGTTTGCCCAGAGTTTTCGAATGGCGGCGATGCTGCCGTCAACGCGACCGTGCCAACTGATTGGGGAAGCCTCGCGCAGAATTTGCCAAGGTGAGTTGCGCCAAGTCATGATGCGCAATGATACCTCGCTCGAAGAAGCAACCTATTTGGAGATACTCAACGAGAAGACTGCGGAGTTGTGTCGTGTCGCATGTGTTCTCGGCGCTGAATTGGCTTCTGGGTCGGCAACTCAAGTGGAAGCACTCGCTCGCTATGGTTGTGCACTCGGAATCGCGTTCCAAGTCGCTGACGACTATCTCGACGTTTGGGGAAACGACGATGCAATCGGCAAGACGCTCGGGACGGATTTGATTCAAGGAAAGATCACGCTTCCGATCATTCGGCTGCTTGATCAAGCGAGTGACCGTGATCGCGTCAGAATTCTCTCGATTTTGGACGGCCCCAGCGACGTTCGTTTTGCCAAGTTGCAGCCGTATTTGAGCAAGAGCGACGCTCGTCGCTACACGCACCGAGTTGCCCAGCAGTTCCAATGTGACGCGATCCAGTCGCTCGAAATTTTCGAATCTTCGATCGAGAAAGACGCTCTGATTGGTTTAGCGGAGCTCGCTGTCTCTCGAGAGATTTAAGCCCAATCACTGAGGATGGGTTGAGTGGCTGTTCAGCTGGTTACTCAGGTTATTCGTTGATGACCCGATTTCCAGCCAGATCGAACATGGCCTCATAGTGAATGCTGGCGAGGTAATCGGAAAGTGCAATGTATTCACGCGGTGTCAGTTCTTCTTTGATTGAATCGACGGCCCGTTGAATGAGCTTCACGATTCGTTCGATCATTCGTGCTTCGCCGCCGCCATAGTGATGTCCAGGGTCCGATCGCTTGGCAAAGTTTTCTTCGATCACTCGCGTGTACGGCTTGAGAACTTGATCATCGAGAGGTTTCGGCCAAAAGATTTTGCCGGATTTTTGGTCGTATTGTTGGCTTGTCAGTCGATCTGGCGCTTTTTCCTTCGCCCGGCGGATGGCAATTTCTTCGCTGATCGGATTTCGCTCAGCTGCAACCTGCTCATCACGATAGTCTCGCATTTCGTAGTACGACTCGATCCGTTCACGTTCGTTGTTCAAGTACGCATCGATTGCCTTTTGCAGGTTGATTGCTGAAAGTGAGCGAAAGTAGGCCTGTTTACCCAGTGCTTCCCGAAGCCGTGCTTGTCCTCTCAGGTTTGACGAGGTGACGGTTCCGACTTCGTCACCTACGTCAACCACAATGCCACCGTTTCCACCTAAATCGGCGATGGCAGCACCCGAGTCGCTGGTCTCGTTCTTGATTGGGACGTCGGCTTTGATGGGATCGTCGGCAAAGCTAAAGCTTGCACCAATCGTGAGGGTGGCTGAGATAACAAGCATTCGAGAATTGCCCGCCAGGATTGTCGTCATTCGTCGTTCCATTTTTATGTGCTCCGGTAAGGGTCGGTGCGACCGAAATTACCGGTCGGCGTGGTTGAAGATCGCTGCGAGACGGCCGCAAAACACTGCAAAATCACTGCGGCATCACGACAATATCTCTGATGCAAGTTGCGTTCCGAAATCTCAAATGGTGTTCTGAATGGCAGTGTTGTGGTTTGTGACGGATAAACCGACTACATTGCAGGAAGTGCGAAAAGGCTGGCTCGCGAAAAGACTGGCTCGATCGAGTGTGTCTTCTTGAGCGGTCGCTCCGCACTTTTTTGCAACTCATTCTGTTTTTGGATGCTTTCCCACCATGAATCAATCGCTCTCACGTCGGCAATTCCATGCCATGGCTGCGGCTTCGGCGGCCGTAGCAACGCTTACCACCCCGCGACGAAGCCGTGCAGTCGGACCGAACGAAAAGATCGGTTTGGCAATTGTTGGCGTCAACGGACGCGGGATGTCTCACGTTGGCGGTTTTGGAAAGAATGAAAAAATTGAGATTCGAGCCATCGTCGACATTGACGAAAAAGTGGGCGGACAACGGGCAAGCCAGATCGCCGAGAAGTTTGGCGAACGACCGGCCGTCTACCGTGATGTCCGAGAAGCGTTGGACTCCAACGAGATTGATATCGTTAGCTGTGCCACCCCGAATCACTGGCACGCCTTGATCGGCATTTGGGCGATGCAGGCAGGGAAAGACGTCTATATCGAGAAGCCGATCAGCCACAATATTCACGAAGGACGCGCCTTGGTTGCCGCTGCGAAGAAGTATGGCAAGATGTTCCAGACTGGCACCCAGTGTCGGAGCAGCAACGCGTGTATCGAAGCCGTCAAGTTCATCGCCGAAGGCGGCATCGGCGAAGTGAACTTCGCTCGTGGGTTGTGTTACAAGCGTCGTAAGTCAATCGGTGCGTTAGGTGATTACCCGATTCCGCCGGGCGTCGATTTTGACCTTTGGAGTGGCCCAGCGCAGTTCACTAATCCGAAAGTGACTCGTCAGCAGTTCCATTACGATTGGCACTGGCAACGATTGTACGGGAATGGTGACCTTGGTAATCAAGGGCCACACCAAACAGACGTTGCACGTTGGGGGCTTGGTCTGAATCGTCAACCGAACAGCGTAATTTCGTATGGAGGCCGGCTTGGTTATCAGGCGGAACGCAAAAGTGACAAGTATGTGGATGCTGGAGATACTGCTAACACGGAAGTCTCGATCTACGACTACGGTGACAAGTGCATCGTGTTTGAAACTCGAGGTCTAGGTGTAGACGATTCAGCCGACGAGGAGCTCAACAAACTCTTTGACTCGACAAGCGGTAACAAGATTGGCGTCGTGTTCTACGGCAGCGATGGTTATGTGGTGCAGACAAGCTACGGCCATTGTGCGGCGTACGATCGCGACATGAAGTTGATGCGTGAATTCAAAGCGCAAGGCGACTTAGATGCAGTTCACATGGGTAACTTTGTTGATGCATGCGTCTCTCGGGACGCTTCGTCGTTGAATGCTGATGCCACCACGGGGCACCTTTCGGCGGCGGTAAGCCACCTTGGTAATATCTCCTACTATCTCGGTGAGAAAAATCGTGTTTCCCCGGCTGAGCTGGCAAAGACTTTGTCAACCGTGAAGAGCCTCGATGACAACGCAAAGACTCTAGAACGCACGCTTAAGCACCTCCAGGCAAGCGGCGTTGATCCTGAGACAGACATGTTGTCCATCGGGCCACAGCTCGCGTTCGATCCTGAAACGGAACGCTTTACGAACAACGAAGATGCCAACGCGCTATTAACACGCGAGTATCGCAAAGGCTTTGAAGTTCCCGACGCTGACTCGATCTGATGCTAGCCCTCTATTTAAAGCTTTCGTCGCGGAAAATGCTTCGACGATGGGCAAGGATGGGCGAAAGCGTCAAGGCATAAATTGGGTCGCACTCGTTCTTTAGATTGCACGTTCCAACCTGTCACTTCTCACGTGACAGGTTGGTGCCAGTCGCACGTTGATTTGCCGTTTCACGCATGGCCCTCAGGGACTCACGGCGAATTTTCAACAGTGACTCAGCCGCGTGACGTCTGGATTCGATACCTGGTTGCGGCCAAAGTCCGCCGCCAAGTACAAGAAATGTAAGAATGATTACGGAGAATCGTTCTGACCGATGGCTGCGTAGTATCGACGAGGTTTGAAATTTTCGACCCGTGAAAATTCGAAAATAGGCTCGCATCACCGCGATTCCGTTGAGCATGGCAACGATCACGACGGCAAGGCCGGTGACTGGATATACCCCCACGGCGCCTTCAATGAGCAACTCAAGACCAACAAAGCCCACCGTGCCTGGGAAGCCAATCGACGCGAGCCCCATCAGTAGAAACAGGCCAGCGAGTGTTGGGGAATGCTCGTACATCCCCTGAAAACGATCGAGCGATACTCGACCTATTCTGGATTCGATTGCTCGCAACGTCAGCCCGAAGCCGCCGAGAGAAATCGCTACTGAGATCCAGACACAAAGTGCACCGGTTAGACCGACCGTCGTTACGACCTCTAAGCCGATGAGTACGAGTGAGCCATGGCTAAGAAAAAGGAAGCAAAAGAAACGGCGAGCATCTGTTTGGATCGTCGCCATCCCCGCGGCATAGACTGCCGTCACGAGTGAGAGTAGCACGATACTCTGCATCGCCCAGGCAGGCACGAACGGAACGACCAAGTGAACGACTAGGTAGGCACCAGTCATGGGCGTTACAAACAGCAATGCCGTTCCAAACGTAGCGTGCTCAAATAGATTGGTCATCCATAGGTGCAACGGAAACACACCCGCACGAAGTACTGCTGCGACGGTGAGCATGGTCGCCGGAACCCACGAAGCGAAAGTCGGCAGGGAATCGTTCTGCAAGAAAAACAGACCACCTACTAACATCACGATAAACAGTCCCATGTGAATTGAAAACACGCGTGTCGAGGCACCGCGGCGGCGCAATTCAAGCCATGGTGGGACACAGCCAATCGACATGAGAAAGACAATCACCCAAGGACTTCGGCAACTCAGCGTTGCCAGAACAATCGATTGCGACAAGAGCGTCCATCCAAAAGGAAATCGGCCTAGTTTTGTGTTGAGCGTCGAAAAAATCGTCAGCAAGTAGAGGAGCGATGTCAACGGAACAAGCGGAGCACTCAATTCATCAATGACAAAGACGTCTTGACCAAAAAACCATCGTACAAAGTCCCAATTGTCATGAGCCTCGAACGTATTCAAAAGACTGAAGTCGAACCACTCTGCAAGCGTGAAGGCTAGCGTGACCACGCTCACGGTAATTGCTACGCGCTGTGCCGCTGACTTGTCACGAGTGAATACGCATGCGATTGCCCCTACCAAGGGAAAGACGATCGAGCATTCCAGCCACGGAAAGTGCATCTGTTCAACGATGGGCATGAATCTCTCAGTCACAGCTGCTTGTCTCATCAACAGTGTTTTAATTTTTTCGGCGTTCTATCGGAGCCGTATCGTTTGAACTTGTCCGACCCTCAAGCAACTTTTCACATCGAAGCTCAATTCGGTTTGCCATGCGAAACAAATGAACGAATGGCTGGACGACGAAATCATCAAGCATCGAATCCATGTATCCGCGTTCCCAGGCGAATCGATAAAACCGTTCGCGTGTCGAGTGCGTAAGCCATCGCTGCCAAATCGTTGGAGAGGCCGGCAAGTGATCTCCGATTGCGTTTTCCAAGCTGCTATAATCTTTTAGCAATGAGGGCGCGCGAACAAGCTGCAACGTTCGAATGCAAGCATGCCCAATAATGTGAATTAATGGGATGTACCGAAGACCAAATCCGATCTCAACGACAATGATGCTGACTTGAATAAGTGATGCGTACGACAAAGCGCTTTTTACATCGGATTGCACCCGCGTCGCCATCGTTGCGTAAATCATCGTTACCATACCGAGCGCAACCACGATGCCGCTCAGCGTCTTGGATGCTTCTAAAACGGGGCTGACTCGCAACAAAAGAAACGCGCCAAGATGCACGGAAAGTGCGCCATAGAACACGGCGCTGGAGGGCGTTGGTCCTTCCATCGCCCTTGGTAACCAGCCAGAAAACGGCACCAATGCCGACTTGCCCGCCGCAGCAATCAAGAGTAGCGATCCAACGAGTAACGCTTGATGCTCGGTGATTGGTACTTTTCCAAAAGGCCAATCACCGTCGCCCATCAACACCGCGAAGTCGCCTGAGCCTGAGAGGTGGTGCAAAGACAATGCCGCTACCAAAAATGCGGCATCCGCAATCCGGTAGACCGCCCAAACTCTCAGTCCATTCTGAACCGGTGACGCACGATCGTGGTAGTAAGCGACTAGCAATGCAGAAGAAAGCCCCACCAACTCCCAACTGAAAAAAAGCGTTTCAATGGTTCCCGCAATCGAAGACCAAACCATCCCGAGTTGAAAAATCGAATAGAACAAGAAAAATCGGTTGTAGCCTGGTTCAAGATGCAAATATTTTACCGCAAACGAACCAATCACACCGCACAATACGAATGTCATCACCGCGAATGGGATACTGAGCCGATCAAACACGAATTTCATTTTAAGATGAAAGTCGCCCACATTTGGGTCGATCGAGTCAGTCGAATACGGTGTTGAGTCGAGCAATCCGGTTGTCGTATCCGCCCTATCGGACGTGTCGGCGAGGTGATGAAGCGAAACCCAGTTTCCAAATTCCAAAGGCACGTCACGCACCCCTGTTGCGAGCATAAAGGCCAGGACGCAGAGCGACGCAATTAAGCCGGTGATGCTGCAAGTTTGAGCAAATCTGGATATGGCGACTTCGCTGAGCTTGTAGCGAAAAAGCGTCGTTAAACCGAGCATGATCAACAGTGCTGCGGGGCTTACGACGACGACAATTCCGGTCACGGTGAGTAACAGATTCGGCACCATGATTACGGTTTTTCCTCAATGACCATTGCAAATCCTACGTTGCCTCTACGGCCACGGTACCAGTCGACTGAACTTGGTGTTTGGGGAAGCTCTGATGACAAGGGCTCATAGTCAATGAATGATCCATCCCTATATTGCTGAATACGATTTGAGTTGGGATCCAACACCGCGAGTTGTGCCCAACCGTTACGACAGATGCGTGCGATTGTCGGATTTTGATTGATGATCGCCAGCATCGCTGTTGCTGTCGTTTCAATGACAAACAACAGTCGTACTGGTTCATGAATGTCAACACCCTGCCAGGGAAGTCCCGTTCGCAAATCGCTTGCGGCGCCATCCATCACCCCCAGCAACGACGTGATGTTGTGTGGCAACTTCGTACCTGAACCCCATCCACTATTGTCAATCGCGGAAAGCGTGTAGAGCATATTGATCCCTTCGCAAACCGGAATAACTGCCGCCAGAATCCTCGCCAGTATCCCATTTTCTTGATTGTCTTGACTCGCGTCGTAGGACATCAGAAACGAGCGGCGGTCTAGATACATGCCTCGCAATCGGCCTCGTCTACCCACAAAGCAGATGGCATTAGTGCTGTTGCCATATTCAGGTCGCGTTTGGGCCAGATCTTCGGAACGATCTTCCACGTGCTTGAGAGCTTCCATCGGGGTGAATTGGAGTGATGCCGTCTCAAAGCGACGACATCGTTCATGTGCGTTTCTCTCCGCTACACGTGAAAAGATCTCCATTGCGGATTTAATGTCTCGCACATGCGAAGTCGGCAGCAATTCCAAATCGTAGTAACGAATGGATTCTGTCGCGGTATTGTGCAATCCGCCGAGGAAGTGCGTTTCGTCCGGAATCGTAATTCCTCGAACGAGCAGCTGTGATCGCACTCGACGGTCATTGAGAATCGCGGCCAAGGCTCGTGCGTTAGCGGCACCCGGAGCACCGGAGCAGGCGCCGCAATGATAAGCCGATTCATGCGGGTTATTGAGGCAATTCGAACCATGACCAAGAATGATCACCAAGCGAGCAAAGTTCGATGTCAATCCAGTATCGCGAAGGGCACGCTCACCCATCGCAATCATTTCTGTGAGTGTGAACCCGATTCCCTCATCATCAGGTCCCGCGGGAGCATCTTCGGATCTCTCGAGTCTCAATCGAGTGACTGGAGGCGTTGCCATGAACCCTCGAGCCGTGCGATGCATCTTGGCTGTCAATCGTGGGAAAATGATGCGGCCAACGAGTGGAGCTGTGAACAACGGACCAAGCACAGCAGTCAGCAACGCACCCGAAATCGAACCGCGTGTGCCGGTGTTAAAACGGTGAGTCGCGGTTCCGAGCCAACGTCTCGCATTCGCCCGTTGTCGATCCGAATCAATTAAAGAAAGGACGACGTCTTCGACAACCCAATTTTTAGGCTTGATGACAATGGGGCAAAGTGCAGTGAAGTGTGCTTCGCCCGCTCCCCGAAAATACATCGGTACATTAAAGAATCCTGCGTTGCCAAACGTTTCTACATCCGGTGCCACTTCTTCAAGGTGTCGCCGGAATGACTCCTCTCTCGCGTCAATGCAAGTGAATACCTGCATTCGGGGAATATCCGGTTTGGCAATTGGTAGTTCAGCTCGTGCGGCAATTGCGTCGAGCATTTGGTGCGTAAGATGGCGTTCGAAGGCTAAGTGAAAAACACGACGACGTTCGAAAGGCGAAAATGACTCGACTTCGCGAACAAGCTCTACCCAACTCGGGCTGGACAGCTCAGCCAACTGGCGAGGTGTCCAGCCATGGAGCTGTGCTAATTGAAGAATAGGGTAGGCTCGGTGTTGGACACTTTCGCCAATGCGATCAGTCGAAACGTGGGGCGTCAAGTAGTTTGTTAGCTGATCAAGTGGTTCACAATAGTTGAGCGAGTCTTGCGCAATCCAACTAATCGCGAACCGGTCCAATAACAGCCGTACGGCTAGGTACTCCACCAGGCTCCCTTTGGGAGACGGAACAAAAACTCGATCGGGTCTCGTTTCCGTTTGCCAAACCATGCCTGCCCAACCACGTTGAGCTAACAATGAACGAGTCAGAAACGCTTCTCTGTCTCGTGGTTGAATTCCCAAAGCTAGCAGTGACTCCTCCAAAGACTCGATCGCCGTCATTCCGGCCTGTTGAATCCGCGTGACTTCTTTGCCAAGCGGACGAAGCCAGCGACTTGTGAAGTGGCCACCTGTGCTGAACAGCGACAAAAATGCGTTGAAAAAGCCTTGATCGCGCCGGGGCAATCGCCAATGAGCGTATCCCTGGTCCAAGTAGGCTGAACAAAACCGGCCGAGTACTGGGTGTACCAGTTCATCGCTATCGTCTTTTGCGGCATTGAGTAATAAATCACGTGGCCTCAGATACTCAGTTGACTTGCTTCGATACCGTGGAACGGAATTGATTCGGGAGCGAGAGATTCGCCACAATAAAGATAAGCAAATCGTTTCCCACGACGATTCCGGTAAGGCCGCGGGGTTTCCTAAGTGGAAACGCATAATTGATTTTTGCACGGTGGCGGCGAGTTCTTGCCGCGGGACGCTGAGTGGACGTCCCGGCGTTCTCTGGAAATCGCTCTTGACCCAATCTCGTGTTGAATCGACTAGGTTCTCGCGATCGCGATGGGATAAATCAAGTCGAAATCGCCGGATCGCTTCGATTCCGCCGAGTTCCCAGCGGAGTTCGTTCTCTGTTCCAGGGTTAATCGAGTGCGTCAGCATGCTCAGACGTAATTCGCCGCACTCAATTAGCCCAGCGATTTTGTCTTTGGTGTTTGGACGGAGGTCTTCTGAGATAATTTCGTTCAAGGCACATACTGGAATTCTCCCGTCGGCAAATTTTTTGCGATAAGCACGTTCCTGGAGAAATGGCTCGCAACCGTAGACGTCATAGACTTTTCGTAACACGTCGATGAACGGCTGGTCCTCTAAGCCCTGCAATGGGTTTTGAAAAGCGAACGCCGTGATCGGTCCCTGCGACGGAAGTAGCTCCGCTAACTTTTCAATTAGGCGTTCTATTTCGGCAGCTTCATGACAATCGGTCTTGTTGGCTGCAGAGCCGTCGTTGGTATTGGAGAATGAAGCGGCATTCACCTTACGTCTCCACTGCCGGAATGCGATGCGAGTGAATCACCTACGGCTGTATCGAGCATGATCTCTACTTTTCCGCTAGCTCCGTCAAACATTGCACCCACCACGGCCAACTTCTGTTCATCAATGAGGCGGCGAAGTGCGCGGCTATTCTGGACAATTTCACGAACCGCTCGAGCGACGTTCTTGCGAGCCGTTGAAAGTGTTCGGTTGGCAACTTCATTGCCCGAGTTAAGGGTGTTTGCACTCGGTGTCGTTTGCACATCAGCAGATTGTCGAATCTCGTCGAGCAGTAGCGGCAAGTGCTCACAATCATGGACTTGCATCAACGTAGTCGATGCACTGCTCTCGCCGATCGAACACTGGACCACACCACTCCCTAAATGTCCCATGACCACGATGAGCTTGGCACCACCGATGACGCAGGCATACTCCATACTTGCGAGTACTGCGGGACTGGGGACATTGCCAGCGACTCGGATACTGTAGACATCACCCAGACCCAAATCGAAAATCATCTCCGCAGGCGTGCGAGGATTAATTCCACTAAAAATGACGGCCATTGGATGTTGAGAGGACTGGTCCAATAAAGACTGTTGCGTGAGGTCGCGATCCAATCGTCGCCCAGAGCTAAAGCGTTCATTTCCGTCCGTGAGCACGCGCAGTACTCGGGCCGGTGTAAGCTGCGCAAGCGTTTCTTGCGTCGCATAGTCTACAAATTGAATGTCGTCTTTAAGTTCGTATTTTTCGTGAAAGCCACGCAAACTCACCTGAACATTGTGCGCGGGAGCGGTGACGTCCTTAAATTCACGAATCAAACTCAATACATCCGGGTCCACATAGTCGGTGCGTCGGGCATCCAGCAACACGTGAGTTCCCGACGCGGCGCTACGAAGCGTCTTCTCTAATGCAGCCCGATTCAGGAAGCTGACTTGATTCGCAAGTTCAATGTGCAGTACTTCACCGCCTACGTGCTTTTCAACAATTTTGCGCACCGGCAACGCTAGGTTGCTTTTTAATATGAAAAGCAAGCTTACTCCCAAGCCGATAATGATCCCGATGAGTAAGTCGGTGGCAACAATTGCAACGAGCGTGATGATAAAGGGCAAAAACTGGTATAGGCCTTCGCTCCGCATCTGTCGAAACAGTTTAGGGCTGGCAAGCTTGTAACCGGTAAGCAAAAGAATTGCGGCTAAACAAGACAGAGGGATTTGGTTCAGATATCCCGGGATAGCTGCCACGCAAACCAGCAGCAGGATGCCATGGAAGATAGCTGAGAGCTTTGTTTGAGATCCGGCATTGATGTTGACAGAACCGCGGATAATGACACTTGTCACAGGCAATCCGCCAACCAGACCGCAGGCAACGTTACCCACGCCTTGAGCAATCAATTCTCGGCTGGGCGGGGAAAGTCGCTGCTGCTTGTCGAGCTTGTCCACCGCGTCGAGGTTAAGTAGCGTTTCTAATGACGCCACAATCGCAATGGTCGCCCCAGAAACGTAGATCGCCGGATTGGCCCACTGTGAAAACGCAGGGTGTGTAAGAAAGCCCAAGAATTCGCTCATGCTTTCAGCAACGGGAACATTGACCATCAGCCTTGCTGAATCACTCAACATCCATCCTCCACCTATCGCACGAAAGAGTTGGCTGATTCCGATGCTGAGAAGGACAACAAAAACGGGAGCTGGCAAAAGTGATTTTTTCAACTTTGGAATCTGATCCCATAGGATCAAGACAGCCATCGAAAGCAGTCCGATCGCGAGTGAACCTATGTGGATCTCACCCGTAAATATCTTGCCAATTTGTGAAACTATATTGGAATGGCCTTGAGCGGGTCCTTTGGGAACCATGTCATAACCAAGTAAGTAAGGTACTTGCTTGATGATCAGAATCACACCGATTGCTGCAAGTAGCCCTTTGATTACGCTCGATGGAAAAAAGGCAGACAACGACCCGGCTTGTATCAGTCCCAACGCTATTTGCAGCACACCTCCAACGATGACCGCCAACAAGAATGCTTCGAAAGAGCCCAGAGTGGCGATTTGGGCAGCAACAATTGCGGTCAGTCCAGCTGCCGGGCCTGAGACACTCGTGTGCGAGCCACTGAGCGAGCCGATTAGAATCCCGCCGATGATTCCGGCCACAAGGCCTGAGAAGAGAGGTGCCCCCGATGCTAGG
>JBGTAI010000184.1:0-4360 GCA_041749955.1 Pirellulaceae bacterium | reverse complement strand
CTTGAATTCCTTCGTGAACGTCCGACGAGGTGGCTTGGCGGTCTTGCGTGGTTTTTTGGCCATCGTGGCTCTCCTAGATGTTGGCTTCCAAGACTGAGATCTTAGAGGTACGCGCGCCCGTCAAGCATGGGCCACCTCACTAGAGTTCGCTGGCGTTGGAGAGATTGTAATTAATGACCCTTATGTCATTGTCGATGACAATGCATGGGTGTTTCCCTTCAACACTAAAGAGTTTTTGGCGACGGGCGATTTGGCATATGCTCTAATAAGTAACAATCCAGTTCTCGTGTGCAAGCGAACCGGTAGCCTGCACCACTATCCAGCCTCTATGTCCGCGACCGCGATGCTTTCGGCGTTTTCGCATTCCGTTCGAGCTCATTCAAACCGGGCTGTGAGGCCTGACTAACGGGAAGATTCGGACAGAACCAAGCGATGCACCTCAGCCGCGAAATGAGGCGTTTTGAAATGGAAGATCTCTCGTCGCGGCGAGGTGATCGCAAACGTTCGGCGGGATCGTGTGATTCCGTATCTGTCTGTTTTGTTCTGCTGATGGAGGAATTGCTATGAGTACACGAGGTCGTTTTCTCAGGTCTGTGGCCTTTCTCGGCACAGCGATTGTCAGTGGTTCAGCGAAAGCTGGTTGGCTTTCATGGGTCGGCGTCGGCTTGACGCTCGGTGCGATCGTATCGGCTGGTGCTGGTGGCCCAGTGGGCGTTGGTGTCGGCGGGGTACTCGTTGTTGGTGAAATTGGCTGCATTGCCGTGGATGTCATCGGAACGCTCGGTGATCGCTATTCCATGAATGATTATGACGATCCTGCGATCGCGGCGTTTCAAGGGCCAGCATTTGAAGATTTGCTCAACACTACGTTTCCCAATGTTGACTTTCTTGCTGATTCGCATCCTGCCGTCAATGCCGCAACGAACAGTTACATTGCCTCGCTCAATCAGTTTATTACACATGTCAGAGAGAATGCTGACGACGTCACGATCGCATGTGATCACGCGGAATTGGCCTTGGCACTTGAGAATCTTTCTTCCGAGTTGCAAGAAGCGGGTTTAGCAGATCTGTCGCTCTCCGTTCAACAGCTTGATCAAGCACAAGCATCGATTCCTGACACGGGTCTTCCGACAATGGAAGTCGCCTACCTGGAACGTGCTGGTCTGGGATCAGAATTCATGCAGGCGTTCGAAGACTTGCATATGCAGGTCGATACGGCCGTTCTTGATGTGCCGACAGCGGGAGATCTAATCGACGCGGCAGCCGAGTCTGAATGGATTGCGATGGAAGAGATTGTCCTTTCGTCACCTGAGTTTGCCCCGGCACCACCGGCCCAGCCAGTGCAGCCCCCAACTGCCACATCGATTGGAGAGTGAAATGCGATCCGGAACCGTTGAAACTGTGGCAGTTGTATTATCAATCGTAGCGTCAGTCTCACTGGCCGTGTTGTGCTTCTCAATGCCCAAGCCTGAATGGATTGCCGCCTCAGTCGTGTTGGCATTGTATTCATGTGTTGGCACGAGGAACGTCTTGCGACGCAAGAATAGCACCAGCCGTCAGTGATGCGATGCGTATTGTCGGCCCGTGGAGACACGGGCCGACAATACAGAGTTGGAACTCTAGGCCGAACAAAGCGATGCACGCCGAGTTGCGGTGGTGCGTTTTTCACGCTTTTCATCGTCACTCGCCGCAACCGGGTGATCGCAGTCGTTCGTCAGGAGAGTGACCATCAAACGCAGGTCGAAACTGACTCTCGTGACGTTGCTGTTATTTGCCGCTCCCGTTGCAGTTTTACTAGTGGTGCTCATCAGGAGTGCCTCAATGCGAGCACACGAAATGTCGTGCGGTAACAACGTGAAGCAGATCGGGCTCGCGATGATGAACTATCACGCAGCCTACGATGTCTATCCTTCACCAAATTATGGTGGCCACTCGTGGCGGTTACGCTCGCTTGGCTTCTTGATGGCGTCTTCAATGCACTCCGCTTATGACTACGATCTTACTTGGAATAGCGACCTTAACTATTTGCTAGACTCGCGTCCTTTGCCGACCAAGAGCGACGAACTCGTGATTTATGGTATGCCCGGCAGCTACGCGTGCCCCACAGATGTTGACAGCACACACGAAACCGCCTACCTGATGTTTGTTGGCGAGTCCGCGTTCGGCAAACCGGGAGGCTTTCGCAAGGCGGAAGAAATTGCTGATGACCTAGAAACAACCATCTCTGTCGCGGAGACGCGTTCGCGGAACATTCACTGGCTTGAACCACTCGATTTTGATGCGACCAAGATGTCCTTTGTAGTCAACGATTCCGTTACGCCATCAATATCCAGTGACCACCCACGCGGCCCAGCTGTGCTTTTCTGCGATGGTTCTGTGTACCGGCTCGCGCCGCGTACTGATCCGCAAACCGTCAAGGCAATGGTTACAATTAATGGCGGCGAGGAACTCGATCGAGATCTTCTCGTGCTGGATGGCGTTCTCGTTGCGCCGTAAACTGACGAACCAAGGATTGCATCGAAGTCGCGGTGGTGCGATTTCTCAAATGGATACTAAACTCCCGCGACTCGGTGAATCCCGCCGTTCTGCCATCGAATTCAACGAAACGCTGACGATCTGATGTCAACTTGGATGCGAGTGCTTTCCTGGATTTCCCCACAGTTGCATTGGCGTATGACGTGTC
This sequence comes from Pirellulaceae bacterium, assembly GCA_041749955.1. GTDB lineage: Bacteria > Planctomycetota > Planctomycetia > Pirellulales > Pirellulaceae > JBBSJZ01. The sequence goes on along the minus strand of JBGTAI010000184.1, from coordinate 1,677 downwards.
CCGATACCATCGAGGCAGTGGCACTGGACTTTATTGACGGTCATATGCCGCTGCTTCGTACCTTGTCGGAGATCGACCTAGAGAGAATTGATGACGGTGATCCATGGTTCGCGTATCGACGGAGAATCTCCGCGATTTATGGAATCTCGACAACTTACTGTCATCCCGATGGAAGGAAGCCTAAGCAGGGATGGAATCGACGAATGTGGCGCAGGTACAAGAAAACAAGTCCCGAGCAACTCGTCGAACAGGTTTTTGATACGATGATCGAATTGCTACGAACGTCTGCCCGAGATTCGTACTCTCAGCGAACTGATTGTCGCTGAACGAAAAAGGCAGAACCATGGGTTGGACGCGGAGGCCTCGAAAGAGTCTTTTGAGATGGTTGATCTTTCGCTCGGCCCCGGTCGTTCGTCGAAATTCGCTGCCTCGTTTTTATATTTGATCGATTTTTAGCGCACAATATCGCGTTGCACAGGTTCTTTAAGACGGATACGCCAACGTTCGGCTGTATTGACAGCAACGTACCTTTTCAAGGAATCCCTAATGAGAAACCTTGTGATTTGCGAAATGGCAGCCAGCGTGCTGCTCGCCTCTGTCGCGATGCCCAATCCGTCGCAGCGTTCGCTCCCAAGCGTGAGCACGAAAGACCTTGATGACTACGAAACCAAGCTGAAGACAGACCCTCAGTACCTAATGGACCTGCTGGCCAAAGATCGCGATAAGGCTGAGGCGCTGATCCGCGCCGGGCAAAAGCAAAGACCCGGCGCCCACCTGTGGTCGATGGATGTGCAGATGCTCTTCGCCGTTGACCAATTCACGGGAAAAAGCCTTCAGGGAAAAACGAGGGTGATTCATTTCAAGTACTCGCTCGAATACTTGCAAGAAGCCTACTACGTCGCGGTGGAGGCACTCAAGAAGACACCCGACGAGCAGCTTCAGGACGTGCTGCCCGGCTTGCAGATCGATTTGGCGCAAGCGGCACTGGAAGCAGGCGAGACCGAGCTAGCCAAGAAACACGCCGCAGAGACGCTGCAAAAAAACACAGACACCAAGAACTGGAATTACGGGAACATCATCCACGATGCTAACCAGATCCTGGGCCGATGTGCTTTGCGCGAGGGGAAGCTGGCAGACGCGAAGGCACACCTACTCAAGGCAGGCGCGACCCCGGGCTCGCCCCAACTGAACTCTTTTGGTCCCCAGTTGCAATTGGCTAGGGAACTATTGGAGAAGGGCGAGAAAGAGGCGGTTCTCCAATATCTCGTTTTGGTAAGTAAGTTCTCGGCGTCTGACAACGAGGAATTGGCGTTAGGCAAGCAGGTAAGCAACGAGTACGCAGCGTTGATCGCTGGATGGAAGCGTGAGATTGCCGAGGGCAAGATTCCAACCGGGTCCCAGTGGCGTTAGGTCAAAATGCAAAGTCATTACATCAAGCAAAGGTAGGGTGTGTGCTCGCACGCACCGCTCGACCGAGGAACAAAAAACAGGTGCGTGCAAGCACACACCCTGCCTTCTAAACCGGACTAGAGGCCTCGCGAGCCCCCAAACGACCCCGGGAGTCTTTGGTGCGCTCGGGGGTCTTTGGTGCGCTCGCGTGACCAAACAAGGTAGGTGTGCCGAAGGCCTAGTGGTCTGGAACAGCTAAATCTTAGGGTAGTGGGGGGGGGGGGGGGG
>JBGTAI010000183.1:0-5801 GCA_041749955.1 Pirellulaceae bacterium | reverse complement strand
AGCCGAAGGTGCGTGCAAGCACGGCACCCTACGAAAAGACAAAGGCCCCAATTCGAATAGTGAGTTGCCCTGGACCAATGAGCGGCTTGCTATGACGCGTGCTTGTTGAAGCTAGAATGCACCGTTCCGTTCTCCGTTCTGGTTCCGTTTCTAGAGGTCACAGCGATGCGATCGATTCTTTTTGCAGCATTCGTTTTGTTCGGCTCCTGCCAAAGTAGCGCAGCCGACCGGTTCAATGTACTGTTCATTATTTCCGACGATCTGACATCGATGGCACTCTCGTGCTACTGCAACACAGTTTGCCAGACGCCCAATATTGATTCGCTCGCCAAGCGTGGTACTCGCTTCACGCGTGCCTATTGCCAAGGCACTTATTGTGGTCCCTCGCGAGCTTCCTTCATGTCGGGTTACTACCCGCACGCGACTGGTGTCTTGGGTTATACGAATCCGAGGCCTCAAATTGGTGATCGACCCACATGGTCCGAGCACTTCAAGAACAACGGCTACTACGCTGCACGAGTCAGCAAAATCTTTCACATGGGAGTGCCTGGCGGGATCGAAGATGGTACTGACGGAGCGGATGACCAGCGGTCTTGGACTGAGCGTTTCAACAGCCCCGGCCCCGAATGGAAAGCGGCTGGCGACGGTGAGACTCTCGAGAACAATCCGGATGGTTTGAAGCCGGTTGTCGGTGGCAACACGTTTGTCGTCGTCGAAGCTGACGGTGACGACATGGTTCACTCGGATGGCAAGACTGCCGCGAAAGCGTGCCAGATCCTGCGCGAGCACGGAGACGAACCGTTCTGGTTGGGCGTGGGTTTCGTGCGACCGCACGTGCCGTTCGTGGCACCACGAAACTACTTCGAACCATTCAAGCCGTATGACAAACTTCTGCTACCGGATCGAATCGAAGGCGATTGGGATGATATTCCAAAAGCCGGTATCAACTACAAGACGAGCGTCAACATGAAGATGGATCTTCGTCGTCAGAAGAAAGCTATCGGCGGCTACTACGCCTCCGTCGCGTACATGGATGCGCAAGTTGGCAAAGTGCTCCAAACGTTACGCGACCGTGGGCTGCAAGATAACACGATCGTGATCTTTACCAGCGACCATGGCTATCATCTTGGCGAGCATGATTTTTGGGCCAAGGTATCGCTGCGTGACGAGTCGGCGATGGTGCCACTGATCATTAGCGTCCCTGGAAAACCCGCGGCCGTATGCGATAGTTTCGTGGAGCTACTGGACTTGTACCCGACAATCGCCACTCTGTGCGGGCTGTCCGTCCCCAATCACTTGCAAGGCAAAGACATTTCGCGAATGCTCGATGATCCGTCATACGAAGTGCGTGACGCCGCATTCAGTGTCGCACCGTCGAGCAAAGGATTTCTACTCCGCGAAGATCGCTGGGCATACTTGCAATACGGCGAAGACGCCTCACGCGGCCAAGAGTTGTTTGACATGCATGCCGATCCAAACCAGTTCACGAACTTGGCGGAATCAAGTGAGCACGCCAACGAGGTCAAAAGACTTCGATCGAAACTCACTCAAAAACTCGTCGAAGTCCGTGACAACGATTTGTCCGCCCCAGCGGTCTCACGTTAAGCCAAACACCAGTGCCCAAACGCCCGTCTTCCAGCCGACTTTGGAACGCACCAAAGTCCCGCTGGGGTCTTTTCGGTGCCTTTGCTCAAGTGATCCGTTGACCGAGTGTTGCTAAGAGTTGTTGAGTGATTCCAGGGTGTCGCTATCGACAATCATGTCCTCGCGAGCCATGTCATACGTGAATGCTCGGTAGTCGTCCCAATTCATTCTCAAAGTTCCGTCGTCATTGACTTGGACAATCGTTAACTTGCACCAAGACCCCGCGTAACAGGCGCTCAGTTTGACTCCGGGTGTGAACTGCATATCAGCTTCTACGCGGCGAGTGCCAGCGGGTAGCGGTAATGTGATCGGATAACGCTTGTAAGCGATCTGTGTCAGGCTTGGATCGCGCTCCAGGTACTCCGACGGATTGCTTGGCGGAGGGATGTAAGGTGGCGGAGCATTGACGCTGCGAGTGGCATTCATGTGTGCTTCGAATTCCGACTGGTGGCGTTGGCGATCTGCTTCCATTCGCGCCACGAACGCATCGTGTTCGGCGCGACTTCGTCTCATGAACTCGTTACCATCAAACTGCGGTGGGTTGACCCCTTCGGGGAATGCATTCGAGCCTCGAGTCGCCCACGACGGACCGCCACGGGACACTCCGCCGATAAGCCCCATCAACACGCTGAACCCGAGCGCCACGCAGTAACCGGCAGCCATCACGCGGGCGACGCCGATGTATCGCCACGAGACTAAGAACACGACACCAAACAGCGCGATACCTAAAATGGTCGGAAGCACTTCACTCAGGCTATTGAGATTCACGTTCGGATTGTCTTGCGCACGTCGCGACGCCCTCATGACCGCCTTCGCACTGATTGCGAGCACCAACAAGATACCTCCACCACCAGCACCGAGCATTTGAGTACCGGTGGCGCCGACGAAACGTTTGATCGTGTGTTGTCGCGGTACAAACAATAATCCGACGATCACAGCCGCCACTGGTAAGCTGAACAGCACGATGACAAGCAGCGGCGGAAAGACAATACAGCACAACAGAGCGATCAGGTTCAGTGCGATGATCGCGGTTACCCAACGATGATCGTTCACCCAGCTCACCAACGAAGAACCCCGTTTCGTTGTCCGATTTCGAACCGTCGCAGCAAGCGAGGAGTGGGCGGGCAAGGTTGCTGGTGATCGCTGTGGACGCGAAGTTGGAACGGAACTCGCAATGGAAGGTAAGTTCATCGCACCCAAGTCGAGGTTTGGTCCACTTGCGGCGATTGAGGGCGGTGTGGGTTGGGAAACTGGAGGCAATCCGTTCCCGCGCGACTGTGGTTGGGCAACTTGAGTTGGCGATTGCACAGGCTTGTTCGGCGCGACCTGGATTGTCGCTTGGCATCCTGGGCATTTCGCAGAAAACGAGCGTTCGCGAACTGGGACTGACATTCGCGTTTTGCACTGGGGACAACCGATCACTCGCGTCGCCGCAGGGGTTGGTGGCTCGACCGGCGCCGCAACTTTCGAACGTGGTACCGTCGAAATCGTTTGGCACTTTGGACAACGAACCTGTTTTCCGGCTGACGCGGCATCGACTACGAGCTGTTGCGAGCAGGAATCACAAGCGATTTGAATACGGTTCGACAAGACAAGCCCCATGGTTCAAAGTTTGGCAAACGGTATTTTCTACCAGTGGTGCCTCGGAATCAACCACATTTCGAATTTCGGGGATGTCACTGGTTCCCTCGCTACTCCGCGAAGATCGCTGGGCGTACTTGCAATACGGCGAAGATGCCTCACGCGGCCAAGAGTTGTTTGACATGCATGCCGATCCCAACCAGTTCACGAACTTGGCGGAATCAAATGAGCGCGCCAACGAAGTCAGAAGACTTCAATCAAAGCTCAAACTTTGCCAAATTGACAACAGTCCTCAGTTCAGCATCAGCAGATTACCCGGCGCGTGCATCCAATGAATGCCGCGTCGGCTTGCTTCATTCGCAAGCCGTTCGGCGGAGCCTGCGGCACGCTTGAACATACGGCCGAACTTGGTCACTAGCTCACACCAGGCATGGCCATCTAGACCGATCCTGGCCAGGATCGGTGCAAGGTGCGATGGGATCGATCCTCGCTTGCCATCGTGAATTTGACTTCCTGTCCAATCTAGCAGTTCCAGATACTGCAGCATCGAGATCGAGAGGAAACCTTTCACGCTCGCACGTCGTCCGCTGCTATCGATCGCAGCGCCACTGTCATCACGCTTCTCATCGATCTCGATTGGGCTCAACCAACCACTGTTGACGCGCCTACGGCTGCGTTCCCATTCGTGAGTACTAGCTCGCCTTCGATCTTCACGTTGGGCCAGATCATCGATCCGATCTTTCGCTCCCGTGAACTCGCCCTCTTCCGGTGTTTGTGCGAGCGCTGCACGAATCGGATTCAAATCCACATACGCTGCGCACGCCAGCACCGACGCTTCATCGAGTAGCACGGTCGCCTTGTAACGACCTTCAAAGAAGTGACCCGTCACTTCATCTTCAGGGGGCGATTAAGGTGGCAGGTACCGAATTGGTAAAATAGCGGAAATGAAAGGTCGCCCACTCTCACTTTTCGGTACCTGACACCTTTTCCGCGTCCAAGTCTCTACCACGTCGGGGCGTGTTCTCAAGATCAGATGAAAATGATTCGAAAGAATCGCAAACCCCAGCAGGTCGATCCCAAAGTGAGCCGAGAAATGCTTCAAGTATTGTTCAATCCAAAGCTTGCGATAGTCGAAGTTTTTCCCAGAGACGGGATCATCGCCCAGCAGAAAACACCGTCGGACGACACGGGTAAAAACGTGGGCAACCACGACCTCCGCAGGGTCAAGTGATTCGGCTCGCGCCAGTCGTACCATGATGTGCTCTAGGCAGGGGCGAAGAGGCTGAATTGAACGAGTAAGCCGAACGTACCGCCATCCAGCCATCCGTCAACCCCCGAAAACATGCTCTGTCCCTTACGTTCTTACGTTGTCCTTACGTTGTTACGTTGTTACCGAAATAGAAAAAAATATGGCGGGGTTTGACCACTTTTCCGCCTCTTCTGAATGTCGCCTAACCTTCAAGCTCGTGCCCTATGGATCGAGTGACGTCCTCGAGCAAAAGCGTGGTATTACGTGCCAAATGCAGAAACCGGTGCAAGGAGTCTCAGCACACACGAAGCGGAAGAATTCCTATTGAAGGCCGCCCCGCTCGTCGCGAAAATCGTCCGAAGTCAGCAGTTTGACGACCGGCGCAGATTTTCCGTACAAGATGCTGACGACCTAACTCAGGAAATTCTTCTCAAACTATTCCAGAACCTGTCTTCGTTCGATCAAACCAAGCCCTTTGAACACTGGGTTGCCCGGATAGCTGTCAATTGTTGTCGAGATCACAAACGACGAAACCGTCTCCGTTATACCGTAGAGATCGAGCAAATTGGATGGTCTCAAATTACCATCACGACGGAGCTGACTGAATCGATCGATGAACGTCAAGAGACTTCGCAATTACTCAGGTTCATTCCGAGCACAGATCGAGTCATCGTACGGCTGCGGTTTTTGGAAACCCTCACGTTCGAGGAAATCGCAAAGGAGACCGGGCGAACGCCCGCGTCCGTGAAGATGCAACTTTCTCGAGCTATCCGCATACTCAAGAAACACGCCAAGTGTCGCTAGCGGTTTCAGATTGTGCCACTTTAGCGGTGTGGCTGCGCATCAGGCAGCGGGGTGAAAATCTCGAACAGCTAAATCGCTAAAGCATTGCCTATAAAGAATTTACGGGTTCCAAAGGCGGGAGAGATGACGCACTCATGTGCGAACGTGGCCTTCAGCCACGACCGCCAAAGTGGCTCAATTCCTAACCGCCAATGACACGCCAAGCGAATTCCGAAAAAAATCGCGGCCCAAATGTTACGTTTGCGATTCTCGTGCGTAATGATATTTGTGGAGAAAGCGTCGGTTGCATTTTGACTACCGTCATACACCCTCTTGGGAGTTCAGCTTGGATGTGGTTGTCTGTCGCGTCGCATTCGAAATAGGGTTCAGGAACAATTTACCTTGTAACTATTTAGCCTGTTGAAATCGATCTTGGCTGAAACGGTGAAATTGGTTCTGTTGAAGCGATCATGGATGAATCGCATTCCACAGCCGTCGCCGACCCGCCAGTCGATACCAGTCTACTGGATAGGCTGCTCCATAA
>JBGTAI010000182.1:0-13180 GCA_041749955.1 Pirellulaceae bacterium | reverse complement strand
ATAATGATTCTCGGCGGCTTCGTCATCCACGAGTTCGCTAGTGTCGCTCGCTTCGGGCTCAAACAATCCGTTCTCAGCAAACGCAGCAGCGGCAACACCTGTTACACCTGCAACACCGCCGCTAGACAGCTTTGTCGTTGGTGGGTCAAACGCTTGAAGCGAGTCCGATACAACGTTGTCAGCCGCCGACCGGATTCTGGAAGTGTCCGGTCGCGGGAAAATTTCGTCAACATTTGTGCGAAGAACCTGGCGGCCCAGCTCGACGGCTCGCTCCTCGCTCCAACCGTTGGCAATGACAAAATTGCTTGAAAGCAAGTTAGCCAGTGTTCGCCGATACATATCGAATTTGGGCCACACGAACTCCAGTTTGTAGGCGTCGCTGTAGTAAGCGATTTGTTTCGATTGAGGAACGGCCTCCAAGCGAACCGCCGCATCTCGAGCGATGAACGATGGGGTGTTGCTGTACCACCAGTGTCCGTTCGTGATCACGTTCGGGAAAATCCAAGAGTAGCTCACGAGTTCTTGGTTGGTAACACTCGCGAGCACCGAGATCGGAAACTTCACGCCAGGGAACGCGTTGAACAATTCTCGATATTGAATCAGCGACACACGGCTGTCATACAGATCTTGGCCTTGATAAACACCGCCGGCATACACGCCGCGATTGACTCCGATCATCAAGTCAAACGGCAAACCAAATTCGTCGCACAACTCAGCGAGCGTCCAAAACACGCGACGAGAAAGGGCGTCCCGATTCGACGCATCGGCCTGCTCGTTTCGCGTCAACACATCGTCTAGCGCAGTCGCCGCGCGGCCGTCCGTCACCTGAGTCGGCATGAATCCTGGTGGCAAGGAAATCGCACAAGCTCGCGCACCTCGCGAAACGAAATGCTCGAAGCGACGCGTGAGAGCCTCGCGCAACGAAGATAGCGAACCGTCTAAGTCAACGCCTGTCGCCTTTTCCAATCGCTGTTGGACACTTTTCTTGCTGAGATGAAACACCAATTCATCGGTGCGCAGACACGGAATGTAAACGTCCGTGTCAAAACCAGCCAACGCATCGTCAAAGTCGTTGGTGAGGAACACAGCTTCGACATTACTTTGTCCAAGAACGACGTCCGCCCAATCAGCGGCCTTCATTCGATCTTCGGCCAAGTCGTAGAGTTCTTCCCAATTGGACGAATCGATGCGGTCAGAATCGAACCCGTAGAAGTTGCGACACAGTTCGACCAACCAACGGTATTGGGCCGTATTCTCGATCGTTGGCAACCATTGAACTAACCGTGACACCAGTTCTTTGGGACCGATGGACGGATCCTCGATCTGGGCCTTTGGCATCCCCGCGGAATGTGCCAGTTCGGTGTAGTAGTGGTACCCGAGCAGGTCCGCGAGCGTGTGCGATGCTGGATCGTGCGGATTGATGTGGGTGTGCGGATCAATTAAACGGATGTCGGCGAGAGCCTGGTAAATCGATTCACTGATTTGGGAAGACATGGCCCTGGGGTCGCTCTTACGGAAACTGGGTGAATACATTCAGCCCACAGGATACTCCGCACGCGGCTGGAACGCTCGCCGTGGGAGGACGAAAATTCGCTCGTTTGGCGAAACCGAGGACGCTCATCTGCACGCTCACGGACTGTCTAGTACCGATTATTCGGCCAGCGTTCCCGCGTTCCGGTGCGATTGAACAAGAAAATAGTTGCTTTCCAGGCCTTGATTCGCGCTAAAATAGGAGTTGCCCGATCGAGTTGCGTTCATTGCTCCGCCGCACGATTGAGTTTTTGGCAGGCTCTCAGGTTGGCAGGCTCTCAGGTTGCCAACCTGTCAGGGGTGGATTGGTCCATAGAACGCACTCGAGAAATTCGATCGCCTGATAGCATGCACAGCAACCTCATTCGCATCGACCAACAAACTTCCCCCGCCACGTCTGGGGGTTCTGAGCCGTTCAGGGAGCTCGAAGCACCGCATTTACCGCCGCTAGAGAGTTCCAGCCCAGCAACTCACTCGCCAAGTGAGTTTTTTCCCGGCGACAGCGTTCTACTCAAGGCTGCCGTTACTGCACCTCCAATACTTTCGCCAGCGGAAAAACCAAAGACGGAAACGCCCAAGACGACTCGTGGGCTGGCGCGGGCCAAGGTTCGCAAACGCAACGAAGCCGTCACCCAAAGCCTGATGCTCTTGGTCACAATGACGCTGATGTTGCTCGCCGCACGATTCGCGGTCCCACAAATCGTGGAGGAAATTCGGTACGCGTGGCACCGCGGCGAGTTGCGAGCGGAATACGAAACGGGCACCGAGGGCCTGAAAAATGTCTCGCTGGACGCTTTGAGTGATGCCTATCAAATGGTCACCGGAGTGGTCGGCCCGAGCGTGGTCCACATCGACGTCAAACGGCCGGTTTCGCGTAGCGAAGCGGAAGTTGCTCGAATGCTGTCCACCGATCCGATGCCGTCATCCGACCAGGGCAGCGGAGTCATCGTGGACAAAGACGGCTATATCCTCACGAACCGACACGTGATTGCTGACGGCAACGAAATCACGGTCACGTTGAGCGACGGTCGACGTGCCGTGGCAACCGTTTTAGGCACAGACGCTCCAACCGATTTGGCTCTCCTGAAGGTTTCCGCTGACCGACTGATTCCGATCGTTTGGGGCGATAGCGACCGCTCGCGCGTCGGTTCGCCGGTCTGGGCAGTCGGCAGTCCTTTCGGTCTCGATCGAACCGTCACTTTTGGCATCCTCAGCGGTAAGCACCGGATGGTCCGGGCGAGCACGCGATACCAAGACTTCATGCAGAGCGACGTCGCAGTGAATCCGGGCAACAGCGGCGGGCCTCTTGTGGATTCTCGAGGATCACTGATTGGCATCAACACAGCCATCGTTGGCGATACGTACCAAGGAGTCAGCTTCTCGATCCCAAGCAACGTCGCTCGCCAAGTCTACGAGCGGCTCAAGGCGAACGGACGCGTCGATCGAGCCTTTGTCGGAATTTCACTGGCTGAGGTGCCTGACGAATTGCTTCAAGGCGAAGATGCTCGGATGCGTGGAGCGATTGTTCTTGGACTGCAAGACGAGACCTGTCCGGCGGCAATCGCGGGAATTAAAACCGGCGACGTGATTCTGGGCTTAGAAGACGAGCCGATTCGGGACATGGGCCACTTGATGCGAAGAATCGGCGATTCGCCTGCCGGGTCGACGGTGCGGCTGAAAGTCCATCGCGACGGAACGACCATCGAAATCCCCGTCGCCTTGGGCCAGCGTCCGATGGAGATGGATCGTTAGAGGATACCGATCGTTAGAATCGCCCTGCCGCGATCATGATTTGGATCACTTTTGCAACGCAAGTTAAGAAAAAACGCTGGCATTAATTAAAATCAGCGGTTTCTGACACTTGCCCGGTAACCAAGTCACCAAGTGGTGGCCATTGCTTTTACGCGGTCCGTTCCCAACCGTGTTCATGGGCATCACCAGTCACTGGCACTACCCGTTCGATTTTCAACATGTCTTCCGTACAGCCCAATCTTACCGTTGATCTGGATGCCAATCGCTTTGATACAGGTCACAACAACGGTTCGCTACTCGACAGACTCACAACGCAAGTTGGGCTGATTCCGGCGATCAGCGGCATACTTGTATTTCTTGCCACCTTCGTCAACACGCTCGACATCGGTGGTGTCACATCCAGCGATGAGCCCGACGTTGGCTTGGACGCAATGGTGGCAATCAAGCTCGGTTTGGCCGCAGTGGTTGCTATGATTGGGTTACTCGGATTTCTGACCAGCCACCAAGTTCGACACGCATTATTTGGGATACCGGGGATCGCACTCGTTTTGCTGGGAGTGGTTTTTGTTGTGACTTCCGTTTTCGCGTATGAGGAAACGGCATTGGTATGCCAAGCTGCGGCATTGATTTACTGTGCGTACCTTTGTTTCATACCGACTGCAGTCTCATTGATTGGCTTGCGGAGTTTTCTGTACCTGATCGTGGCCGGCTTGACGATCCATATGCTGATGAATTGGTTTCTCTACCTGTTTGTGCCATCGCTTGGTTTGTTTGAAGAAGAGCTTTGGGATGCAACGCTCGTCTATCGAATGGGCGGACTTGGCCACCCGAATTCCGGCGGTCGTGTCGCCGCGTTGGCCGGCGTACTCAGCCTGGCCCTGCTACGCAGCCACGACCTTGCGCCTCGTTTTCGTGGCTCCCACGCATTGCTCTTGTTGATCATTGGGCTTTCGGTGGCAACTTCCGCCGCCTGTTTCAGCCGAACCTCGATTCTGGCAACCGTCGCAGCATCCCTGTTTCTCTTCGTCGACCGAATTTGGTCGCGTGGTGGCTTAGCTTTGATCGCTCTAGGCTGTTCGCTATTGATGGTGGGTGTGCTCGGTTTGGAGCTGTCGACCGGCAGCGATTTTCTGGCGAAAACAGTCTTGTCGTCTGCAACAAAAACAGGTGACCTGGAGGAATTGACCACCGCTACCGGACGAAACGTCATTTGGGCTGAAGCCATCCGCAAAATTGCCGAACGCCCATTGACGGGCTGGGGGCTGAACAGCGCACCGCTGGTTCTGATCGATTTTTCCCAACACACACACAATGCCGTCTTGCACGCAGCCCTATCCGGTGGTTTGATCGCAGGCACGTTAGTCGTACTTCTGTTGCTTTGGAATCTGTTCTACGGTCTTCGCTCGGGTGAGCCGATCATTCGGGCGATTTCCGTGTTTGTATTGATTTCCAGTTTGTTCGAAGACACGATTATTGATACGTTTCCGTTTCCAACCACAACGCTTTGGATCTTCGCGTTGTTGTATCCGTCACTGCATGCTGTGCGCGAAATCAACTTGGCTTCCGAACCGGCAAGCCAACCAACTGCATCATGATGATTAACAGTCAGCATCTTGATCGATCGCCGCTGACGTTTTGAAGTAACGCCCTCACTACCGATTTCCCCTTAGAAAACGCGTCGGACTTGCTGATGTATCGCTACCTTGTTCTGCCTCTTGTTTTGACTCTTGTGGTGCCACTCACCGCATCCGCCGAAACGTTGACTAAAAAGTTGCCTGGAATTGTCAACGAGCAACCCAGCGAAGGTCCCTTTGTCAAAGTCGATGACGGTTTCATGGTGCCGTACACCTTCACAATCCCCGGTACCGACATCGAGATTGATATGGTGCCGATTCCTGGTGGCTCATTCAAAATGGGAAGCCCCGAAACGGAATCGGATCGAAACCCCGATGAGGGACCTCAAATCGATGTCGTCGTCGATCCGATGTGGGTCGCGCGGACAGAAACGAATTGGGCACAGTACCAAGAGTACATGAATCTCTACTCGCTCTTCAAAGACTTCGAGTCCCGTGGCGAACGAGCGATCACAGATGACAACAAAGTCGACGCGATCACCGCACCGACTCCACTCTATGAGCCCACGTTTACCTATGAGTACGGCGAAGAGCCTGAACAGCCCGCTGTGACGATGACCCAGTACGCTGCACAGCAATACACAAAGTGGCTCAGTCTCGTTACGGGTGCGCAATATCGTTTGCCGACTGAAGCGGAATGGGAATACGCCGCACGTGGCGGAACCACAACGGCGTATAGCTGGGGCGACGATCCAGACCAGATCGATGACTTTGCTTGGTACTTTGACAATGCCGACTCAGGCACGCTGCCGGTGGGCACAAAGAAGCCCAACCCGTTTGGCCTGTTTGATATGCACGGAAGTGCTGCCGAATGGACCATGAACCAATACTCCGAAGACGGCTACAAAGTCTTCGCTGACAAACAACCCATCAACGCAACCGACGCAGTGACGTGGCCAGAGACGGCTTCCGCCTGTGTCGTGCGAGGCGGTAGCTGGGAAATGGATCCTGAGCAGCTCCGAAGTGCGGCAAGATTGTCTTCGGACGACGAAGCATGGAAAGAATCGGATCCGAACTTTCCTCGCAGCCCATGGTGGTTCACAGACGATCCTGCACGCGGAGTCGGATTTCGTCTGTTCCGGTCCTACAAGCCGTTAAGCGCCGAGAAAATTTCCAAGTTCTGGGAAGCCAATGCGGAGGACGCGAAAGGCGACATCGAATCGCGACTCAGCAGTGGCCGCGGTGGACTTGGGCTGGTCGATGACGAGCTAGTCCAAGCGATCGAAGGGCTCGACCGATAAGCCCGCTTTCGCTACATAGTCCCGTATTGGCAATATTCACAACAACCCAACCCCGAAAAAATTTAACGTGTACGAAACCATTGCCTTGGTCGGTGCGACCGGAGCCGTTGGTCGGATTGTTCTGCAACAGCTCGAGCTACGTCAATTCCCGATGAAGCGGCTGAAGCTGCTCGCTTCCGCACGCAGTGTTGGCAAAGAAGTTGCCTTCAACGGCAAGATGCTAAAAGTCGAGTTGCTTGAACCCTCCGCATTCAAAGATGTCGACTTGGTCATCGCGAGCACGCCGGATGAAATTTCGGCAGAGTTCACTCAATGGGCTGTTGACGCTGGCGCCATCGTCATCGACGAAAGCGGGTATTGGCGGATGGACCCTAAGGTTCCGCTCATCGTCCCAGAAGTAAACCCGGACGCTGTCGACAACCATCAAGGCATCATCTCAAGCCCGAACTGCAGCACGACGCAAATGGTCGTTGCGCTTGCACCTTTGCATCGCGCCGCACGTGTTCGTCGTGTCGTCGTCAGCACCTATCAAGCGACAAGCGGGGCAGGGCTACCGGGTACCGAAGAACTCAACACCAGCACTCGCAGTGCATTGTCGGGGCAAGTGCATCCGCCAAAGACATTCGCACACCCGATCGCTTTTAACTTGATCCCGCATATCGGCTCAGAGAAGTTCGAAGGCTACACCAGCGAAGAGATGAAGATGGTGTACGAGACTCGCAAGATCATGGGGGATGATGATATTCAAGTCTGTCCGACGTGCGTCCGCGTCCCGGTGGCAATCGGACACAGCGAATCGATTCTCGTTGAAACCGAGCGGCCACTGTCCGTCGAAGAAGCACGTGAGTTGCTCCAGAACGCAGAAGGCGTCACCGTCATTGATGACCTGTCGGCGAAACAGTACCCGATGCCGCGAGATTGTGACGGCAAAGACGACGTGTTCGTTGGACGCATCCGCCGCGACATCAGTGGCGGTAACGGGATCGCTTTCTGGTGCGTGAGCGACAATCTTCGAAAAGGCGCAGCGACCAACGCAGTTCAAATTGCTGAGCTGATGGTTCGCCGGGCTGCGACGGCGAAAGCGTAGCGCCGCTTCGGGTGTCACGCACGTTCAAACTGACGATCGCTTACGATGGGACCGACTATGCGGGTTGGCAAGTCCAACCCCAGGGGCCAACCATCCAAAGCATGCTGGAACGAGCGTTCGTCAACATCGTCAAGGAGCCCGTCATGGTCACGGGTAGCGGACGGACCGACTCCGGTGTGCACGCGATCGCGCAAGTCGGCAGTTGCACCTTGCCACACTGGCGTTCATCCGCCGCGGCACTCGGTGCGGCCCTCAACACACAGCTTCCACCGGACATTGTGATTACACAGTGCGTTGACGCGCCGGATGCGTTTCATGCGATTCGTGATTGCATTGGAAAGCGTTATCGCTACCAACTTCAAGTTGGCGGTGTGCGAGGCGTGTTCGATTTTCGCTATCGATGGCATATCAAATATCCGATCAATATTGAGCGGATGCAACAAGCTGCATCGGTACTCATTGGCGAATATGATTTCGCCTGCTTCCAAGCTGCTGGCAGCGATCGCAAAACGACCGTCCGAACCGTGCGAGACTGTGTCGTCGTCGTGGACTCTCCTGGACCGTCCGATGGACTTGGCATCACGATCGAAGTCGAGGCGAACGGTTTTCTTTACAACATGGTTCGCAACATTGTTGGAACCCTTGTCGATGTGGGTCGCGGCAAAGAAGACATCGCGTGGCTTCAAAAGGTGCTCGCATCGCGCGACCGAACGCTCGCCGGGCCGACCGCGCCACCGCACGGATTGTTTCTTCTGCGAGCGGATTACGCGCCGTTCGGTGACCTAGAAAATCCGACCGAATAACGCGAATCTCAAAGGCTCTCCAAAGACTCATCGAATCTTAACATTCAAAACGCAATCAGCGGGGTTTAATGGGTGAATCATTCGCATTGAGACTTAGCGAACATCCTTGCCGATTGGTAAACTACTGCCTGGAACCGACTGCGATTAATGACTGGATTCTGTCGCCCAACCTGGTGCGTCCACCGCGATGAGTAGCGAAGTGATCACAACGAATGCTCCCATCCTTGATGAAGAGACTCGCGCTTTCATCAAGCGGGCGATCGCTGCTGGACTGATCGAAATCGACCAAGTCAAAAAAGTTGTCGCTTCGCTCATGGGCGAGACGCCAAAGTTTGACCCCAAGATCATCGCCAGTGGACTGGTGGGATCGGGGGCGCTGACGACATGGCAAGCGAACAAGTTACTTGCCGGAAAAAGCAAAGGGTTTTACTTAGGTAGCTATCGATTATTGCGTCCGCTCGGCAAAGGCGGGATGGGAGTCGTCTACTTAGGCGAGCACCATGTGATGAAGCGTTTGATGGCGCTAAAGATTTTGCCGTCCGAATCGCTCGCGGATCAACGCCGCATCGATCGCTTCAAAGAAGAAGCTCGCGCATCGGCCCAGTTAGACCACCCCAATATTGTTCGTGCGATCGACTTTTCCGAGACTGGCGGGAAACTTTTTATTGTCATGGAGTTTGTCGATGGAATCGATTTGCACTATGCCGTGGCTCGCGACGGTGTGATGTCAATCGCCATGGCGATTGATGCCTTGACCCAATCCGCTCGTGGACTCGCTCACGCGCACGAGCGAGGAATCATTCACCGCGACATCAAGCCGTCGAATTTGCTGCTTCGAACCGACGGTGTGGTGAAGGTCAGCGACTTGGGGCTAGCTCGGATCGGGTGGACCGATCCGAACGATGCCGAAGGTCAAAAACGGATGATGGGCACCGCGGACTTTGTTGCCCCGGAACAAGCGATCGACAGCCGTGCCGTTGACGCAAGATCAGATATCTATTCGCTCGGCTGCACGTTGTATTATTTGCTCACTGGTAGGCCGCCGTTTTCAGGAGCCAGCGTCGCTCAGCGTTTGGCGAAACACCAAACGGCACCGCCACCAGACATTCGAAAGATTCGCAAAGACTGCCCAGCCTCGGTTGCTGAATTGGCAATTCGAATGATGGCTAAACGGCCAGAGGATCGACCGACGTCGGCGATGGAATTGATCACGCAATTGGAGCGATTGGGCGGCATTCCATCAGGCCCGTATAAGTCAGCCCCATTGAGCCGAATTGCTCCCGCGGGTGATACCGCAGTCGATGATTCGGTCTACCAAGCCACCCTGGATGATTCGTCGTTATCGAGCGATGGCGAGGTTCCAAACGTTGTTGTCGTCGATGACTTTGATTTTGATAGTTTGCCACCGATCGAAATCAAACCGGCTTCCATCTCGCCAAACTTGATGCGTGGTCCGTCGGCGGGACGAGCCGCCGCAGTCCCTTTGCGACCTGGACCGGTTCCGCCACTAAGCCATCCCGGGGCCCAGTCACGCGGTTCTCGCGTGGCAGCTCCCGCCAAAAACGACAACCAACAGGTCTTGCTCGGCATTGGTTTGGCAATCGCGATTATGGCCTTGCTGGCAACCGTCGGCATTACTGTTTACACTCTGCTCAAGCCAGAGAAGGCTGATCCGCCAGTAATCAAGAGTATGGAAGACGGAAATGGCGGCCAAGTAATCATCTTGCGTGAATAGCGAACCCCGATGGAGCCAAAAGGAAGTTGGCTAGACATTCGAAAAAGGCCACCGAGGATTGCAAGATGGATTTTTTCAGCGTCCGGGTTCGTGCTTCCGCATTAACCTTGCTCACTTAACCATTTTCCAAGTCCTTTCGCGATATGCACCGAGCTGCCGATTCGATGATCGTCCAGCTGATTCTTGCAACGGGCAGCAATGCCGGAATCGCAGCCCCGATTTATCGCGGCTATTACATGGTGGGAAGGCACCCCGAGTGCCAAATACGCCCCAAAACCCGATCGGTTAGCCGGCGTCACCTGCTCATTCACCATGACCAGTCAGAACTGCTTGTCATCGACCTGGGGAGCACAAGCGGCACGCGGATCAACGAAGAAAAGATCGAAGCCAAACGCTGGTACCCCGTTTCTGATGGCGATGTCTTGCGCCTGGGCAAAACGGTATTCAACGTTTCCATCCAGTCCTCGGTACGAGCTCCTCAACAGTCAGACCCAGAACCCGTTGTTCTCAAGTCGACTCAAAAAGCGAGTGCCCAACCCGCGGTCGCTAAACATAGCCCCGCAGTGGCTAAATCCAGCCCACAAAAAGCTGATTCGCATCGCGAGAAAAGCACGAGCAAGGCGAATCCCTCAAACGTGCCAACAGTCCCGATCCCCGCGGTTGCGACAAAGGCTGAACCAGCGGCCACAACGACCGCCGCTCCCAGCCCTCCAGAAAAGACCTCGGCATCATTCATTCAGGGCGAAGCATGGCAAGAATTCGACATCGCAAGTTTCCTACATTCCGCGGATGAAGTGGACCGCGAGAATCGATACGAATCGATCCGACAATCCGATGCGATGCGTCGCGCAGAAGAACTGGACGAAGACGATGGTGGGCTGTTCGAAGACACGCCGACTGAATCCGATGAGGGAACGCTAACCGACATCTCTTCGCGACTTGAATCGGAGAAGACCGACAAGAAGACCGAAACAGCAACGGCAAGTGTTGCCGCGAAAGAGGCAACACTCGCCTCGGCTACGATGAGCCCATCAGCCACTCGAGCGGCAGCCCGGCGAATTGACCCCGCACCCAAGAAATCTCGTCGGTTTTCCCCAAGTCTCTCCCTAGGAAATCTGGCGGATATCGACAGTGCAAAGACATTGTTAGCGGTGGTGATGACCGTCGGCGTATTGGGTTATGCCGGTTATACGGCCTATCAATTCACTCAAGGGCCACCAACAAAGATAGTTGACGGTATCGATTAGCCGAGCATTTTCATGACGGTCAATTATACTCGTCTTTCGCATGAGCCAAGAACTTTGCATCGACGAGTCTACACCCGACCACGGCCATTTAAGGACCGCAGGCGACAGTAGCGATACGTCTCTAGCGTCAGAGGAAAAGCCGTCTATCGCGAAGCTACTTCGACGAGGTCGGACCTTTGCTTTCACCGTCGGGGTGTCCTTTGCGGTCGTGTTTTTGCAGCTTGCCCAGGGAATCTTGCTGGCTCGTTTGCTCGGCCCAGAAGGTCGAGGTGAGTACGCTACCGCGGTTCTCTATTCACAGCTTCTCCTCTACGTCGGGCTGCTCGGTGGTATCGAGGTCATCTGCCGTTATGCCACTGACCCGACATTCGATCACGAGAAACTGCGCCGGGCTGCTTTGTGGCTGGGGATCACAACGGGCGTCATCACGATGCTGGCCACGATTCTCTGCAGTATCGTTGCATTACCCGCTGACAAGCGTTTTCTGATGCCGCTTGCGTGTCTTTGTTCGCTCAGCGTGATTGGCCAACAAGTCATGTTGGTTGTCAGTGCTATCGACCGCGGCGCCGGGGCCTTTGGTCGCTACAACACCCTGCGAATTTTTGCGGCTGGAATATTCCCAGCATTGATGCTGCTGTATGCGATATTCTTTGCGGTCGATCCGTTGGTCGCCGCAATCTTGTTCGTGATCGCGTCGATGCTCAGCATGGGCGCGTGTCTCGTGGGAATGCGACAACCGTTTCGCGGAGAGAGTGAACCTCGCGTTCCACAACTGCTACGTGAAAGCCGCTCCTACGGTTTCTCAATGTTAGTGACTGACTTGGTGGAACGCCTGGACTTAGTGCTGGTGCTATGGCTTGCACCTCTGGTAACTCAGGGTCTCTATGCGGCCATGGTCCCAGCCGTGTACACACTGACCGTAATCCCCAACACCCTGGGGCTGTTTCTTTTCAATGCTGGTGCAAGCCGTGATCGCCAATTAGGAGTTAATGACGTTCATCGCATCTTGGCCAGCTCCTTTGCAGTACAATTCGTCAGCACACTCGTTTTCATGTTGTTGATCGGCCCGGTCGTTCACATCGTTTATGGCGAGGCATTCTCTGACGCAGTAATCTTCGCCCTTTGGCTAGCACCTGTAGCAGCAATGCGGGGCATTGTCCAAGGCCTAGATAACTATCTCAAAGGCCGAGGCCGACCACTGGCGCCCATCAACAGCCGAATCGCATCTGCCGTCATTTTGCTTGGCGTTACCGCACTTCTTTTTCCAACGATGCAAACCCTTGCGATCCCAGTAGCCGCATTGGCGAGCCAATTTGTCTGTCTCGTATGGTTATCGGCAATCGTCTATGCTGACGCTCGCCATGTCACTGCTATTACTGATTGACGGATACAACCTCATTGCGCCAGTCGCCGCGCCGTCGCGTCGCCCGACGCAAGACTGGCTCGAGCGAGAACGCAAGTTACTCCTAAGTCGTCTGGCCCAGAAACTCCCCCGACGCATTCGTGTCCGCTGTTGCGTGGTGTTCGATGCTGCCAATCCACCACCCGGCGTCACCGATCGATACGATATTGAGGGGATTCTCGTGCGATTCTCTGTCGGATATCCCGAAGCCGACGATCTTCTCGAAGAGTTGATCGCAGCTCACTCCGCCCCCAAGCAACTCTGTGTCGTCTCCTCGGACCATCGCGTTCAAGCCGCTGCAAGAAGGCGTGCAGCAACGACGTTCGAGTCGCAACCTTGGCTCGACGACCTGCTCGATGACCGCATTGGAATGGCACCACAGAAACGGGACAGGGCAGGGCAGGGGAGTCGCTCGACGCAAGACAACAAACCCAACCAATCTGTCGACCAAGAAGCTCTCAACGACTGGATGCGAGAATTCGGGTTCGATGAGGAATAAACACGCCTCGCATGACGACGGTGAACCTCCTCGATTTGCAAGCAAGCACGCGATCAAACCAGGCATTTCCTCTCACCAAAAAGATGCGAGGAATGCTTACTGGCCACGCTTAAGCCCGAGTTATTCACCACGAACGTAACGGGTGGAGTTTTTCGAGTTAGCCGCGTAAATAGTGGCTTGAATTTAGTTTTGATGCGTCATTGCGGCCGTCAGCGCAGAACGGCCCCCTCCCCAAATTCGATTTTCGTTC
>JBGTAI010000181.1:0-39499 GCA_041749955.1 Pirellulaceae bacterium | reverse complement strand
GTGTGAACTGTGTTGCGATCGGCTCAGCGACCATCGCTACATGGCCAATCTGTTCCGCGTGATGATGCATTGTGTAGCCGCCAACTTGCTGGTGCGACTGCGGCAGATCGTGGAGATCAAGCCGACGATTGAGGAGTCCGCCGAAGCCGCGATTCCTATGGAAGCCCAGTCGCCTGCGACGAAGCGTTGTCATCACAGCCGTCGTCGCCGTCGCGATCCACTTGGCGAGGGTCACGCTTGCACTTGGCGGACTCATGTCATCAAGGTGGCATGTCGAGTGATCGTGAGCACGCGCCGGGTGCGCGTGCAAATCTCATCGAGTTGGCCGTGGGTCAGCCATCTGAATCGCATTGCTGACTTGCTGTCGGCGTACCGACCACCGGGCCTCAGTTCGGACTAGCTTCAACGCTCGGGCCAAGAACACGACTTAGGGGTAGGGGGCGGTCTGCGCCGATGGCAATCCCAGCGCTGATTCCATTCGACTGACACGCTAATTCTGACCGACACATCACGAACCGACGCCGCCGTGAATAATCCGGGCTAGCTATTTGTGCTGGACTCGGTTTGTCCTCCATCGCCATTGCTCAAGATGATGCGGCAAAGGCTCATGCTGCTGCTCATGCACATGGGGCGATGGATCTACCGACGTTCGGTGTCGCACTGATTGTCCCGACGAAGGACAGTAAAGTTCGCGGAATGTTGCGTTTGACCCAAAAAGGCGAAGACCTCAAGATCTCTGGTAAGATCAGCAATCTGACCCCAGGCGAACACGGCTTCCACATCCACACGTTTGGCGACCTTCGCGGTACAGATGGCACAGCCACGGGCGGTCACTACGACGCACACGGTCATAAGCACGGTGCACCAGGCGCGGAGAGCCACGCAGGTGACTTGGGCAACATCACAGCGGATGAAAACGGCGTTGCGACTGTCGACATCACGACAAGTCACACCAAGTTGCACTTTGTTCTCGGTCGCGCTTTTGTTGTACACGCGGGCAAAGACGACCTGACTAGCCAGCCATCCGGCGATGCTGGTGGACGCGTTGCTACTGGCGTGATTGGCATCGGAAACCCAGATTTCAAGATGCCTGCTAAGTAATCGATACCGCTCAGCTTCCTGAATAAGAAAAGCGACGTGTCGAGTGATCGGCGCGTCGCTTTTTCGTTTTTGATTCAGCCTTCGAGGCTGGATAGTGCAGCTTATCGCGATTGTTGCTGGAGCATTCTCAGCAAGTCATCGCTCGGTTGTGTGACAGTCATCACACGCCCACTCGACTCGGGGCGATTGCGGTCTCGCATGATGACGATGATTTCGGTGTTACCTTGAGCGGTATTTGTTGGAGCTGGTGCAGCATCCCACGAAGCACTTCCGACAGCAGAGGGCTCCATCGTCAATCCGATCGGTGCGATGTTTGAGTTGCCGAGACTTGCAAGCCGTTCACCAGCGGGAGCGACGTTACCGTTGCCTTGATACAGTGCCGCTAGGTTGGCGCGATCGAGTTGCCAGTGGATGCTGCCGGGGCCAGCGTAAATACCGATGTCGCCTTTGTAATCAGCTGCATTACAAACGCCGATCAAGCGGCCTTCGGCATCAAACAATCCGCCGCCGCTTCGGCCGTCGATGGGGGCACCCGCAATTTCGAGATTGGAGACACCGAGGTGTTGGTTGTACTTGTCGATGCCAGTGATGCGAGTATCTCGACGTGAAGGATCGTCGCCGCGATCGCAGCCGAAGCTGAATGCTGGTTGGCCGTTTTGGACTTTCATGCCAGCGGGGATGACTTGAACGGGTGGAATTTCAATACCAGGACGAATGGCGACAATCGCGATGTCGCGATCAGTTGCTTCGAAATCGATGAGTTGCCCGATGACCGTTTGAACTTGACCACCGATAAACAAGTCGACTTCGATTTTGCCTTCACCCTTCGTGTCTCGGAACAAGTGACCACAAGTTAAGACAAGGGCTTCCTCTCCATGGGTGTCGATGATCGTTCCGGTGCCAGCTCCATAGCCGTGTCCGTCGAATACTCTCAGCCGCACGGTTGCTGCTTGAGCGCGTTGGATGGCATCAGCAACCGATACGCTTGGCATCGGTTCGCTGTAGGTGTTGTCCATTGCTGCACTAGCGAACTGGCCAGCGGTGGAGATTGGTGCGAGGCGAGTTTGGGGTGCGGCGATGTCTGCGGATTGCAAGTTAGCACCCGTTTGGACGATGGGTCCGTTCGGCGAGACCTTGAGTGCCTCGATCAGTTCTTGAGTGGTGCGTGTGCCGACGAGTCGTGTGATTTCTTGTCCGCCGCTGACGACAATGAATGTCGGTGTTTGGCGGATTCCATATCGCGTTGCGAGATGAGGCTCACTGCCGACGTCGACATGACGGATCGGGACGCCCGCGTTTTCCAGCTCAGCCAGGATAGGCTGCATCGCGCGACATGGTCCGCAATGCTGGGAGCTGAATTCGATCAGGATGGCGTCGGAAGCGACGGCGGAGGCGTTAGTAAGACAAGACACAGTGAGTGCGATCGCAATCACCAAAACGGTTTTCGCCTTCATCGGGTACGTCCCTCCATGGACGGCTCGAGTCGAATGAGAACTAGCCGACCCGAGAAAGCATCTTGCGCATCGAGTCGACCCAGCGGTTCGGATCCTGATGGATCGCGTAGACCAAGGGCAAGGGCAATGATCGGCGATGCGGCCGAGACTTTAGCGTTTTTTGTGTTTCACGGTGTTTCTCAGAAAAAATTGGGATCCTCAGCAAATGCTAGTATGTCAAGTGAGCATCGCGATCTCGCGTTCATTCACGTTTCGACGCCCAGCGAAACAATCTGGGATTGACGAGCGTGAACTCCGCAGCCGATTGACACGTCGTCGTTAGGGAGTTGGACCGCTACAATTTCGCTACACCTCTATTATTTACACGGATTTCTTCAGTAATGACGCGACGAATCCTCGTTACCAGTGCCCTCCCTTATGCCAACGGGCCGATCCATATCGGTCACATGGTCGAGTACATCCAGACGGATATTTGGGTCCGATTCCAGCGTTTGATCGGCAATCAATGCATTTACGTCTGTGCCGACGACACGCACGGCACGGCGATCATGATCCGAGCCCGCAATGAGGGCCGCACCGAAGAAGCGTTGATCGCCGACATGAGTTTGGCGCACCAACGTGACTTTGCTGGATTCGGCGTCGAGTTCGACAATTACGGCAGCACGAACAGTGACGAAAATCGCCAACTTTGCAATGAGATTTGGGCGTCGCTTCGTGAAGCTGGGCTGATCGCCGAGCGGATGATCGAGCAACTTTATGACCCAGAAGCCAACACCTTCCTCGCCGATCGTTTTGTTCGCGGCACATGCCCGAGTTGTAAGGCCCCTAACCAGCCCGGCGATAACTGTGGCAAGTGCGGTCACACGTACAGCCCGACGGAGTTGATCGATCCGGTCAGCACGCTCAGCGGTGCGACGCCGGTCTTGAAAGAGGCCAAACACTTGTTCGTCGAGATCGAAAAGAAGCATGAGTTTCTCGCCGATTGGGTGCAAACCAGCGGTGCGTTGCAAAGCGAAACAGCGAATTACTTGAAAGGCCACTTTCTCGCCCACGAGCTTCGCGATTGGGACATCAGCCGCCCAGCTCCGTACTTTGGCTTTGAGATTCCCGACGCACCGGGTAACTACTGGTACGTGTGGTTCGATGCGCCGATCGGTTACATCGCAAGCACGTTGCAGTGGTGCAAGGCAAACGATGAGAAGCTGTCGGATTGGTGGCAAAGCGAAGAATGCGAAGTCCATCACTTCATCGGCAAAGACATCACGTACTTTCACACGTTGTTTTGGCCAGGCATGTTGCACACGGCCGGATACTCCCTGCCAAAGAAAGTACACATCCATGGTTTCTTGACGGTCGCTGGCGAGAAGATGAGTAAGTCCGTCGGGACGCTCGTCTCAGCCGAAACGTACTTGCAAAATGGTGACCCCAGCCATTTGCGTTACTTCTACGCAACCAAGTTGACTCCGAAGGTCGAAGACATCGACTTGGGGCTGACCGAGTTTGTTGACAAAGTCAATTCAGACCTTGTCGGCAAAGTGGTCAACTTGGCGAGCCGTGTCGGCAAGTTTGCATCCGTGTGTGGGCTGAGTGAAACGTATCCCGACGACGGCGGTTTGTTTCAGGCTGCTGCCGCGAAAGGCGATGAGATTGCTGCGGCATATGAAGTCGGCGACTTTGGAAAAGCCACACGACTGATCATGGAGATCGCTGACGCATCGAATCCGTTTGTCGAACGCTCCAAGCCGTGGGATATGAAAAAGGATCCTAATCGCCAAGACGAGCTACGAGATGTATGCACAGTCACCCTGAACTTATTCCGACAACTGGCGATCTACCTGGCACCGATTTTGCCAAAGCTCGCTGAGGATTGCGGTGAGTTACTCGGCGATCCGATTACGTCGTGGGCACAAAGCCAAACTCCATTAGTCGGCCGAAGTGTCGCGCCGTTCAAACGCATGATGGACCGAATTCAAATTGAGGATTTACAACGAATGATTGATGAAAGCAAAAGCGAAGAAGTGGAAGCGACCCCGGCACCGACGTTCAACGACAGCGACCAACCGTTGAAGGACGAACCGATTGCTGCGGAGATTTCGATTGAGGATTTCGCAAAGGTTGATTTGCGAGTTGCTCGTGTGATCAGCGCCGAGCATGTGCCCGAAGCGAACAAGTTGCTCAAGCTCACGCTCAGCCTCGGTGGTGACGAAACTCGACAGGTGTTCGCGGGAATCAAAGCTGCCTATGACCCAGAGAAGTTGATCGGTCGCCTTGTTGTGATGGTTGCCAACTTGCAACCGCGCAAGATGCGGTTCGGCATGAGTGAAGGCATGGTCACGGCCGCGGGTCCTGGTGGTGCTGAGGTTTTCATTCTCGGTGTTGACGAAGGCGCCCAGCCTGGGCAACGAGTTCACTAGAGCCAGTACAAGCGAGTCCACGTTGATCAATCGCTTTCGCCGAAAACTGCTCGATCGCGCGGTGTTGCGTCCATCGCGTGGTCATCTGGACCACGCGCCTCAGCAACGGCATGTCTTTCGTTCCAAGCACGGTAATCTCGATTACTTTACTCATTCGCAATCGATTGTGGCTGGAGAGTGCGAGTCAGGCGATCCAGATGCGAACGAGCGCGAGTGGCTTGTGGTGAAGTTTCCTGGAACGAGTGGCCGCGCCGAACGCTCATCGAGGTTTCCCCTTGATCTTCTATCACGGTGTCGCGGCCAAGTTTGGACGCTGAATCCGCCCGGTTACGGCAAGAGCGAAGGCCGCCCCAGCTTGGCAACGCATGTTGACGTGGCCGCCGAGTTTGTGGCTTATGCGATTTCCAGCGTGATGGCTAATCAGTCCAATAACACGACGAACGTGTTGCTGTGTGGGAACAGTCTCGGTAGTGCCACGGCGCTTGGTGTTGCTGCTCGCATTTGCCAAGGCAACTTATTGCTGGACGGGGTTTCGATTGGACTGCTGCTACGTAATGTTCCGCCGCTCACGGAAGTCGTTCGCCGAGTTGCGGCACGTTATCCTCTGGGGCATTTGATGCACCGAGTCGCCGCCGCAACGCCTAGCGAAATGAATGCGATTCAATCGGCCACCAAGGTCACATTACCTGCGGTCTTCTTGCAATCAGAATGTGACTCGCTCGTTCCGCCGGAGTTACAGCAACAGGTTTTCGAAAGCTATGGCGGATCCAAGCGAGTCCTCACACTCAGCGGTCTTGAGCACGACGGCCTGTTGACAACTAAGCATCTCGCTGAGATCACGATTGCGATGCAATGGCTTGTGGAAGCAGTTACTGACGGCACGCGAGAGACTTCGGTCTCGCAGTCTTGAATCAATTCAAGGCCATCTTCGAGTGATTGAATTATCGAGCGGCGGCTCGAGCTTCGTTGAGGAGGAGCGTCATTTCGGGAATGACTAATGAGGCTGGGAGTGCATAGCTCATGACTCGTCCGGCACGGGCGATGTTCAGGCCGATTGCTTGACCATTGGTGTCGAGGACGGGACCGCCGCATTCGTCGGGATCGAGCACGGTGTCATGCTGGATCGCTCGATCAAATCCGCTGAGTCGAGTATTACGAGGTCCGTTCACTTTTGAATCGTTTTCGGATTCTTGCATCAGATTGAGCTCGCGAATGGTTGCGTCCATTTCGAGCAATGCGCCGGAACGTTCGATGGTTAACCGCACGCTTTCACCGGCGTACATCGCTGAAAGTCTTTTCACGACACTTTTGCCACTGAGTTCTGTTTGACCATTGATCGCAACGATTCGGTCGTTCGGTTCCACGCCAGCCATCTCGGCGCCGCTATCACGAATGACGGTCTGGACACGAGCACGCCCGTCGGAGTCATCAACCAAATGGACGCCTAATTTTCCTTGATGTTGGACTGGGCGTGCCAGCACACTCACGACGCCGATACCGATGGTGCGAGCGCCTCGTCCAGGGCTGATTAAGAAGCTGCCGATAGGCGGTGAATCAGTTGACCATTGGATGGGCGTGAAGCCTTGTGGCGAATCGATTTTCAGTAGAGCAAGGTCGCTCGACTTGCGGACTGCGGCCACTCGAGCGTCAAGCAACCGGTCATCATGCAAGCGGATGCGAATCGGATCCGTTGTCAGTTCACTTTGTTTGGTGAGCACGTATCCGTCGCTGCTGACGATCGTGCCCAGAGAAACAGGACGACCTCCACAGACGACTTGGACAACGCTCGAGGCAACCTTGTTGGCGACCGGTCGTACTAACGCGGTCATTTCGCCGTTATCACGACGATTCGAAACACCGAGGTTGAGCCCTTCGGGTAAGTCGTCCAGTTCGAATTGAGCGAATCCCACTTGAGCGAGACATGTCAGCGGAACGAAGCATGTCATCAGGGCAACGATCGCAACACGCATGTTGAACTCAAAACGATTGAACTTGTGGGGAGCGAGATTCATGTTGCTTTAACGATCAAGGATACCGCATTGCCTGAAAACGAAAGTCACTTACTCTGCGCGGCCAATTTCGACGAACAGCTTCATTCTTTGGCCACCACGGTTAATCCACACCACGACTCGTTCGCCGGGCATGGTATCGGCGACAGCTCGTTTGAGCGAATCAAAGTCAGTGATCATTGCGTCTCCGAATTCTTCGACAATGTCGTTTTGACGAAAACCAGCCGTCGATGCTGGAGTGTTCGGCTTCACTTCAACGACCTGAGCGATTCCGAACGCCTGGTTCCCCGTAACACCCAAGGCCGGTTTGAAGCCGGGGAGATACCCCCAAGCTTCATTGTTCACGAGTCGGTCCCAGTGCTCATCGTAGTGGACGACGGGAACGTGTAGGTTATCCGCAACGTCATTGCCAATGCGGCTGTGAATCGCGATCAGTTTGCCAGCGATGTCGAACAGCGGACCGCCGCTATCGCCACCGATCAACGCACAATCTGTCACGAGTGAATCTGGCCGAACAGAAAGGATTCGTCCGACTCGTGTCACAAAGCCACGGTCTTCGCTGTAACCTCCAGGATGCCCGGTCGCGATGCACCACATGCCGCTGAGAAGACTATCGCTCGAACCGAGTGACGCATGCGGCCAAGGCTGAGATCCATTTTGACCGGGGTCAATTTTGATGAGCCCCGCATCCACGCCACGGTTCATGCCCAGGGTGGTTGCTGTGACTTGGCGCCCGCCAGCAAGCGTGAGGATCGCGTGCTTACCGGGGCGCATTGCCACGTGAGCGGCTGTGAGCACATAGCCAGTACCCGTGATGATGACGCCGCAACCTTGTGCCGGACCGATTTGGACGCTCACGGTACAGGAGCTGGCAAGCGCCGCAACGCGTTGTTGTTGGCGCTCGAGCAGTTGCAATTCTTCGATCGTTCGCGGTGTACCGCCGCGTTGGTAAAGTCGAACCAGCGACCCAGGCACCTCGACAACGGTGCCGACGGTGTTTGGAGAGTCGTCCGAAATCGATGACTGCGAAGCCGCGATGTCTCGCTCGAAGCCCCCAAAACTATCACCAGGAGCAATCTTTCGGCTTGAAACATCTTGGGCGAAGGCGAGCCCGCTCGACCCCAGGGAAATCGAAATCGCGATGACCCAACTGGCGACGGACGCAACAACGACGAGCCTTAAGCGAACTAGGCGACAAATTCGTTCATGAGTTCTCAAGCGTCACTCCGGGTCTTGGCGAAAACGGTTCGTAGCCTATTGTAGCCACTGAAAAGCTACAAGAAAAAAGGTTCTCACCCTGTGGCACATCAGAAACTTTCCAATTTAGAAACCCCGAACGTGCGGAAAAGTCCCGAAATGCCGCTTCGAACGCTGATTTTTGGCTGTGGGTACCTGGGCAGCCGCGTTGCGGCCGTGGCAAGAGATCGCGGTGATACCGTTTTTGCGACTACCCGCGACCTGGTAAAAGCGAAGTGTCTTGCTGGGCAGGGTTTCACGCCGGTGGTGGCTGATTGGGCTGATTCTCGCACCCTCACGCGGCTGCCTCAGGTCGATCGCGTCCTCGTCGCGGTCAGCTACGATCGTCGCTCAGGCCAAGATCGATACGAGTCACAGGTCGGTGGTTTTGCGAGGCTGCTTCAGGTTCTCGACCCCGATGTTGACGTTTGCTATGTCAGTACCACGGGTGTGTATCACCAAACGGACGGCTCTTGGGTCGATGAAACTAGCCCCACGCATCCAGGTCGTGATGGTGGTAAAGCACACTTGGATGCCGAAGCGTTGCTGTGGCGGATGCGGCCCCATTCAAAGAGTTGTATCCTGCGATTAGCGGGTATCTATGGCCCAGGACGTATCCCCAGAGCAGCCGACGTTATCGCTGGCCGCCCAATCGCATCGCCCGAATTAGGCTACTTGAATCTAATTCACGTGGATGATGCGGCGGACGCGGTTCTCGCAAGTTGGAATCCGTCGGCCCAGCGGTTGTATGTCGTCGCCGATGACGAGCCGATGCTTCGTGGCGACTTTTACCGCGAAATCGCCAAGCAAACTCGCTCAGCGGAACCAATGTTTGTTTCGCCACCAGCGGACTCGCCCAAGAGCTTTCGCTCGGAAACCAATAAGCGAATTTGGAATCGCCGACTCAAACGCGATTTAGTGCCTCGACTCAAGTTTCCAACGTATCGAGAAGGACTTTCGAATTCGCTCGCCAGGTAGCGATCGTGATTCGCTCAGGCACTGATTCCCAACTCATTGGCCGGGTGTCTGAGTCTCGACGCGGGATCTACAATGCCTCCAACTATTCCTTACCTCGTGTAGCCGTTCGTTATGCTTACTCGCAAACCGATATTTCCAAACATCATCGAGCTGAATTTCCAGGCGGGTGAAGTGCTTGGTTGCAACGTCTATCTTGTGTTCGATGCCGATGAGTGGATTCTCATCGACATTGGCTATGAAGAGACCGTCGACGACTATATCGAGCTCATACGGCAACTCGATTTCCCGATCTCACGTTGCAAGACGCTTGTCGCGACGCACGCGGACGTGGACCACATTCAAGGTCTTGCCAAGGCTAAACAGTTACTCAAGACGACCATCACTTCGCATCCTAACGCAGTCACTCCGCTTGAAACGGGCGACGTGTTGCAGACGATGGCCGAGATCAAGCCACAGAACCTGCACATGGCGATGCCGCCTGTGACGATCGACACAAAAGTCGTCGATGGTGACGTGATCACCGTGGGATCGTTGCAATTAGAAGTTTGGCACACCCCAGGACACACTGACAGCCAACTCGCATTTCGTCATGGCGATATGCTGCTCAGCGGCGACAATATCTATCGAGACGGATGCATCGGTGCAATCGACGCACACCATGGCAGCGATATCAAAGCCTTCGTGAAAAGTCTCGAACGGATCCGAGATAGCGACGTGAAATGGCTTGCACCGAGCCACGGGCCGATCTTTCGCAAAGACAACGCGATGCTTGATCGCACGATCGATCGCGTCAAAGGCTACTTGAAAATGGCCGACTTTGGCACGCTCGCGGAGAGCTGGCCGCTCATGGATGAATGGGATGACGAAGTCGCCGCCGGAAAACTGCCTGAAGGCTTGTAAGTTCTCAGGCGGCAGGGGCTCCCGGGCGGCAAAGATCGTTACGCCGACAAGTTCGAACCGACGTCTGTACGGTACGCCGAGAACGCTGGCAAGAAACCTGCGAGAAGTGCTAACACGACCACAAGCGGCAAGATATACAGCTCGTACGTGCTCATTGTGAACATGTGAACTGAGATGCCAGTGTTGTCCTCGATATAACCGCTTGCACCCCAGATCGCTAAGTGTGCGACAAGCCATCCGCACACTCCACCAACAACCGCAATAATCAGACTCTCGCTCAAGATGATCATCGTGACCGTGTCGCGCCGAGCACCGAGCGCTCGCATGATCGCGATATCGCGGCGACGATCGTTCATCGAGTTGTAAATCGCCACCAGCACTCCGACGGCAGCCACGACGCAAGTGATTAGCGTGATTGCGAGCAGTGCTGTTAAGAGTGGTCCGACGATGTTCGTCATCAACTTGCTGATCTCACCAATCGGTGCTGCCGCGCGAGCTTGCTTCGATTCGTTGATGAAGTTGGGCAGTGTTGCACCGAAAAGCATGCTTCCGGTGCGAATCAGAATAGACGTGACTTCGCGTGCTGGAATCGGAAGCGGTTGAGTGCCTTCATAAGTAACCGTTGGAGCCAGCATCGTTGCCTGTTCCTCTTCCGAAACAGGCTGGGCGTGCTTGTCCATCAAGTAGAAACCTTCGAGATTCACAAACGCAGCTCGATCGTTTGGAGTACCCGTTGGATCGAGAATTCCGACGACCGTGAATTCTTGATCGTGACCCACTCCATCCGGATCACCGTGAACTGGCGAGAACGAATCGCCCACAGCAAGTTCCTGGACCGAAGCAACTCGCGACCCGAGCACCGCTTCATAGAATCCATGCTCAGCCGATACCGTTTGTAGTGCGCGGCCCTCGCGAAACGTGAACGGTAGGTCGACGTCGGGACCGTGCTTCAGCTTTTCAAAGAACTCAGGCGTCGTACCGACTAAGCGAAACTCGCCGAGAAAGTCTCCTAACGCAAGTGGAATCGCAAACCCGCCGGCGATCGCACTTGAAAACTTGCCAGGTCGATCGCCCAACGTGGGATCGCCGCCGAAACGTGCTAGCAAGTCCGCTCGCGTCGGTTGATCAAGGAACTCCATGTAGTACTCGTAATCGAGGTTCTCCACGGGTTGGCTCAGGTAGTACACGCTGTTGAGTACCAACTGCAAATCGCTGCCTGGAGGTCCGACGACAAGATTGCAACCGACCGAAGCATTACGAACGAACGCCTCGGTGATCAAGCCGTAGATCGACAACACGAGAACCACCAATCCAACTCCGAGAGCCAGCGACAGGGTCGTCAGCGCGCTTGAGAGCGAACGGTAGCAGAAGTTACGCCAAGCAATTTGAAAGAGCGACATAGTGAGTTGGGCGACAGTGATCAGGCGTCAGGCGTCAGGGATTGCAGCGCACGATTGATAGATTCAAGCTGCACAACACGGTCGAACTTATTGGCAACATCCATGCTATGTGTGACCAGCACGAGTGCGATGTCTTCGTCTTTGCAGGTGTTGCGAATTAACTCCAGCACACTCTCGGCGCTGGCCGGATCGACGTTTGCGGTCGGCTCATCTGCAAGCAGCACTCGAGGCTTTCCAGCGAGAGCACGAGCGATGGCAACACGTTGTTGTTGGCCGACGGAGAGTTGGCCTGGGCGATAGTGGGCTCGATCGGTGAGACCCACGCGATCGAGCAATTCATTGGCTCGATGGGCATCGATACGGCCGTGGCCGAAGGTCATTCCAAGCCGCACGTTTTCGATCGCCGTGAACGCTGGCAATAAATTGAATGTTTGAAAGACGTAACCGATCTTGGATGCGCGAAAACGATCGCGACCCTGTTCGCTCAATTTTGTTGTTTCGATATTATCGATGCGAATCGTACCGCTTGTGGGCAGCAACAATCCGGCGATCAAGTGCAATAGCGTTGTCTTTCCACCACCACTCTGGCCGATCAGCGCCGCCTGTTCTCCCGCCGCCATCGCGAACTCGGGGATATCGAGAATCGTCAGCGGCTCGTTTCCGCCGGGCTGGGTGAATGTCTTCGTGAGATTTTGGATTTGCAGCATCATCGTCACCTGGTTAATCGTCCACGCATCATTCGTTGCAAACCACGTTGCGTGTCACGCGTCTTGAGTGTCTCGCGTTTGTCGTGCAGCTTGAGGCCCTTCACCAAACCCATCACGCATTTGGCGATGCCACGGTCATTGAAATAAACCCGCAGTGGCACCAATGTGAGGCCTCGTTCGTGGGCCCGGCCTGCGAACTTTCCGTACTCAGCCGCATGCACCAGCAATTTGCGTGGCCGACGTGGGTCGTGGTTCCACATCCCAGCGTTGTTGTAGTGGGAAATGTCGGCGCCGATGAGCCACAACTCGTCGTTTTTGACGCGGATATAGGCTTCGTCGAGAGACAATTTGCCTTCTCGCATCGATTTCACTTCGCTGCCCATCAGCATCATGCCGCACTCGACACTGTCGAGAATCTCGTATTTGTGCCGTGCTTTTCGGTTTTCCGCGACCATTTTCGTGGTCGGTGCGGATTTCTTTCCACCAGATTTTGCGGCGGTCGGCTTTGCTTTCTTACTCTTACTCATGAGGCGGGTTATTGTAGCGAGGTAGCGGGCAATCTCGCAGGCCATAGACGCATGGCCTGGGTTTGAGTTCACACTACAATGCGGTTAGTTTGCTGCAGTTCATCAATTTCCATTTCCAATCCAACCAAATCCCGATAGCTAAATGGCATTTCGCCTTCCTGTCGTTTCTGAACCCGAAATTCCCGCTGGTACCGAACTCAGCGGAACTGGGCGATTGCCACGTTGGCTCAAACGGCCTGTTCCCCGAGGAAATGCCAACCACATGACGTCGGGACTGCTCGACGAATTGCGGCTGGAAACAGTTTGCGAAAACGCCAAATGCCCCAATCGGATGGAATGTTATAGCCAGCAAACGGCGACATTCATGATTCTGGGTAATGTCTGTACGCGGCCTTGCGGATTTTGTGCGGTCCAACGTGGCCGCCCACCACAATTGCCTGAGGCCGATGAACCTGAGCGAGTTGCCGAAGCCGCCGCACGACTTGGGCTGAAGCACGTCGTGATCACCAGCGTCACACGCGATGACCTGCCTGACGGGGGTGCCGAGCACTTTTACCAGTGCGTCGTCGCCGTCCGCGAACGAACGGGAGCGACCACGGAAGTGCTCACGCCAGATTTCGTGCACTGCAAACCAGCGCTCGCCCGAGTCGTCGAAGCTCGCCCGGACGTGTTCAACCACAATATGGAAACCGTTCCCCGTTTGTATCGCCGAGTCCGCGGTCCCAAGAGCGACTATCGCTGGACGCTGCAAATGATGCGAGAAGTCAAAGGCTATGACTCGACGGTCAAGACCAAGAGCGGGTTGATGCTCGGGATGGGCGAAGAGCGTGGAGAGCTACTCGAAGCACTCGCGGATCTCCGTGAGTATGACGTCGACTTCCTCACGCTCGGCCAATACCTGCAACCCGGTGACAAGTACTTGCCCGTCGTCCGTTACGTCCCGCCAGAAGAGTTCGAAGAGCTCGCGGATCTGGCTCGCGCGATGGGATTCAAAAAAGTCGCCAGCGGCCCTTTCGTTCGCAGTAGTTATCACGCCCGTGACATGGCCGAGACCGAGTAACGCTCCGCTCAACATTGCAACGATTTGTTCGGTTAGAACTAGCCGTAGTGCTGATTTCCAACCTAGAACAAATTTGGAGCTTTGTTGTGTCGACATCCAATCCCTACAACTCGCCTAGCGAACCGATCCACACTCAACCGACTGTTTACCCAACGGTCGCGAGATCCATGCGGATCAAGAGCATCTCGCCGCTAGCTGCAGGGAAATTGCTGGGAGCACTTTACGCGGGACTTGCGTTGATTGTGGGTCTGTTTCTTGGCATCTTCACGCTCATTGCTGGCGTGGCTCAGGGTGGCGAAGCCATCGCCGGAGGAGTCATCGGTGGCCTGGGCATGATGTTCATGTTGCCGATTTTCTATGGAATCGCAGGATTCGTCGGCGGGCTGTTGATGGCCGTCTTCTACAACATGGCCGCCAGTTTTGTGGGCGGGATGGAATTCGAAATCGAAACTTGATCAGCAGAATATAACCGCATCTACTAACCCTCTTGCTGGGTCGGGTATTCCGTTCGGTCGACTCGATAGAGAGCGACGCCAAGCATCGTGAGCGTGATGGCAGCAAGGACCAACAAGTGTGTCCAGGTTGGCTCGCTGCCAAAGATATTCTCCGCCTCGCTTCTCGCCTCGTCCCAATCCATCCAGTTCGCGAGCAGTCCGCGCAGCCGATAATTGATCGTGAACTTGTTGACGAGCGCCGGCACGAACGAGAGGCCATACTCGACGATCACGGTGTAGAGCACTGCGGTCGCCATCGTGCGTCGATAGAAAATCACGCCAATCAAAATAAAGAGTGCCGCATGCGTGATGCAAGACAGCAGAGAGAGCGTCCCCATCACCCACCACATGCGAAAGTCTGCTTCGCTGTCAATCAGCACTCGGTTAATCAACAACATGCAAAGCACGGTCGCGACTGACGCAGCCGAGAATGTCCACACCACGGCCGTTAAGTACTTACCCAACAACACCATTCGCCGACCAGACTGGCGCAGCACCAAAAAGATCCACGTCTGGCCTTCCGTCTCGGTACTAATCGCTGGCGTTGCCCACAACAACAAACCGAGCAAGCACGTCACTTCGGGAACCAAGAAATACAACGTGATCCCGAGTCGCTGAACCACGATTTCCGGAGCAGTCTCACGGAGCGCCGGGATCGACGTCAGCGTTGCCATAATCGCAACGGGGAACCCGACTAGCACGAGCCACATGGCCATTCGGCCAAACGTGAACGAGCGTCGAAGCTCAAACCACATCACATCCACAGGCATGATCAGATTGTTCATACCGTTTCGCCTCGATGATGCTTGAGTAACGACTCGAAAATCGTAGTCAAGTTTCCGTCGGCGGCGGTGATGCGATGAATACGCAACCCGTCTTGGGCGATCCAGCTTGCGATTTGGGTGTACAACTTGGCGGGGTCACGCAACGACACTCGCAATTCAGTTCGTCCTTGCGTCAATTGGAGCGACTCGACCCAGTCAACATCAGCGAGTCGATGGATCAACTTCGCCGCATCCGGGCCAATGATGCGGATCTCTTGAGGCGTGTCCACCAACATCGCTTCGATGTCTTCCGCTGAGCCCGATGCGAGCAACCGGCCTCCAAAGATCAACAAGAACGACGACGTGATCGACTCGATTTCTTGCAAGACGTGGCTGGCAAAGATCAATCCTCGGCCGGTCCCCGTCCATGTTTTCAGCAGCCGCGTCATGTCGCTGCGGCCGACCGGATCGAGTCCGTTGTATGGCTCATCGAGAATCAACAAGTCCGGCTCGTGTGCGATCGCTTGTGCGATTTTGGTTCGCTGGCGCATACCCAGCGAGTAAGTCCCCATGGGGCGCGTCATCGCGTGTGTCATACCAACCGTTTCCAGCGCCGCTAAAGCCAAGCGACGGCATTCGCTCCGATCGATCCCGTGCAAGCGGACTTGGTACTGTACAAAGTCCAAGGCGGAAACGTTTGGATACAACACGTCCGATGCGGGGCAAAGTCCGATCCGGCGAAGCACGCTGCGATCGCGAGACGGCGTTACACCAAACACTCGAACTTGCCCAAGCGTCGGACGAAGCTGGCCAATGAGCAAATTGATCAGTGTTGTTTTCCCGCTGCCGTTCGGTCCGATCAATCCGTATGCCTTGGGCTCGAGATTCAATGTCAGATCGTTGACACCGATCACATCCCCGTACAGCTTCGTGACGCCAGTGAGTTCAATCATCATCGTCATACGCTGAGCCTCGCGATGATCCGCCAACGAACCACCCAAAACCCGACAACCGTAATGGCACCGAGCACCAACAACGATGGAACGATGCTCGCCGGCGTCGTATCCAGGTCAAAGACCCAAGCTTGGACTTTTCCAAGCGTGTGATAGGGCGACAACAATCGCCATCGGTCCAAATCAACACCGAGTTCTTCCCAATTCACGGGGCCACGTCGCCGGCCACGAGGCATCTTTCCGGATGTCGCGGCCTCGGAGAATGTCAGAATTTGATAAGCGACAAAGCCCATCGCCCACGTCGCAAACCAAGCAAACGTCGCGTAACGGCTTTCACTCGTCAGCGACGAATAGCCCATCGCTAGAGCCGTCGTCGGAATCATCAACACCGCCGATGCGCCAAGGATTCGCAGCGGTATATCCCAAGTTTGAGCGATCACCGAAAAATCAGGCGACAACAACACGCCGAGTAAGTAGAGCAACAGTGCCGGTACTGTCACGATCATTGCCAACAAGAACCAGATCACCGCCGACTTGCCCAACACGTACTGCAGCGGCGAAAGCGGCCGCGAGAAGTACATCAAGTAAGCTTTCGTTCTCAAGTCGTACGACACGAGCATCGGCGCGACGAGCCCGATCAACACCACCATCGCAAACAATTGCGGGTATCGAAAAAACGTGAGTATCAACGTGGACCAAACTTGATGTCTTGCTACATCAGGGTTATCAATCAGTTGACTTGCGAGCTCTGGTTGACCCAGCGGACCGCGCATCAGCTGAAAAATGACACGCTGAAGGTCTGGCTCGACCGACGAGTACTCAAACGCGAACAAAGCCAAGGCAGGAACCACAATCGGCAACCAAGCCAACATCAACATGGTCCTCAGCCAACGCCGGCGCCACACGAGCGAGATACCGCTGCGTGCGACAACCCACGGCCGCAAAACCTGCGTTGTTCGATCACCCGACCACGGCCGATAACCCAGATCATTAACCGGCATCAACAACCTCTTTACCAGCCGGAGGCATCGTTCGCATTTTCCCCGCAGCGACATCCATGAAGATCTTGTCGAGCGAATTCACTGCTGGCTGTAGCGAGCGAATCGACGTATTCGTCTCCGCCGCGATTTGCCAAAGTCGGTCGACTTCATCGGGGGCAATGCGTTCCACACACCAAGCACCAAAGTCCTCATCGGGACGAACTGAATACCCAGCATTCGTCGCTGTTTCAACAAACGCACTCGCGTCACCGACGATCACGACACGAATCGTCGGCTCGATCGGTCGACTCAAGTTCTCCAACGAGTCCACCACGCGAAGTGTTCCACCAACAAGAATGATGACTTGATCGCAAACGCTCCGCACGTCGTGCAAAATATGCGTCGACAAGATCACGGACTTGCCATGCTTGGTGGCAAGGTTGCGAATCCGATTCAGCATCGCAAGTCGCTGGTCAGGATCGAGCCCCGTTGTCGGCTCGTCCAAGATCAGAAGCGGCGGATCATGCACAAGCGTTTGAGCGAACTTGAGCTTTTGCCGCATGCCAGTCGAGTACGATTCGACTTCGCGATATCGTTCTTCGCCGAACCCGCAATAATCAAGCATCTCATGCGATCGTCGAAGGCCTTCGTTACCAGAAAGCCCCGACAATCGAGCCATCAAGGCAACTGATTCGATTCCCGTGAGCCCAGCGATATAGCAATCATCCTCGGGCAAGTAACCGACTGAATCACGAATCGCTCGCACATCCCTTGGCCACGCGAAATCGAGCACACGTCCGCGGCCAGACTGCGTCCGTACAAGCCCCAGCAACGACTTAATGAGCGTACTCTTCCCGGAGCCATTCGGCCCCAACAGCCCTGTAATCCCAGGACGAATTTGAAGCGAAACATCCTCCAAGGCGCACACGCCACCGTATCGCTTGGTGACGCCCTCGATTTCGATGATCGCTTCCAGAATTCTTCTCCGGTTTGCAGGTTAACATTCACGAGTGTAGGTGAATGTGTGCTTCACCGTTGAGAAAACGTAGTCACGATTACCGCGACGTGTCACTCTGCCACAGCTGGTTCTGGTTCAGCGGACTCAGCTTTTGCCGGCTCCGATTCAGCAGATGCGACATCACCAAGCAATTGCTCGAGTTGTTCATCGAGTTTGCGCCCGCGAGCCGAAAGTGAGATGACCTTTCCCTCTTGGTCGACGAGGATCGCGGTCGGGATGCCGGAGACTCCGTAGTGAACGGCCATCGGATGTTCCCAGCCTTCGCCTTCACCGGACACAATATTCACCCAAGGGATTTCTTCTTTTTCGACATAGCTTGCGAAGGCATCTTCGGTGTTGTCCATGTTGATTCCGACAATGACAAAGCCATGTTCGCCATACTTCTCCAAGTTGCGTTTCATATTCGGGACTTCGGCTCGGCATGGCCCGCACCAACTCGCCCAATAATCAACAAGCACGACTTTGCCGCGATACGCATCCCAATCGAATGCTGTCCCGTCCGATGTCGTTCCCATGAGTTCAAAGGGGTTACCGAGCAAGCGAAGTCGTCGTGCCGAACCAATCGCTCGACCCGCCATGGATTGAAACTGCTCGCTTGGTGAGGCTTGCAATCGAGTTGCCAGTTCATCGAAGAGGCTCGCAGCCAATTCTGCTCGACCGCTGGACTCGATTCCGCGAGCAAGCTGTGACGCGAGAGAGTAGCTCTGTTTGTCCACGCCGCCTTCATCGATCAAGCCCAGGACGCGAGCGATGACATCTCGTTGATCGCTTTCCGATGCACTTCGCGCCGCCGCGATATCAGAATTCAACAATTCAAATTTTGCGACGCGTTGAATCTCCGGACGCTCATCCTCAGCGAGTCGATCGATCATCGCCTTCAACTCAGCTCGTGCGTCGGGACTGACCATTGCCAGGAACCGAAAAGGCGGTAATTGCTTTTCGATCGCCAGCAGCTCGTCACTCAGTTCCACTCCTTCGATCGACCGAATCTTTGCGGCCGCGTCGACTATCGCACGCGCCGCTCGCTTCATGGAGTCGCTGTCACGACCACGATTGCGGTTGGTCGCTTCGATAAACTCAAAAAGTTCCGCTGCCGTCCCGTCCGGGATTTCGATTGCCTCGTCTGGAGCTGGTTCTGACTTGTCGCTGGCATTCGGCTCAACATCCGCGGCGACGGGATCGTCGGCGAACGAGACAACCGGCGAATTCCACGCCCCTATCGCAACGAGGCATCCAAAAACCTGAAGAGAACGCAACTGAGACCGAATCAACGAGTGTGACATCGAACTTCTCCAAAGCGGCAGCGAGGCGAACAGAACGGTCGGCCAAGGAACGACCTCAGCCGAGGCACGCCGCAATTGTAACGCTCCTGCGTCACGAAGACATGTGATGCAGGAGCATTCGATCGCGAGGGCCGATTGCACCACCTCCCGCTGCGACAAACGCTCGAGATTTTGCCTATCGCACCGTTTCTCCGTCGTTTCGCGTGATGAGTTTCTGGAGCAGCTCGTTGTCGATCGGCTCCATTGATTTCACTGAAACGTCGGACATCAGATAACGCAATGGCTGGCCATCGAACGGCTGCACATCGGTATCCTCTAGGTCTTCGGGTTTCGTCCAGGGACAGTTTGGGATGTCTCGATGAGTAAGAGTGTGCTTGACGTACGCTGCGCTTCATTGTGTCGGCGTGTCTCTTTCGATTGGATCAACATCGACACCGTCGACGCATTGCATGATATAACGGATGATTTCGCTTGATCGAATACCGCTGAACTGTAAGCTCTCGCCAATTTCCGATTCAATCACAGTCGCGGCGACAATATCCCGGTCGACATACAATGCAAGAGAGCGATTGAGTTGTTCGCTAGAAAATTTTCGCATCTCTTGAGCTAAATCTTCATCGAAGTTGAGCGTAATCGTTGAGCCGTTTGGTCCCGTGTCGGTTACTTGAGCCGAGCGGATGTGCCCCATCAATCTGCGCCATCGAATGCGTTGGTTACTGGCTCGTGATACGAGCGTCCAGCGTTCGTCTTTGATAAGCTCTACGATTGGAGCTTGGATTCCGTCTGCTAAGCGTAACCAAGATCCGAGTTTGCTTTCGGCGCCACCAAAGCCTCGGTCATCTCC
Organism: Pirellulaceae bacterium; assembly: GCA_041749955.1. GTDB lineage: Bacteria > Planctomycetota > Planctomycetia > Pirellulales > Pirellulaceae > JBBSJZ01. Next base: position 19,377 of record JBGTAI010000181.1, on the reverse strand, counting down.
CAAACTCGACATAAACCCAATATGCCTTGATTTCTCGTTTGCCAATTCAGCAGCCGGGAAGTCACTTTCTTGTGCTAGAATTCCAAAGTACAGCGGTCCCGACGAACCGATGCTAAGATCATGAATACCAGGCTGGCTTGCGTCAGAGGCTACCGGATCAGGCGTTGAGGCTTTATCGGTAACGACAGGCTTTAACTCTCGTTTGATTGGATCGACCAGACCACCGTCGACGCACTGCATGATGAAGCGGACGACGTCGGGTGATTGTATGCCAGCGAGGCTCACTCTTCCCTCCCGAATCTCAGAGCGGATGACGGGTGCCGCGATAATCTCGTTGTCCACGATGACTGCTAGAGGACGATTGAGGTTTTCGGCGGTTAGCTTCTGCAACTTTTGCGTCAACGTTTCGTCAAAATTCATATCGATCGTTGAACCGCTACCACCGATGCCTCGCGTCGTCGCAGAGAGAATGTGACCGTTCAACTCACTCCAGCTAATTCGCTGGTTGCGGGAAGCTAGGGCAAATCGTTGTTCGCGAAGCGTTTCGACGATGGGAGCGTCCACCTCATCGGCTATTGGAATCCAAGCGACTGTAGCAGTCGCGACTTCCGTGAGGGCATCGCTTACTTGAGTGAGTAGCGTAACTTTCGCGGCAGCAAGTTCAGTTGCCGTAAGATCTCCATCCTCCAGCAATAGGGCGAACTTCATGGGTTCGTAAGAGGCGAATGAGCCACTAGCACTCGTGGCAGTGGCCGGCGGTGACTGTGTGTCGGCACTTTGTTCGATCGCAACTTGAGCACCGGGTGTTACTGGAATATCCACTTCGACTGTTGTGCCGTCGAGATACTTGATCTTGATGAGGATGCCGAGGATGAGTCCGAATAAGACGCCGAGGAAGCCGGCGGCGATTGCGATCGAGAGCGGGACGCGGCGAGCCAGCACCGACTTCGTTGCTGGGTTCGTTGATGATGGCGAGGTGGTTTGTTGTGGCGGAGCGATGACTTCGCGTTGGCTGACCGCTTTCAAGTCACTACCGACGGCAAGTTTTGCCAAGCGATCCGCGATCTCCATCGGAGTCTGCGGTCGCTTGTCGGGGTCCTTCTGCAGCATCGAATCGACGAGCGTGGCGAGCTCTTTGGGTGCTTGGGGCAATCGGTCGCTCAATCGAGGCGGTGGTGTCGACACATGCGCGGTCATCTTGGCGAACGGCGTCTCATGAGCGTTGTCGGCGAATGGTGCGAAGCCGGTGAGTAACTTCATCAACGTGCAACCGAGTGAGTAGATGTCCGCACGAATATCCACGCTACGGCTATCGGTGACTTGCTCGGGCGCGACGTAGTCGGCGGTCCCCATCGTTTGACCGGTTCCCGTGATCTCGGGTTGATCCGGTTCACTGAACTGAAAACGTGCTAAGCCGAGGTCGAGCAGTTTCACTTCGCCAGTGCGGCTGAGCATGATGTTTGAGGGTTTGACGTCGCGATGAACGAAACCTTGTGAATCGGTGTACGCCAGCGCAACGGCGATCTTGCGAATGATCTCGCACGAGTCAGCGATCGAGAGTGGGCCTCCGAGTTGCACGATCTTGCCCAAGTCGGCTCCGTCAATGAACTCAGTAACGAGCACCGCGGTGCCGTCGATGTCGCGAGCATCGTGAGCGGTGACGATGTTGGGATGGCTGAGCCCGCCCACCGCTCGCATTTCAGCGTCGAACCGTTGCCGCATCCGCGAATCCGCCAACCGGTGCGTGGCCAAGACCTTCAAAGCCACTTCACGGCCGAGCTTGGTGTGACGGGCCAAGTAGACGTTGCCCATGCCTCCACGTCCGAGCGGTCGAACGATTTCGTACTCGCCAATTTGACGAGGGAACTCGAGGTCGCTCGTCGCCGTGAGGCCATGATTGGCGGACGCGAGCGCACCGAGGGCTTTGGCAACAGCAACTTGGCAATCGGGTTCCTCGCCAAAGTCAGCGAGCGGATCGGGCTGGCGTAATTCGACGATTAAGGAGTCTTCGCCATCATCAATGGTCTCGAGTTCCGCAGCGCAGGAAGCACAGCCACGCAGGTGCTCAAAAACGATATCGCTATCTTCATCGGGCAATCTCCCCAGAGCATAAGCTCGCAATTGAGGAATCGGTGGGCACTTGGTGGGTGTCTCGGTCATCATTGCATTGTCCTTGCTGGTGGAGCATATTTGAAGCTGGGAATGAGCGAGCGAGAAAAGAGTGTCCGGTAACCATTTGTGCAAAGCACCCTTCGGGCCAGTTTCCTGGCAAATGGTACCGGACACTCTTTTCCCGAGCTCCTAATGGATGAACGCAGACGTCTGACACCATTTTTTGACTTTTCCAAAATGCCTCCCCATTCACCGGCTGATCGCCCCGAACATCCGACGATTTCGTCGAATTGGCTGGAGGGTGCGCGTTCGATGGACCCACTCGCTTGGAGCCGATTGGTGAGCGTTTTCGGGCCGATCGTGTACCGTTGGTGCCGTTCGTCCCATGTTCCAAGAGCGGATGCCTCGGATGTGGTGCAAGAAGTCTTTGCGACTGTGGCTCGCGGGATCGGCGATTTCGAGCGTCACAAGACGGAGGGAAGCTTTCGCAGCTGGTTGGCGACGATCACTCGCAGCCGCACGACGGACTACTTTCGCCGTGCGGCAAAGCTGCAAGCGGCAACTGGCGGAACTGAGGCGATGCTCGTGCTCCAGCAGCATGCTGAGTCGCTGGATTCGACGATCACCTCAGCAAACGTGGAAAACGCGATTTCCAAACAGATGTTGCGATCGGTCCAAACTGAATTCGAGCCAACGACCTGGGACGCTTTTTGGCTGACAGTGATCGAGAACAAAACGCCCGCGGAAGTCGCCGAGTTGACGGGATTGTCGCGAGCGAGTGTGTATCAGTCCAAGTCGCGAGTATTGCGTCGACTCAGGCAACGCATGTCGGAACTTTAATTCGATAACTCGTGCAAAACGGCGTCAACAACCGTTGACCAGTCGCCGAGCTGGGTTTGCCGAATCAATTTCATGGACGGGTACCAAGGCGTTGAGTCGCCTGTGGTCAGCCATCGCCAATCGGGGACTTTGCCGAGCATGAGCAGGACGCGTTTGCCGAGTGCACCGGCGAGATGCGCGATGGCGGTGTCGGTCGTTACGATGACATCAAGCGATGCGACAATTGCCGCAGTATCCATGAAGGCGCCGCCGCTTTGGTCCAATGGCGTCGGCAGGCGGACAATGTTGTTGCTGAACGTGCACGTCGAGAGCTGTTCGCTGCCGTGTCCGAATTGCAAGTTCACGAGTGTGGTGTCAGACAGAGTTGCGAGCGGCGCGAGAGTTTCTAAAGGGATACTGCGGTAAACGTCGGCGTGATGGTCGGGGTTGCCTTGCCAATTGATGCCGATTCGCTTTCCCTTTGTGTTGGTGGCGAGCCAATGGTTCCAATAGTCGATTAGCGATTGTGGTGGAACGATGTATTGACCGCTGGGACCGCTCAACTCGGTTCCGTATGGCAAGGCACCCGTTTGTTGAAAACGGTAATCGACGGCTTCGACGAATGACGCTTGGTAATCAACCACCGGCGGTGTCATGCCTTCGGGAATCAGCGACTCGATTCCTCGAATGCATGAAAACAGTGGGATCATGACTGGGTCGCATTGCACAACGACATGTGCACCCGCGCTTGCAAGTATCGGCGCCAGACGAATGAATTGGATTGAATCGCCTCGGCCTTGTTCGGCGTAAAGCAAAATCGATTTACCGCGGAGATCTTCGCCGTTCCAAATCGGAGCACCGCAAGCTGGTCGTGCCAGACCGGGCATGCGCCATCGCCAACGATACTCGGGCCAGCCAATGTCATAGTTGCCGAGCAGCAGATGAATCACGCCGAGATTGCGATGTAACTCGGCGTTGTTGGGATCGAAGCTCAAACCTTCTTGGTACCACTTCAAACCACGCTCGACTTCACCGGCCCAAATCCACAGGGTTCCACGGTTCTTGAGTGCGGAGAGATAGCCGGGTTGTTGCTCAAGCGCTCGTGCTAGAGCGACCTCGGCTTCCTCGGTTTTGCCTTGCATCCTCAGCGAGTTGCCCAGGTTGTTCCAGGCAATTGGAAATTGTGGTTGGATCGTGAGAGCGTGTTGGTAAGCCGCCGCCGACTCTTCGAAGCGACGTTGATCAAAGAATGCGATACCTAGATAGACCAGAGCTGCGGCATGCTTTGGGTATTGGGCGAGTACACCACGATAGATCGATTCGGCATCGTGGACGCGACCGGATTGGTGCAGTTGCCAGCCTTGTTGCAGAGCTTCTTCGACAGTGGACATGTTGATTGAGCAGAAATTGATTGAGCAGAAAGTGATCGCAAAGAAACGAAAAAAGGCGACGCATTCGTTAGAACACATCGCCTTTTATAATCGAAAGTTCGCGATCACTTGGAACGCGAAAGAACGAGTTTGTTAATCAAGCGTTTTAATCGAGGAAGCCGACGAGGTCTTGGCTGCGGCTTGGCTGTTGCAGCTTTCGCACGGCCTTGGCTTCGATTTGACGAATCCGCTCGCGAGTGACCTTGAAAATGTGACCGACTTCTTCGAGCGTGTAGCTGTAGCCGTCACCGAGACCGTATCGAAGCTTGATGATTTCACGCTCACGATACGACAGGCTCTTCAAGACACCGTTGATCCGTTCGCGAAGCATTTCCTGAGTCGCACCAATTTGTGGACTTTCGGCAGTACAGTCTGGGAGCAAGTCACCGAATTGGCTGTCTTCGCTGTTGCCGACAGGACGGTCCAACGAAATCGGGAATCGGCTCATCGTCAGCACACGACGTGCTTCTTCAACCGTGACGTCTGCGCGACGGGCGGTTTCTTCGATGGTCGGTTCGCGTCCAAGTTCTTGGAGCAATTGACGAGCAACGTTGCGAACGCGGCTCATCGTTTCCACCATGTGAACGGGGATCCGAATCGTACGGCTCTGGTCCGCAACAGCACGGGTGATCGCTTGGCGAATCCACCAGGTTGCGTAGGTACAGAACTTGAATCCGCGGCGATATTCGAACTTGTCAACGGCACGCATCAGACCGGCGTTGCCTTCTTGGATCAAATCCAAGAACGATAGACCACGGTTGCGATACTTCTTTGCGATCGAAACGACCAAACGCAAGTTGCCTTCGCTCAGTTCACGCTTGGCTTGTTGGTACTCGGAGTACACCGAGCCCAGCATCTTCACGCGATTGCGGAGTGATGTTGGCGTTTCTTGGCATGCTGTCAAGATTTGGCGACGTTCATGGAGCAGCTTGTCACGGACTTCGCGACCATGCTTGGTTCGACGTTGGTCGTTGATGATCGCGTCAATTTCGTCGAGTCGACGCGAGAACTTCTCGAGCAACTCAATGCGAGTTTCGATTCGCTGGGTTCGCAAACCGAGTTCTTCGACCAAACGCACGGCGCGGCGACGGCGACGAGCAAGCGAACGCCAAGCTTCGGCACGACGACGTTGGGACGCAGTCTTGCTGAGTGAAACTTTCCAATCGTGACGATTGCGGCGAAGCAACGTTTGCAGGGTTCGCAGGTTGTGAGGCAACCGACCGATGATCTGTTCTTTTTCGAGCCGGTCCGTTACGGAGACTTGAACGGTACGATCGAAGGGCAATTGGCCGCGGTAGACTTTCTTGAGCGTCTTGTAAGCTTCGACAAGGACGTAGTGGTTTTCGAGCAGCTTGGTACGGAAACGACGACGAGTCTCTTCGATTCGCTTGGCGAGTTCGATTTCTTGCTTCCGGGTTAGCAGCGGAATCTCACCCATCTGGGTCAAGTACATACGAACTGGGTCGTCCGACCATGATTCGTTGTCATCGATCGACATTAATTCGTCGGGGCTGTCCAGTTGGACTTCGCCCTCGGCCGCCTGGTCAACAGACATGGCGGAACCATCTTCGTCCTCGCTGTCGTCGACTGGCATCTTACGAAAGCCGCCGGCAACGACATCGCTGCTCTGGACGCTGACGTCTTCGAATTCGTCGAGAAGGGTATCGAACAAAGTAGAAACTCCTGAACGGAAGCGGATAACTGTATGGTTTGGTTGAGAAGCCCCGATCAACGACGGGGGCTCTCAAAAGTAATTATTGAAGTTTGAGTCGAATTCGAATCCCCAGGATCAGTCGACCTCGATCACTAATCAAGAGCGTGGCGAAAGTTCTGGTGAAATTCGGCTGGTTCTACGAAGGCGAGGTGCCTGCGAAAGGCGAGGGGGGAACTAAATGGGGAAAACGAATATCGATAGTGACCAAAGTGTCTGTGAGGACCAGGGGGCTGGTACTGTGTCGGCAAAGTTGTTTCTCAATTGAAGCACGTCACACATGGTGAAGGCGTTCAAGTGATCCGTGTTGTGACCTATCCTGGTCGGCTGAGTCCTCAAAAGCGATGTGCGTTTTACAAGAACTCATTAGTTTTCCCATGTTCAATGCGATGGCTGTCAAACAACAGCTGTTCCTCGCGGGTGAAACGATCACGGCCACTAACGACCTGATCGCAGACAACTCTACCACCCGACTCGGACCCAATTCACTCGCACCAACAAAATGGAAAAACATTCCTTTTGAAACGTGTGTAACGTCTCCACGAAAAAATGACTCACCACGAATAGACGTAGCACCCATGCTCCAAATACGAACGGCTCAAACTGCTGACGGTAAACAACCAAACTGAACATCCAGCAGTAGCGTGGAAAGCTTGGAGGTTTAGGTAAAATGCGAGCCACCAAAATGAATGGTTGAACAAAGCACTTTCTGGCTTCCCGTAATCAGCACCACTACGATTTGGACTTCTTAAAAAAAGAAATCGCTATCGCTTTCGCGTGATGTAGATCGAGATATTCCCCGTCCGAACGATCCAAAGCCCCGTGGCTTCAGTTGCCATCCTGGCGGCAGCCGGCAAAAATTACCACTCTAGAAGCGAACCCAAATCCATTGGGCCGCGAAGACGAACAAAATAGTTCGTTGTTTTCGTCGCGGGTCATCTTCAAGGATGTTCCGTTAAGCCGAAGTTTCTCTTGTCGAGAACGCTTGGTTAGTGGAAGCGACGAAGCTGGGCGGTGGTGCCGTTTGCTCAAGTGGATTCTAGTCACCGCGAAATTCTGGTCTAGTCGATCACCCTTCAAATCTTCTTCATTTCATCTTTATGTATTTGCTCACTTGCTCGCACTGCCAGGCCTCGGTCCCCGTCTCTCCAGCTCAGGCGGGTGACGAAATGTCATGTCCGGCGTGCGCTCAAGCGGTTCGCGTGCCAAAACTGGGTGAATTACGCCAATTGCCTCTTGCGAACCAGTCCGCTACGCCAGCGGATGTTGCCATCGCCACAGGTTCCGCTGGAACAAATACAGGCTTCGTGATCTTTGGCTTGATCGCGACGATCAGCCTCTTGATTGCGAGTTTCTGCGGAATTCGTTGGGCTTTGGTGAAGGTTCCGACGAACACGACCGAGCATGTGAACCAACTGCGTGAGGCCTACAAAGTTGCCGCTCCCGCTGAGTTGATCCGGGAGTGGGAATCGATGGAAAAGTACGGAGTCGACATCGTGTCCTCTTACACCTACCAAAAATTGGCTGACGAAAAGCGAACTTGGGGCAACAACACGGTGATCGCGGGTGCCGTTGGTGGGCTGAGTATTTTGGCCGCTTGGGGGCTCGCGCGAACCGGCCGTCGATCACGATCGAAAGTTGCGGCTTGATCAGCTAAGTCGCCGGGTGCTCACGAGACACTTAGTCGGCTTTGTCTCGTTGTCTGTGGATCCGTCTCGTCGTCTGCTGATGCAGGCCTCAGGTTGGTGAAGGCCTCAGGATTTTTTTCGCTTCAAAACATAGACCACGTCTTCGCTGGTGGAGTCGACTTCGATGGGTTCGTCGATGAGGTACCGGAAGTCATAGGTCTCGATACAGTCCCAGCAACCGCTACTGTCAATCAGTCGATCCATTTGAGGAGCTGTGTAGCTGCGAAGGACTAATTCGTCTTCGATGCGGAAGCTCTTGGTGGGGCTGTGGATATCGAACCGAATTCCATAACGCTCGATGCGGGTCTTGCGATTACGGTCGTTCGTCCACATGTGTGTGTTGATGGAAAGATGCCCTCGGCGAGCTGACCAGGATTCGCCGTCACTTGGCGCGGCATCGGTCGGCGTCAGGTGCACGCCGAGCAGATAAAGACCATCCGCTCGCATCGCACGACCGACACACTCAAGATGCGAACGAGCTTGCTTCTCGGTTCCCAAGTGACGAAAGCTGTTGATCGTATTGAAAGCAACGTCGTAAAGCTTGGGAACAGTGAAGTCGCACATGTCTTCGACCGTCGCGTGAGCGTTGATGCCATTTCTTTTCAGCCGAGCGTTACAGAATTCAACGGCCTTGGGATTCAAATCCAATCCGCCAACTTCGACGCCTCGCTTGGCCAACGCGTGAAGTAATCGACCGGTGCCACAAGCTGGCTCGAAGAACCGCTTGGCTTTCCGGCGCATGAAACGCTCGGCAGCGGCGAGGATGAACTTCGTCTCTGCCGCACAATCGGCACCAAATACAAGGTCATAGTATTTGGGATGGTCGTAGATCGATTCGCTAACGGTTTCCATGTGCTTACCGAATCGGCTCCAGACCGAGAGAACGTCGTATCAGACCAAGGTGGCCGGAGTGAATCTGCTCATGTAGCGGACAAAACAACACGGCGCCCAACTTGATCGGGTACGCCGCATACGGCATTTCGACGGGTTCAAGCAGTACGTCGGGGGGCGCATCCGCGATTTCTGCCATGGCTTGCTCGTGTACTTGGCCAAGTCGCTCGAGCAGTTCGGCCGGAGTCGGTTGGCTGGAAGCATCCGGCGAGGGAACGCTGGAGCGACCGTATGCTTTGCGAAAGCGTCCTGGAATCAGATCCAAGTCGTCTGGCCGCCGGCCGCGGATGCGAAACATCAACAATCCGTACTGGCTGACGGCGAGGTGTCCGACGTGCCAAGCAATCGGTGCTGGTAAACCGTCGGGAATCTCGAACCATCGGTCGTGGGGCACTGATTCGAGCAGCTCGAGCGTGTAACGACGCGCAAATTCGATTTGCCCTATCGCCGCTAACAACATGGCGGACGATTGGGCTGCGTTGGGAAGTGGTGGCTCATTCATCGCAGGATGATAGCAAAGAAATGCCCTGACAGAAGCGAGTGAGTATCGGTCACCGAGCTCTTTCAAAAAAAGCTGCTCATTCAAAAAACGCTCGTGGCATTATGTATGTTTGATTTGGGTCACGGCGGCCCGGAACGGGCGGTCGGGATCTGTTTTACCAGTAAATGTACTGCAGGAACTTTTCGCGATCGGGTTTGGGAAGCTTGAACACGTCTCGCACTAAGTAACGATTGTCGTTCGTGTCGATGATCAGCTTGCCGTCATCGCCAAAATCGATCGCTTGACTTGCCGTCCATCGCACGGTGAACGTTTCTCGACCGGCATCGGTTTCGACGTCCATGTCGAGATAGCCATGCGAGAGATCCACGGTGTAAACGCGGCTGATCGGCCGCATCAGGTAGTGCATGTCGAGCGATGCATGGACGATCGCCCGATCTTTGTCGTCGAGCTTCGCGGGGTCCGCGATCATCCCCAACTCGATCTCGTCGCCCTTCTCGTCCCAGCTTCGAATGCTGATGTAATGATTGGGATAGCGAGCCGGCAAGGTTCGGATGCAAAACACGGCGGCATAGCTCGACTCACCGTCAGTCGATTCGCCATCCATCGTCAGCGACACGTGGCCCGATTCATCGAGAGAGAAATGCGAAGTGTGCGGATCGAGCCATCTGATTTGAGTCGACGCCGCTTTCGCTTTCGATTCTGTGTTGGACTCTGCATGTACTTCGCATTCAGGCACTGGCGGCGTCGAATGGTTTTCGTCAAGCAACTTGTCGACACTCGGGTTCTTTGAGAACTGGGTCTGGATTCTCACCATGCGTGCGTAGCGGCCATCTAACTCCAGCAGTTGCAGATGCGAACCTTCTTCGACGAGATGGCCTCGATCGAACACGAGAATCCGGTCGGCGTTGCGCAGCGTCGACAGTCGGTGCGCGATCGCGACGGTCGTACGCCCGGTTGTCAATCTCGCCAAAGCATCCTGGATCAACTTCTCGGACTCCGCGTCAATGTTGCTCGTTGCTTCATCAAGGACCAAGATGCGCGGATCGTAGAGCAATGTTCGTGCGATCGACAATCGTTGTTTTTCACCACCCGAAAGTCCAGCGCCGTGTTGACCCAGTACCGTATCGTACGCGAGCGTTTGGCGACAGATAAAGTCGTGTGCCCCCGCAGCCTTGGCGGCATCTAGTGCCTTCTCGACCGTAACATCGGGTCGCCCGTACTTCAGGTTTTTGAAAATGGTCCCGTGAAAGAGAAACGAATCTTGGAGCACGATGCCGATGTTATCACGTAAGTTTTTGCTGGCGATCTCGCGAACGTCCATGCCATCGATCGTGATGCGGCCTGATTGGACGTCATAGAACCGGGTCAAAAGATTGACGACGGTGGTTTTGCCGCTGCCCGAACGGCCGACGATCCCAATCATTTCGCCAGAACCCACAGTGAACGAAACATTTTTGAGGACCGGTTGGTTGGGATCGTAACCAAAGGTCACATTCTCAAAGCGGATCTCGCCCGTGGCCTCGCCGAGCGATGCGGCGTCCGGTGATTCCCGTAATGTGGCGGGCGTGTCGAGCAATTCGAGCACTCGTTTGCTGCCCGAAAGAAAGCTGGTCATCCAAGTCGTGAAGCTCGATAGTTCATTGAGTGGCGCGTAAAACATCGCCAAGTAGGCCAAGAACGCGATGAGTTCTCCGAGCGTCATCTCGTTACCGATGACATCACGACCACCGACATACCAGACGATCAAGCCGCCGAGTGAAAACACAATTTGCATCGACGCTGAATAGCCGCTGTTGGTGATGTCGACCCACAGTCGCCACTTGGTCAACCGCTCACTCGCTTGAACTCGTTGTCCTCTTGCCCAAAGGCCTTCACGACGCGGATACCGTGCAACATCCCGTTGAGCGCCATCATCTGTTTCGCCGACGCATCTCGCAGTTGGTAGTATCGAGGATAGACACGATTCCAAAATACCCAGGAACCGAGTATCACAAGTGGCACGGGGATGAGCGTGAATATCGCGAGTTTGGGATTGATCCACATCAACATGATGCCCACGCCAATCAGTTTGACGAATTGCAACAAGAACCCGCCGGTGAATTGGTGCATCAGTCCGTGCAGGGCTTCGCTGTCATGCGAAACGCGGCTCATGATCGATCCGGTGTTGTGACGATCGTAGTAGGCGACGGAAAGCGAATTGAGTTTTGTCACCAGCTCGTCGCGAAGCCGCCCCGTGATGCTGACGCCGATCGCGGTGGATATCCGCCCCTTGATGAACGCCACTCCGCTGAGGATCAACCGCGACGCCGCGAGCGAAAGTACAACGACCAAAAGCGCCGTGCGAAAATCTGTCGCCGCGCTGACTTCCGTTGCCGTTTGCCCATCGCGAGTGAGGATGTGGTCGACCATGTACTGCTGCAACTTGGGTGGCACAAGCTCTGCGACAACACCAAAGATGGTAAGCAGACACAGCACGACAGCACCGTTGCGGTACGGAGCGATCAACTCGTACAGCCGCTTTAGAATCCGGCCACGCTGCATGCACCGCGGACAACTTCCGGTCACTGGGTCGACATTCTCCGGCAGCCTCAATTGGCATGTGCCGCAGCAAGGCGGATCGAGAGACTCGGCATGGCCGAGCATGAATAGCTCGTGATCCACGTATTCTGCCTTCGCCGCATTTTGCAGTTGGCGGGAGATCTTGTGAAAGCGAGTTGCCAACGCGTTGGAATAACGAATGACATCCGTCCATGTGTTGCCGCGACGGACCTGCAGTCGGCCGGAACCAACGCCGGAAACCGTGCGAACTTCGTCGATCACGTCCCAAGTCACGCTTCGCAAAACTTGACCTTCGCCCGGTGCGTCGAGCACGGAGAGTGTTTTCGGCGTCGCGATCAACCACTGCGACGCACGATCGCCTGACAGTGAAACGTCCGTGACGACCGACAACAAGATCCGTTCGCAATCCAATCCGTGTCGCTCGAGCGAGCCACGCGTCGTGGCCGGCAATAGCAGTGCGTGCAATGTTGACTTTCAATGTGAAACCAAAACGTCGTGACCGGTTAAAGACGCGAGAACGGTCCATAAGTTCCGCAGTTGAGCAGAGCGAGACGCAAGTCAAGACGCAGAGCGAGATCAAGGCATGCTTGGAAAGCGATGGTGAATGCGCCGTAGCGATTCGTCGTACGGAGTTTGTTTCCGAGTTTGAACGCGAAGCAGGATCCGGGAAACGGAAGAGCGCCGAGCCACAGCGAACGCCGCCAACCTGGTTCGCCTTTCGCCTCCGGCTTTCGGATGGCTAGGGCGACAGCGGCTCATCGTCGACTTGCCGGTGCCGACTCTTTTTCCGAGACGGCTTGTTCGTCAGCAGCATTTCGGGCACGACTTGGCGTCCGCCATGAAACGTACGGCGACCGTCGATCGTGTGGTCAAACACAAAGACGCCGGAGGTCGCACCTGGACGCGGAGAAACTCTCAAGATGGCTGGATGCCCACATTCAGGACACTTGGGTCGCAATCCGTGGGACTCCAGGAGGTCATGGATCATCGTCGCTAGGTCGCGATTTCCAGCGAGCGTGCCCAGCGATCGCCCCGCCAGTTGGCCGAGTTGCTCCTGGATCGCCAAACGAATCGACCGCTGCATGCGATTCATTTCTCGCCGCAGTTCGCCAATGGCAGTTTCCGCTTGGGCGGTCGTGAAGAGGGCGCCGTCTTGCATGAATCGCCGGGTTGTGGGGATGGCGAAGAATTTGATCAAAATGACTCTGGACTACTTTATACAAATTGTATAAAATGTCCAGGCACGATCATTGGGGGTTAAGTAACCCGACGCTGAATTCGGCCGCAAACACCGAAGCTCAACTGACTTAACTCGGAAAATCAGCACCTTCGGATTCGTCCGATCGTTTTTGCCAAGTTACCTAGCAGGTCAACATAGCCACGGATGGGTCGATTCATTACTGTCGACGCTCACCCCCTAATTCCATTCGCTTGACGACTACGTAAACGCCATGTCGGTAAATCAGCAAACGGTTGAAGAAACCAAAGCCCAGATACGCGGGCTGGTTAATGAGATCGCGGCGCTTGCCAAAAGCGGTGCGACCGCGGATGAGTTCTACTCCGAACTACTAGGCCGAATCATCACGGCGCTGGCCGCAGCCGGAGGCGCGATTTGGCTCTTGGACGAAGACCGCCAGCTTCGCTTGCAGTACCAAATCAACGCTGAGCCAACGGTTTTGTCTGGCGATAGCGAAGACGCGACCCGCCACAACCGCCTCTTGCGACGTGTTGCCAACGCAGGCCAATCGTTGCTCGTTCCTCCGTACTCGGGGACGACGGATGGCGATTCGGAAGGCAACCCGACTCGTTACTTGTTGGTGCTCGGAGCTCTGAAGCACGAGGACCAAAACGACGGGCTGATCGAGATTTTCCAGCGACCCGATACCGCGCCCGACACTCAGCGTGGCTATCTGCGGTTTCTGCAACAGATGTGCGAGCTGGCTGGTGAATGGCTCCGCGGCCAGAAACTACGAAAGCTGGGCGACCGTCAAGCATTGTGGCAGCAGTCCGACTCGTTCGCACGTGCAGCTCACGAATCACTGGACTTGAAAGAGACAGCTCACATCGTTGCCAACGAAGGTCGCCGACTGATCGGTTGCGACCGAGTCAGTGTCGCGATCAAGAAGGGTGGCAAGTGTCGCGTGATGGCAATCAGCGGCCAAGACACGATCGAGAATCGTTCGAATATTGTCTCGGCCTTGAACCAGCTCGCGACCCGAGTCGTTGCTGCGGGTGAACCGCTATGGCATGACGGCACCACCGTCGATCTGCCGCCGCAAATCGAAGAAGCTCTCGAGGACTACGTCGATCAATCGTACGGTCGAAACATCGCGGTGCTGCCACTGCGTGAACCGCAACGGAAAATTGATGACGAAACCGGTGCGGCTGGGACGATCGATCGTGACAACGCCCACCGCGGCGAAGTGATCGGTGCCTTGATCGTCGAGCAAATCGAAAGCAACATTCCAACGGAAGTGTTCCATGCTCGTGTGGACTTGGTCTACGAGCACGGCACGCGTGCGATCGCGAATTCGATGGCGCACACCAACCTGTTCATGATGCCGCTCTGGCGTGCGCTCGGACGATTCACCTGGGTCTTGCGAGCTCGAACCTTGCCGAAAACCCTTGGGATTTTGGCTTTGATCGTGGCTGCCGTTTTGGGCCTCATTTTTATCCCTTTGAACTTTGACCTCGAAGCCGAAGGGACGCTCAAGCCGGAAGTTCGCCGCGAAGTATTTGCTCCGATCGACGGTGAAGTCATCGAGGTGTTGGTGGATCATAAGAGCGAAGTCGTGACGGGCCAAGAACTGATTGTTCTTCGCAATCGAGAACTCGAGATCCAGCAAGCTGAATTGGAAGGGCAATTGCTCACCACCCTTGCTGAGCAAGCTCGAGTGCGAAGCCAATTGCGTGGGCAAGATGATCCTCGCAATGTGAACCCAGCCGACCAACGTGCATTGATGGGCGAGGAAGCTGAGTTAAAAACGAAATACAATTCACTCAAGATGAAGCAAGCGTTGTTGGACGAGCGAGCTAAGCAGCTTGTTGTTCGAGCACCGCATGACGGGATCGTCGTTTCGTGGGACGTCGAAAAGACGCTTCGCAGCCGGCCGATCATGACGGGCCAAGTGCTGCTTGAGATTGCCGACCTCAACCAACCGATGATGTTGGAATTGAAGCTGCCCGAGAAACGCCAAGGTCACTTGGACGAGTACATCAAGAAGACCGGCGCCAAGCAACTTGACGTCGAGTACATCTTGGCGACTGACGTCGACCAGGTCTGTAAGGCGACACTCAATGTCGAGAAAATTTCGCTACGTGCCGAAGCTGACGAAGAGCACGGCGGCGTCATCAAAATCAATGCTATCCCAGAGCCCGATCGGCTTCGTGAACTAAATCCACCACCAGGTGCGAAAGTCACTGCGGATATCCGCTGTGGCAAGCGAAGCAGCGGTTTCGTGCTGTTCCACGAGATCTACGAATGGGCCTACAAATTCTTTTTCTAAAATCTAATCGGAGTCGTTCCGCGATGCGATCTTCCCTCCACCGCTGGTTTGTCCGTCCAAGTGCTGTCGTAGCAATCGCTTCGATTTGCTGTGTTGGTGCAAACGCCTTCGCGCAAACCGCGACTGAAACACGAGTCGACGTTTCGACTGAGAATGGCAAGGTGATGTTCATCAACCATGTAAAAATCTCAGCCGAGGTTGAGGGCAAGCTGGTTGAATTGGCGATCGAAGAAGGTGCGAGCGTTGAAGAAGGTTCCGTGGTCGGAATCGTCGACGACACCGCCGCGAAATTGGCGCTCGAGCTCAAGCGGGCTGAGGAAGAGGAAGCACTGCTCAACGCGGCCAATGAAATTAACTTAAAGGATGCCAAGAGTAGTGCCGAACTCGCTCGCGCCGAAGCGGCTTCCTACAAGCTTTTGTACGAACAACGTGCGATTCCATTTTTCGAGATGGAGAAAAAGCGGCTTGAGGCCGCTCGTGCAGAATTACGTATCGAGTTGGCAGAGATGCAAATGAAGATCGAAAAGGCGAAGTACATTGCCAAGCGATCCGAACGCGAGATCGCGGACTTCGAAGTTCGTCGTCGTCGGATCACAGCACCGTTTACCGGTTTTGTCGAAAAGCGGTTCGCTCAACCTGGCGAATGGGTGCAGCCTGGAAGCCCGATCGCGGAACTCGTCCGAATCGACAAGTTGCGAGTGGAGGGTGACATCAGCGCACTCGGCTACTCCGACAGAATCGTTGCCGGAATACCTGTGCAAATTACGGTGTTCAATCAAGGCGACAGTAACAATCAAGCCATCACGATGAATGGAACGCTCGGATTCGTCAGCAGCATGGTCGATGCAGCCGATCGTTATCGCGTGTGGGCTGAGATCGACAATCAAAAATCGGGCGATCATTGGATGATCAAGCCTGGCATGGTTGCCGAGATCACGATCAAGCAATAGTTGATTCACTGTCTCGGTAGAGATTCAGTTTTCGTTTCAGTCATCCTGCGTTTTACTTCTGTCTCAACTTCTAGCGTTCTAGCTTCATCGTCCTATGGCCACACTTGCCGAATCCCTCGTTAGCAGTTCGTCGCGACCGCTAACGGTGCGCAAGCGTCCGGACTTGACCGCAAGCCGGCACCGCTACCAGGGCACGGGCTACTGGGTCGTGAAGGAACCCGTGGGTTTGCAATACTTTCGTTTTCATGACGAAGAGTACTTCATCCTCAACATGCTCGACGGGCACATTTCCTTGCAGCAGATCAAGGATGGATTCGAGCAACGGTTTGCACCCCAGAAAATCACCTTTGGTGACTTGCAACAGTTCATCGGAATGTTGCACCGCAGCGGGCTGGTGATCAGCAATTCGCCGGGCCAGGGCAAGCAACTTCGCGAGCGTGGTCGAAAGAAAAAGAACAAGGAACTGCTTGGTAAGTTAGCCAATGTGTTTGCGTTGCGATGGCGTGGCTTTGACCCTGAGAAGCTGCTCAATGCGATGCTGGTTCCGTTTGGCTGGATCTTTACTGTCCCAGCCCTGTTCGCATTCATGGTGCTGTTCTCGTGCGCTTCGCTGTTGCTGGCAAGCCAATACGATACGGTGTATGCAAAGTTGCCGACCTTCCAGCAATTCTTTGCTGCGGATCGTTGGTTGATTCTTGCTGCGACGATGGCGATCGTGAAGGTGATTCACGAGTTCGGTCACGGTTTGAGTTGTAAGAAGTTTGGCGGGGAATGTCACGAAATCGGCTTTATGCTGCTCGTGTTCACGCCATGCTTGTATTGCAACGTGTCGGATTCGTGGATGTTGCCGAACAAATGGAAACGTGTTTGGATCGGTGCCGCAGGTATCTACGTCGAGATGATCTTGGCATCGTTTGCGGCTTTTGTGTGGTACTTCACGGAGTCCGGCACAACGATTAACGATTTGTGCTTGAACATGATGTTCTTGAACGTTGTCAGTACGGTGCTCGTTAACGGTAATCCACTATTGCGATTTGATGGTTATTACATTTTGATGGACATGTTGGAGATCCCCAACCTGCGTCAAAAGAGTACCGAAGTTCTCAAACGCTGGTTCCAATCGACATGTCTCGGTTTGGAACTTCAAGACGACCCGTTTATGCCCACTCGAGGCAGGTTGTTCTTTGGGATGTTCACGATCGCTAGCGTGATCTATCGCTGGGTCGTCGTATTTTCGATTTGTTGGTTCGTCATGCAGGTCTTGGAGCCGTACGGACTGCAAGCACTTGGTCGTATGTTGGCAACCATCGGTTTTGCCGGACTTGTCGCACAACCCGTCATACAAACTTGGAAGTTCGTTCGAACTCCTGGGAGACTCGCTAAAGTGAAAAGAAAACACCTGTTAACGACGCTGGCTATCGCAGGTGTCGCTATTGCCGCGGTGTGTTATGTGCCGTTGCCGCACCATGTTGATTGTGCGTTCGAAATTCGTCCAAGCGAAGCGGGGGCCGTTTACGCGGGTACCGGCGGACAATTGGTCCATGCGGTGACGCCGGGCACCCAAGTCAACGAAGGCGATACGGTCGCCGTGCTGCAAAACCCAGATCTGCAGATCCGTTTGGCGGAGTTGAAAGGCGAAGAACAAGTCGCCGAAGTCCAATTGAAGAACGTTAAGTTGCGCAGCCGGGATGATCGTGAGTTGGTCGCTCAGCTTGAAACTCAAGAGGAATTGCTTGACTCGATTCGCCACGTGCTTTCCAAGACTCAAGAGGAAATCGATCGCTTGAACGTGAAGGCGCGGCGCAGCGGGTACGTGTATCCACCGCCACATCGCAAACCGCAAGACACTGGTGACGGTCGTTTACCAGGCTGGACGGGATCGCCTCTTGAACCTGAAAACAAAGGCGCGCTGCTGACCGCAGACGATTTGATCTGTGAGATCGGCAAGCCGGATGCGTTCGAAGCTGTGCTCGTGATTGACCAAGGCGACATGCAACTTGTGACGACGGGCCAAGCGGTCGACCTCAAATTGGATTCGCTACGTTTGAGCACATTCAGCGGTGAGTTGACTGAGGTATCGCAATCAGCACTCTCCAGCGCGTCGATGGCTTTGTCGAGTCAAACCGGTGGCGATCTACAAACAGAGATGGATCCTCGCACCGGAGCATTGAAACCACGGAACGTTTCCTATCAAGGGCGCGTCCCATTGTCATCGACGGAGCTCGAGATTCCGTTTCGACCTGGCTATCGTGGCTCGGCGAAAATTCATGTGGCGCCGATGTCCTTGGGAACTCGACTTTGGCGATTGATTGCCCAGACGTTTAATTTCGAATTCTAGTTTCAGCTCATCGATGACGTGACCAACTAGTTTTAATAACAACCCAAAACGACCTAGATATCGCAGTTTAACAATTGCAGCGAATTTGCGACTGAGCCTCTCAGTTTTTGGTGTCGAACACCTCTGCTATCGTTGCATCCACCCCTTGTATCGATATCATGCGAAGACTCGCAAACACGCGTGATCGTTACAAGAACATGACCGACGTTTTTTGACCGTAAACGAGTCTTTTGTTTGTTTCAAAAGATAACTTTTCCTCGCTCGCCCTTTCCCAATTTGTGGAGCATTTGACTGATGGCTGAATCCAAGACCGCTGGCACCGACGCGCCAGAAGCCGCCGCTGCCCCGGCCGCCTCGCCTGCTGAACAAGCACAGACCCAACAACCCGTTCAAGTTCAAGTGGAAGACCAAAACGCACTGGCTTTGTATGCCAACTTCTGCCGCGTTACCGGCTCGCCTGAAGAATTGATCATCGACTTCGGCCTGAACCCACAGCCAATTGGCGTGCCAAAGGACCCAATTCAAGTCAAGCAACGAATCATTGTGAACTTCTTCACAGCCAAGCGTCTGCTCGCAGCGCTTCAAATGTCCGTTGCTCGTCACGAATCCGTGTTCGGTGTTCTTGAGACAGACATCAACAAGCGAGTTCGTCCAGGCTTGGGCCAAAACAAGGCTTAGTCTTTCACGACGAGTCCTCTCAACGAAAGCCGCGTCCTTCAACGACGCGGCTTTTTTTGGGTTTGCCAGGCATGTTTCTCAGCTTGGGGGTGCGAGTCCCCTGTCCAACTTGATGGAGGTGAAGGACTAGCGAAGCGCAAGGGCATCCGTCGTGAGGCGGGGTCTGAAGGAAGCGTGTAGCAAAGTCACGACT
>JBGTAI010000180.1:0-11891 GCA_041749955.1 Pirellulaceae bacterium | reverse complement strand
TATTGGCTGGCTCAAGGAATGTCGCGCTGTCTTCTCGCGTTTCGAGAAGACAGCCATCAACTACGCTGGGATGGTCAAGATGGCGTGCATCCAACGCTACCTGAAAATCCTCGCTCCAACCGTTTAGGGACAGAGCCTAGTCGCCGGCTTGGCGATCTTATCGCTTATTGACTTCGGTTCTTTCGCCAACGCACAGAAGCCGCCGAAGGTCGTTGATGCAAAGTTGATCCCAACCGACAAACCGGATCCAGTCAACGACCCTGAGTTCCAGCAGTACGGCATCTATGCTGCGACGGCTCCGCGGGCCGAGTCGACTCAGCCGGTGTCGACGACCTTGCCGCTTGTACTGAAGCCCAACTCGCGAGTCGCTCTCGTCGGTAATGCGCTCGTCGAACAGTCACAGCACTTTGGGTATCTCGAGACGCTGTTGCATCAAAAGTATCCCCAGCATTCATTGGTCGTGCGCAATCTTGGTTGGCCCGCCGACACCGTGGATTTGCAACCACGTCCGGACAACTTTGCCGATACCGCCCAGCATCTGCGTCACGAGCGAGTGGATGTCATCGTCGCCGCGTTTGGCTTCAATGAATCCTTTGCCGGCCCAGACGGACTCGATGCGTTTCGCAAGTCGCTCCGAGAACAACTTCGTTCGTTGACGTCGTCCGCATTCAACGGCACGAACGCCGCTCAAGTCGTCTTGTTGTCACCGATCGCCAACGAAAATATCACGGGCATCTCGGCTGCGGATGCAAACAACGAAAATATCGCAATCTATGCCGACGTGATGCGTGACGTAGCGCACGAGATGCACGTTGGGTTCGTCGATTTGTACCAGCCAACACTCGAAGCGATGCGAAGCCCCGGCAGTGACCTGACGATTAACGGTGTCCATCTCAATGACGATGGCTATGCACTGTTCAGCAAGATCGTTTACCGATCGTTGTTCGGTGAAGATGCCCCCGAAGCACGCGACGATATTCGCCAAGTTGTGATCGATAAGAACCGCCAGTTCTTTCGGCGTTATCGGCCGCTCAACACGTTCTATTACACCGGCGGACGCAGCAAAGACTATGGCTATCTCGATTTCTTGCCAGCGATGCGAAACTTTGATGTCATGGTGGCTAATCGCGACCAACGCATTTGGGACCTCGTTCAAAGAAAGACAGGTCTAGGCGAGATTGACGATTCGAACTTGCCGCCCATGCCAGAAACAAAGCAAAGCCGCGGCGCGAACGAATGGATGTCAGCGGCCGATGAGCTGAAAGCGTTTCAAGTGGATCCGCGATTCGAGGTCACTCTATTCGCGGGTGAAGAAGAGTTCCCTGATATCGCCGCTCCGATTCAAATGCGATGGGACAATCGGGGACGCT
This sequence comes from Pirellulaceae bacterium, assembly GCA_041749955.1. GTDB lineage: Bacteria > Planctomycetota > Planctomycetia > Pirellulales > Pirellulaceae > JBBSJZ01. The sequence continues at coordinate 10,521 of JBGTAI010000180.1, read as the reverse complement.
TGTGGGTCAGTTGTTCAACGACCTACCCGCACGTTTATCCTGGCAAAGAGCCGAATGACCAGTTGGTGATTCTCGAGGACACTGATGGCGACGGCAAAGCCGACAAGTCAACCGTGTTCGCCGATGACCTGCATATCCCGTTGTCGTTTGAATTCGGCGACGGTGGCGTCTATGTGTCCGAAGAACCTCACTTAACGTTCTTGAAGGACACCGACGGTGACGGCAAAGCCGACTTGCGACGAGTCTTGCTGAGCGGTTTCGGGACAGAGGATTCACACCATTCGCTGCACGATTTCGTTTGGTCACCCGATGGCGATTTGATTTTTCGCGAGTCCATTTTTCATCACAGCCAAGTCGAGACGGCCTACGGCCCCGTTCGCCAGCAAAACAGCGGCTGGTTTCGCTTCGAGCCGGATTCACAGCGTTTAACGAGCTTTGGCAGCTACCCGAGCACCAACCCTTGGGGCGTCGTCTTCGATGATTGGGGACAGCATGTCGCCAGCCACCCCATTTTCGCGGCTGCGTTTCACTCGCTCGATCCGCCGTACCCAAACCAGCATCCCAAGCCCGATGGACTAAACGCGTACTCGGGAACCTGTGGACAAGAGTTCGTCGACTTCGCAACGTTCCCAGACGAACTGCAAGGCGGATACATCAAAGCTCGGTACAAACCCACCAACCGCATCGAGATTCATAAGTGGAATGAAGGCGAGTTCGGCTTCGACGAGGAATACGTCAGCGATTTGATCTTCTCGACGAACTTGAGTTTCATCCCCGTGGACATACGCTTTGGACCGCAAGGCGATCTTTACATTTGCGACTGGTACAATCCGGTGAAGGGCCACGCACAGTATTCGCTCCGTGACGAACGTCGCGACCGACACTCGGGGCGTATCTGGCGAGTTACCGAGAAAGGCAAGCCGCTTCAGGATCCGCCCAAGATCGCGGACGCATCGATCGACGAATTACTCGAACAACTCAAGCGGCCTGAGTCGCGGATTCGTTACTGGATTCGCGCCGAACTGCGAGAGCGATCGCCGGAGCAAGTCAAAGAATCGCTCGACGAATGGGTCAAGAACCTTTCGCCGAGCGACCCGCGTTTTCGCCATCACCAGACCGAAGCTCTTTGGATGTACCGAGGCATCAACGCGGTGAACGCGGAACTGCTTCGCGATTTGCTTCAATGCGACGAACGGCATGCCAGAGCCGCGGCGACTCAGCAACTTCGTTATTGGCATTCGCAGTTGCCTGATTCGATGGACTTGCTTCGTGATGCGGCTAGTGATTCATACGCGATGGTGCGAATGGAAGCTGCGATTGCGGCGACTTACATCGGTACGCGTGAAGCGTTTGAAGCCTTGCTCGAAGTCTTGAATCATCCGCTCGGTGGCCATTTAGATTATGCCGTTCATTGTGCGCTCGGCTCCCACACCATGCGACCGTATTGGGAGAACGACGAGTCCTCGAGTATCGCCAAGCTCATGCGTGCGACGAAGCAAAAGTCGCAACTCAATGAGCCCACACCCACCGCACCCGAGGCCCAGTTCGACAACCAAAAAGGCATTGCAAAGTTTGAGATCGGATGTGTCCCCGAAATCATGATGTTCACACAAACCCAGATCGCTGTGACGCCTGGTCAACCGGTGAAGATCGTCTTTAGCAATCCCGATGCGACGGACCACAACCTCGTCTTCGTCAAACCAGGCTCGCTCGAAGAAGTCGGCATGGCGGCCAACGAGATGGCTCGCGATCCGAAGAACGCCAATTCCGACTTCATCCCGCAAAGCAAGCGTTCGTTGATTCTGCATGCGACCAAAATGATTGGGCCCACTCGCAAAGCACGCGTTGAAGTCTTGCGGTTCAAGGCACCAACCGAGCCAGGGATTTATCCGTTCGTTTGCACGTTCCCTGGCCACTGGATCATCATGAACGGTGTGATGGTCGTTGCGAAAGACTTGGCCGATGTCGATCAAATGCTCGCGGAAAGCAAACCCAAAGTCGTCAAGCACTGGACGCTGGAGGACTTCGCGGATCTCAAAATCGCTCCCGAATCCGAAGATCGCGTAATGCGAGGTATGACAGCGTTTGTCAAAGCGAATTGCAGCCAGTGCCACGTACTCGCCGGTCATGGCGTCAATTTAGGCCCCGACTTGAAGGACGTCACGAAACGCTACAGGGATATGAAGCTACTCGCCCAGCTCATCGACCCCTCAAGCGAGATCAACGAGAAATACCAGACTCACAATTTCCTGATGGCCGACGGCAGCGTCGTCAGCGGAGTCATTGCGAAAGAAGATCGCAAGTTCATCCATGTGATGACGAACTTGCTCACTCCCGACAACATCACCAAAGTGGACAAAGCCAACATCGAAGAGCAGGTGAAATCGAAAGTTTCTGCGATGCCAGCCGGCTTGCTCGACGTGCTCACCCAAGAAGAGATCGGCGACTTGCTCACGTTCCTGCAAGCGAAGAACCAAGACATGCATGGCCACGGTGACCACGGCCACAAGTAGCGAAACCCGGACTCAAAGAATGCGTTTGGGCGGCACGATCGCGTTGGAAACGAGCAGCCCGCCGACGAGGCTGGCCCCGATCAGGAGGGTCGCGAACGCGAACTGCACTCCGGCAACTGTCTCGTTTTCGAGTAGCGCGGCCAACGACCGATAGCCCACCGAGCCTGGGACAAGAATCAGCATTCCTGGGGTCAAAGGCACGAGTGCGGGTCGGTCTCGGATTCTTGCGTAGAGGTTGCTTCCACATCCAACGCAAAGCGAAGCAAAGAACGAAGCGGCTTCGATCCCCAGTCGTGGTTCCACTAACCGGCTGACGACGACGCCAAGAATCGAGACGGCCGCGATGATTGGCCATTGCGACTTCGCAGCTCGAAAGACAATCGCGAATGCGATCGGAGCAATGGCAAGGGCAATCCATTGCCAGTACTCGGGGGACGTCACGATCGGTTCGGGCAAACGTCGCAATCCACTCGCCATTCGCCAAACGATCGCGACGCCGACGAACATTGTGCAAAGCGAAACCATCGCGCCAGCCAACCTGGCGACACCTGCGGAGAGATGGCCGACGGCAAGTTCCGTCAGCCCAACCGTGAGTCGCAATCCAGGAATCAAGACAATCAAACCAGCGAGCGTTACCAAACGATCGTCGATTTGAACAAGGTAGTGTGCTGTGCAAAGTGCCAAGATCGCGGCGATCATTCCTGAGACAGGCTCTAGCAATCCTGTCTCGAGTCTCCAACGCTGGTGCAATAGCTCGACGAGCGCGATCACTAAACCGATGACGCCCGATGCGATGATTTCTGCGGATGAGCCACGAAAGAGCACCGCGACACAGGCACATGCGGCGGCACATGCGAGAACATAAACGGATGGCGGATAGAGACTCGGTGCTTTATCGATGTTCTGCATCTCGATGGTTGCATCGTCGATCGATATTTCCTTCAGTTCGACTTTCCCCAGCAAGTCATCGAAGCGAATCAATTTATCGACGTCCACGCCGCCTGAATCAACGCGTCGAACAACGGTACTGCTCACTGAGTCGTTGGCCAGCGAGATCACGAGCGCTGTTGGTGTGTACAGGAACTGGCCTTGGATTCCGACTGACGCGGCGACTTTCGTCATCACGCGTTCGAGTCGATGCGAAGGCGTGCCGTATCGATGCAGCATTACCGCAGCGTCGACGAGAAACTTGAACGTGGAGTTGTTTGGCATGTTGAAAAAGTGAATTGAAATCACTCGGGCTCATTCGATCTTCGAATGCGAGTCGAGAATTCGTCGGTCAGTCCAACTTGGCGTGCGATGGCGTCGATTCGACTTCTTGACTGTAAATCGTCAAAAGTCTGGCTTGGTTCGCCGATTAACCCATGCGCGGCAGCATAACGGTCCGAGAAACCTGGCATGACAATACGAGGGTCGAGCCAGTTGATAGGTTCGGGGGTCAGCTTGTATGTATGCCGAACAATCGCGTTGGTGCAATTGTTGAGAAACGTGTGATAGAACTCCGGTTTGCTGCGAAGCCCGTTCAATCGGGACGCGATTTCGTCGAACAGGTGTTGTACTTGCGCCGGGGGGGTGTTGACATTATACATGTGGACCCAATCCGATTCGCGGATGTTTGTGCGAACGCCGATGACGTCCCGTTCGTCACCGACCACATAAATGAGCTCGTACTGGCGATAGAGACCTCGAATGGGCGAGAAAATCTCGTCGGCTTCGCGGCGGATCTCAACCGAGACGCTGAAGTACTTTGGGCCGTCATCTGTCAGTGCCTCAAAGCTCAAGAACGTATGTGCAAGTCCATCGATGGAAGAGAACCGCTGGACGATGAACCAGACACGAGTGAGTTGGTCATGCCGAAACGATAGTTGCTCGTAATCAACATCGTAGTCCGTCTCCGTGCGGTAACGGCAATGACGCACATTCGTAATTTGAACGTTCTCGCCAAGGAATCGGACGATCGGCATTCGCGCGTGATCAGCCGCCCATTGTCGATCGAGTAGTGGGCGTTGGATCAACGTCAACAGGTAAATCAGCCCGATCGCAAACGCCGCATAACTCAGCCAACGCGTTTTGGGTTTCGTGCGGTACAGCAACCACAGCATGGCTACGAAATACGTCCCGCCCAAGCTCATCCCAAGCCAACTTGGCAGATACGTGTGAAAGCCGATCGCGCCAACGGACCAAACGAAAAAGATGCTCACGCACAAAGTGGCAAACATCACCAACGTTCGGTATCCAATTCGCGTCAACATAGTTTTCATGAATGTTCCGTCTAGAACAACTCGTTCCAAGGCTCTTGCTTTGGAACGCACTGTCTTCGAGGCTCCGCCTCGCCAGCGTTCCAAGGTCCTATATCCAGGACGGCGGAAACCGCAGGCAGAGCCCAGTAACCAGATATTGGCGATCAGCGATACTGGCGATCAGCGAGAAGCGTCGAAATCGATCGCAAACAGGTTTTCGTGTTGCCGCGCGGCAACTGATTCGATCAGCTAGAATCATAGCTTCAAAGACATTCCACGCGACCCGCGTTCACCACACCGAGTACTAATTGATGTTGAGTCCAATTCCAGAATCTAGACAAGCTCGTCTTGCAAGTCATCTGGCTTGTGTTTCCATTTTTCTCGTATGCAGCGTGTGGCATCAGATCGCGTCAGCCGAGAAGCCAAACGCAATCGGTAACGGCAATTTTGTCGTTGGGCCAGACTACCCGATCGATCCTGATTTGACGGACCGTGGAAATCCAAAAGGCAAGTCCTTCCAATTCGCGATGCCGCTTGCTGAAAGCAAAATCTTCCGTGGCGACGACAAGACGCTCGACTCGTCCAAGCCGGTACGCAAAGAGCGGAAGATCTTTGTCTACATTCCTGCGGCGTACCAAGACGGTACCCAAGCACCGATTTTGGTCACACTCGATGGACCCAGTCGTTTCGATTTGGTGCAACGTGCCCTGGATAATTTGACCGTGTCGAAAGACCCGAACCGAAAGCTGCCAGCTTTCATCGCCATCGCTGTTGAAAATGGCGGCAACGATAGCAAGGGCAGCCAACGCGGCCTCGAGTATGACACGATGTCCGATCGCCATGCTCGTTTCATCAACGACGAAGTGCTACCTGCGGTGCTTAACAATGCCGAAATCAAAGCGGCTTATCCGAAGATTGCGTTCACACAGGACCCTTGGGGCAAAGCGGTAATGGGATGCAGTTCCGGTGGTGCCGCGGCTCTTACGATGGGATGGTTTCGGCCCGATCTGTTTCGTCGGCTTGTCACCTATTCCGGAACGTTCGTGGACCAGCAAGATGATGATGCACCTGAGGAAGCGGACTATCCACTTGGGGCATGGGAGTATCATTCAAGCATGAAGCTGATTGAGAACAGCGAAAAGAAACCGCTGAGGATCTTTACTCACGTCTCGGAGTTCGACAATCGCGCCAAGGACCCCGAAGCCACTTATCACAACTGGGTGATGGCCAATGAACGTACGGCGGAAGTATTGAAATCCAAAGGCTACGATTATCGCTATGTGTTCAGCCGTGCCACGAAGCATTGTGACCAGAAAGTTTTCCAACACACGCTCGCGGACACACTCGTGTGGATGTGGCAAGGCTATGAAGCGGAGTAGTCGTGCTCGGCAACGGCAAGGAAGTTTGAGTTGAGACGAGCGTGCCTCAACTCATCACACGGTTGGAATCCCGCAGTTCATCCCAAGTGGGTACGTCAGTGTGGATGTGCTGGTTCGGTTCATCGAGCCTGCGGTACCAGCAATACAACAGCGTGTGCGAATAGACGATCGGAATCTCGAAGATCAACGCGACAATCGCTTCGGCGATCCAGAGCCATGTGTACTCTTCCAGCACAATATACGCTGGGATAACAATCGCGCACCAAGCCATCGCGGCCAGGACATAGGACGACCAAACAACCACAGCGATCAAGAAAGACTCGCCGAAGCGGCCACGTGTTAATTCAAAGCTGCGTCGGATTGCGGTTGGGCCGTGAGTGTTTTCAGCGACCGCGATTGAATCGGCGTAAATTGCTCGAACTAGAAAATAGATACCAGGGATGACGAGCAACAATACACCGATCACGGCAATGAATCCAACGCACAATCTGGTTGTCCAAATCTTGCCGTAGCGTTTCCAGCTTAGTGCAAATGAATAGCTAATCTTCGGATGCGAGTGAGAGTACGCATCGATGAGGGTGGCGACGATCGCACCATCGGCGATGATGCCAAACCAAAACCCAAGCGATTGTTGCAATCGTAACGTCGCGCTTACGTCGTCCGCCTCGATGACGAAGGCTTCTGCGTAGGACATGATCAGCTCCAACGGCAGCCAGACGATTAGATAGCAGATGACGAGCAGTCCAAAATATTTTCGGATGATCATCCAGGCAATCGAAAAGGGCGACGCATCAGCAGGCCAGTCGTCGAGCGAATCGTTCGCGAAGGAATGATCAAAGGAGGGCGGTGCATACGGATCCACGGGATGCTCCAGGGTCGAGTGGCAAAATGTTCGCCAAAGTTTACTTGGAAACGTGATGCGATCGAGACAGCTTAGCGTTTCGCGAAGCAATAGATGTTGACTGGTCCGAGAACGGGTAAGATTCTTGATAGACCGGAAACGCGTGATACCAATTGATGATCGTCGGGAAAACAAGAATGTCGCACAGCCGAGTGTTTAGCCTCAGTTTGGTTCTTTCGAATGTCTTGCTGCTGGGTGCTACCAGTGCTGAAGAACCCTACCGGCACGCAAGCAAAATCAGTGAACTCGTTCAACCACTGGTTGATGCTCAAGTGCTGCAAGGAGTGGCGATCGGAATCGTTGACGGGAAATCGAGGTGGACTGGTGATTATGGAACGCTTTCGGCGGACAACAGCCAATCGCCGACGGAGAACACCATTTATGAAATCGGTTCGATCTCGAAGGTGTTCACGGGCGTCTTGCTCGCGAGCGCTGTGAATGCTGGCGAAGTCAAGCTGGATGATTCGATCGGTTCGATCGTGAAATCCATTTCAGAGAAAAATGCGGCGGTCGGTGATTCGATTCAATTGCGTCACTTGTCGACACACACGTCTGGGCTGCCACGGATGCCGGGGAACTGGAGTCCGGCGGACCAGCATCGTCCGTATGTGGATTACGATCGCAAAAAAATGATCGAGTTCATCGAAGTCGTGAAACCAACGCAAACGCCGGGTGAACCGAGTGGCTACTCAAACTATGCCGTCGGGTTGCTCGGCGAACTGCTCTCGATCAAATCAGGCAAGTCGTATCAACAGCTGTTGAGTGAGGGAATCACGACGCCGCTTGACATGCAAAGCACTACACTTCAAGTAAGCGAAGACGATCGCGTTCGTTTTGCTCCGCCCCACCAATCCAGTGGCGAGCCGGACTATGAATGGGAACTCAACGCGTTCGCGGGCGCCGGTGGTATTCGTAGCACGGTGCATGACATGCAGCGATTCATCGATGCGCACCTGAGTCCGCGAAGTGATGACCTCGGCAAAGCGATTGAGCTCGCTTGGGAGCAGCATCTTCCGGCACAGGGCAAATCCTTTGCGATGGGACTCGGTTGGCACATTGCTCGCGACGGCAGTACGCGGTGGCACAATGGTCAAACAGGCGGCTATCACTCGATGCTCATGATCAACCGCAACATGAACGCCGGCGTGATCGTGCTCGGCAATACCGCAAGCGGCGATATTGATTGGATCGGTGAATCCATCATCCAGCTTCTCGCGGGCATCGACGTGAAACCGAAAGAGATGGCCACGATCAAGGTTCCTGAAGAAACACTTGCTCGACTGGAAGGCGACTATGAACTCGCGCCCCAGTTCGTGTTGACGGTGACGGCCAAATCCGGACGGTTGTTTGTCCAGGCGACCAACCAGCCTCAATTGCGGGTGTACCCAGATAGCGAAACGAAATGGTCTTATCGTGAGGTGGACGCGAAGCTGACGTTCGAGCTTCCGGCCACCGGAGTCGCGACAGCTCTCACCCTTCACCAGAACGGACAAAACATGAAGGCGACGCGGAAATAGCGGGAATTAGCCGGAATCTGGACGGAAAAACACCCGTTTCACTCTGGATGCTGGGCTGGACGCTTTGCTAATGTCCGGTTTTGGGTGTTCCCCAGTTCGCCCATCTAATCGCTACCCGGAATCCATGAGACAGATGTAATGGCAACCGTTGTTTGCTTCCGCTGGTTTGACGCCTTTCCAGCATCGTACGTTACGGTGCTCCGCAACGCCGTCCGCGCCAACCTGAGTCGTGAGCATCGATTTGTTTGCATCACGGATAACCCCGATGGATTGGACGCGGGTATTGACTCGCTGCCCTTACCAGAAATGGGCATTCCGGATTACCACAAACGACATGGTTGCTGGCCCAAGGTTGCGATGTTCAAAGCAGGACTGCTTGAACCAGACGACCCGACATTGTTCCTAGACTTGGACCTCGTGATTCGCGAGAGCCTCGATCCGTTTTTTGATCGGTTGGAAAAGCGACGGGGATTGCAAGCGCTGCGAGAATGGAACCCAACTCTTTGGAGCTTGCTTCCGCTCTCGATGCGTCCAGATCGTGGCGTGCAAAGCTCAATCGTCGGGTTTTACCCAGGCGAGCAATCGTGCGTGTACGACCGATTCATGGCCAACCAGCAAGCAGAGTTCAGCAGGTTCCCCAACGACCAAACGTATTTAACATCGGCTGCAGCGAACCTGGAGTATTGGCCTTACGAATGGACCGCGAGCTTCAAGCGCCATTGCGTCAAGTACTACCCGCTGAGCAAATTGATTCCGCAAATCAAAGAGCCTCGCAACGCGAAAATCGTTGTTTTCCACGGGGATCCGCGGCCGGTCGATGTTGTGCCGCTTGGCAATTACCAGTGGGGACCCAAGCGTCGCTGCGGATTTGGCCCAGTCGACTGGGTGCGAGACTACTGGCTACAGCACGATAAAACATGGCGCGACGAGCCAGTCGCAGACACCGCACAGAAACGTGCGGCTTAATTAAGAACTATCTTTCGCGATAGACGATGCGACCCTTGGTCAAATCATAAGGCGACAGTTCGACACGAACTTTGTCACCAGGGACGATACGAATAAAGTGCTTTCGCATCCGACCAGCGACGTGCGCCATCACTTCACTTCCCGTTTCCAATTGGACTCGGAAGCGAGTGTTCGCTAGCGCCTGTGTGACAGTACCCTCGACTTCGAAGGCCTCTTCTTTCTTTCCCAAGTTACTTTCTCTCGAAACGGATGACGCCCATCGATAACAGTGGCGTCAAAGCAAGGATTGTAGTTCGCCGATACTAGTCAGGAGCGGGTCAAGAAACCCACGCAGCGCCAGCGTGAATCGCCAGCCAACGAACTGACGGCGCAGAATCTTCCTGCACCGTACGCCGTTGTTATATCCGCCAACGCCCCAAAAGTCATCCCCGCAGCAAAATTGTTGTGCCGCAAAATTGTTGCGAGGGGACAAGTGACGGACGGACATAAAAAAATCGAACGAAGCATGAGCCTCGTTCGATTCGATTGTTTCGCGTTGTTCTCGACCGAAAGCCGAATTATCGCTTGCTGAACTGGACGCCTCGACGGGCACCACGCAAACCTGGCTTCTTTCGTTCCTTCATACGTGAATCACGTGTGAGGAAACCACCTTGGCGAAGAGCTTCATGGGTGGACTCGTCGAAACCGACGAGAGCACGAGCTAAGCCCATGCGAACGGCGCCACTTTGTCCGGTCAGTCCACCGCCAGCAACGCGGACCAGAACGTCCACTTTTTCGCCAGCACCAGCAGCTGTAAGTGTTGCTGTTACAGCAGCACGGTCCTGGTCGTTAACGAAGTACTGCTCAATTGGCAGCTTGTTGATGGTGATGTTGCCGCTTCCAGGACGAACCCGAACGCGAGCGACACTGCTCTTACGGCGGCCTGTACCCAGGAAATCGCCGTTAATTTTGTCCTTCTTGACCGCGACCATGTACTCAGACGTTGCTAAAAGTGGGATTCAAAAT
>JBGTAI010000179.1:0-48122 GCA_041749955.1 Pirellulaceae bacterium | reverse complement strand
GCGATCGCAGCAATCGCCCATCCGAAATACGTTCGTCGCATGGAATGCCTCCCTACACAGTCCTGAATCGCTCCGGTGGACAATCCGATCGCATGAAAGCCCAGCCGCTCCGTACGCGTGCGTGGGTGTCGCTCCCAGATTTCGTTGCTTTTGCAAGCATCCAGAGCACGACTGATCTTTCACACGGTCTATCACACCGGTGTTGTTGGTTGTTTCGGCGATATCAGGGTAGGCAAGGTAGGTTTTTTCCGATTTTGTCGTATTTCTTGCCTTCGACGATTGGCCCGGTCGCATCAATCGATCCGGAGAAACCGTTCTCGTAGGCTGTGAAATGATTCGAAATGCCGTGTTTTTCGCTATTTCGGCGATCGAAACATCCGAATCACCGCGCCGATCGAGATCAAAGTGCCCGCCGCGGGGACTGCGACCAGCGCCAGCCTCGGATTGGCAGCAATGATGACGAGTGTCAACACAATGATCATCGCCATCCCCGGCGCAAGCCACTGAGTGGGGCGGCGCAGCGATGGCCAAGCGAGCCACAGCATCCCGATCACAAGACCAATCCGCAGCATCGATGCTGACGCGAATGCTAGCGAACTGTCACCTTCTCGGAATTTCAACCACAAGCCCGCGACCAGCAACAGTACGGACATCACCAACGCCAGATGTCGGCGAGATTCGAATGGCGCCGTTTTTCCCGGTGCCTTGCTGGGCGTCGTACCTGACGCCAACTCAGATGGCTTCGACGGCTTGGAGGGTGGTTGAGCGTTCATTGGGTACCACGATAGCCTCAATGACTTTGGCAATGCTACCGCATCCGTTTTCCAGAGTCAGTTTTCGTTGATTCGAATTCTCATGCAGGCAACAAATCCCAAGGCAGGCAACAAACATGAAACTACTTTGCTTCAGTGATCTTCATCGCGATCAGACGGCGGCCCGAAATTTGGTTGTGGCTGCGGCGAACGCGGACATCGTGATCGGCGCCGGCGATTTCGCAAATCGTCATGAAGGCTTGGGCGACACGCTGGATATCCTTGCGGAAATCGATAAGCCCGCTGTGCTTGTGCCTGGAAACGGAGAGACCGCGGAGGAACTCGCAGAAGCTGCCCAGGTTTGGAAATCTGCCCAAGTACTGCATGGATCCGGCTGCGAAATTCTCGGCGAAGCGTTCTGGGGCGTTGGCGGAGGAATCCCCGTCACGCCATTCGGTTCCTGGAGCTACGACTTCGATGAACAGCAAGCGGAAGAGATGCTTGCTGGCATGACCCCGAGCGGGATCCTCGTCGTTCATTCGCCGCCGCTGGATACGGTTGACCACGACAGCAGCGGCCGAATTCGCGGCAGCGCCGCGATTCGAAAGGTGGTCGAATCGATGAAGCCCAAGCTAGTCGTGAGCGGTCACATCCACAGTGATTGGGGACGACAGGTGAAGGTCGGTGACTCGCTGGTTCTCAACGCCGGCCCAGCCGGCGTGATCATCCATCTCGAGTGAACTTTTAGCTGCGTGCCGGATCCTTACCGTCGATCCAAGGGCCTGCTTCGCTCATGTATTCCGGAGCAATCAACTTGCTGCCGAAATCGCCAGCCTTCCAGCCAGGGATATGGCGAGGTTCAGCGCGAGCGGCGGACAGTTTCTCCCACTGCTTGGCCCAGCCAGGGTCCTTGGTCGAAATCTCACGAGTCTCTTGATCGATAAAGTACACCTCACCATTGCGATAGCTTTGGGCACCGAGGATCACGACGGCGATCGCGGCGGCGCCCAGGTCTGGCGGGTTGTTGCACTTCATCGGCTCACCCGCTTCGATGGCATGGAGCCAGTTCGCGAAGTGAGCTTTGGTCGTGTCTGGCACAGGCGTCGTCGTGATGCGTTCGTCTTTGTAGTCACGTTCGTGAGTGACTTGCGGCCGCTCGGCAATGAAGTCAAAGCCATCGAATCCTTCGCCATTGCCGAACGCAAACGTTCCATAGTGACCACGAATGAGCTGGTTAATTCGCGATGCTTCGTTGCACATCGTCGCAGTGATCAAACCTTGAACGCCTTCGTTGAAGTCCGCCACAACCGTCGCCACGTCTGGCACATCGCGCCCGTCATATTCCATGTAAATGCCACCCGCACCAACAACGCGACCGGGCAAACGCAGCCCAGTAGCCTTCAACATCGCTGTGGTTCGGTGTACGAACAAATCCGTGAACATGCCGCTGCCGAACGGCCAGAAGCGACGCCATTGGGCATAGACTTCACGATCAAACGTCATTTCTGGCGAGAGGTTCTCGCCAACGCCAAGCCAACGTGACCAATCGATCGACTTTGGAGTCATCTTTTTGTCGAGCTTGTAGTAACGCCACTGGCCCATGTCGCTGTTGCGGAAATACTCCGTTTGGAAACCGAGAACTTTGCCGAGCTTGCCTTCTTGAAGCAACCCACGAACTTCGTCCCAAACAGCAAGGCTTGTCGACTGCACACCAACTTGCATCACCTTGCCAGACTCTTTCCACACTTTCTCAACGTTGAATGCCTCTTCGACTGTCTTGGTCATCGGCTTTTCGCAATACACGTTGAGCCCCGCTTTGAGCGAGTCGACCGTTTGCTTATGGTGCCAGTGGTCGGGGGTGCCAATACACACCGCGTCGAGATTCTCTTTCTCGATCATGTCGTTGTAGTCGACATAGCGGCCTGGATCGGTGCCGGTTTTGTCCTTGATATAGTCCGCGACCTTGTTTCGCTGCTCCTCGTAAACTTCGGCCACACCGACCAACTCAATCTTGCGACCGTCCGCGTGTAGCTCGCACAGTTTCTTGACGTGAGCTCCGAATCCGCGACCGCCGGGGCCAATGAACCCGATCCGCAAACGCTCGTTCGAACCGGCCGCCGCTTGGCTGGTTTTAGCACTCAGCCCGACAGATGCCGCCGTTGCGACAGTTGCAGACGCCTTGAGAAATTGGCGACGTGAATTGGTGGGTTGCGAACCAGACGACATGAGTGGGCTCCGATGGAAAGTTGGCTGGACAGTAATTGGCGATCTCACTAACAAAGAGATGCCGGGCGGGCTCGTCGAACATATCGGTTGTGCACCAATCAAGCAAGAATTTCGCGGCACGTCCGGCGTCATGGCGGACAAACAGGCGAACGAAATTTGGCTAGTGGATCTCGTCGTAAACGATTTTCGAGTCGATCCAAATCCGAAACCGTCGAATCGTGAGCCCTCGAGTGAAGTTGATTTCTAACTGTCCAAGACTTTTTCTCGCGTCGACGGACTCTGGCAACTCAAAAGCGATTGAAGTGTGGATTTTTGTCCAGCTGATTCGAAACCAGACTGGCAGGCCATTGATGTAAACAGCCTGGCGGAACCACCATCCCGTGTAAGTCAGCCGCCCTTCAAAGGGGCGCTCAAACTCGATGACGCGATAGAGAAACGCAGCCCGCCGGCGCACGGCAAACTCAGCAAACACCCCCCGTTCTTCGGTCAAGTTCGACGTCGGCTCAAAGGGATTCGATTTCATGTTGTTTGTCGAGATACAAGTAATTGGTCGCGTGGGTGGCAACATCGAACTTCGGACACGAAATCTGGCGCGTGGCTGTCGCCGGCACGCACGGACTGGTGTGGAAGTGCTCTTAAATGGTTCAACTGAGGGCGAGAAAGCTCCAAGAAATTAATTTGTACAGCTAAAACGGTGTGTAGCGGTTGAATCTCGGGTGCCAAATGTCTACCATCCTCTCGGTCGCACAGATTGCCTATGCTGCCGAATTGACTGCCCCAACGATCACACATCGTTGCCTGACGAAGTAACGTGTCTCCTGCAAAGTAGCGAATTTATGAAGTCCATCCTCGCGCTCGTCTTAACCATTGCGTGTGCTCCATTGGCAGTTGCTGTTGAGTTACCCGCTGAAACACTAGCCATGGATCAATGGGCCAGTATGGACTCAAACGCTCAATTGAGCGGGCGAATCGTTGTCTCTGAGACTGGTGGATCGACGACTGCGATTGCTGGTGCAAGTGTAGCTTTGGTCGGTGCAGCAGATGAATTGTTCCAAGCGAGAACGGATGCTTCAGGGCAGTTTCAAGTGTCCAGTATGAAGCCTGGCATCTACGCATTGTCAGTTGCCAAGAAAGGTTTCTTCGCATGTGGAGCGTTTCAAGTTGTGGCTGCGGACCATCCTGCAGCATCGGCTTTTCCTACTGTGCCAGAGTTCGTAGTCGCAAAAATCGACTCCGCATTGGTTAAGTCGTCGATGATTCGCTATCTACCTCCTACACCTATCGAAGCCCAACTGGGTGAAATTCCGAACAACGAACTTTCGGAAATTGCACTCATTGCTAAGTTTCGGCACAAAGAACGTATCGTTCAGCATTTAGGTGGAATTCGAGGGAACATTGGTGTTGCTGGTGCAGGGAAAGGCCATTTGGAGGCTGCTGAGTCGATGAATGTCTTGGTCATACAAAACGGTAAAGAAGTTGCCAGAGCGATTACCGATGTAGCTGGTCACTTTAAAATTGAAACGTTGCCACTTGGGGAGTGCTCATTGGTCGCAGTCGGTCCTGCTGGGTTCGGATGTGTCGGTTTCGTCGTCGTCGATGAGAGCGAAATGACGAAAGTTTCTCAGTCTCTAGCAGGTGAGAATGGCCAGTTGGTCAGTCAAATCGGTGGGGATTGTTGCTGCTGTGCTGCTGAATTTGGAATGCAAGTTGCCCCCATGCCGCAGGTGATTGAAAGTGTTGGGGCTTCGTATGGAGCCGAGACGATTCTCTCCGACGAAGTAATTAGCGAACAAGTCATTGATCAAGGGATCGTTTCGGATGGGATGCTTGCTGAAGGCGTGGGCGTGCCTGTTTCTGGCGGCGGTTTTGTTCCAGGCGGATTCGGCGGCGGCGGAGTCAGTGGCGGTGGTGGATTTGGTGGCGGCGGCGGCGGTGGATTCGGCGGCGGTGGCGGATTTGGCGGCATCGCGGGCCTTGGGGCGATCGGTGCTGCGATTGCAATCGGGGCGAGTAACAGCGGTGGTGGCGGAGTGATCTCAGATACACCAGCAGTATCCCCCAGCTCGTTTTAATCGAGGCTAGTGAGCTCTGCTCGACAAGTTGACTTTGTTTTTTGGGTAAAACGAGAGCCGCAGTGGAAACGCTGCGGCTTTTATTTTTTGTTGAGCGATTACGTGCAGTGGCTTTCGGCACTCTTTCCGAGCGTGCACAATATGTTGAAACATAGCCCAGTTCCAAACCGCCCAGTTCCAAACCGACGCTCGTTATGGATAACGTGCTGAATGCGGTAACCAAGATCGGCGAGCAGCATCGGTTTTTGGTAAACTCGCTAAGTCAAAACTTCCCACCCCGTCCCCCACCCGATTTTTGCATGTCATTGCAAGAGAACAGAACTCAATGAGCACCGTGGATACGACCGTCAGCGACGAATTGGCGAAGAAGATTTCTGAGGCCAAAGCTACCCTCGACGAGCACACCGTGAAAACGGTTCATTGGCATTTCAGCGATGAGACTGGATGCCCATTTTGGCTCGAGAAGAAGCGAGAATTGAAATTCAATCCGCTTACCGACATCAAGTGTTTCGAAGATCTCAAAAAGTTCGACGAATTCGAGGATGAGTGGCTTCGCGGTGGACCCATCCAACGCTGGATCCCGCTGGGCCACAAAGGTAAACCTGCTTACGTCTTTGAAACGGGCGGAACGACCGGGATTCCGAAAAGCCGGATGGTGATCGAAGACCACTGGAAGGATTACGAAAACTTCAGCCACACGTTGCCGGATAAGTACTTCCCCAAGGGTTCGAATTGGTTGATGCTCGGCCCGAGCGGACCACGTCGGTTGCGTCTCGCAGTGGAGCACTTGGCCCAGTATCGAGGCGGCATCTGTTTCTGTATCGACTTGGACCCACGTTGGGTCGTCAAGCTGATCAAGAAAGGATGGATGGAACATCTCGAAGAGTACAAGAAGCACTGCATCGACCAAGCTGTAACTGTTTTGACAGCTGGGCATGACATTAAATGCATGTTCACGACACCCAAGCTGCTTGAGTCGCTTGGTGAGGCACTCGATGCCAAGGGAACCAGCATTGCTGAGTTAGGTATCACCGGTATCTTCTCGGGCGGAACTGAATTCACGCCCCAGTGGACTCGCTTCTGTGTCGAAGAACTGCTTGGCGGGTCGCCTGAAGAAGGCGGTGTTTACATGACGCCAACCTACGGCAATACGCTGATGGGATTGGCTTGTAGTAAACCGATTACCAAGCAAGACGGCTACAAGATCAGCTACTACGCGCCTCAGCCACGAGCTGCGACCGAGGTCGTGAAGTTCGACAACTACAACGAAGTGGTTGGCTATGGTGAGACTGGGCGTGTGAAGCTTTATACGCTCACCGACGAGTTCTTTGTTCCTGGTTTTATGGAACGAGACGAAGGCGAGCGAGAGATGCCTTTCGATACCTACGCATGGGATGGTGTGAGCGGAGTTCGACCGTTCCATGAGATTGCAGGTGCCACAACGGTTGGCGTGTATTAGTCGGCAAGGATTATTGGTGTGTGCGCCCGGCATCATGACCGCGGCGCCGACATGAATCCGAGCTTTGTGCTGCTGTTTTTCCGTTACTCTTTGACCACTCTGAACTTCTATGATCACACTGAGTCCGTTGCGTTGGGGTAAGCCGTACGAGTCGCTCGACTTTATTGACGTTGTTCACTTTGATACCGGCGAACCGATCGCAAAAATCGGTACGGTCGGTGGCGGCATCGTCGGTCGTGATATGCGACAGGCACACAAGGCTCGAGAGGCCCTGTTGGGTCTGTCGACAGACGAATTGATCGAGTGTTGCAAGCGTGCCGCGAAGTTGTTCGAGACGGCTGACTTGACCGTCGGCGACTCGAAGCAATCCGTCGACGACTTTGTGCACCAGCAGTCCGCGAGTACCGGATTGCCCGAGCACATGTGTCGCTCGAACATGACGAAGAACAGCTTCGTGCTGAGTCATATGGATGAGATCCTGCAGTGCCTCACGCGAGGTTTGGACTTGTCGATCCTGTCGCGTGGCTATGGCGAAGAAGGACGCGGCGTCATCGTGAGCTTCCAGGCTCAAACGCCGATCTTGGGAGCCGTGCTGCCAAACAACTCGCCTGGCGTGCACACACTTTGGCTGCCAGCGATTCCGTTGCAAATTGGTCTGGCATTGAAGCCTGGATCGCAAGAGCCTTGGACTCCGTATCGAATGGTTTCCGCATTCATTGAAGCTGGCGTGCCGGCGGAAGCGTTTGGTTTGTATCCAGGCGGGCACGATGCTGGTGGTGCGATCATGACCAAGACACCTCGCAGTATGATCTTCGGTAGCGCTCAAACCGTTGCCCAGCACGCAGGGAATCCGCGAGTCCAGGCACACGGCCCCGGCTTTACGAAGATCTTGCTTGGTGATGACATTGTCGATGATTGGGAGCTCTACCTCGACGTGATGGTAGAGAGCGTCCTAAGTAATTCGGGACGCAGTTGCATCAATTGCTCCGGCATTTGGGCAAGCCGCAATACGCGTGAGATCGCAGCAGCGATTGCAAAGCGAATCGGTCCTGTCGATGTGTTACCGCCGAGCGACCCGAACTCTCAATTGGCTGCGTTTACTGTCCCAGCGATGGCCACGGGAACGTATGCCATGGTTAAGCAAGATTTAGCTGAGTCAGGCGTCACGGATATGACTGCTGAGTTTGGCGAGAAGTTGATCGAGCGAGACCATTGTGCTTATTTGCGGCCGATGGTTGTTCACGCTGATTCACCGGATCGGGGTGTGGCGAGCAAGGAATACATGTTCCCGTTTGTTAGCGTCGTTGAGTGTCCTCAATCGGAAATGCTTAATCGAATTGGGCCAACGCTCGTGGGGACCGTGATCTCTGCGAACGAGGCGTTTGTCGCTGCGGCAGGTAACTGTGTTGAGATCGACCGACTCAATGTTGGCCCCGTTCCGACGAATCGCCTGAATTGGCTCCAGCCACACGAAGGCAATATCATCGACTTCCTGTTCCGCTCGAGGGCGTATCAGATCGCCGATCTGAAGGTTCCAGCAACCGCCTAGCCTGCATACCCCAAACGTAACGCAAATAGCTGGCAAAACAGTATCGATTTTGGCGAACGAAGCGATTTTGCGGTTTGGATTTGGCACGTAAGTTTGCGGCTTGCGGGTCTGTGGTGACTATATTCGAGAATGGGACGTACCATTTCGAATGACCACCTCCAGCCAGCTTAACGGTATTTCGTTGCCGCGCAATCAGAGCGCGGAGCGGTGGCAGCACGATCCAATGGCTCCAACCCCGGCCCCGACCGAGCCTATATCTGGGCCGGTTTCGATCACGAGAAAGGGTTCGTGGGCGGATGATCCGCGATTGCCAGCGTGCTTGGTGAGCACGATCCTGCACACGATTCTTCTTTTGTTGTTGGCTCTTTGGAAGTTCATTCCAAACGGTGGTGCGGATGCAATGTTGATCGTGCGCATCGAGTCGACGAACGATTCAGCCGCCAAGAACCAATCGGCTCAAATCAAAACGTTCGAACCGACCACCATTGCGAACCCGAACGAAGACGTTGAAAAGCCTGTTGAGAGCATCGATGCGGTAATCAGTGAGCTAGCAAAAACTCGTTACGCGCCGGTATCACCGCCAAGCATTGCATCCATCGCGAATAAGCAAGACAGCGAGCCTGCTGAAGTCGAGTCAACTTTCGACCCGTCAAATCTTCCGACCACTTCATTGCCTCTCGTCCGGCTTCCTTCGTCAAGCAGTCTAGCTGGGCGTTCTGGATCCGAACGTCGCCGAGTCGGCGAACAAAACGGCGCGACGAAAGAAAGCGAAGAGGCTGTTGAGCTAGCGTTAGCTTGGTTGGCAGATCACCAGCGAGTCAGTGGAGCTTGGTCATTCGATTTGACTGGCCAGCCCTGTGATGGTCGATGCCGAAACAGCAAGTTACGCGACGACGATACGCCGACACCGTCTACGGCGGCCACAGGTCTGGCGCTGCTAGCGTTTCTCGGTGCTGGATACACGCACGAGGAAGGCAAATACGCAGACGTCGTTCAGAAAGGGCTTTACTATTTGCGAAGTGCTGGCGCTGAATCCCAATACGGAATCGATTGGCAACAAGGCAGTATGTACGGGCACGGGATCGCTTTGATGGCGGTTTCGGAAGCAGCCGCCATGACGATCAAGGACGGCGAGTACGACCGAGACTTGCGTGAGCTCGCTCGTCGCGGGACAAACTTTACAACCTCGGCACAGCATAAAAGCGGCTCGTGGGGATACGTCCCCGGCAGTCCCGGTGACACGACGCTAACAGGCTGGCAAGTTCTTTCGCTGATGGCGGCCAAGCGAAACCAGATCCCACTGCCTTCGCTCACTTTGTCGCGAGCCAAGAGTTTTGTTCTTTCGACATCGCTCGAGGGTCAATACTCGTTCGGTTATCAGGCTCCGCCAGGCGAACCAACAACGACAGCGATCGGGTTAACGCTCCTGCTTTATTTGGGCCAGTCGCCTGGTTATACACCCTTTGACCGTGCAATCATCGAGATGGCTGAGCGTGGCCCGACCCTTACGAACTTGTATCACGACTATTATGCAACCCTAACTCTGCATCACGTTCAAAATCCATTGTTTGCTCCTTATTTCACTAAGGTGCGAGAGCACTTGATCGCGACTCAATCACACAACGGGCATGAGCAAGGCAGTTGGCACTTCAAGGATAGGTGGGGCGATGTAGGCGGGCGGCTTTATTCGACCGCGATGTCCGCGATGATCCTTGAGGTTCCGTATCGCTACATGCCGCTCTACGACACACGCGAAGATTTCCCGCTCTAGTGTGCGTTTAGCCGATCTCGCCGCGATCACCAGTTGTCGCGTTGGCAATGTCCGCTGAATAGCATTCAATCAAAGTCGCCTGATTCGCACTTCGATCCACTTCACGAAGGGCTCGGATCGAACGATCGAGTCTTGCGATTGTCGCGGGCGATACCAACTGGCGTGTGGCGTCTGTTCGCATGGCTCCGCGATAGTGCTGTACCGCCATGGAGAAAACATCTCGCATCGCATCGCGGCGTTTGGAAGCATCTTTTCCTGCGCCGTCGACGTGCTCTGTAATGATTCTGCTCAACAAAATCGGGTCGGGGTGCTCATCCGCCAATCGTTCGCGGACCGTTTGATAAAATTGGTCACCATCGGCGCTGAGCAATTCAGCCGCAACATGCACATCACCGGCGGATAGCTCTAACGCGGCAAGGATCCGTGCATCATCAGCTTCGATGCCACGCACGTCACGCATCAATCGAATGGCATCTTCACCGCGCGGCGACGAAAAGCGAATGGTTCGGCAACGCGATCGAATGGTTGGAAGTTGTCGTTGTTCGCTCGTGCCAATCAGCAAGATCACTGCGTCAGCGGGCGGCTCTTCGAGCGTCTTCAGTAGACAATTGGCGCCTTCTTCATTCAAAAAATCAGCGTCTTGGATGATGGCCACTTTGCGACCGCCACGAAATGGTCTCAAGCGAACATCGCGACAGAATCCTTCCTGCATCCGAACCTCAGGCCGGCCGATCAACAGGTCGAGCGGGATGGTCGACTTGTCCGCTGGTTTCTTGACAACGATCAAGTCCGGATGCGTTGCGGAAGCGACTTGGACACAGCCTTCGCATACTCCGCATGGAGACATCCTCTCGGGGCTGACTCGATCGCAAAGCAACGTTCTTGCTAACAGCAACGCGACTGTCTTCTTTCCCACGCCCGTTGGGCCAACAAACAAGAAGCTGCCGCCAAGCCGACCTTGGCGGATAGCCGTTTCGAGCCACAAGCGAACTTCACTGTGACCAACTAAGTCGTCCCAAGATGTCATCGTCATATCGTGCTAATGTTGTTTCCGTCGTGCGGAAAGCTTACGGGACGTTTGGAGTGGCGACGGACTTTTCGAGATCAAGTATTTTTAAGACGCGTTTTTCGTGACGTCCACCATCGAATTCTGTTCGCAGCCACATCAGAACAAGCTCGTCGATCGGACGTTCGCGAATCAAGTCACCCGGCAAGCACAAGATATTCACATCGTTGTGTCGACGACTCATCTCCACCATGACTTCGTCATAGCAAGGTGCCGCGCGAACGCCAGCGAACTTGTTCGCGGCGATCGCCATTCCGATACCCGTTCCGCAAATCAAGATTCCGCGTTCCACTTCACCGCAACTCACTTGGCGTGCAACGTGTTGGGCAATATCGGGATAGTCAACGGCGCACTCTGAATCCGTTCCAACATCAACCGTTTCAAACCCGTTGTTGAGGAGAGTTTGGATCAGTTTCGCTTTGATCTGGACGCCACGATGGTCGCTGCCTAGTGAAACTTTCATTCTGGCTTGCCTTCGTTGTTGCTCGTGTCTTGACTGGCGTTGGGCGGGTTGTCGTTTTTGTGCTGGGACTCCGGGTAAATGTCCTCTTCTAGCACCTGCATCCACTGAATAAGTTCTTCTTCGATCTGGTTGGCACAGGCTCGATAAACTTCGACCGACATACCGACTGGGTCACTGACATCGCCACCGTCGCGTCGAAGCGTAAAGACTCGGTTGTGCATCTCTGGCCAAGCAGCCAAGATTGCAGCACGGTGACCACGCGTCATTGTCAAAACCAAATCCGCGACATTCATTACCGCGTCATCCAATGGTCGGCTGCAATGGTCGCCAAGATCCAATCCGCGTTCGTCCATGACCTCAACGGCTTGTGGGCTCGCGGCACTACCGGATCCTGCGGCAACGCCAGCCGACATGACACGCACAGCATCATCGTCGCCATAACGACGTCGAACGTGCTCACGAAGCAGCGTCTGTGCCATCGGGCTGCGACAAGTATTGCCGGTACATACCAGCACAATAACGGGTTTAGCAAATTGATTCATGGCCGCTTGTTCGATCACCCCCTCGCGTAACAATTCCCAGCGGTTACCGACGATTCGTACCACTGTCGAAGCTCCACCATAACGAGTCGGGCCGTCATCGAGCAGCAGTGGTAACTCGGCTCCAAACTCCTTCGCCACCACGGCGGCGGTCGTCGGAAGTGGGCTGCCGGTACTGCAGGCGCTCGTGAGAATCAGTGGGGCCGATAAATATCGTTGAATATGAGCCAAAATCCGATGATCAACGACGCGAACTCCGAGGCAATCTTCCACCCCCAGGATTCGTCGCTTAACACCTTGGGGAAGATAGTTCGCCGCCGAACGTTTACCATCGTGGGGGACGACGAGTGTAAGCGGACCAGGCCAACATCGCTGGCTCAATCGACGTCCAAGCGAAGAAAGCCCAGGCATAAAATCGAGGGCCGCGTCACAACTTCGAACGGAGATTGCCAGCGGGTTGTTATCGCCGCAACCTTTGAGTTCCCATAGTCGCTCAACAGCCTTTTCGCACAACGAGCTGGCAGCAAGTCCGTAGACCGTCTCAGTCGGCACGCCCACGACCTGGCCTTCAACAAGGGCTTGGACCGTCCGATGCACGATATCGCGTGGGTCGCTAGTCGCCTGGACGTCGAAAATCATGGGCACCGAAAGCCGTGGAAAAGCTGTGAGCTAAACAATTTGGCATTGTAAGGGCCACGTAATTGCATCCACAAGCCAGCGGAAGAAAGCAGGACTAACGTACACACGAATATCGCTGATTAGTCGCGATAAACAGGATGATAGCCGTCGAAATACGGTGCATCGGGATAAGCCGAGCCTGGCCCCACAGGATAAGGATTCAGCGGTCCTGCTCCGTTCTGTGGAAATCCAGGAATTGCTGGGTTACCGATCTGGCCACCTCCAGGCAGCAGTCCAGGCTGGTACCCGCCGGGATATCCGAACCCGCCGAATCCCGCGCCACCGAGTCCCACACCCCCCAGCACATTCGTGCCCAGGCCAGCGAATGGAGCGCCCCATTGACTGTAAGGAGCACTGTAAGGTCGGTTTGGAAAACGCCATTCTCCGTAAGGTTGCACTGGCGGTCCCCACTGCTGGACGCGGTGGTAGTTGTCAGCCGACTGGCCGAAATTCAATGAACTTCGGACGTGTGTGTAGCCGCTCGAGCGAAAATCGCTCGCTAGCGGTGCGGTCGGCGTCGGTGTCGGTGCGTACTGAGAAATACGCAATCCCGTCGCTGGGTCATGCGTATACTGGCTCGGCAGAACCAACCAGTCCGCAGCAATTGCGTCTACTGATAGGACCAGGACGCTGCAGGCGAAAAACAGTCGGGCAAGGAGGATGCTTCTCATCCAGCCCAAAATACTTCGCGTTTCGCAGCACGATTTAAAAAACGTCTCGACTTTCGCAATTCAATTCGAACGCAAACTGCGCAAGCCCTACAACCGTCGCAAACCGTCTTCAGTCATCGGCGTGGGGATCTCATGGTCAACTTGGTCGATTCTCGCAAGCGTTTCTTGATCGAGCACCAAGTCCTTGGCCTCGAGTGATTCCTGGAGCTGCACTGTTGTTGTGGCTCCGACAATTGTTGATGCGACAAAGTCATGTTGGCGGCTCCATGCGAGTGCCAACGCGGTCACGCTTACACCGATCGAGCGAGCAATCTCGATAAATCGTCCAGTCGCCTCGATCGACCTAGCGTTGACGAACCGTTGAGCCATACGTTTTTGCCGGTCGGCTCCAGTCGTCAAATATTGCGTAAATCGGCCACCCATCGGCAGTTCATCCTGGTACTTGCCCGTCAAAACACCTCCGCCAAGCGGCGAATACGGCAGCAAGCTCAGCCCCTCTCGCCTGAGCACTTGAGCGAGTTCACTTTCACAGCGTCGATTGATCAAACTGAAATTGTTTTGGACTGTTTCATAGCGATCCACGCCACAAACGTCAGCACGCCACAAACTCTTCATCACGCCCCAGCTCGTTTCGTTGCTGCAGCCAATCACGCGAACTTTGCCGGCCGTTTTCAGTTCCGTCAGCGCACCAAGCACGTCTTCGTACGGCATTCCGTGGTCCGGCCAGTGTGTCTGGTACAGATCGATGTAGTCTGTGCCGAGCCGTCGGAGCGAATCGTCACATGCTGCGAGGATCTGGCGACGATCCAACGCACAGTGGCCATTTCGGACCGGAGCGGTGAACCATCCGTGTGCTGGGCCGGTTACTTTTGTGGCGACAATGACGCAATCACGCGGTTTCGTCTTTAGCCAACGACCAAGGAATTCTTCCGTTCGACCGAACGTTTCGGCTGTTGGCGGGACAGGATACACTTCCGCAGCGTCAAAAAAGTCGATTCCAGCGTCAAATGCAGTGTCACAAATCGCATGGCTCGTCGGCTCGTCACACTGGGAACCGAAGGTCATGGTGCCCATGCAAATGTCTGTCACATAAACGCCGCTGGTTCCGAGTCGATTGCGCCGCATGAATCTTCTTCCTCAGGCAAGTAAACTGTTGGGGTCGAGAGGTTAAGATACTGACCTTCCCCCGCTCGTCATCCCCACCACAGCCTTCCCGCCCAACCGTTTCTCAATCGATATGCCAAGAACTTTTTGGATTGCAATCTTTACTTTCGCTGTCGCTGCGTTCTTGCCCAAGGCAGAACTACGGGCTGACGAAAATACTCACGGCGTCGATTCTGAGATCAATCCAGACGTCCCGCACGGCACAGTCACTCAGCATGAGTGGTTACAAAGCAAAATCTTTCCGGTCACGAAACGTCGATATAGCGTTTACGTTCCGGCTCAGTACAACGGCTCCAAGCCAGCCGCACTCATGGTGTTTCAAGACGGTCATGCATTCGAAGGCACGAAGGGCGATTTTCGTTTGCCGGTGGTGTTTGACAATCTCATTGCCAAAGGCGATCTGCCGCCAAAACGTGGTTGGCAGCCAGCTCCGTCAAATCGTGCGTTCGAATACGACAGCGTCACGGGCGACTACGCCGAGTTTCTGCTCACTGAGATTCTTCCTGAGCTCGAGAAAAACTACTCGATCACCAAGAACCCCGAGTTGCGAGCCGTTTGCGGTAACAGCTCTGGTGATATCTGTGCGTTCAGCGTCGCTTGGCATCGGCCCGACAGCTTCCGCAAAGTGCTATCGCATATCGGCAGCTTCGTTAACATTCGTGGAGGCCATAACTATCCGACAATGATTCGCAAGGGCGAGAAGAAACCACTTCGAGTCTTGTTGCAGGATGGTGAAGCCGACCTCGACAACGAGCACGGCAATTGGCCGCTCGCGAATAAGCAAATGGCTGCTGCCCTCAAATTTCGTGATTATGACTATCAATTCGTCTTGGGCAGTGGCAAACATGACGGTAGACATGGTGGAGCGATTTTCCCCGATTCACTCCGCTGGCTGTGGCGCGGTTGGCAAAACGAAACGCTCTAACGGTTTGACTGGTCCCACTTCATTCAATCAGAATTCTTGCACGTGTTAATGCCGAAGCCATTATCTTCCCGCTCCATGGATATCTCGTTTTCAGTGCCTTTTGTGCACCGTTTGCGGGAAACCAGCGACCTTGGCGGTGACTGTTTCAGCGAGCTCGTCGAATTGTTGCACGTCGATCACGAAGATGATTCGAAACCGCGAGTGCTCGTTTGGATCGAATCATCACTGGTCAGTGCCGCTGCTAGCGCCAACGCGATCGTTGACAAACTTGCGAGCCTGGAGACGATCGATCTTGTTTGTCCGCCCATGACTCTCGAAGGCGGCGAAGACATCAAGAATACGCCGTCAACAATCGAGGCGTTACTCGAACAGATCGAAAGCAACGGTTTGGATCGTCGCAGCTATATCATTGCGATCGGAGGTGGTGCTCTGCTTGACGCAGTGGGCTACGCCGCCGCAATCGCCCATCGTGGGATTCGATTGATACGAGTTCCAACAACAACGCTCGCACAAGCGGACTCAGGCGTCGGAGTCAAAAACGCGATCAACTACTTTGGCAAAAAGAATTGGGTCGGCACGTTTGCTGTGCCATGGGCCGTGATCAACGATGCCAAGCTACTTGAATCGTTGCCTGATCGTGACTTTCACAGTGGCTTCAGCGAAGCGGTGAAAGTTTCGCTACTTAAGAGCCCCAAGCAATTCGATTGGCTGTGCCAGCATGCTTGCGCGATTCGCAATCGCGACATGCCAATCGCAGTTGAAGCGATACACCATTCATGTGTCGCTCACCTTCGCCATATCACCGAAGGCGGCGATCCCTTCGAAATGCTCGAAGCGCGTCCACTCGACTTTGGCCACTGGTCCGCGCACAAGCTTGAGCCGCTCACGGGCTATCGCATCCGCCACGGTGAAGCGGTTGGCATTGGTGTGGCGATTGATTCGCTTTACTCTTCGATTGTGCATGGTTTTCCTCAAGCCAAGTCAATGGCGGTGTGCAAGTGTTTGAATGAGCTAGGCTTGCCGCTTTGGGACGATGCACTCTCCGGAACGGAGCAACTACTCAACGGGCTCGAAGAATTTCGCCAGCACCTTGGTGGCCGTTTGACCGTGACGATGCTTTGCGATGTTGGACATCCGATCGATGTCCACTCGATCGATCGCAGCGCGATGCTGAAGGCCATCGACCAGCTCCATTCAATCGCCCAGAGCGAATGAGGACGCGTCTCTGGGCCCGCTCCGGCTGTAGGCGAAGACGCCTTCACGGGTGCGATTTCTCTCTTTAAAAGATTTTAGCGAGAATATGCGATCCTTTCCGGAGCGGCGACGTATAATGGAGTGTAAGCAATCGAGAGCGAATTCGGCTCGGTTTTCTGCTCTCCTGTTTGCCACAGTCTGACGCGTTCATCTTTCAGCGTTGGCCGTGATTGATTCGTTCAGCACATCATTTGGCTGATGCGAGCCGGCAGCCACCGCGACCATCGTTGGGCTCTCCAGGGCTGACTTTCTTGGCTCTCTGGATACTCACGATGCATCGCCAATAGGAACGGTTGACTTGCCTTGTGGTGAGCCCCGTAATCCGTCACGACGACGCTCAACGAATGTGCTTTTGGGGAGGCTCCGATCATGGGTCACCTGATGGATGGACGAACGTCTGCAAATGCTGTCGAGAGTGGCGGTATCCCAACCGCGATTGTGAATGCACAGCCTCAAGGCTTGAAGCATTACAGCGGTTTGGCTGCTGATTCAGTACTCGCACATACGGCGATGCAGTTACCTGATCGTGTTGCAATTCGATATGGCGAAGTGCAATGGACGTATGCGAAATTGAATCGAGTGGTTGATTCGTGCGCTGCGATGTTCCAACGACTTGGCGTCGAACCAGGCGAGCGTGTCGGGATCCTGCTTCCCAACGTGCCCGAGTACGTGATCGCTGCGAATGCGATTTGGCGAGCTGGTGCCACCGTCGTCGCAATCAACCCGATGATGGTTGCCGATGAAGTCACTCGCTTGCTCGAAACAACCAAGTGTCGTTTTGTCGTCTCGCTAGATTTGCTGTCGCATCTGATTACAAACCCAGAGACGAAGAAGATTCTTGTCTCTATTCGCGAGCACCTGCCCGCTCTGCAACAACTTGGGTATCTGTGGAAGCTACACAGCAACACTGGCTATTGGTCGTTGCCAACAAACGATCACAGCTATTGGTTTTGGGAAGAAATTGATCGCACGACGAATGCTGTTGCACCCGTCACGATCAACCCTGAAACCGACGTTGCGTACATCTTGCCCACAGGCGGGACGACAGGTTCGCCGAAGGCAGTTGCACTGAGCCATCGCAATATGGTCGCCAACGCCTGGCAACAATATTGCTGGACTCGCGGTTCGTTTGGCGTCGAAACCATGCTCGCGGTGCTGCCGTTTTTTCATTCTTACGGCATGTCGGCGACGGTCATGGGCGGCACGATGATGGGGGCAACCCTCGTGCTGCATCATCGGTTCAATACACGTCAAGTCATTCGATTGATCGAAGACAACCGGCCGACGGTCTTTCATGCAGTGCCAGCGATGTTGGTCGCGATGAATGAACGCTTGCGTTCGCACCCCGCTCGCCTCAATTCGATTCGATGGGTGATTTCCGGAGGCGCGCCGCTTGAAGCTGATGTCGGCCAAGAATTCGCAAAGCACAGTGGAGCACTTGTTGTCGAAGGCTACGGGCTGTCCGAAGCATCGCCGGTAACCCATGTCGGCAATCTTTTCGCCGAGCCCCAATTCGGCACGATCGGATTGCCACTTCCAGAAACCAAGTGCCGACTGGTTGACTCCGCCGATGGTTCTCGTGATGTCGAGGCTCACGAAGTAGGCGAATTGGTTGTGCAAGGACCGCAAGTGATGCTTGGGTATCTCGATGATCCCGACGGAACAGGTGAAGCGATTCGTGATGGATGGCTGCACACAGGCGATCTTGCGGTGCTGGAGCCGAGCGGTTGCTACCGAATTGTGGGTCGCAAAAAAGATCTTGTGATTACGTCGGGACTCAATGTCTATCCGAGTGAGGTCGAAGCCGCACTTCGTGAGCATCCCGATGTGGTGGATGCCGCTGTTATCGGCGTCGCCGACGCACAACGAGGCGAGATCGTGAAGGCCTACGTGGTGCTGCGACCGGGCGCCGTTTGGGACGAAGCGTCACTTCGTGAGCACTCGGAGCGTTTGTTGTCGAAGTACAAGCGTCCTCGACTGTTTGAACGATGCGTTGGCGATCTGCCACGAAATTTCCTCGGCAAAGTGATTCGACGTGAGTTGCGTGAATCGGCACAACCTAAATCGGAGGTGAAGTGATGGACAAGATGAAGTCGCTCGCTGTACTTGCGGGAGCAAGAACACCGTTCAGCAAAGTATTCACCGATCTCCAGGGTGTGTCGGCAGTCAAGCTTGGTCGAATTGCTCTCGGCGATGCGCTGCGTCGGTGCAACTTGGCTCCGTCGGACGTCGACGAAGTAGTATTCGGTAATGTCTCGGGACCACCGGACGCCGCCAACATTGCACGCGTGATCGCGCTCAAGAGCGGCGTGCCACAAGATCGTATCGCACACACCGTCAATCGAAACTGTGCCTCAGGCATGGAATCCGTTTTGTCGGCTTGGCATTCAATCAACCAGCACCGCGCCAAAGTCGTGGTCGCTGGCGGCACCGAATCAATGTCCCAGGTTCCGCTGTTGGTCAGCCCTGAAGCGGCAAAAATCTGGATGCGACTTGGTCGAGCCAAGACGTTCATGCAACGTGTCTCTGCAATCTCAAAGTTTCGACCAAGACATTTCAAACCTGTCGTCGGCTTGGAGCTTGGACTGACGGATCCCGTGTCTGGGCTCAATATGGGCGAAACAGCGGAAGTGTTGGCGAAAGAGTTTGCCATCACACGCGACCAACAAGACGCGTTTGCTTTGGCGAGTCACCTCAAGGCAGCCGCGGCTCAAGAAAAGTGTTTTCTGTCTGGCGAGATTGTTCCCGTCACGCGCCGCGACGGTGAACTATTGAAGAAAGACAACGGACCTCGAGCTCAACAATCATTGGAACAACTCGCGAGATTGAAACCCATCTTCGATCGCAACGGGACCGTGACTGCGGGGAACAGTTGTCCTTTGACGGATGGCGCCGCGGCACTGGTGCTTGTCGATGGGGACAGCGTGGATCAATACGAAGCAGAACCGCTTGGTTACATCACGTCGTACGCGATTGCGGGATGTGATCCAAGTCGAATGGGTCTCGGTCCAGTCTACGCAACAGCCAAGTTACTGAAACAAACTGGCTTGCGAGTGAGTGACTTTGACGCGATCGAAATCAACGAAGCGTTCGCTGCTCAAGTGCTTGCTTGTCAAGCCGCTGCGGCCTCGACGTCGTTCGCTCAAAAAGAACTTGGGCTCAGTACTGCGATGGGTGAGTATCCAACCGATCGTTTGAACATGCATGGCGGAGCGATTGCTTTGGGGCATCCCGTCGGCACGACAGGAACACGTCTGATCCTGACGCTATTGAGAACACTTCGCCAAAACGGTGGACGTCGAGGCTTGGCGACCCTTTGCGTCGGGGGTGGTCAAGGCTTTGCGGTAATGGTCGAAACCTCGAAGGAGTAAAAACGATGAATTTGAAACCCTACAAAAACTTCAGTGTCGACACGGACGCCCGCGGTGTGACGACGATCGAGCTTGATGTGCCCGATCGTCCGATGAATGTGCTCACCCAAGACGTCATGGACGAATTGGAACAAATCGTTTCCGGGCTGGAACGCTCGATCAATGTGCGATTGGTTGTCATTCGAAGCGGCAAAGAGAGCGGATTCCTCGCGGGCGCCGATGTCAACGTCATCGCAGCGATCGGTTCCGACGCCCAGGCGGATTCGTTGATTCAAGCTGGGCAAAGTCTCTTTGCGAGGATCGAGTCGCTGCCGATGCCAAAGCTAGTCGTCATTCATGGCGTCTGTCTCGGTGGTGGTCTCGAGCTTGCTCTGGCATGCAACTATCGCATCGCGAGAAACAATAGCTCAACACAAATCGGTTTGCCAGAAATCAAGCTCGGCGTAATCCCAGGTTGGGGTGGAACTCAACGGCTGCCGAAACTCGTCGGGATGTCGACTGCCTTGTCGATGATTCTCAAGGGCGAGTTGATCGATGCACGCAAGGCCGCGAAGGTTGGCCTCATCGATCGAGCGATCGCACCTGACGACTGGGATGTTGGCGTCACGAGGATGATCGATGATCTATTGAATGAACGTGTCGCTGCTTCGTCGCAAAGTCGAATGCCTCTTTGGCAACGAGCCATGGACCGCACACAACTGGGGCGATGGTTCATTCGCAAGAACGTTCGCAAAAGCATCGCTTCCAAAAAGAAGCACTACCCCGCACTGGATTCAGCCGTGCGAGCCGTCGAGTTAGGCTTCGATCGCCGAGCGAATGGCTATGAATTCGAGCGAGAGGAATTCGTGGAGCTATTGAAGACACCCACGTGTCGCAATCTGTTGAATCTGTTCTTCGCTCGCGAGAAAGCCCGCCAATTGAAGACTTGGTCGGCACAAGTGAGTCCCTTGATTCACGAAGCCCCAATTCGAAAGGTAGGCGTTGTCGGCGCAGGAGCAATGGGAGCTGGGATCGGACAACTCGCCGCATACCGAGGTTTTGACGTCGTGCTCAAGGAGGTGAATGGTGAGACGATGGAGGCTGGGCGTCAACGCGTGGAGTCACTCGTGGCTGACCTTGCCAAACGGAAACACATGAGCGAGGCAACTCGATTGAAGTTGATGAATCGGGTTCAACTCAGTTGCGACGAACAATCGCTTGCTGACGCTGATCTTGTGATTGAAGCCGTGGTGGAACGTGAAGATGTCAAGGCTCAAGTCTTCCGCTCACTCGATAACGTCGTGAAGAAATCGGCTATCCTCGCCAGCAACACATCGTCGCTGAGTGTGACGCGGATGGCGGAGTCGACCGCACGACCAGAAAAGGTCGCTGGATTGCACTTCTTCAATCCAGTGCATCGAATGGAACTGGTCGAAGTGGTTCGTACCGCGGAGTCAGACGACGCGTCGATTTCTCGCTTGGTCGCGTTTGTTCGGGCTTTAGGCAAGACACCGATCGTGACCTCCGACTCGCCAGGGTTCCTTGTGAATCGCGTGCTTTTTCCATACCTCGGCGAAGCTGTGGTGATGGTGAGTGAAGGGTTTGACGTCGAGCAAATCGATCGCGAAATTCGTCGTTTCGGCATGCCGATGGGACCGCTCGAACTCCTCGATCAAGTCGGTATCGACGTCGCTCATCACGTCTCGGGTTCGTTGGACAAAATCTTGCCGGGCGTTGGTTCTGTGGTACAGATTCTTGACACGATGGTCGCCTCCGGACATCTGGGGAAGAAAGCCGGACAAGGTTTCTATCGGTACCACAAGGGCAAGAAAGGAAAGGCGGTCGGTGTGGCGGGAGCACAAGTGATGCCGTTACCGACCGCTCTTGCCGAAGATTTTCGACATGATTCGTTGACACAGATTCAACGTCGTTTGGTTTACCCAATGCTTGCTGAAGCGATCCGATGCTTGGAAGAGCGAGTCGTTTCGCAGCCATGGGCAATCGATCTGGGCATGGTCCTTGGAACCGGATTCGCACCGCATCTTGGCGGCCCCTTGGGCCTTGTCGAGTCAATCACGCCAGAAGTCGTGCTGGCGAACATGAGACGTTTGCAGTTCTTCTTCGGCGAACGATTTGAACCGCCTCAACACTTGATCGACATGGTCGAGCGAGGCGAAAAGTTCTTTGCGGTACCCCACTCTCCAACAGGAGTTCTACGATGAGTTTGGATCTGAATAACCATCCTGTTTCGAATGGCGATGGTTCGCTTGTACCTGTGACGAGCGATCCAACGCTTACCAAGCGGGCCACTTCGGCGAACGTAGGCACTGTTCCATCACGCGTCGAACCAGAAAAGGAATCGTTCGCTGAGGTCGCACTACGACTCGGCGGCGCCTCCGAAGACGAGGCAAAGCGAACCGGGGTGCTCGACACCGCAGACGACCAAGTCGAAGCGTTGTTTGCGGATCGGTACAAGACATCCAACAGTCCGATCCACCGGGCTGTGTGGGAACGCCATGTTGAAAGCGAACTCTTCGATAGCGACAAGTGCGTCGACAGTGAAGAAGTCGCACGCGTCGTCGATCGCTCGTTATCGA
Source organism: Pirellulaceae bacterium (assembly GCA_041749955.1). Lineage (GTDB taxonomy): Bacteria > Planctomycetota > Planctomycetia > Pirellulales > Pirellulaceae > JBBSJZ01. The sequence goes on along the minus strand of JBGTAI010000179.1, from coordinate 25,586 downwards.
TTGTGCTCCGACATCGTGAACAAGGCACGTTGCTGAATGAGTCCGCAAAAATCTCGAACGAGGTGCTAACGGATTTAGGTGACGCAGGCTATTGGGGGTTGTTGGTTGGTCGCGAGTACGGCGGCAGCGGTGCTTCCATGCGACAGTTCGCTAACATGATCACGCGGATGGCGATGATCGAGCCTACCGTTGCGGGTCTCGCGTCGGTGCATGGTTGCATTGGAGCCGTGGACCCTGTGCGATCGTTTGGCAATGATGAGCAGAAACGTCGGTTCTTGCCGAAGCTCGGTGATGGGAGCCGTTTGTCAGCGTTCGCGTTGACCGAACCAGGTGCGGGCAGTGATTTGACGGCCCTGAAGACGACCGCTGTTCGAGACGGAAACGAATTCGTGGTCAACGGTGAGAAGCTTTTTATCACCAATGCCATTCCTGGCCGCACGATCGGTCTTGTGTGCAAGATTGAGAATGTGCCCAGCGTGCTGGTCGTTGACTTGCCCGAGGCTGAAAACGAGACGTTTCAAATCAAACGTTATGGGATCTATGCGCTGCGTCGAGCTCATAACAACGGGCTCGTATTCCGAAATTTCCGTGTGCCAGCCAGTAACTTGCTGACACCAAGCCGTGGTGATGGGCTGACTATTGCCTATCACGGATTGAATCTCGGACGTGTTTCGTTGTGTGCCAATGCTGCTGGTACGATGCGATGGATGCTTGGTGAAATGTTGCCTTGGGCGGCCTATCGCGAAACCTATGGTCAAACGATCGAACGTCGCGAGTTAGTGCGTCGTCGAATTGGCCGATTGGCTGGATTGATCGTTGCCTGTGATGCCCTCACTCAGTGGTGCGCCGGGTTAATCGACGAGGGTTACCGAGGTGAAATGGAATGCATCATCGCAAAAATCTTCGGCAGTGAAGCACAAAAGGAAGCAGCAATCGAGTTGCTGATGAAGACGCATGGCGGCCGTTCGTTCTTGGAAGGTCACTTGTTCGGCGATAACGTTCACGAGTTCCTCGCCCCATGCATCTACGAAGGCGAGGGTGAAATGTTAGGCATGGCGTTCTTCAAGTCACTCGTGAAGCACCATGGTCAAAAGTACTTTGAACCGATTGGCCGAACGCTACACGAGCTTGGTATTTCCCAGCCCAACTTGGCGAATCCATCGCACCTGTGGGCTTTGCGAGGGCCGATGGTTTCATACGCCAAGTGGTTCGCCTCGCGTGTCGCGTTGGGAACGAAGTGGTCAAAGCTCCCCGCGATGCCAAATGATTTGCTTCGGCATGCAAGATTCGCCCAAAAGGTACTGTCCGGTGCTGGGATGAACATCAGCGGCACGATGCGCAAACATCAATTGAAGTTGGCGGATCGTCAATGTCGCATGTCGACACTCTCGTCAACATTGCAAGACGCTGTCGTGATCCTTGTGACGAGTCTGTATGCGGCAAAGAGTGACGATCCGATGACGCGAGCTGCTGCTGATTCGGTATGTCGCGATCTGCGCCGACGCATGACCGGTGAGCGAGTCAGCGACGACGATTTCCGCCAAGTCACCAAGCTCGGTGGCGAGATTGCCGAGAAGGGTTGGCGCGAACTCGACGGCGTGAGCGTTTCAAAAATTATGATGCCCTACAAGTAAGGAACGACACGATGAAATGGTGGGACTGGATGAATTTCCTTGGATTGGAAATGGAATCGCCACAAGCTTGCGGCACCAGCGCTGTTGTTGCCTTGGGCGGCGGTGGCGCTCGAGGTCTGGCGCACCTTGGCGTCTTGCAAGCCATCGGTGAGTGCGGAATTCAAACCGAGCGAATCGTTGGGGTCAGCATGGGAAGTCTGATTGGCGCGATGTGCGCCATCGAACCAGACATTCAAAAAGTGCAGGCCCAAGCGATTGAGTTCTTGCACTCGCCGACCTTTATCAAGAAGCAACAGCAGCTCTTTGGAAGCTCGCCGAGCCATGCATCCCAAGAAGATTTGGGGATGTTTGCCTGGTACGACCGCATGAAGCAAGTCATTTCAGCGCATCGACGTTTCAACCGAGTGGTGACTGCGGCTTCGCTCATGCCCAAAACGTTAATGTGGGAAGCGATCGAGCACTTGTTGCCCGATGTCGATATCAACGATTTGCCGACGCCGCTAAGTGTGGTTTGTGTCGACTTGCTGAGTGGACACCGAATCGTTCTTGAAAGCGGTTCGCTTCGAGACGCAGTCCACGCATCGACGGCGATTCCAGGATTCTTTCCACCCGTGAAATGGGGTGACATGTTGCTTTGCGATATTGGCGTGTTTGACTCGTTGCCCAATACGATCGCACGGTCGTACGGTTGCGAGATGACGATCGGCGTCGACGTGGGTCAAGAACGCACCACGATCACCCAGTGCAATACCGCGATGGATGTCATGATGCGCATGCAAGATATCGGTGAACAACTTTTGAGGCGTCACGTGCGGCATACCGCCGACATTGTGATTCGCCCGGATGTTGGGCACGTGCCATGGTTTGATTTCCGAAATCCCGAAGCGCTCATTGATGCGGGACGATTTGCGGCACGTGAGGCGTTGTCGAGATATTGCTGCTCCGAGGCACCAGGCTGCCTCGACCGAATGCAAGATTGGCAACGTGGCGGCACCGTTAATGCTTGGCGGTTCAACGGACGGCCAACTCAACCTCCATTGATCATGGAGGAGAGAACCCGATTAAATCAGCCTAATGAGAAAGGGCCGCACGCCAAATAAAAACCACCGCTTTCGAAGAGATTTTCAAAAGCAGTGGCTTGACTCGTTCTCGATCGAGTTGGCTTTATGCCATTTCAGCCGCAACCGTTTCGAGCAACTTCTTGCTGGCTTTGATGCCATCGAACTCACTCAGTCCGCCGCCTTCGTATTCGATACCGACATAGCCGTGATATCCAGCGTCGACAACAATCTTCATCATTTTGCGATAGTCGGTTGACTTTTCGTTGCCCGCTTCGTCAAAGTCATAGGTCTTAGCGCTGACCGCTTTTGCGTATGGCATCAAAGCTTGAACACCATGGTAGCGGTCAAACATGTCCGGGTTTTCGCCGCGAGTGATGTAGAAGTTGCCGAAGTCAGGCAGCGTGCCACAGTTGTCCATTCCAACGCGTTCGATCACAACGGCCAACCATGCAGCGTTGCTGCTCAAGCCGCCGTGGTTCTCAACAATGACGCCGATACCATGCGGCGCCGCGTACTCGGAAAGTTGGCGAAGTCCGTCGGAAGCGAGTTTGATTTGTTCGGTATACGAACCGCTGCTTGCGGCGTTCACGCGAATCGAATGGCATCCAAGGAACTTGGCAGCGTCAACCCATTGGTGGTGTTGCTCGACAGCCTTCTTGCGTTTGGCTTCATCAGCGTCACCCAGATTTCCTTCGCCGTCGACCATGATCAAAACGCTCTTCACGTCGTGATCAGCACAACGCTTCTTTAAGTCGCTCAAGTACGATTCGTCACGAGCCTTGTCCTTGAAGAATTGGTTGACGTACTCAACCGCTTCGATTCCAAATTCTTCGCGAGTCACTCGAGGGAAGTCAAGGTTTGTTAACTTCATGGAGGGGTCTCGCAACGCCTTGTGAAGCGACCACTCGGCCAACGAAATCTTGTAGGGCTGGGCGGAGGCAGTTTCAGCACCAAACGAGAACTTTGGAGCGAGCGATGCGGCAGCGGCACCAGCGGCGAGGGTTTGCAGGAAATGACGACGAGCGAGGGGATTGGCCATGGGGCTTTCCAGGTTGAGTTTGGAGAATGAAGGCGGGTTCGAACGGATAGAGTTTACTCGCATTTTCGTGGCATTGCGAGACTCGCCGGAACTCCGTCACGACACTGGTTTTGGGACTTTAGGTGCCAGCGTTTTCGGCAATGCAGTACAGCATTTTGTCGCTTCGCAGCAGAATTTGGCCGCTCACAATCGTGGGTGTGGCACTGAATCTTTCGTCGGGGCTGCCGATGCTGTTAACCGCCAATTCACGGTAGACCGGTTCGGCAGCAATCACCAAGACGCCGGCGTCACGGGTAGTGAGGAATAGTTTTTCGCCGTCGCCAACGATCGAGGCATAGACGCGGCCGCGTGTCGGAAGACGCTCTCGAAACATTTCTTCGCCGTCGCTGGCGCGAATGCACAAGGCGAGCGCTTTGTCGTGGGACCAGTAAAGGTAACCGTCGTCGAGTAGCGGTGTGGTGACGTTCGCGCCACTTGAAACGTCCCAAATGAGGTGAGTGTCAGTGACATCGCCCCGGCCACCTGCGCGAACGGCGAATGTCTTATTGCTGCGACCACCGCTGCAATAAAGCGTTTCGCCATCAGCAATCACGCACGGAACCACGTAGTCTTCGATCGCATCACAACGCCAAAGTTCGGTTCCTGATTGAGGATCGAGACCTAGAATCGCCTCCTTTTGATTAACAACTAACTCAGTCGAGCCATTGTTCAGACGAACCAGTGTGGGAGTGGTCCAAGCATTGTCGATTCCCTCCGTTCGCCATTTTACTTCGCCAGTCAACTTGTCCAATGCGTAGATTGCTTTGTCTTCGATCGAAGCGTTCATGATGACGAGGTCCTCGAATTCGACTGGGCTCGACGCAGCACCAAATCCGGCGGTGTTGGTACCGACGCTCTTGCGCCAAAGGAACTCGCCGTCCTGTGTTAGGGCAATGACACCCGATGGACCGAACGCAGCGTACACGTTGTCGTCATCGACGCATGGTGTTGGCGATGCGTAGCCATGTTCGGCAACGCGTTTCTCGATTTCTTGTTCTTCAGGAGCCGGCTCGAAGGGACGGTCCCACAGAATCTTGCCCGATTCAAAATCGATACAAAGGACGTGCAAGCGAAGATTCGCACGATCTCCAGGGGCTTCGATGGAAAGGCCGTAGCCAGAATATACCGTCAGGAAGACTCGGCTATTCTTTACGATCGGACTGCTTGAGCCGGCACCGGGTAACGTCAGTTTCCATTTCACGTTACTCGTATTGCTCCAAGTCGTGGGCGCCTGTGTGCTGCTCACACCACTCGCGTTTTCACCGCGGAATCGGGTCCAGTCTTCGGCTTGGGATGAAATTCCGCAGGTTGCAACCGCGAGGAAACAGAAGAGTCGCAGCATTCTTGGCGTCCGATGGCATTTGAATAAATTGAAGTCAACAACGTGACGGCAGTGTTGATTGCCTATTATGTTAGTCGATCCCAATAACGCCCGCCCGCACTCCGAATTCTTTGAAAACCATGATGTATCAAGAGTCAGTCTCGATGCCTAAGAACCGACCTGCCCTGGGAGGAAGGCTGGTCGTTTTGTGCTGGGCTTGGATTGTTTTAGCGACACCAGCCGTCACCAATGTCTCGGCGGCAGAACGGCCCAACATTGTCGTTATCATGGCGGACGATCTTGGATTCTCCGACTTGGGCTGTTACGGAAGCGAGATTGAAACGCCGCGTATCGACGCACTCGCGAAGAACGGCGTGCGAATGACACAGTTTTACAACACAGCCAAATGTCACTCCTCGCGAGTTTCGCTTCTATCTGGTTTGTACTGTGACCAAGCTGGTGCTGAGTCGCTCCAGCACGCCACGACGTTTGCTCGTGAACTGAAGAAGGCTGGCTACTTCACTGCGATGGCAGGCAAGTGGCACTTGGAAAAAGAGCCCACCGACCAAGGGTTTGATCGCTACTTTGGGCATCTCAGCGGCGCGACCAATTTCTTTACTGGAGACAACACGTTCCGGCTCAACGGAAAACCCTGGAGCGACTTTGACGAAACGTTTTACACAACGATCGCGAATACTGATTACGCCATCCAGTTTGCCGATGAAGCAATCGACGCTGAGCAACCGTTCTTGCTCTACGTTGCACACAACGCGCCGCACTATCCATTGCACGCGTTACGGCAAGATTACGAGAAGTATTTGGGGCGCTACGATGTCGGTTGGGCGAAGATTCGACAGGCTCGATACGAGAAGCAGGTTTCGCTTGGGTTGTTCGATCCGAACCATACGCCGCTGAGTCAACCGGCGAACCATGTTCCGGCGTGGGAGTCGTTGTCGGAGGAAGATCGAGTTTGGGAATCGCATCGAATGTCAGCTTATGCCGCGATGGTGGATCGGCTGGATCAAGAAGTGGGTCGCCTCGTCGATCACTTGTCAAAGAAGCAGGTCTTGGACAACACGTTGCTGGTGTTTGTCAGCGACAACGGTGCTTGTCCGTTTGAACGAACCCATGGCAAGGACTTGCCGCCTTATGATCCGAAGAGCTATTGGACGTACGATGTTGGTTGGGCGCACGTCGGCAACACGCCGTTTCGGTTTTACAAACAAAACAGTCATGAGGGCGGCATCGCATCGCCAGCTATCTTGCATTGGCCGGCGGGGATGAAAGCGAAAGCCGGTTCGATTGACACTCAGCCAGGTCATTTGATCGACGTTATGGCGACTTGCTTGGACGCTGCCGGAGTAGAGTATCCGGACAAAGTTGACGGACGTCCCATTGAACCGTTGATGGGGCAATCGCTGTTACCGATCGTTCGTGGCGAAACACGACCGCTACACCCGTATTTGTATTTTCACTTCGGACCCAATCGAGGATTGCGAATCGGTGACTGGAAAGTCGTCAGCTATCTCGGTGGTCCGTGGGAACTCTATAACTTGGCCGAGAATCGTAGCGAGACGGTTGACCAATCGGCGAGCGAGAAAGAGCGGTTGGAAGTGATGAGCCAAAAGTGGTTCGAGGTAGCGAAGGATGTCGATAAGCTTCCAGAGAAACAACTCAAGCCAGTCAGTAAGAAGCTGATGGGAAACGGACTGAAGTTCCGCCAGTAGCGTTTCGACAGCTAGTTGCGCAGCGACAGTTTGCGTAACGCAAAAGGCAATTTTCGTAACGCAAAAGAACGTGCCGCCGAGCACTTGGCATCGACGGCACGTTCGAGTCAATCATTGGATTGAGGCGTGTTGGTGACGAGGCAGTTGGAAATTCAAACTGCTTGCACCAAGTCCATTTCTTTTGCCAATCGCTTACGAGCGACGTGCAATCGGCGCTTGATCGTTCCGACGGGCGCTTCGAACTCGTCGCTCATTTCGATCAGGGTTCGACCTCGCATGTAGAACGCCTTGAGCGTTTGACGATCCAACGGATTCAACCGTTCGATACCGTCACGAACAGCTTCCGCTTGCTCGTTGTCTTCGGCGTTTGCATCTGGTTCGTCCACAGCGTAGCAAGTCGCTTCGAGCGTTTCAGGATCGCAAGCGATCGCGAATCGGGTTCGAGTCGAACGATTGATCGCCATGCGGTGCACGATTTGACGCAACCAGCCACCGAACGCCTCAGGCACTCGGAGTTGGTCGATCTTTTGCATCGCTTGAACGAACACATCTTGAGCCAGTTCCTCAGCTTCGTCAGCGTTTCGAACTCGGCGCATTGCCAGCGCAACGATTCCACCTCGGTATCGTTCGAACAGTTCACCGAAAGCGTCTCGGTCGCCGGTTTGAGCTAGACAAACCAGTTTAGCAACAGTCTTTGCTTCGGTCGAAGCTGGGATGAACGATGCGTTGCGAGTCAATTCGTTTACAAGAACAGTCATGACAATTTCTCCTCCGTAAGCATCGCTGGGGACAGTCGTGACACGATCGTCGACTCGCCCAAGAGCTTTGCCCCGCCCTGCCTCCTGTCTTGGAGACATCAATGGCGGTAATAGTTTTTTGTAGGGTTCAGAACACTGCGAACTAAGCTCAGCCGACCGAAGTGGTTTCACTTCGAGTTCGTTTTGCATCGCGTTCAAGGCGATCCGATGAAACGGATTGATCGCGATGACAGGAGGACAAAACGCTTTTGGCAAAGCAAGCAAACGCAAACGGGCTATGCCGGTCGCATCAGCGCGAACAAAAGGTCGCGGTCAGAGTTACTTCGTAAGCGGGAGTGCTTAGTAAGTGGAGACGCTCATGCGTCTCGCTCGGACCGGACTCGATGTACACGCCATCGCTGGGCAGCCAAGCATGCCTGTGCGTTTAAAGCACAGCCAACTTGGGCCGCTAATGGGGCCGCCATCATCAAATAAATGCTGGGCCATATTTATGGACCGATGCATTTGTGAATGACGACGCGAACCTTGCGACGTGAGTGTCCCTAGAGGCTTCCGCAGCTGGTAACCGAGGTGGTAAGCGGCGGCCAGGACATCGACGACCAAGTTCACGCGGGCTTCGATTGCGACGAAGTTACGGACTACGGTGGTGGTGATCTGTTCGAAACGCATTTCCAACCTCCAAACGTACCTTTCTGATCGGTACGGCTGCGGAGCAAAAAACTGTCATGTAAGACTCGAGTGAAGACAATTCACTCAAGCTGGATCTGAGACGACATTATCCCAGATGTCCCTCAAAAGACCAGAAGCATTTATCGGCCAATGGGAGACTGTACGATTAGAAACCATGTAAATTGCAAAGGTTCGCGTCCGTCGAACTATTTTTCTAATTTTTTTGGGCGGTGTTTCCCCGGGGACTTTGAAAGCATGGCTTGGACGTTTCGCCAAACGGTTGCCCGATTTCAAGGAGTTCTCGTTGATTTAGGCGAATCCGCGTTCGAACTAGTGCTGCCCTCTTGCTGCCGATTGTGTCTGGAGCCGCTGAATTTAGGCTTGGATTTTTGTCGCGATTGCGAACCGATTTTCCAGAATGCGGAGGCGATGATGGTCGACGCCTGTCGCCGCTGTGCCCGACCTCGAACCCGGCTCGTGGTTGCTGGACGAGGCATCGATGTCGATCCGGCCTCGGCAAAGTTGAGTTCGAGTGCGATTTCGGACGGATGCCCGCATTGCGAGAAAGAGGCCTATGGTTTTGATGAAGTCGTTGCTCTGTGGCCGTACCAGGATCGTATTTGCGAAGTCGTTGTTGCGTCCAAATACAGCTCACGTGTGGCCTTGGCGGACGCGATTGGCAGACGACTTGGTGCGACAGTCGCACAGACACTCGGCGAAAGTCGACCAGATTTTGTCGTCAATGTTCCCTCGCACTTCACGCGTCAGGCAATTCGCGGTGGAACGAGTACGCTGGCAATAGCAGAGGGGGTAGCGAAAATTGTCGGTGTTCCCTACCAAGACGTCTTGAAAATGACGCGTCGAGTCGAAAAACAAGCCTGGTTGGACGATCACGCCAGGGTCGAAAATGTTCGCGATGCGTTTGCCGTCAAACCTCGTTATGCTTTTCGTGGGCTTCCTGATTTGACTGACCGACATATTCTGTTAGTTGATGATGTGTTGACGACAGGGGCAACGGCGAGTGAAGTGTCGAGAATTCTGAGAGTTGGCGGGGCTCAGAGAATCACCTTAGCGGTCGTTGCGAGAGCACTTCGGGCTTGAGACTTGTCGTGCACCGCATACATCATCATCTAATTTCCGTACTGAACTTAAGCCAAGAACAACACGTAACGAGCAACGCTGGGACCTTTTCGACGCAGTTCGGGTTCTGTCGGTGCGACAACGTTTGACCTTATGCAAATAGACCAAACTCTTCCAGAAGCTAGTTCATCACGCCCGGGCGGTTTTCGCCGAGCCATTTTGCGTGGGTTAGGTGTCGTTCTTCCGCCGTTATTGACCATTGTGTTGTTGATTTGGGCGTGGAATGCGATCGAAAACTATGTACTTAAGCCTGTTGAGACCGGTATTCGACACACGATCGTTTGGGCTATTCAACAAACGTACACCGGGGGTGCGCCCGACGGTGCGACCCGTATTGGCGATCGTCGACTGGATGGGTTCACCTACAACGGAGACCGTTTTGTTCCCGATCCGACTGGGCGAAAGTTTCTGCCTGAGTACGTGGTCACAACGGTCAACGAAAATTCAGATTACTTTGGGCCCTACACGCCCACTCCGACAAGCGCGAGTGCTTACTGGCATCGTTACGTCGAACTTCAGTACATGCCGCGTTCGCTTGTTGTGCCGCTATTTTTGATTATTTTCTTGACACTGCTCTTTTTCTTGGGGCGGTTGTTCACGAACGGGCTTGGTCGTTGGGTCGTGGCGACGTTTGATGCTACGATTTTACGAATTCCGATCGTCAACAAGGTCTATGGATCCGTCAAGCAAGTCACCGACTTCGCATTTAGCGAGCGAGAGATCGAGTTCAATCGCGTTGTCGCGATCGAGTATCCAAGACGTGGAATCTGGTCACTCGGATTTGTTACGGGCAACAGCATGGCTGAGATTGCTGAAGCTGCTGGCGAGCCGATGCTGAGCGTTTTGATGCCGACGAGTCCGATGCCGATGACCGGGTTCACGGTCACCGTTAAACGCAGCGAAGCGATCGACTTGAATCTGACGATCGATGAGGCAATTCAATTCATCGTCAGCTGTGGCGTTGTCGTTCCGGCTCAGCAATTGATCGGCAAAACGATTGATTCCAAACCAGCAGCCAAGCATCCGCCTTTCATCTCGCCCATGGGCGAGTAGAGGGATCGGACTTGCGCGAGTCAACGCGGACTGGTCTTGGTTGCGCTCGGTCTACTTTTTGGTGAGAGCCCAATCGCGTCGTTGGCGACTGCTCGGGATCCCCATTTTCTTTCGGTACTTCGTGACGGTTCGGCGAGCGACCGTCATGCCGATTTTTTTCAGTTCTTCGACAATGTGTTCATCGCTATACGGATCACTCTTGTCTTCGTGGTCGATCAATTCTTGAAGCTTTAGTCGGATGGTGTCCCACGCGACGTCTTCACCGTCTTCGGTTTGCGTTCCGCCGACAAAGAATCGCTTCAGCGGCAAAATTCCTCGCGGCGTCTGCATCCATTTATCATCAACCGCTCGGCTGACGGTGGTGACGTGGACACCAACGCGATCGGCGATTTGCTGCATCTTCAGCGGTTCAATAGCCTCAGGTCCTTCGTCGAGAAACTTCTTTTGGTGCTCGACAATTGCTTGAGCCACGCGAGTTAGTGTGCTTCGGCGCTGTTCGATCGAATCGATCAGCCACTGTGCGCTGCTGATTTTTCGCTTGATGAATTCGCGTTCTTCGGCGGTGCTATTCGGGTCCTGTAGCCGTTGTCGGTAGTACTCGCTGATGAAGAGCGTCGGGATACGATCGTCATCCAATCGCACTTTGTACTCACCGTCTTCGTCTTGCTCGAGAATGATGTCGGGCGTGACGTTGGGAACGTACGTCTCCATGAACGCCGCACCAGGCTTGGGGTTCAAGCTGTGCAGCTCGGCGCGAACTTCTTGGATCAGCTCGATCGAATAGCCCGTTTTGCGAGCGATTTGGGGCAAGCGATTCTCGGCCAGATCTTCGAGGTGCGACTTGATCAGCGTTCGCATTTCGTCAGCGTGCGGAATCGATGACTTCAATTGCATCAACAGGCATTCCGAGAGCGATCGAGCTGCGATGCCTGTCGGTTCCAATGACTGGACGATCTCAAGTGCTTGCTCGGCCTTGGCACGGTCTTCGGGGGTGTGCCCGGCGGGTAGCAAATCCGCGAGAGGCGAACGCAGGTAGCCTCCGTCGCGTGCGTCCAATGTGCTAATGATTCTCTCGGCGAGTTGCTCAAGCTCGTCGTCGATATCCAGCTCAGCCAATTGGTGAAGCAGAAAATCGTTGAGCGATTCAGGTCGCGATTGCGCGTTTGCCATCAGGTCATGTCGGCGATCAGCATCGTCCTGCATGCCGCCAGCGGAGCGACGGAACGAGTCGTCGAAGGTACTCGGAAGCTCCGAGTCCATGTTGACGAGTCGCTCAAAGTCATCCTGGTTGTCATGGTCGTTGTCGACCACAAGTTCCTTTTCGTCTTCCGAGCGAGTGTCGTTGCTCGGAAGATCGTCGTTGGCCTCTTCCGGGGCCATCGGGTCGACATCCTGCTGTTCCAAAAGCGGATTCTCGTTCATCTCTTGCTCGATGCGTTCCTGCAATGCCAACGTCGGCAGCTGCAGGATTTCCATCGATTGGATCATCCGCGGCGCAAGCTTTTGAACTTGTAATTGGCGGGCTTCGAGCCCCATCGACATCCGCATGGTCGAGTCTCTTAAAGGAACATCCGTGCCGATCGTAAGTCACGTATCGGGGCTCACTTCGATCGAGTGAGCATTTTCTGTTCCCTCATTATAGTTTTTGTCGACCAGTTAGGGCATCCGCAATCATCTCACGATTTGCATATTCCAGAACACTTCCTGCGGTGATGCCGCGCGCCAATCGGGTGATTTCTACTGGAAACTCGCTTAAAAGATTGGAAATATAGAGCGACGTCCCATCGCCCTCGACGGTTGGGTTTGTCGCCATAATTATTTCGACAAAATTTCCGGTGCGAACTCGATCGACGAGTGCGTCAATCGTTAGGGCATCTGGTCCAATGCCGTCTAGCGGTGCGATGCGGCCCAGCAGGACGTGGTAAAGGCCTCGAAACACACCTGACTGCTCAAGACTCATCAAATCGCGAGGTTGTTCAACCACACATAGCCGCGTAGTGTCTCGGTTGGGTGCAGCGCAAATCGAGCAACAGTCGGACTCAGCAAGATTGAAACAGGTTGCACAGTACCGAACGTCCGTGCGAACGCGACGAATGGCATCCGCCAGAGCCAGCGCCTCGTGCTCAGCAACTCGCAGCAAGTGGAATGCTAAACGTTCCGCGCTTTTTCGCCCTATACCCGGTAGGCGTCCCAGATGCTCGACGAGATCGGAGACTGCACCCGCATGTGACGACATGGCAACTGTTAGCTTTGCTTGTAAGAGATTTGAATAGGAGGTGGCGGGGGCAGTCCATGTTTTTGGGGGAACAGCCTTACAAAACACGCACGGGCTTAACCACCGGTTAAACCAGCGAGGATCCCGTCCAGTCCGGGCACGTTCAGATTCATGTCGCTGGCCATCTGGCTGATCGAATCAGCGTAGAGTTGCTTCGCCGCAGCACCCGCGGCATTCGTCGCATCCATGACCGCCGATTCCAACGCTTCGCCAGAAAGTTCATCGCCGATCGAAATGGATTTGACGTGGCCGTTGCCGCTCATAACAACGGAGACAGTGCCACAGCCCGAGGTTGCCGAGACAGTCTCTTGCTGCATGCGTTCGTTGAGTTGTTTTAGTTTCTCTGGAAGCTCTTGAAGCTTGCCAAGCATCGCAAGTGGATTTCCGAAGTTAAACATGTTCAAAGGTTCCTAAGCGATTCGGTCGATGTTGGTCGCGAGAATGACGTAACAGATTTTACAGTAGCGTTAAGCGGGCGGCGGCACCCGAGGATGATCGATTTTGACAATTTCAGCTTCGAACAATTCGATGCAGGACTTAACGAGCGAGTGGTTTTCTAGCTCTCGCATTCGATTCATCCGCGTCACGCCGCTCGCTTTGGGGACGAGTACCGGTTCGGATGGCCCGGCTTCGGCAAAGAACTCGAGGGACACTTTTTGTCCCGCTAACGCCGTCAGTGTTTTTACGATCGCATCGCGGTGGCCGGGAGTGTCACAGCGGCTCATGGCCAGTTTCGACTTGGCAGGAAAGACGAGGCGAACCTGGCCAGGCCCCGCACACTCGACTCGCTGGACCGCACGAGCTAAAGATTCAGTCATCGACTCCAAATGGCCAATGCAACTCTTCCAAAGGTCTGCGACGCCACTCTGGGTCCAGCTGACGTTGGGAATTGCGACGGGTAGATCGTTCGCTGGATTTGCGTTCGCTGGATTTGGCTGAGCGGCAGAGTCGACACGCAAGGTCTCGACGGCTTGTGGTCGTGCTTGAACGATTGTTGCCAAACCGTTGGAGGCAGACGAGACGTTTGCTTGTGCTGATCCGACTGCGCCCGATCCGACTGGTGCCAACGAGCGGGCTGGCGATGTCGAATTAAAGTGCGGAGTTGCCGTCACTGGGGCGTTTTTTTTTTCGACCGCCATCATTGCCGCACCGCTGTTCATCGTCCCAGCAGCAGCCGTCAGGTCCACCAAGCGCTGCAGATCCGGAAGCACACAGGCTTGAATCAGTGTTGCTTCGAGCAACACTCGCGAATAAACACTGTGTCGAATCCGGACCAATGTTTGATCAAGCAGGCTGACGACAGCCAGGACCGTTTGCAGTCCCCACTTGTCGGCCAGTTGCTTGAGCTCGCCATAGATTGTGGACGACGTGTGACGCAGCATCGTGTCGTCGCAGCCAACGGCAACCGCCATTAAGTCGCGAAAGTATCCCAGCAATTGTTCTGCCAAACGGCCTGCATCGACACCTGCATCGATTGCCGCATCCATTTGCCGAAGTGTTTCTGCTGGGTCGCGCGCAGCCATCGCCAGTGCGAGTGAGTGCAGACGCTCTTCATCTGCGGTTCCAAGCATCGAGTGAACTTGTTCCGCAGTCAGCTTGCCGCTGCAGAAGCTCATGACTTGCTCAAGCAACGATTGGCTGTCACGCATCGATCCAGCGGCGCGTCGGGCAATCAGCTCGAGTGCTGCGTCGTCTGCCTCAGCCGACTCGGCGGTCACGATGTCTCGCAATCGCTCAGCGATCTTGGAGACTTCGACGGGCGCGAAATCGAATCGCTGGCAACGGCTCAATACCGTGATCGGAATTTTCTCAGGATCTGTCGTACAGAAAATAAACTTCACGTGCTCCGGTGGCTCTTCGAGCGTTTTCAGCAGCGCGTTAAACGCCGCACCGGTGAGCATGTGGACTTCGTCGATGATATAGATCTTGAATCGCGATCGGCTTGGCCGAACACCGACATTGGCGCGGAGGCTTCGGATTTCATCGATGCCTCGATTACTCGCACCGTCGATTTCGATCACATCGACGTCTTCACCCATGTCAATCGCTTGCGCAGTATCCGACGAATTGTCGGGCGATGCGTTTGGGCCGTCGGGATTGTTGAGAGCCTTGGCGAAGATTCTCGCGGTGCTGGTTTTGCCAACACCGCGAGCGCCCGTGAACAAGTAAGCGTGGCCGACACGGTTGGTGTCGATGGCATTCTTCAAGGCCCGACCCACTTGGTCCTGGCCGACTAGCTCATCAAACCCACGCGGCCGGTATCGTCGAGCGACCACAACATAATTGTCTGCGGCTGGTTTGGCGCGGTCGATTGAGTCAGCCATGGGTTACCGTGGGAAAATCGGGTGCAGTCATCCAGGCTTGTCATGCCGTTGGCCTCGTCTCGCTTAAGAATTGGAGTGAGGGGGAGGAAGCTGCATCTCCAAAAGACGTTATCTCCAAAAGACGTTGAATCTCTTGCCCGGTGGCGGCGACCCTCACACAGAGCTACACCGCTTATGGCTGCTCCAGTTAAGGCCTGACCCGGTTCACGATTCGCAATCGCAAGGGCCGCCACCACCGAACAAGAGATCTCTACACTGATGGATCAAGAGCTTACGCGAAGGAACGCCTTCGGAAAACCCAGCAAACTTAGGAAACCTTGGCCCCGCTCGGAAACCGAGTGCCTGGACTCGGAAATCGAGTGCCTGGACTCGTCTGGCAAGCTGGAACTTGCCAGACGTGACCGCATGTAATGGGTGACTACAAGCTTGCGTTACCGACGGCGACCGCCGTTATTGCTGGTGCCTCCGCCATTACCACTGCCGCCGCGCCCACCACGTGGTGGCTTATTGCCGCTTCGGTTGTGGTTTTCGATGTTTGCGTTGACCAACAGCTCTACTGTTTCCAACCAAGTCGGCACGCTGCCGCTGCGGCGACGACTTCCTTCGCCGTCTGTCGAATCGACATCGCCAAAGTCAGCATCACGAGGCTTCGAATCGCGGGCACCCCTGGCGGGTACTTCCTTGGAAGTCGCTGAGACCTCTGGGGCTGCATCGCCGTTTTCCGACCGTGCCGGTCGGCGCGACCGGGGCCGCCGACGAGAACCACGTCGAATTTCTTCGACTTGTTCGTCGTCTTCGTGATCGTCATCAAATTTGGCTTCGATGATGCCGTCGTCGACATCGAGATCATCCACATCATCGAAATCATCGGCTGGAACAGCCGCTGCTGGTGCCGCGTCCGCTGTGCCGCGTCCACGTCCGCGGCGTCCGCGACGTCGCGATCGAGAGCGTGGGCTGCGAGCCGCATCGCTGTCTTTATCGTCTTTGTCCTTATCTCCGCGAGCTTCGCCTCGGATATCGTTCGCCAACCCGCCGCCGAAGCTATCGTCGTCGATGTCATCAAACTCGGCGTCCATCTCCATTGGCGAATCATCGTCATCAACAAACGCGTCGTCATGCGCCGGAAGGTCGTCGTCTCGGTGTCGACTTGGTCCACGATTGCTACGTGGGGCGTGTTCGCTGCGTGGGGCCTGATCGCTGCGTGGGGCCTGGTCGCGAGCTTGCGTCGAATCACCACCGCGGCCACGTCCTCGTCCGCGACCCCGGCCACGTCCTCGGCTTGCTTCGCTTGAATCGCCGTGCGTTGAAGACTTTTCGCGGGACGATTCCGATTCGCGACTGGAGCTTACTTCGCGCGTCGAACCGTCTCGGCGGGACGATCCGGCGTGGCGTGAGCCGCCTTCTCGCTCGTTGGTTTCCTCCGAGCGAATCTCGTGGCTGCGTCCGCCGTCCCTTGAATCACTCGTTCTTTCTGCCGAGGAATTCGACGGTTGGTCCAAGTCGTCTTCGGACATGCGTTGGCGGATGCCACGTCGTCCACGTCGGCGAGACGAATGTCCCGCAGGTTCGTCACTGGCAGATTTTTCGAGTGGGGAGACTTCGATCGACTCGCCATCATTATCGGCATCGTTGCGTGCGATTGTCCGCCGCGTACGATCACGGTTGTCACCATCATGCTGTGCATCTCTTGGTGAGGCATCACGCGAAGCTGGGCCGCGAGAGGCCGGGCCACGCGATGTCGATTCGGATGCTCCGCTTTCTGGTCGGCTGGAGCCACGGCGTCGTGAACCTCGGCCACCTGACTCACTCCGCGGGCGACCGAAGCTGTCGTCGTTATCGTCAAGATCAGCATCGCTTGCAGCGGAGCCTTTGACCGGCAGATCGTCTGGTTCATCGTCGAAGTCCACTAAACCTCCACCAAAGCCAGAGCGTGCAGGACCGTCGCTGGGCTTTTCCGCCTTCGGAGGTGCGGGGCGAGATGGTTCTTCTTCACGCTCGTTCTTGCGTTCGCCACCAACGCCAAACTTCCCAGCAATTCGTCCCCACATGGACGTTTCTTTCTTTGCCGGTTCAGCGATGTCTCTGGCGGGCTCAGGATCGTTCGACACACCGAAGCCTGGCAAACGTGGTGGCGGAGTCACCGCAGTCAGTGCTTGAAGGACGTCTTCAGCCGACACCGGTTCTGGCTGATCAGCAAACGAACTGACGCGGGATCGCGTCGATTCAGCAGCTCGCGTCGATTCAGTAACGCGTGGGGCATCCACTGGCTTGCTGGTTTCGTTGCTCGAGGACGGTGCCTGGCTCGAGGACGGTGTTCGGCTCGAGGGAGGTGCTTGCCGCGAAGGCTGAGTCAACTTGGTCGGAGCCACAGGCTCGTCGTCATCCAGGTCGCGAAACGAGGAGAATGCAAGCGGATCAACGGTTCGCGGTTCAGGCGTTCTTTCAGGCTCAGCGGGTGCGTCGAAGGCCGAGGGAGAATCGAATGCACTCTTTCGAGTCGCAGGAGCCGTGGCTTCGGGTGAAGCAGCCGTGGAGCTGGATTGAGGGGCAGCGGGCTGGACGTCCTTTTTTGCCGGCTCGGCGGCTTTTGCCGGTTCCGTTTTCGGCGTTTGGGCAGGCGGCTCAGCAGCTCCAGGAGCACCGAGCAAGTTCGCCAAGAAATTCCAATGGTCAGATTTCATGAAAAGAATTCGAGTGGGTGGATTGTTTTGTCGGGATGGTCGATGCGATCGCTTGGTCTCAACAGACTGATGCAGTCATCGAATCCGATGCCGGTTGATCCGGCTCTGTCGGGTCCGCCCCAGGGTGCGATTGCATGTCAGTGGCAATCGTTCGCATCTCTGCTACCGCGAGAGCAAATGCGAAAACGTAGGCTGCGGAGGTGACAAAGAGGTCAGGCGCGGAGGTTGCTGGCAGCCGTCTCGCCCACACGTTGGGGTTCGCTGGTCAGCACACGTCCGCAGGATTCGGCGCCTTCAAGGTCGCGCATTTCCCTTTTTCTTGACTATATGTATATCGGAGGTCGATTATTCCCCCAAGCCCGAACCGCCTCTTTCCGCTGAGATGGTGGTGAAAACAGCTCCACAGGGTTGCAGGACGTTGCATTTGTCCCTCTGGCGAGAGCTTTTGCTATCAAGGAAGTTCGTTTTTTCTTGGGAATTTTGCGTCTCCGCGAACTCGCGGATGCTTGCCTGGCGCTTGACAACTGGCCTATAACTCTCGCCCATGTGACAGTGTTCCAGCGACAGTGTTGCTTCAGTGACCGTGTTGCGCAGGGAGCTTTCGGATCCGGAAGGGCGCGATGCGACTGAATGGCGTTCATTTGATTGAAAGGGAGTTTTGTCATGACCACACGTATTCCACTGAGTCGTGCCGAAGAAGAGGCCCGATTGCGTCGCGAACGATTGAACTTAAGCATTGCCGAAATGGGGCTCTCGGTTCGCACAACAAATTGCTTGGAAGAGACCGGCATTCTGACTGTCCGGGATTTGCTCAACGCGACTCCACGGCGTTTGCTCGCGATCAGCAATTTTGGCGAGAAGACGTTGGACGAAGTATACCAAGCGCTCGAAGCGATGGGTTTTTATCGTCCGAATCGCGAACCCGCCTGCATCCCTCGCTAAGCACCCATGCTCCGATTTCCCCAGCCATGGAGCAAAAAACGCGGAAAGCGTCGGTTGGGGCATTCGTTGAGTGGGATTGCTGGTGAAGCGGCTTTTTACGCCGGTGTTTTTCTCACCGGCGTGTTCACTCTGTCCTTGGTGCTCATTCACCGTGTCGCCCCGGACCAAGCTCTTGAGGTCGCACCGGAAACGGTGGAAACGCTTTCCAGCGGTTGGGGACGCTTGATTTTTGGAGTTCTTTCGATCGCCGCCATCGGAACCGGTGGCGGCGGTTTGATGTTCCGGTTGACTTCGTTCGGCACCAGCAGTGAGCGACGGAGCGTTATCGCTAAACGTGGCGGATCGATCGAAGTCAGCGGACCTGGAGCTGAGCCTGATTCCAAGCTTCCGTACGTGCCCGTTGGCAAGTCGATCACCGACAGCCCCGGCGAACACCTGAGATTTCGTCTCGCCGAAGCGAACCCGACGGGTGGTCATATCGCTGGGCCGGCCGTTCTCGCACTGTTATGGAACACCGTTTGGTTTGTGTTGCTCGCCGTGGTGGTGTCCGGCTTCTGGTACGGAAATCCCCGCTGGGTTTTGACCCTTCTGTTAGTTCCGTTTGCCGGGATTGGTTACTGGGCATTCCGTTACTTTTTGAACCAATTGCGCCAGTTCGCTGGTGTTGGCGTTACGATCGTCGAGATTGACGAACATCCGCTTTATCCGGGTGAGGAATACAGGCTTTACATAGCACAGTGTGGTCGGCTGCGGCTTCGAAGGCTGAAAATCGCACTGTGTTGTGAAGAGGAAACGTTCTTTCGTCAGGGGACTGACGTTCGTGTCGAGCGCGCTGAAGCTTTCAGCGAAGTTTTGTTCAGCGACCGCGATGTGACGGTTGACCCGCAGGTACCTTGGGAGCAACAATTACGATTCGTCTTGCCACCGAGTGCGATGCACTCATTTGTAGGGTCGCACAACGCGATCCGCTGGAAGATTGTGGTAAGTGGAGAAACGCGTCCGTGGCCATCGTTCTGCCGAAATTTCCCCGTCGTCGTCCATCCCTTGGGGCTGCATCCGCCACGCAGCCCGCGGTAAGTGTCTCGCTCTGCAGAGACGATGCTCGATACGAAGCTGGCGGAACGCTTGTTGCAAAATGGCGTATCAGCCGAGTTCCCATTGACCAACTCCAGGGTCTCGAAGCATCGGTGATGTGGCACACGGAAGGAAAAGGTGACGAAGATCTCCACGTCCACCATTTTCATCGCCTGACCGAACAACAGCTCCGTGACACGGGGCTGGCGGATGAGCAATCGATCAAATGCCGGTTGCCCGTCACCCCGCTGAGCTACCACGGCAAGCTGATCACGATTCGATGGAGTTTGCGGCTACGGTTATTTCTAGTTGGCGGCCGCGAGATCCTAGCGGAGCATCCGTTTTACGTCGTAGCCCGCCGACAGCGTATTGAGAGATTGGCTATGGCCGACACGACGACGCTCCCAGCGCGAGCACGTTCAAGTGTTGTGGACTGGTCCAATGTCGTCGTTCCTGTGGGTGTTGTGCCCCGAATTTCGCGAGTGATTGGCGACAAGCGTTCGGACATGACATTTTCGACGTCCTGAGCGAGGTTCATTTTACCTCGTGTCGACATCTGATCCGTTTCTGGATGTGAGCAACCCGTTTGCGTCTCGCTTCATTAAGCCGGGGGCGAGGCCTTATTTTTCCCCAAGCAAGCCGCATCAACCACTCGACCCGTCGTTCGTCGATTCAATGCTCCAGCAATTGCGTGAGTCGCACCGAGCCTTGATCATTGGCCCACATGGAAGTGGGAAGTCAACGCTTGTGGAGACCCTGCTCCCGTCGCTCACGTCGCAATACTCGCATGTTCTCCGTGAGCGATTAGCCCGTTACCCCAACGAGAACTTGAAGGCTTGGTGCAATCAGCGACGCGAAAATTTTCGTCGGTTGGTCTGTTTAGTTCGCCAAAGTCGACGCGGCGGTGTCGTCGTGTTGGATGGGATCGAGCAAATTTCTTGGACGGTGAAGTGGCTGTTCTGTGCCGCTTTGGCACTGCGCCGTTGTGCCCTTCTCGCAACCAGTCATCGTGAGATGCTAGGGTTTGTCGAAGTGTATCGTGCGGAACTTACGCCTGAGTTAATCCGGCATCTGTCAACACAGCTAACTCACGGATCGCCTGGGCAGTATGTTGCGTTGGTTCAGGATGAGTTGCAGCGGAGAGATTTAAGCCAAGTCACCAATGCGAGAGAATTGTGGTTTGATCTCTACGACCTTGTCGCGAACTACAATTCATCGTCATTCGATCCGCATACGCCATCCGATCATTGCAGTATGGACGCGTGTGCTCCTGTACCGAGAGCGAATTAATGGCTGTGCGTCTGAATGTCGTGATGAACCAATCGCCCCCAGCGAGCCCCATTGCCCAGCGAGTGGGTGAGGGAATCGTTGGTGAAATGATCGGGCGGCCTGGGATCGATATGGTCCTTGTGAACACCTCGTCGCTCGAGGACGCTCAATCCACAGATCTTTTGACCCTTGAGTCGATCACGGGCGATTTCGTGTACTTGGATTGGAAAGCTCCGGAGGATGTCGTTGGGCTATTCTCGCGGTGCCGGATCGATGGGAAACGATTTCCGCACGCGCGCGACCCTGATGCAAGCACGGAAACTGCTCCGGGACGACGTATTTATATCTTCGATCTGAATCAATGCACGTCACCAGAAGATGTTTGCAGCGCCGTCTATGAGTTGCTCCGGCTGCGGCAGGTTCGAACGTTCTCGCTAGTGAGCAGCGTTGTTCCTGCTCCAGTAAAGAAAAGGCTTGCCAATGAAGTGGTGGGTGAGGTGGGTATCCGTCAACAGCCAGCAGTTGACGAGAATGCGAATTTGACGAGCATGCCGCAGGCTGTTCTAGAAACCAGTAGCGATATCGGCGTTCCCCCCGAAAGGGGTTTGGGTGATGGTGCCGTCCCGGGCTCGTTGCTTGGCGGTTCGCGACCAGGACTCAGCGACGACCAATTGGAGGCTTTGGTTGATCAGCTCAATGCGGACGAACTTGGATGAAAATCTTGTGCCAGTGGTGCGTCGAATTGCCATAGACCCGGTCGGCTGTTAATCTATCACCTCATGCCGTCGCATTGATGCGCGGTAGGTTAACTTTGTGTTCATACTTAATTTGCTTCACCTGGTCTCGCGGAATCCTCAGCATGGCGGCCATCACCAACCAAATGCACGAAGAAATCTTGATCGTCGGTTTTACTGACAGCAAGATTCTTGATAGCCAGCGGATCGAACAGGTTGGCAAAGAGATTATGGATATCATTCCACAAGCGATTCACAAGAAATTGCTCGTCAATTTCCGAGGCGTTTCGTTTATGTCTTCCGCAATGATCACCAAGTTGGTCATGCTCAATAAGGGCTGCAAAGCTCAAGGCATCGCGTTGGTATTCTGTGAAGTTTCTGCCAACGTGATGGAAGTTTTCAAGATCACGAAGCTCAACAAGCTCTTCAATATCCAAACGACCGAAGACAAAGCATTAGCAAGCTTTGACAAGAAGGGTTGGTTCGGTTGAGCGAGGATTTGCCAGGGCATTCGTCATCGAATCGCCCTAGTTCCACTCATTCCAATTCAGTTGGTGAGTTGCCTTCACATTGGACGCGGGTTCAGGTCGCTAGGCTCGTTGATCAGGAGCGAGCCCAAATTGGTCATGATCTACATGATGACCTGGTCCCTCTTTTGTTTGCTGCTCGAGCCAGGGCGGAAGTTCTATCGGCAAAATTGAGTTCGGAAAGCTCTAGTTGCGATCTCGCGGACGCTTCCGCATCGCTGATTCAGATCACTGGCTGGCTGAACGAGGCAATGCAGTGCAGTCGTCGGCTGCTAGGATCCATTCATTCACTCGATTTCTCTATTCGAACCTGGAAAGAGGCGGCCCAAGATCAGCTCAATGACATTTGTCGCGACGTGGATCTCATTTGGGACATTGGCCGAGAAACTGAGTATTTCGCGAATGATTCCGCGATACTGTTCTACCGAATTGCGGTGGAGGCCGTTCGAAATGCGGTGAGGCACGGAAAGGCGAAGCGAGTCGAGATCTGGTCGCTTGCTGATCCCCAGTGCCTTCGACTCACGATCACAGATGATGGAATCGGTTTCGATCCTTCAGCAGTCTCCGGAGACCATTTTGGACTCCAGATCATGCATAGCCGGGCTGAGCTTGCTGGTGGCAAGCTCTCGGTTCGTTCGAGTCCAGGGCATTCAACTTGTGTCGAGCTCTTGATGCCGCTGAGCGAGACCCTTAGTCCTTCGACTGTGGCTTAGATTTTAGATTTTAAGCTTGGGCCTGAGGATTGAGGTCCTTGAGTGAACGGCCTAATCGTTTGCGTCCAGCCGTGTTGTTCGCACCGACTCGTTTTGTTTTTGGGGCGCCCTCGCCTTGAAGCATCGCAGCCACGTTGGGATGCAAGTCTTCGCTGTCGGCTGGAGTTCCGATCTGCTCAATCGCGTCACTGACTCCGAGCAGAACTGACTGACGAACTCCGTCTCGCAACCATTCAAAGAAATTAACGTTCATATCTGGCATCCTTTTTTCTAGGTGGGTTACCGCCTGGATCGTTCGGTTCACCCCGAATCGATACAGCTTCTAGCTAGATTTCCCTCCGAACGTCCAGCCCGATCTGATGCCTATTCTTCAGGCAACCAAGCCGAGTAACCGCCTGCGCCCCGAGCAGCCACCTGTCCAGATCCGTGAGGACATGAGCTGTTTTGAAAATTTTTCAAAACCGCAAGTCCTTTTCAGGCAATAGCTTAGGGTTTGATTTTCGGTTGCGCCGGCTGGTTTGGTCCACCGGATGCTAACAGACGCTTGAGGCGTGGTCTCTCAGTTGGATCTTTGTCGATTGACTCGCGAGCAAATCTGCGTGATGGCCCGGGCAGGAGTTGTCGATTTGGAAACCGATTTCGGTTGGCCGCAAATAGCAAAAGAGTGAGTGTCGCGTAGTAAGCGTGGCCGCTCGTCAGGTTTCACATCATAGAAGGCGTAACAGGAAAATGATTCAGTCTCTTAGAGCTCCGTGGCTCGTTATCGCACTCCTCGTGGGGACGTTGGGAGTTGGCATGTCACTCGCGTCGGTCGCTTCGGCTCAGGAAGAGCCGGCGGTCGCAGCGGAAGCAATTGAAGCTACCGACGCGGGTGGCGATGCCGCCATGGTTGCTGAACCAGCGGTCGAGGAAGAAGAAGCCGCCGCTGATGAAGGTGGCATTGGTCTCCAAGCAGACTTTGAGTACACGATCAACACGTTGATCATGTTCATCTGTGCGGTGCTCGTCTTGTTCATGCAAGCCGGATTCGCCATGGTGGAAGTTGGTTTGAACTCTTCCAAAAACACAGTGAACATTCTGGCAAAGAATGTGCTCGACCTTTCAGTCGGGGTGATTCTCTACCTACTGGTTGGCTATGGCTTAATGTATCCAGGCGGTGATTATGCCGGTGGGTATTTTGGCTTCAGCGGCTCCTTCGTCACACGTGATGTTGATGCGCCAAATTTGGACACAGGATGGAGCAATAGTGCCGACTTCTTATTCCAAGTCGCGTTCGCTGCAACTGCTGCCACGATCGTTTCTGGTGCAGTCGCTGGACGTATGAAATTTGCTGGCTATCTGGTTTACAGTGCCGTTTTGACCGGTCTCGTTTATCCAATCAGCGGTTTCTGGAAATGGGGTGGTGGATTCCTTGCTGAAGCAGGTTTCGCCGACTTCGCTGGTAGTGTTGTTGTTCACGCTGTAGGCGGTTTCGCTGGTTTGGCTGGAGCATTGCTGCTCGGCCCTAGACTCGGTCGCTTTACTGCCGATGGTAAGAGCATTCCTCTTCCCGGCCATAACATCACTTTCGCAGCGCTCGGCGTGTTTATCTTGTGGGTAGGTTGGTACGGCTTCAATCCTGGAAGCCAATTGACCTACGCTGGCTGGGCGAATGCTGAAGCAACAACTTACATCGCTGTGACTACAACGATCGCTGCCGCAGCAGGTTGCGTGGTTGCTCTGGTCACTGCTTGGGTTCTGTTCGGCAAGCCAGACCTCACGATGGCACTTAATGGTGTCTTGGCCGGTTTGGTTGGTATCACAGCTAACTGCGACCGTGTTGACCAAGTCAGTGCACTTGCAATTGGTGCAGTCGCTGGTTTGATCGTCGTCCTTGGAACAATCTTGCTCGACAAGTTGAAAATCGACGATCCAGTGGGTGCATTTCCAGTACACGGCTTATGCGGCATCTGGGGCGGAATTGCCACTGGATTGTTCGGTGCGATTCCAACTGGTGATGACGGTGCCGATCTGTTTGATCGAGCTGGATTCATCGGAGTTCAAGCTTACGGGACTGTGATCATCTGTGTTTGGGCATTCGTCACGATGTTGATCGTGTTCGGTGTGCTCAAGGCAGTCGGAATGCTTCGAGTTTCCCCAGAGGAAGAGCAGGCTGGTTTGGATATTTCCGAGCACGGCATGCACGCTTACCCATCCGATGCGATCGCTGGCGGTGCGATCCACTAAACGTCTACCCACCGCCGTCCCGTCGTCGATACGAACTTGTTCAAATCGACGGCGGGACAACCGGTGATGGTGTGACAGAAAACGAATTGAAATAGCGGCCTTCTCGGCTCTTGCCTGGGCCAGAAGATGCCCCAATGGCCCGCGGTGGGCGTCCGCCTCGTTCGCCGCGGGTCGGGGTTTCTTGCTAATCCAGACAAGTAGTCGGAATGAGAGCCGGTTTGCTAATTTAGCGAGCCGGCTTTTTTGGGTTTGCCAGGCATGTTTCTCAGCTTGGGGGTGCGAGTCCCCTGTCCAACTTGATGGAGGTGAAGGACTAGCGAAGCGCAAGGGCATCCGTCGTGAGGCGGGGTCTGAAGGAAGCGTGTAGCAAAGTCACGACT
>JBGTAI010000178.1:0-118263 GCA_041749955.1 Pirellulaceae bacterium | reverse complement strand
CGACACAATGCGATCGGTTTGTTGAAAGGCATCAGCGTTGAAGTACACGGGCGGACCGTCCACGGGGATCCGCTCACGATTTGGGCCATCGTCGTCAGTCACGTAGGGATTGAGCAACAAATTGATGGTGACCGCACTGATACCAAGCTCAGACAAGTCGGCTTCTGGGCCAGGAAACAAACCGCCCAGGCCTTTTTGATTGTGTGGCTTTGGCGGTTCAGCCATGTTGGCTGCGTCAGCAACGCTGAACTCAGTCGCATAGGTTCGAGCTGATAATAATTGCTTTGCATTCGTCGCATTCGCAATTGCAAACGCACTGTGCAATCGATCGCGGCCATCGACGTATCTGGGAATTTCGACGTGGCAGCCATCGCCAGATACTTGAACGGGCTGAACGCTGGCAGGATCGGCTTCGTCGCCTATTGAAATGGAGGCCGGGAACTCGACGAGTTGGCGTCCGCCATCGTCCTTCACAGGATCGAACGTCGCATCAACGATGATCTGGTTCGCCGTTACGCGAACACTCGTTAGCCGATCGGCATAATCCGAAGCGAGGTACGATGAAATACGATCAGCACTTTTCTGGCGACGCAGTTTCAGTTCGGACGCTTGTTCGGCTGCCTGTCGCTCGCGATCATTGAATTCACGCAAGCTGAGGTTCCGAAGCTGAATGCGACACCCTGCTTGCATCCCAAAATCGAGCCGCACTTGGCGAGTTTTGAGTGGCAAGCTTCGCCCCATCGCGGACTGTAGATCGGTCGTGTATCGATGCCAACTTTCGGCTTGTGGAATGTTTGGCAAGTCAACGAAACCGGTTGCCGTCATTGGCGGACCGTAGTAGAGGCTGAAGTTGCGGATTGGCTTGGTCGCGAAGTACTCAAAGTCAAGGACTCGCATCTCAGCGTTCACAGAACCGTCCAAGTCTAACACGACGTAGGGATCGTTCCCGGTTGTCTCAATCGTCCACGCACCGTCGCTCTCGCTAACGTTCAAGTCATGAGCGGTCTCGATTCGAAGACGCAAGTCCGCGCACTCGGCGGTTGTTGAGAAGCAACAAACCCAGACCAACAGCAAGGCTGCGAGAAGACGACAAAACATACAGCATCATTTCAAAAGGCGAGTAGATCACAGAGGGCAGTGGGTAAAGCAGTTCCGGAAGGTTAGATTGCCGTCTGGGAAAGGTGGGTGAGAACTACTTCGGTATAGGATAATTCAAGAGTGAAGAAACAGGAACGAGCGGACATTGCACTCGAGCGGCTGATGTCGTTTTACCCCGACCCACCGATTCCGCTGGATCATACGGACGACTTCACCCTGTTGGTTGCGGTGCTTCTCAGTGCCCAGTGCACTGACAAGAAAGTGAACGAAATCACGCCGGAGCTGTTTCGAGTCGGTGGCACGCCCAAGAAGATGATGGCGATGGGGGCTGTGAAAATCCTTTCGATCATTCGGCCGCTGGGGCTGTCGACAGGCAAGGCAAAGAACCTGGCTCGGCTCTCCGAAATCTTGGTGAACGAGCATGACAGCCAGGTGCCGCGAACGTTTGAGGAGCTAGAAAGTTTGCCGGGTGTCGGCCACAAAACCGCGAGCGTGGTGATGGCGCAAGCGTTCGGTGTGCCTGCGTTTCCTGTGGACACTCATATCCATCGTCTCGCCCATCGCTGGGGACTTTCCGATGGCTCGACGGTTGAGAAAACCGAACGAGATTTGAAACGACTATTTCCGGAGGCCAGTTGGAACAAACTGCACCTACAAATCATTTATTACGGTCGCGAACATTGCAGCGCACGTGGTTGTAACGGGATGATCTGTGGCTTGTGTCGAGAATTATTCCCGAATCGAAAAACGCCGATCGTGCACAAGAAGTGATCGCTGGTCGACCACTGGGCTAGCCCGTCAGCACCATGTTGTTGCGATGCACGACATTCTCATAAGGTCGGTGTCCGAGAATCTCCGCGATTTCTTCGTTCGAGGCACCTGCGATCTGCGAGACTTCGTTGCTGGGGTAATTACAAAGTCCGCGAGCGATCTCTTCGCCATCTGGGCTGACAATCGAAACGACGCTGCCCCGTGAGAATGAACCCTCAACGGACTTGATCCCAATCGCAAGTAAGCTGCGCCCTTTTTCCTGGACGGCTTTCACCGCGCCGGCATCCAACACGAGTTGCCCGGCAACACGAGCGGCGCTGCCGATCCAACGGCGACGGCCTCGGATGGTCTTTTCCGGAGGCATGAAAAGGGTGCCGATGTCTTCTCCAGCGAAAATTTTATCTAGCACTTGATCATCGCGGCCTGGACCGATGATCGTTGGGTGCCCGTGCGACAGTGCGACCCGCGCGGCTTGCAACTTGCTTGCCATGCCACCTTTGCTTGTCGATCCCGTGTGGTCTTCGGCCAATGCGTAGATACTTGCGTCGAGAGAGTCGACACAGGCGATCCGCTTGCTTGTGGGGTTCTTGGGTGAACCGTCGTACAATCCGTCAACGTCGGAAAGAATGACGAGCAGCGCGTCGCTCAGCAAACCAGCGACCTGCGATGCCAGGCGGTCGTTGTCCCCGAACGTGGTCATCAATTCCGCCACAGCGACTGAGTCATTTTCGTTCACAACAGCGATGGCACCGAACCCGTGGATTTGGGTAAACGCGTTTCGCACGTGCAGGTAACCGCTGCGGCGACGTAAGTCGGATGCGGTGAGAAGCACCTGAGCGGCGTGCCGTCCGCGCGTCGCCAGTGCCGTTTCATAGGCCTGGATCAGGTCCGTTTGTCCAATTGCCGCGACGGCCTGGAGTTCGGCGAGTCCGCTGGGGCGTTCCTTCAGGCCAAGTTTTCCGACGCCGGCACCGACGGCACCACTGCTCACGAGAATCGTTTGGCGGCCCGAGTCAGCGATCCGGCAAAGCTGGGCGGATAAACAATCAATTCGCTGTAAATCGAGCTTTCCATCGGGGGTCGTGAGCACGCGGGTGCCCACTTTCACAACGACGCTTCGGACTGATTCGATGACCGATTTTCGACGGTTTTCGAGGGACGACATGGGTACTGGAGCCGGAAAAATGGCGGTGAGAAATAAAAGTGTGGTGATCACCCGCCGTGCGGGAATGATCACTTTGGGCGTGTATTGTGCCCAACAGGCCACAGCCATGTCATGGGGCCATCGCGATTGCGGCCACCAAACTGGTGTGCGGATTATGCGGGCGAATTGCAGCATTGGTGTAGACTGCTAAACTTGGTCTACCGCCGCAGTCGTTTCCTGCGGTACGTCGCTCTCCCTTCCTCCACGGAACCCGAAGTTTCCATTCGGGCCAAATCTCGATATGAGTGAATTGCATCACGAATGTGGTGTCGCGGCGATCTACCATCTCTCCGGCCGCGGGCGAAGCCCGATGTGCACCGAGGATGGACCTCGCCAAATCTCGCGACTTTTGCCCCGCATGTTGCTCGACATCCAAAATCGCGGCCAACTTGCTGCGGGAATGAGCACCTATGACCCGGAACGCCCAACCTTGCTGATGGTACGCAAAGACGTCGGTACCGTCACCGAAGTTTTCCGGCTCAACCATCGAGACAAAGCCGATGCGTTGATGAAGAATCTAGCCGGCCGCGCCGCCATCGGTCACGTTCGTTATGCCACTTGTGGCCAGGACGACCGCGATTACGCACAGCCGTTCCAACGACAACATATCCACAAACGCAAATGGTTCACGTTTTGCTTCAACGGCCAGTTGTCAAACTATGGGTTGCTGAAGGAACGATTGCTTGCGGACGGTGACCACCACCTGACATTGGACACCGACACCGAGATCATTCTGCACGAGTTCGGAAGAATTCTGAGCCAGACGCCTGGCCGAATCAGCTGGGTGGAAGTGCTTCGACAAGCCACGGCGCAATTCGATGGCGCCTACAGCTTGGCGCTGCTGACTGCGGAAGGCGAAATGATTGTCGCCCGCGATCCTCTCGGTATTAAACCGATGTGCTACGTCCACGAAGGTCCGCTGTTCGCAGCCGCAAGCGAAAGTGTCGCGCTGCTGAATCTCGGATTCGAATCCGAACAAATCAAATCATTGCCACCAGGCTGTGCGATCATTATTGATCCGGAAACTGGATTCCGCATGGAACGATTTGCGGAAGAGCGTGCTCCGAAGCATTGTTTTTTCGAGTGGATTTATTTTGCGAACGTTGCGAGCACACTCGACGAGCGAAGCGTCTACCTCAGCCGCACAAAACTCGGCGAAGAACTGGCTCGCGCAGAACGCGAATTCGGCCGCGTGCCGCTAGACCCGTCCGACACGATTATTGTCCCAGTTCCCGATACGAGCAAAGCGGCTGCGGACGCGATGGCATTCGAGCTATCGATTCCATGTCGCGAAGGATTGATCCGAAATCGTTACGCAGGGCGAACGTTTATTGAAGGCGGCCGTGCTCGCAAAGCCAAGGCCGCAGCCAAATACACTCCGCTTCGAGAAGTCTTGCAGGGCAAGCGAGTCATCCTCGTAGAAGATTCGATCGTGCGTTCGACGACGATGAATGTGCTCTTAGATCGCATCCGTGATGTGGGCGGGGCCAAGGAGATCCACGTTCGCGTTGCCTGTCCGCCGATCATCGCACCGTGCTTCTATGGGATCGACATGAGCACGATCGACCAGTTGATCGCGCCCAAGTACTTTTCAATCACAGGTGAATTGACCGACGCGTCCCAGCAGCGACTAGCGGATGATTTAGGAGCGGATTCACTGCGATACTTGCCCGTCGATGCGATTGCCCGTGCGATTGGGTTACCAGCGGATCACTTGTGTCGAGCATGCGTTACAGGCAAATACCCGACATCGTGCGGCCAACACTTGTACCAAATCGCGTTGGACAATCGGGGCAACAATCTCGACAGTCAGCGAACTTATGAGCAATTGGCTGCTGCGATCGCGGCGAGCTAGTGAAGACACAAAGCACCGATCGATAATCTATGGCGCCGCAACGCGGCGTATTGATCTCTCGACGAATTTCATCTTTGCCGGATTGCGAAATCCGAGTGGTGGATTCAACGACAGAGAGGGCTCGTCGAGAACATTGAGACGTCCGGTGACATAAACGTTGCTGGCGTAAAGCGACCCGAAAAAAGCCAGCCGCTCGTCGCCAACCATCGGGTTGATGTAGATGTCTTTCTCGGAATAGACGATGCCGCGAATCGTTGTCGGGTACACATCCAGCCTCGTTGCGTTGGACAATCCGCCGCGGCTGGGCGTGTGTGACGGATTGAAATTCGTGTTTTGTGTTGACTCGCTTAGTTTGGTCGTCATGGATCCAAAGGCAATATCATCGTTCGCCAAAAGCGTTGGGCGGTCTCCCTTCAATGAATTCCAAACCACGGAATCCGTCACAGTCAGTGTCTTGTAATCGGTAAAGACTAACGTGCCTTCGATTCGGCAATTCCGAATGATCACATCTTGGTTCTTTCCGTCGATCACGTAAACGGCTTCGGAATTCAGATTCAATGCGTACGGGTTGTGAGTCGAAGAAATCACCACATTCTCGATAATGTGGTCGCCATTTGTTTCCAGTATCGAATTGATGTCGATTTCTGTTCCGATGTCCGAATAGAGTTTGATGATGTCGCTCGGTGGCGCCTCGATGGAACTCGAGCCAACGTCGCCTCGCACCACCACAGACAACTGATCAAGGTACTCGAGCTTTGGCGCCACTAGGATGCACGTCGAATTCGAAGTGCAATCGTCACCCACTTGAACAGGCAACTCCGAAGCAACATTCCCTGAGTCGTTGATTTGCAAATCTTCTTTCGCTGTGATGCAGTAGCTCAGCCAGGAAAGAGGCTCTTGTGCGTTGACGAGATCAACCGACAGGGCTGCTTCAGCCTGGTTGACTCGCGAGTGCACCGTCAAGGTAACGCCATCGAAATTGTCATCATCGAGCGAATGATCACCATCGACGAAACAGTGTCGTACGCTTCCACCCAGTAATTCACGCCAAGCAGAGAATTGGTTGTTTGCCAAGGACGTTCGCCAATCCGTCGACGCTTGCATGCGAGTCGCCTGTAAATGCAATTCACTTTCAGCGAGCTGAATTGCCAAAATCCGGTCTGCGCGATCATTGCTTTGACGCATCCGACTTGTCGACACAGCCAACGATCCGGCAACAATCACGGCGACCATCAATGACGTGAAGAGCACCGCGACATACAAATACCCTTCTCGGCCCGACTTGGTTCTTGGTCGTCGACAATTTTGCTGGCTAGCCACGTTACAAACCGCTCA
Organism: Pirellulaceae bacterium; assembly: GCA_041749955.1. Taxonomy (GTDB): domain Bacteria; phylum Planctomycetota; class Planctomycetia; order Pirellulales; family Pirellulaceae; genus JBBSJZ01. The sequence continues at coordinate 112,000 of JBGTAI010000178.1, read as the reverse complement.
CTGAAGGATTGTTACGAAGCGGTACGGTGACCTCGACGTTCGACGAACCGGCAAGTGACGAACCGGCAAGTGACACCGACAAACCAAACTGCCGCTGATGTGCGAGCGTTGTGTCGAGCGTGCTCGACGTTTGTGAGACGATCGCTTGGCCAGTCGTGACGACACCTGACGGCGAAGTGCAGACAACCGTGATTTGCCGCAACGGTGCATCGAAGTTGGCAACCTCTGTGTATCCAGTCGGCGTCGTGTCAGCAGGCGTCACTTGGATTGAAACAGTCCAACCGCTAAAGCCAGCCAGTGCTTCGCCCTGGCGATCCGTTGGCGGCGAAAGACCGAGCCCGTGATAGTCATCGACATCATCAAGCGATGTTCGTGGTACGATTATCTCATCAGCCTCGGGACCGAACACGTGCCCCAAATCAGGATCTTCAAATCCCATCGAAGTGACTTCATCGAGGAATCGACAAGCGAGCCGTTTTCCTTCGACACCAGCATTTACCGTCGCTTGGTTGCGCATCAAGTTGCTCGATGCAGTTAGCGAAACGATCAAGATCGTCGAGACAATCAGAGTCGACGCAATGACTTCGATCATCGAAATGCCACTGCGACGGCGATTGTGAACTCGGCTCACGGTGCGAACTCGATTCACGGTGCGACCTCGATTTCGACTGCGGTCTGCACCCATCTGCCAAGCCCCGCAAAGTAAACTTTTGGCGTCGTGGAAAGGGCCGAGTAAATTCCATGACGCATCGCCGCGCCAAGTGAAACAGTGTTGGAGTTCGGCGAAGCAACCACATGAGATGTATCGACATACGAAGCCAAACCGAATGTACTGGCGGGCCATTGATCGCCTTCGGCGGCAACGAATTGAACCAGCATGCGAGACTCGCTGGAAGTCGAGGGCTGCAACACGCTCGGAGTCCCGAAGACAACGAAGGAGTACCCAGTTGCCGAGTTGGAGTAACTGACAGGGTTCCAAGGATGAACGTTGCTGATCGCCATGATAACCGCCGCCATTGGGCTGGACGTCGACGAAGTGATGCTGACGGGAGCGTTATCGTTTACGCCGCAGTACCGATAGAAAACAACTTGTCGAATCGGCGACCTAGTAGTATCTCGAATCGTAGACCAACCGCTGGGTGCGGTGACTCCAGACGATGCGAATCGACCTGATACGCAAAGCAACAGCAAATCGCCATTGATGCAACCTGGTGGCATATCGACAGAGAGGCTCGTCGTCGAGCCTGAGCTTGCTGCTTTTGACACCGATCGCAAGCATGTTGATTTAGCAGGTGTGATGATTGGCGACACGTAGTTGTCTGCCGATGCAACGAATCCAGCTTGACCAGTGTCGAGTCTCGCAATGGGATTTGAATCGACACGCCGGCTCAGTCCGGCATTGCCGAAGGCGTACGTGACTTGCTCAGGTGCTGCAGTGACTGGCCCCATGCGATCGAGTGCAATCGTTGAGCTATTTGGAGTCGTCAGTGACGTCGCATATCGCAAGTCCATTGCTATTCGATCTTGGATCTCTTGCGCGAGAGCGTCATGCGATTGCGTCTCAGGCACATCGAGCAATGACACAGCGACAGCAACCGTTGAGGCCAAGCCAGCCAGCAGAACGGTGGCGGATAGCAAGGTAGCCACAAGTTCGAGCAGTGTGAACGCCGCCCGGCGACGGCATCTTGTGCGCCCACGAAGTTTCCAACCTCGCGACAGGCTTTGGGCGTTTCTCGGTCGTGGCTGGCTCACTCGGTGCATCGCGATTTCGGATCAACTGGATGAGGCAAGCGAGCTAGAGACCGTTCCGAGACCTGGCTTGATCATGATGCGATACACCACGCCGCCAGTGCTGACATTGATTGTCCCATTGGCTAGCGGCGAGCTACCGGCGTGCGGCATTCCCTCTGGGTCAAACGTGATTGCAACCAGTCCATCAAAACTGGCTTCAAGATTCATCGCTGGGTCATATGCCGATCGCAAATCGACGAGTAGCATCGAAGCGGGCTGTTCGGGGAACCCGATGTCGGCGCTGCTGTAGGTCTCGAGCGAGTTGTCGAAGGTGAGCGTTACAGGTCGACCACGATTGATCGCCGTGCGCCTCGCAAAAGCTAAGTGCGACTCGATTCCGGCAACTGCCGTACGAAGCTGCGCAGCCTGAACCCCAATGGAAATTCGGGGAACGGATACGGCTGTAACGATACCCAGCACCAAGATGACAATGGTCACCTCAATGAGCGTCATTGCATTTCGTCGATCGAATCGCAAGTGTTTCTCCTTGGCCATGCGTAGTACACGTACAGAAGAAACGTAGTTTGCGAATCAGTCGTTAGTCGCGAAAACATGTGGGCTCGATCAATTCCGAGCCTGTTTTCAATCGCTACCAGCCTAAAACGTACGCAAAAACCAATGGAGCAACGATCGTTGCATCACTTTGGATCATGAACTTGGGTGTCTCAGCGTTAAGTTTGGCCCAAGTGATTTTTTCGTTAGGAACCGCACCACTGTAACCACCGTAACTCGTGACCGCGTCACTGATTTGGCAGAAGTAAGCCCAGAACGGCATGTCGAGTTTCAGGTCTTGAATCAGGGCTGGCACAACGCAAATCGGGAAGTCGCCCGCAATGCCGCCACCAATTTGAAAGAAACCAATCGGCCCGCGTTTCGATGCCTCTTGGTACCAACGAATCAAAATCTCCATCTGGCCCGTTCCCGTCGTGATCGCCGAATGGTTAGCAACGGTGCCGTCATAAACTCTCGCGGCATAGATATTGCCGAGCGTTGAATCTTCGAAACCAGGCACGATGACTGGGATACCGGCATCCTTGGCCGCAGCGAGCCAACTGTGTTCGCGAGGAATTTGATAGTGCTGTTTTAGCTCTTCGTCATCAAGCAGTTCGAACATGAACTCAGCAGGAGTGAGCGAATAGTCTGCTTGTGCGACTTCGACCCAGCGGCGAGTCAGTCGACGTTCGAGATGCCGCATCACGGTTTCAGGAATGCAAGTGTCGGTCACTCGGTTAAAGCCATCTTCACGCAGCTTGACTTCATCCTCGACCGAGAGCGCTCGCCAGTTTTCGATGATGCGGTAATCGTTATGCGCAACAAGATTGAAGATGTCTTCTTCGAGATTTGCGGCGGTGCAAGTAATGGCATGGACCTTACCTTGGCGAATCATCTCAGCCAGCGAGATTCCGAGTTCGGCGGTGCTCATCGCGCCCGCCAGCGTCACCATCATCTGCCCTTTGTTTTCCGCCGATACAAATTGTCGGTACGAACGTGCGGCGGCAAGCGTCTCACGTGCGTTGAAGTGACGGAAATGTTGTTCGAGAAAATCAGAGACGTTCACGGCGCAAACACAGGGGCTAGAGGCAAACGGGCCAAGAGGAAACCAACAATGGGCTGGCCCGGATTCTAGCGTCTTCTTTTGTGCGATCTACGCTAGCGCATCGCCGCAAACCAAAATTTGGCTAGCCGATGAACATGTTGGCAAGCCGTCGCAATGTGCGTCCCGGCGACATCGCCATCGAAAAACCGAGCCGTGCATAGCCCTGGATCGGATGCCCGCTGTAAATGTCGGCAATCGCGCGGCGGTACTCGCCAATCGACTGGGCATCGAGATAGAACAGCCACGAGCTAGGCCAGCGACTGTATCGATGATCGCTTAGGAATTCTTGGTAGCTGATCTCAGGCAGGCTCAAACTTCGCCGGCGATGACGTTCGGCTGCGTATTCGTTATAGAGCTGAGCCTCAACAATTCGTCGACCATTGACGCTCGCCCGATGCAGTCGATAAGCCAGGAAGCAGTGCTCTTGGTTGGCAAGCTTGGACACTTCCGAAAATCGAAGGAACAAGTCCCAGTCCTCCGAGATGTTGTGCTCCCAATAGCCGCCGACCTGCTGGAAAAGTTGGCGACGGAAAATACACGTTCCATTGCACATCGTGTGGTGGTTCTTCACCAGTCCCGCGACAATGGAATCGTGATCCAAAGGCAGGTTCGAGACGAGTCCGGTCTTGGCTGAGCCCATGCGTTTGAGTTGGCCGCCAGAGAGACCGACTTCTGGATTCTCGTCCATGAATGCGATTTGCCGACGAAGCCGATCCAGATCTGCAACGTCGTCAGCATCCATCCGGATGATGTACTCAGAATCGCCCAAGCTGATCCCGAGGTTCGCCGCAGCTTGCTGGCCCTGGTTCGCTTGGCGAGCGACCCGAATTCGCGAGTCTGTTAAGGCAATTTTCGCCAAATAGTCGCTGGAGCCGTCCGTGGATCCATCATCGACGACGATCAAACAGAAATCCGGGAACGACTGGTTCAAGATCGATGCGATGGCTTCCGGTAAATACGGCATCGCGTTGTAGCATGCCATAATCACATCCGCTCGGGCCGCCCCGCCTGTCGGAGGAGCCGTCGAACAAGTGGCAGGAGTAAGTGTATTCGCCGTCATCTTAGTTTGGCATACGCCACGAAAAGCAGGGGGCTCGATAGTTAGAAGTATCCGTCGACCTGAGGCTGAAAACTTGTGGTCACGAAACTCGTGCCCACACATCACGGCACGCACACAGGTGAACATGCGTGTTGGCGTGAGCCAAAAAACTTTGCTCGCGAAGTTGACAGTACCCTAACTAAGAAAACTGGATGAGATGCATCCGACCACCTAAACCTTTGCAAATACCAATAAATTCCAGGCTCAAAGGTCTAGGTAAGACAAGGATTCCGGGTAGAGCGGACCAGCAAGAGCATTATTCGCGCCAGATTGCGTCTGTTGGCCTTTCACAAAATGGGATGATCTGTTATTTTTCGAGGGTGATCATCGGCCCGATGTTGCGTTCCCGCGTCCCTTTTGCCTTTCGAGACCGCTTGGTGTCCACCATACCACTGCGGAATTTGGCAGTTTCTTGGCTCCCCAGACTGTTTTCCAAACACAGTCTGACGGTTCGCGCTGAACGTATTGACATGTCGCCGCCAGTACCAACCGGCTTGTGAAGGAGCTCTCCCCAACGATGGCAACAACGACCCAGCGTCGCCTCCAGCCCACTAAAATTCGGCACTTCGGAACTGGTCTGAACTCATTTGAGTTGCCTGACCTGACCGCATTGCAGACAGTTTCCTATGCCGCCTTCCTCCAGGAAGATGCGGACTCACGTCATCGCAAGAACGAAGGCTTGGAAAGCGTTCTTCGCGAAATTTTCCCGATCGCCAGTTACGACGGTAACACCACGCTCGAGTATCTTTACTACGAGCTTGGCAAACCTCGCTATACCAGTCCGGAATGTCGCCAGCTTCGACTGACTTACGGTCGGCCGCTGCGTATTTGGTTGCGTCTGAATCGCGAAGAGCCGCTCGAAGAAGAAGTGTATCTGGGCGATATTCCGATCATGTTGGGTGGTGGTGAATTTATCATCAACGGCGCGGAACGCGTCGTGGTGAGCCAATTGCACCGTAGCCCCGGCGTCGACTTCGTGCTCGAGCAGGACACGACTTCGGATCGCAAGCTTCCGAGTGCTCGCGTGATTCCTGAGCGTGGTTCGTGGATCGAAGTGAACGTCACGAAGAAAGATTCGTTGACGGTCCGCATCGACCAGAGCGGCAAGTTTGCTGCAACGACCCTGCTTCGGGCTATGGATCCAAAGTACTCCACGGATGCGGATTTGCTCGCCGCATTCTACGAGACCAAAACCCAGAAGATCACGAGCGGCAAGAATGCTGTGACGATCGAAGGCAAGATCGCCGTTGATGATGTCGTGTACCCGAGCGGCAGCGATCGCGCGGGCGAAATCATCGTCGAAGCTGGTCACAAGATCACCAAGGAAGTTGCGGAAATTATCTGCACTTCGGGCGTGAAGTCGGTCGATTACATGGACCCGCCGAAGATTCCATTGATCTTCAACACGCTGATGGAAGACAACACCGCCAGCCATGAAGAAGCGTTGCTGCGGATCTATCAACGGTTACGTCCAGGCAATCCGCCACAACTCGAGAAGGCGAAAACGCTCTTCACCGAGAAGTTCTACGACGAGAACCGTTATCGACTTGGTAAGGTCGGTCGTTTCCGCCTCAATCGCAAACTAGGCCAAGGCGTCAGCGAAGAAGTGATGACACTTCGTCCAGACGATATGATCGCGACGATCCGTTACCTGATCGATCTGTTCGATTCAGAAAGCGGTGCTGAGATCGACGACATTGACCACTTGGGCAATCGTCGTTTGCGAACGATTGACGAACTGGCTTGCGAAGAGCTCCGAAAGGGTTTCTTGAAGCTCCGTCGTACCGTTCAAGAACGAATGAGCATCAAGGATGCTCAAGACATGACCCCACGGTCGTTGATCAATCCGAAGAGCGTTTCGGCTGCGATTGATTACTTCTTTGGTCGTGGCGAGCTGTCCCAGGTCGTCGACCAGACGAACCCATTGAGCCAATTGACTCACGAGCGTCGGCTTTCGGCACTCGGACCAGGCGGTTTGAATCGGAAACGTGCGGGCTTTGAAGTCCGTGACGTTCACATTTCGCACTACGGCCGAATTTGCCCGATCGAGACGCCTGAAGGCACAAACATCGGTTTGATCAGCTCGCTTGCGATTTACGCAGGCGTTGATGACTACGGCTTCTTGGTGACTCCGTACCGAAAGATCAAGGACGGCAAGGTTACTAGCGAAACGGTGTGGCTGCGTGCGGACGAGGAAAGCGAATCCTATGTCGCCCCAGCGGATACCGAGGTCAAGGACGGTGCGTTGGTTTCCGGACCGAACATGATTGCTCGGTTCCGTAGCGACTTTGAAATCGTTCTGCCCGATCAAGTCCACTACATGGACGTTGCTCCGGCTCAAATGGTCGGTGTTTCCGCGGGATTGATTCCGTTCCTTGAGCACGACGATGCAAACCGCGCGCTCATGGGAAGTAACATGCAGCGGCAAGCTGTGCCGTTACTCGTGGCTGAGCCCCCAATCGTCGGCACTGGGATGGAACGTGAAGTTGCCAAGAACAGTGCGATGGTCGTGCGTGCCCGCCGCGCCGGCAAAGTGACGTATTGCGATTCGACTCGAATCGAAATCGGCAGCGATCACTATCACATGAAGAAGTATCAGGGCCTGAACGAGCGGACGTGCCAAAACCAAAAGCCGATCGTCAACGTGGGTGACAAGGTCGAAAGCGGCCAAATCATCGCCGACGGGGCTGCGACTCGCTTGGGCGAACTGGCGCTAGGCCGTAACGTCCTTGTCGGGTTCATGTCGTTCGACGGTTACAACTACGAGGATGCGATCATCATCAGCGAAGAGCTGGTGAGAAACGACACCTACACTTCGATTCACATCGAAGACTTTGATGTTGAAATTCGCGAAACGAAACTAGGCCGCGAAGAGTTCACCCGCGATATTCCGAACGTCTCGGAGAAAGCACTTCGCAATCTGGATGAGAGCGGTATCGTGCAAGTCGGTACCTTCGTGAAGCCAGGCGACATTTTGGTCGGCAAGGTCAGCCCGAAGAGTAAGACAGAACTGACGCCGGAAGAAAAGCTGCTGCATGCGATTTTCGGTCGCGCTGGTGAAGACGTGAAGAACGATTCACTCGAAGTCCCGTCGGGCATCGAAGGTATCGTGATCGAAGCCCAGAAGTTCTCGCGTCGAATGAGTTTGACCGAAGATGAACGAAAGATCTTCGAGAAGGAACTGAAGACTGCCGAGACCGAAGGCAACGAAGAAATCGCGAGTACGTTTGAATCGTTCGTGCGAGACCTCGAAGCTGCTGGTGGAACAAAGTTCAAGGACGCGACAGGAACTCCTTTGGCCGACGGACAAGATCCAAAGTTCGTGGCTGAGCGTGCTGTGAATTTCCGTATCGACCACATTCTTGATCAAGTCAAAACGGACGCCAAGAAAGCGGACGTGGAGAAGGTCTACAAGCAACAGTGGGAAAACGTCGAAGCAGCTATCGACACTCGTGACCGCAAGCTTAACAGCATGAAGCGGGGCGATGAACTTCGCTCGGGCGTCTTGCAGATGGTCAAGGTCTACATTGCGACCAAGCGAGTGATCAGCGTCGGGGACAAGATGGCCGGTCGTCACGGTAACAAGGGTGTGATCGCGAAGATCCTTCCGATCGAAGACATGCCGATGTTGCCAGACGGTACGCCGCTGCAGATCATGCTCAACCCGCTTGGCGTTCCAAGCCGGATGAACGTGGGACAGATTCTCGAAACCCACCTCGGCTGGGCAGGCGCCAAGCTTGGCTTCCAAGCGATTACGCCGGTATTCGACGGTGCAACCGAAGAAGACATCAACCAATGTCTTGCGGACGCAGGCCTTCCGTCTCACGGCAAGATTCGTTTGACGGACGGTCGTACGGGCGAACCATGTTCACAAGAGACGACGGTCGGCTACATCTACATGTTGAAGCTGCACCACCTCGTCGACGACAAGGTCCATGCTCGAAGCACAGGTCCCTACTCGCTCATCACTCAACAGCCTCTGGGCGGAAAGGCACGCTTCGGCGGTCAACGCTTCGGGGAAATGGAAGTGTGGGCACTCGAGGCGTACGGAGCAGCGTACATCCTGCAGGAGTTGCTCACCGTCAAGAGCGACGACGTCGAGGGACGCACGAAGATCTACGAATCGATGGTCAAGGGCGAGAACACGCTCGAGGCTGGTACACCTGCCAGCTTTGACGTGCTCACGAATGAGATTCGTGGATTGGCTCTCAACATGCAACTCGAGAAGCGTCAGATCTAACGTCTGTAGTCGTGACTTAAGTCCGCTTGCCAAGTCAGCGGACCAGCGGAAATTTTATCTCCAGCGATCGCGGTCGCTGGAGTACACCAAAACTCACAATGCCATCTCCGTCGACGCGAGCCTCACGCGTCTTCCTTCAGGAGCTTTCCATGTCGATTGGCGAAACTAGCAACTACGACCGTATTAACGACTACGCCTCAGTCAAAATCTCTTTGGCGCGACCTCAAGACATCAAGAGTTGGTCGTTCGGCGAAGTCAAGAAACCAGAAACGATCAACTACCGAACCTATCGTCCTGAAAAAGACGGTTTGTTCTGTGAACGTATTTTCGGACCTGAGAAGGACTGGGAATGCGCCTGCGGTAAGTACCGTGGGATGAAGTACAAGGGCATGATCTGTGACCGCTGTGGTGTGAAGGTCACCCACAGTCGCGTTCGCCGCAAGCGAATGGGCCACATCGAATTGGCTGCGCCAGTCGTTCACATTTGGTTCTTCAAGGCCATGCCATCGCGATTGGGCAACTTGCTCGCGATGAAGACCAGCTCGCTTGAGAAGGTGATCTACTTCCAAGACTACGTCGTGGTCGACAAGGGAACCACGGAACTCGAAGACCAGCAATTGCTGACTGAGGAGGAGTACCGCGCCGCACGTGCTCAATACGGCGAAGGCTCGTTCGAAGCCGACATGGGCGCTGAGGCTGTTCGTAAACTGCTCAATAAGTTGGACCTGGTTCAACTGTCCGAGCAATTGCGTGTCGACTTGGCCGAGACGGGCAGTAAGCAAAAGAAGAAGGACCTCATCAATCGATTGAAGATCGTTGAGTCGATCCGCGACAGCGACAACCGTCCTGAGTGGATGGTGCTGGACGTGATCCCGGTGATTCCTCCGGACTTGCGCCCGCTCGTTTTGCTGGATAGCGGTAATTTCGCGACCAGCGATTTGAACGACTTGTATCGTCGGATCATCAACCGCAATAACCGTTTGCGAAAACTTGTCGACTTGAATGCACCGGAAGTCATCATTCGCAATGAAAAGCGAATGTTGCAACAGTCCGTCGATGCGTTTATCGACAACAACCGCTGCAATCGTCCAGTGTTGGGGTCAAGCAATCGCCCGCTCAAGTCGCTCACCGACATGATCAAGGGCAAGCAAGGTCGTTTTCGCGAAAACTTGCTGGGCAAACGAGTCGACTACTCGGCTCGAAGCGTGATCGTGGTCGGTCCGCGATTGAAGCTGCACCAATGCGGTCTGCCCAAGAAAATTGCGCTCGAACTGTATCAACCGTTCATCATTCGTCGCTTGAAGGAACTCGGCCACGCCGACACGATCAAGTCAGCCAAGAAGATGCTCGAGCGAAAAGACGAAGAGGTGTGGGATATCCTCGAGCAAGTCATCAAGAACCACCCAGTGCTCTTGAACCGTGCTCCGACGCTTCACCGCATGGGCATTCAGGCGTTTGAGCCGATTCTGGTTGAAGGCAACGCGATCCACTTGCATCCGCTAGTTTGCAAGGGTTTCAACGCTGACTTTGACGGTGACCAGATGGCCGTTCACTTGCCGCTTTCAATCGAAGCACAAGTCGAAGCACACACGCTCATGATGAGCACGAACAACGTGTTCGCACCGAGTAATGGCAAGCCGATCATGAGTCCGTCTCAAGACGTCGTCATGGGTTGCTACTACACCACGGTCGAGATGCCTGATCAAAAAGGCGAAGGCATGACCTTCTCGGGCTATGACGAAGTCGACATGGCGTATGCCATGGGCGTCGTCGGTTTGCACGCGAAGATAAAAATCCGCTTGCCGAAATTCCAAAAGCTCAAGACGGACGACGATTCCGGTAAGTACGGTGCGGTGATCGATACGACGCCTGGTCGCGTTCGATTCAACGAAATGTTGCCGAACGGGATGGACTTCTATAACCGAGCGATGCGAAGCAGCGACTTGGCGGGAGCGATCAGCGATTGCTACCAACGCCTTGGTCGTCGTGCAACGATTCACTTGCTTGACGACATGATGCAGATGGGCTTCCGCGAATCAACTCGCAGCGGTCTGTCGTTCGCGACGGATGACCTTGTGACTCCTGACACAAAACAGAAGTACATCAAGGAAGCTGAAAAAGAGGTCATGAAGCACAAGAAGAACTATGACCGCGGTGTGATGTCGGGCGGCGAGCGTTACAACCAAGTTCTCGATGCGTGGACACACTGCCGTGAGGCGATCACGACTGACATGATGTCGGCGATGGAGAACGACGTCCGCGATGGCGGCTGGTACATCAACCCGGTGTTCCTCATGGCGCACTCCGGTGCTCGGGGTGGTATCGAACAGATCCGCCAGCTCGCAGGTATGCGTGGTTTGATGGCGAAGCCAACAGGCGAAATCATCGAAACGCCGATCAAGGCGAACTTCCGCGAAGGCTTGTCCGTTCTCGAGTATTTCTCGTCAACGCACGGTGCTCGTAAGGGCTTGGCCGATACCGCGCTCAAGACCGCTGACTCGGGTTACCTCACACGTAAGCTCGCTGACGTGGCCCAGAACGTAGTGATCACACTGGATGACTGTGGAACGACCCAAGGTATCACCAAGGGTGTTGTCTACCGCGGTGAAAAGGTCGAGCTTCGCCTGTCGGATTCGATCAATGGTCGCGTCAGCCGCCAATCGATCGTGAACCCAGTGACGGACGAAGTCATCGTCGCCGAGAGCCAGATGATCACTCTGGAAATCGCTCGAAAGATCGAAGCGATGGGTCTCGAAAAGATCCAAGTTCGCACACCAATGACGTGCGACGCACCGCTTGGTGTTTGCCGACGTTGCTACGGCATGGACATGTCCACTGGAGCGATGGTCGAAGAGGGCATGGCTGTCGGAATTATCGCTGCCCAAAGTATCGGTGAGCCTGGAACTCAGTTGACGATGCGTACGTTCCACATCGGTGGTTCGGTGAGCAAGCAAGTCGAAGAGTCAGACATCAAGGCGAAACGAAGCGGTGAAGTTCGACTCACGCGGATCCGTGCGGTGCGTAACACCGACGGTCGCATGGTCGTTCTGAATCGAAACGGCGAGTTGATGCTGGTGGATGATCGAGGCCGCGAAGTCGAAGCTTATGACATCCCGACCGGTGCGATGTTGATGGTCGAAGAAGGCGACAAGGTTGTCGAAGGCCAAATCCTTTGCGAATGGAACCCGTATTCGATTCCAATTTTGTCGGAAGTCGACGGTAAGATTCGCTTTGAGGACGTCGTCGAAGGCGAAACGATGCGTCAAGAACGCGAGACGAGCGGTAACATCCGAATGATGATCGTCGACCACAAGGGTGACCTGCACCCGCAAATCGTGGTCGAGGACGCTGACGGTAAACCGCTCGACGTTCAATACCTGCCAGAACGCGCGATGATCATGGTCAAGGAAGGTGCTCAAATCACTCCAGGAACCGTGCTTGCTGAAATGCCACGGGTCACCGGCGGTGTTTCGGACATCACGGGTGGTCTGCCTCGAATCACCGAGATTTTTGAGGCTCGCAAGCCGAAAGACCCAGCGGTTATCGCTGAAGTCGATGGGGTGGTTGAGTTGCTCACCGAAAAGAAACGTGGAAAGCGAACGATCATTGTCAGAAGCGAATCGGGCATCGAGCGAGAGCACCTCGTGCCACACGGCAAGCACTTCCTCGTTCACTCAGGCGACATCGTCAAAGCCGGCCAAGGCCTCGTTGACGGTCCGCTTGTGCCACACGACATCCTGCGTGTCAGCGGCGAAGAAGCTGTACAGCAATACTTGCTGCACGAGATCCAACAGGTGTATCGCAGCCAGCGAGTCGAAATTAACGACAAGCACTGTGAGATCATCATTGCTCGAATGCTGCGTAAGGTAAAAGTCGAAAGCGCTGGTGACACGAACTTGCTACCAGGTTCGGTGATGGATCGATTCCACTTCCGCAAAGCGAACGTGCAACTCGCGACTTGCCTGAAAGTTGCAGATGCTGGTGACAGCGACTACACCGTCGGCACGATTGTTCCGAAGGAAGCGTTTGAGCAAACCAATGCTCAAATCGAAGCCTTGGGTGGCACTCCGGCTAAGGGCAAGAAGCCAAAGAGTGCGACCGCGAGTACACAGCTGCTCGGAATCACCAAAGCGGCTGTCCAGTCGAACAGTTTCATCAGTGCGGCGTCGTTCCAAGAAACGACCAAAGTACTCACGGAAGCTGCTCTCGCTGGAAAGGTCGACAAGCTTGTTGGTCTGAAGGAGAACGTGATTCTTGGTCACTTGATCCCAGCCGGAACGGGTTTCCGAATTTTCCAAGAAGCGGAAGTCAATTACCGTCGCGAAGCCCTGGAAGAACTCGCAGCTGCACCGGTATCAAGTCTCGAAGAGAGCTTCCCACTGCTTGCTAGCAGCGAAGATCGACCAACACCTGCTTCTGAGAAACCCGCCGTTGAGTCGTCAAGCGACGCCTTGGATAGCATGTTCGGCAGCGGCCAAGAGTAGTACCGGGAACAAGACTTCGTCTAGAACTCCATTCAACGGCTCGAAGGATATAAGCCTTCGAGCCGTTTTTTTATTGGCCACAAGATCGTCCCCATATCAGTAACCGCGGATCATGTTCATGGTTGGACTATATTGGTGGCACTGAAAAATACGCATCGGCACTTGAGAGCACCGAGGACAAGTTACATGACTTCTCTCATTAAATTTTTCCTGCCTTGCATCATGCTTGTCCACGTTTCATTATCGCAAACGTGTTTGGGTGAGGCTGCAATTATCGGAGCAGGCGATTCCCAATCGCTTGTGCGTGAACTTGCGCAACTGCTTGAACGACGATCCGCCGGAGACAATTCACCCGCAACAATCGAAATCACTGCACCACTCGTACAGCTCGATCAAACGATCGAAATAGACGAACGGACAGTCGGCGATGGACTCACGATACGTGCCGCAGTTGATTTGCCGGAAGCCTGTATATCGGGTGCAGTTGACTTGAAGCTCATAGGCCGTGATGACACCGCTTGGCGATTTGCGTTGCCAAAAAAGTGGAATCAATTTGGTGTGCCTCGCCAACTTATCGTGGCATCAAAGCTAAGTTCTCCAGCGCGACATCCAAACCTTGGAGCGTTGCGAATCGAAAAGACGCTGCCGGACCGACGCAGCGGTTTCACGATTACCCAAGGAAGTTTTCCCGAAACGTTCTCTGAAGATGCATCGAGCGCTGACTTAGTGTTTTTGCACGATTGGTCCTCGAGCCGATTGCCGATCCGCTTGTTTGAGGAAGACACGAGAACACTGACGACGATCGGACCGATCGGTTGTGAAGCGAGTCACTACGCGATCGACCACTTCGAACCGCAACCAAGATTTTGGGTCGAAGGCGCCAAGTCGCTTGCCGATGCGCCAGGCGAATGGTGGATTGATCGCGATGCAGGGGAGGTCGTGATGCTAAAGGTTGCAGACAGCGAATCACCATCCGTTTCGCTTCCGATCCTTGAGACGCTTTTACATGTGAAGAGTCAAAGCGGACGTGCCGTTAAGAATTTCAAACTCGAAGGTATCTGTTTTCAAGGTAGCCGATTACCGATGCCAGCCGGTGGTTTCGCAGGCGCCCAAGCAACGATGCACGAACCACGTGACTCATCTGGAACGCGTCAAGCAACCAACCGACCGATGCTTTCCGCTGCCGTTCATCTAGAGAATGTCTCTGGGGCGAGTGTTGCCAAATGCCAGTTCGTCGGCCTCGGCAACACGGGGCTTTGGTTAGGAAGCCAATCCAAGGACTGTTCAATAACCGAATGTAAGTTCGCGGACATTGGTGGCAATGCGATCAATGTCGGCGAGGACAGCTCCCGCCGAATCGATGGCAAAGCATGGCATCAAGCATCGCCCGCGCAAGTGCCGACCAACAATCGAATCTCTCAGTGTGAAATTCATGACATAGGAAAAATACTGCCCGGCAGCGTCGCGATTTGGGCTGCACTCAACCACTCGCTCGTCATCGAAGACAACACCATATCGGATGTTCCCTACACCGGCATCTCGCTGGGTTGGATGTGGAATGACAGCGAAACACCAGCTGGTGAGAATGCGATCCGAGGCAATCGCATCGAGCATGTCATGCAATTGCTCAGCGACGGTGGCGGGATTTATACGCTCGGGCGTCAACCAGGCACGATCATTGAAAACAATGACATTAGCGGTGTGCCGCACGCGGCAGGGCGAGCGGAATCGAACGGGATGTTCTTGGATGAAGGCACAACGGGCTTAACGATTCGCGACAACACGATTCGCTTTGTTGCTCAGTCGCCACTTCGATTCCATCGTGCCGGAAAAAACATCGTCACCAATAACAACTGGGAATTGGCAACGAAGACGACTCCGGAAATCCGATTCAACAACACGCCAGAACCAAACATCAATCGCTCGGGCAATATCATCCTTGAGCGGCCGCAGCGAGTTTTTTTGATTGGCAATTCGCTCACTTGGGACACGATGCCATCGTCGCTAGACGGTGAAGTTTTGTGGCATGTCGATTGTGGAAAAAGCTTGCCATACATCCACAAGCATCCTGAATCACCTTGTGTCAAATCGTCGACCCTTTGGCCACGAGCCCTTCGATTGGGTCCGTTCGATTTCGTCGTGTTCCAATCGCATTATGGGTCGACGGTCGAAC
This sequence comes from Pirellulaceae bacterium, assembly GCA_041749955.1. Lineage (GTDB taxonomy): Bacteria > Planctomycetota > Planctomycetia > Pirellulales > Pirellulaceae > JBBSJZ01. The sequence goes on along the minus strand of JBGTAI010000178.1, from coordinate 96,616 downwards.
AAGACGCTGTGACGATAGAATCATGGCTCATGGATCAACCCGATGCGACACTTGTTCTTCACACGGGCTGGGCAAGGCAAGCGTCGCTACGAGACGAGCTCACCGCTGGGATCGACACGATGCAGCACAACGAGGCTTATTTCAACGCACTTCGAGAACGGCTACTTCGCAATCGACCAACCTTGCAAATCCGAAGCACCAACGCATTCAAAGTGCTTGCAGAAATCGACCGCGACATCCAGTCGGGTAATGCACCGGTATCACAGATCGCCGAGTTCTATCGAGATGACATTCACATGTCGCTCGAACTTGGCCGTCCCATGATGCACTCCCTGATGCGGATCGCATTGGGCCAGAACATGAACTTCCAACCGAAAGCTTTGATCGAAGAGGCTGTGGCGGATTACGTCCAGCAACAACTCGACGAAGCTCAAAAACTTTCACTTCCTCAAAATTGACCAGACGATAAACGCAGTGGCTAAGAAGAAACAACGTATACCGCACAAGTACTTTCCTTGGATCGACGCTCGCAAGAAATTCAAGCTGTCCGACGCGCACATCCAAATGGCTCGCGAACTTGGATTGAGCCCAAAGAATTTTGGGAAGTACTCCAACAACAAAGACCAGCCTTGGAAGCTGCCTTTGCCAGAGTTCATCGAAGCTCTCTATCAGAAACGTTTCAAGAAACAGTTTCCTGATCAGGTGATGACGCTCGAGCAGATGGCCGCTGAGCATGTCGCCAAACGAGAGGCACGCAAAGTAGCCATCGCAGCTGGTTTGATCGACGAGTCTGCGCCAGATGATCCAGACATGATGGATGATGAATCACCAGCAGAAGCGGACAGTAAATCTGCGGACAGTGAATCGGCGGACTCAATTGGCTCCAATGAATCCGGCGAACCGGACCTGAGATAGACTCGGTGCAGCATGGCTCAGGCGTGAGTCGCCGCCACTGCTGTTATCAGTAACAGGCACAAAAAAAGGCCCAGTGATTTATACTGGGCCTTTTCGATTTGTCTGGATTCGCTCGAGCGAATTACTTGCCGATCAAAGCGACGAGATCGCAAACTTTGTTCGAGTAACCCCATTCGTTGTCGTACCACGAGACGAGTTTAACGAAGGTCTTGTCGAGTTGGATACCGGCGCTGGCATCGAAGATCGATGTGCGAGCATCGCTACGGAAGTCAGTCGATACGACGCTGTCTTCGGTGTAGCCCATGATGCCCTTCATCTTGCCTTCGGATGCTTCCTTCATCACCTTGCAAATGTCGTCGTAGCTGGCTTCCTTTTCGAGTTCAGCGGTCAAGTCGACAACCGAAACGTCGGAGGTTGGAACGCGGAACGCCATGCCCGTGAGCTTGCCGTTGAGCGATGGGATAACCTTTCCAACAGCCTTCGCAGCACCAGTGCTCGATGGGATAATGTTTTCGAGGATACCACGACCGCCGCGCCAATCTTTTGCCGATGGACCGTCAACCGTTTTCTGGGTCGCGGTGGTGGCATGAACCGTCGTCATCAAACCACGCTTGATGCCAAAGTTGTCATGTAGAACCTTGGCGAGTGGTGCAAGGCAATTGGTTGTGCAGGAAGCGTTGGAAACGAATTGTTGTCCAGCGTAGGTGTCACAGTTGACGCCCATGACGAACATCGGCGTGTCGTCTTTGGGCGGAGCCGACATGACGACTTTCTTCGCACCAGCGGTGACGTGACCTTGGGCGGATTCTTGCGTCAAGAAAAAGCCAGTCGATTCGACAACGATGTCGGCACCGACGTCGCCCCAAGCGAGAGCTGCTGGGTCACGCTCAGCGGTGATTCGGATCTCTTTTCCATTGACAACCAAATGGCCGCCCTTGGTTGAGACTTCGCCCTTGAATGGGCCGTGTACCGAGTCGTACTTGAGCATGTAGGCTTGGTAATCGACGTCCAACAAATCATTGATTGCGACGACTTCGATATCTTCTCGAGCAACTGATGCACGGAAGACCATACGGCCGATACGACCAAAACCATTAATTCCAACTCGAATAGCCACGGTAAATTCATCTCCAAAGATTGTTCTGGTAGGACCGCCCTTCACTCACAAAACGGACACCCTGAAGAAGAAGTGACGTGTTCGGAAAGCGAGGCAGAGCTTAAAAAGGTGCCAAAAACTGGACGCTGCGAGTTGGTCACCTTCGGTGCTCGCGAGCGGCGATTATAGAAAGATAAGGCGAAATTGAACCAGCCCCCGCACAAGTCTTCCCAGAAGCATCGATCGGCCGGTTGGCGACGCCCACGCGGGGTGGCTCCAGGAACCTGGGAATACGTCCAGGAAAGGTCGATAGCAGACCATTACGACGCTTTTGTGGCTGAAACGCCCCTTTGCCAACTCGACCAGCGCATTCTCGCCGAAGAATTCCCAGACGCTGAAACAGGAAAAGGCCTGACGATTCTCGATCTCGGTTGTGGAAATGGCCGAATCGCGATCGAGCTACTCAAGCGAGGCCACGAAGTGGTGGGCGTCGACTTGAGTCAGCGGATGTTGGAAATATTGGTCGAAAAGGCAACTGCGGCGAATCGAAAGAACCAACTGCTTGCGGTCCGAGCAAACCTAGTGGAACTGGACTGCTTGGCCGACAATTCCGTGGACGCGGCGGTGTGTATGTTCAGCACGCTCGGGATGATCCAAGGCCGCAAGCATCGACGCCAATTACTCGCACATACACATCGAGTGACCAAGCCAGGCGGAAAACTGGTACTGCATGTACATCACCGTTGGGCCGCGATTTGGGAACCCGCAGGCGTGAGAGCATTGATGAAGTCACGCATGCGATCGCTTTGGAATCGCGACGAGGACTTTGGTGACTCGACGTATGAGTATCGCGGTTTGAGCCGAATGTTCTTGCACCGCTTCTCGCGATCCGAAGTCTGTGCCGACCTTGCGGCCACAGGCTGGTTGGTCGACCAAACACATTCGATAGCACTCGACGGTTCGCGATTACTCGAAACATTTTCTGAGCAACGATTTCGTGCGGGTGGCTTTTTCTTCGTTGCAAAACGCGATCGCGGTTGAAGACGCTAGTTCACTAACAGCGTCGCAATTCCGTTGGGGTCAATGTGCCAGGGAAGCCATACGATCACGGGATCGGACAACTTGAGATCGCCCTTGCGAGGCGGCACGATTGTCGTTTCTAACTCAAGCGACTGGACATCGTATTGCTTGGCGAGTTCGGCGAGTTCTTCTTTGAGTTCAAGATCCAACTCCGTCATCTCGTTGGCAAGATCAATCATGGTCTCCTCAGCGCGACGAACGTCTTCACGTTGTTTCGAAACGCGACTGGCGTCACGCACCGCCGACTCCATTCGCGTGACACTCGAGCGGCTGGTCGTTTTACGACCGACAAAAGCACCGAGTAATGTCCCAGCAATCGAGATCGCCGGCGCGAGCCAGGCTTGCTGTGCTTCGCTCTTTTCTTTCTCGTGATTCGCTTCAGCAGCCCTCAGCTTCGTATCGATCGCTTTCATCTTCGCGGCGTACGCATCGCGGATTTTGTCCGTTGCGGCGTCGCGTGCTTCGCGAGCAATGTTTTCGAAATACAGTCGAGCTTCCACTTCGTCGCAACCCGCCGGGGCGTAGTCCTTGAGTAGCGTGCTCTTATAGAGTTGCATCGGATGATGTCGGTAGAGATAGTCACCAAACTGCTTCTTGTAACCTTTGAAGTTGGATGCACTTCGCAGCGGCGTCGGCAAATCGCCGAAAGCAAAGTTTTCACGCGGCTCATCTTCGAATTCGAGCCATTCATCGACTGGCGAGCTGTCTTCCCAGAAATCCTTGGAGACTCCGCTTTCGCATCGCACGATCCGTTTTGCGTCGACCCAAACATCCAGACCGACGCCAGCACGAACGAAGTGCATGGACGCTTCCGTATAAACCGCTACGCGGTAAACAAACTTACCTCCGTCCGGCGACGGTTTGGTCGGCATCGCAAACGCCTCTTTTACCCCGCTGGGCGTGACGGGGCGAGACGGTTTCGTGATCTCGACGACGGTCTTCGCAGTCTCTGTCGCGTGGTTCGTTGTTGCGGTTTGTGCCGCCGCCTTACGGCCAGCCATCAGCTTCGTGATTTGACCGCGTGCCAACGGTCCAGCAAGAAACGACATCGCCCAGCGGCTTTGGAACACCGTCGGTGCGTCCTCGTGAACGTTGTTCATCAAAAAGACTCGATTGCCCAATGATGCGAGCATCCGTTCCATCGCGCCTCGATCGAACTTTTGTCCTGATTGAACAGCAGCCCCCTCGAGGCCTTCGAGCACGCGTGCTTTGTCACGTTCTGTCTGCAGTCGACCGAGGAACCAAGTGCCAATGTTGGAGAGACCCTTGTAGTCCAAGTCGACAGGGTTCTGTGTCGCGAGTGCAATCCCGAGACCGAATGCGCGAGCTTGTTTGAGCAGCGTCAACATCGGCGGCTTGCTCGGTGGGATCGCGCTCGGCGGGAAGTAGCCGAAGACTTCGTCCATATAGAAGATCGCTCTCAGCGAACTGGTGCCGCTTTGTGTTCGCATCCAAGCAACCAGTTCATTGAGCAAGATCGTCACGAAGAACATTCGCTCGGTGTCGGAAAGGTGCGCAATCGAGAGGATGCTCAGCCGCGGCTTTCCGGTATCTGTGTAAAGCAACTTTTTGATCGACAGGGGCTCGCCATCCAGCCAACTTGAGAACGCGGGTGACGCAAGCAAGTTGTTGAGCTGCATCGCGATCTTGACCCGGTCCGTTGCTGGCATAAACGTTTCCAGATCAAGCACACCCACACGATCGATCGGCGGAGATTGAATCAAGCGAATGAGATCGCCAATGGTGACGCTTTTGTTTTGCCGCCAGCAATGATCGAGGATCGATGAAATCAGGATGTGTTCACGCGAGAGCAATGGATCCGCCTCGATGCCCATCAGAGTCAACAAGCCTGAGGCAGCCCCCGTGATTCGCTCTCGCATGGCATCGGTGTCATCGAGCAATTCAGGGGGCGGCGCGTCGAAGCTTTTCAACACGGTCAACGGTAAGCCGATATTGCTGCCTGGTGTGTAGATCGAGATGTCGACTGAGTCACGAAATTTCTGGATACGATCTGGAGTTTGGCCCCACGAGGCGAGTCCGGTCTTCCAGGTCGCTGCCGTTTTTTCTGCGAACGTGTCGAGGTCCATGCCTTTGCGTTTCGCCTCGCCTTCCTCGAGCCAGGGCTTGAAGTCCGAGGGTTTTAACTCAGGAAACGTCAGCAGCAAGTTCCCCAAATCGCCCTTGGGGTCGAGGCAAATCGCGGGAATACCGTCAATTGCGGCTTCTTCGAGAAGCGATAAACAAAGTCCCGTTTTGCCGCTCCCCGTCATCCCAACACACATCGCGTGGGTGCACAGGTCCTTGGCGTCGTACATCATCAGATTGTCGAGTAATTCGCGGCCAGCTAAATCGTATTCGCGGCCTAAATAAAACGAAGCGAGTTTCTCGAAAATTTCGGGCGATGGCGTGGACATGAATCGAAACACTTAATGAAGTCGCGACATGGATGCGCGAAACGAGAGAGCATCCGTACTGGGAAAGATATTAACCGATTCGCTAGCCCTTCGCGGGGACCCGTTGAATACCGTAGCATAGGCGAAACAATTGAAACGCCACCTCGAGCCTTCTGGAGACGCTTACATGCTCGATCTGTATGACAAAATCCAAGACGCATGCGAGTTCATTCGCAAACAGTTTCCGACGGCCCCCCGAGCTGGCATCATTCTTGGCACAGGACTGGGTGGTCTCGTAGGCGATATCGAAATCGAGGCGACGATCGAGTACGGCGATATCCCACATTTTCCGAAATCTACAGCGACGAGTCATCGTGGTCGCTTGGTTTGCGGAAAGCTCTCTGGAGTGCCCGTCGTCGCAATGGAAGGCCGCTTCCACATGTACGAAGGCTATCCGCTCAAACAGATCACACTCCCAGTCCGCGTGTTCAAGGAACTCGGAGCCGAATTGCTTATCGTCAGTAATGCGTGTGGCGGATTGAATCCGTATTTTCGCTCCGGTGACATCATGGTGATCGAAGACCAAATCAATTTGCTTGGCGACAATCCGCTGATTGGTATCAACGACGACCGTCTCGGGCCACGCTTTCCCGATATGTGCGAACCCTACAACCAACAACTCGTTGACATGACACTCGCGATCGCGCGGCGAGAAGGAATCAACGCACATAAAGGCGTTTTTGTTGCCGTCGCCGGCCCGAATTTGGAGACAAGAGCGGAGTATCGATTCTTGCGAACGATTGGTGCGGATGTCGTTGGCATGAGCACGGTGCCAGAAACGATCGTGGCAGTTCACTGCGGATTGAAAGTCGTTGGGCTGAGCGTGATCACGGACATGTGTTTGCCGGACGCGCTCAAGCCAGCCAACGTGGAGGAGATCATCGCGATTGCGAACTCAGCCGAACCGAAGCTGCGAACGCTGGTGCGTGGCATTGTCGCGGAAGCCGGACACGTTCGAGTTGCCTGAGATCGAGTCGCCTGAGATGACACACGACGCCGAATTGCGAAGCGACGCCTTGAAATCGGCAGTCGCACTTGTCGAATCCCGGATCAACGTTCGCCCGAAGGCGGCATTGATCCTGGGCAGCGGTCTCGGACAACTCGCCGACAAAATTGAGAATGCCGTCTCGATTCCCTTTGCTGAGATTCCCGGCTTCTCCAAATCGACGGCGGGCGGTCATCGAGGCGAATTGGTCACAGGCATCTTCGCTGGCCAGCCCGTCGTTGCGATGGCGGGACGATTGCATCGCTACGAAGGCCATTCGAACGATGACGTTGCGTTCCCTGTCCGCGTGATGCGGCAACTGGGTGCGGACGTGTTGGTTGCGAGCAACGCAGCTGGTGGAGTGAACCCAAAACTCTGTGTCGGCGACATTGTCATCATCCAAGATTCACTGGACTGGATGCGTGGACCTTACCCGTTCCTGCGGGCAAATCGCCCCGATTGTGACGTCCCATCGCGTCGCGGCGAGACCTATGACGAATCGCTCGCTGAGGCCGCACTCCAATGCAGCTTCAAGGAAGGTTTTGCTGCGTATTTTGGGACCTATCTAGCCACGCTTGGGCCGACGTACGAAACTCGCGCCGAGTACCGAATGATGAGGAAACTTGGTGTCGACGTGGTTGGCATGAGTACCGTTCCAGAAGTTTTAGCGGCTCGTGAACTTGGGATGCGTGTCCTCGCTCTTTCCATGGTGAGTAACGTGGCACGCCCCGACGAATTTGTTGTCGCAAATCATGAAGAAGTCCTCACCGCGGGACGCGCTGCAGCGGTTAAGATGGAGGCAATCGTTCGCGATGTCTTCGCGAATCTTTGACGATTCGCCAACTTCATATAGTTCTCGCTCTTTCTGGCCAGCGATTTTAGGATGACTCCCAAACCTCCTGCCGATCGACACGAAAAGACTTTGCCGGAAGCGGCTGAGTATTACTTGTCGATGGCTGATTTGTCCGAACAGGAAGTTCGCGACTCGATCAATGAAATCCCCTCGGTGCCCGTTGAAGCAACGTGGCCTCAAGTTCACGTATCGGGGGCCACGGGCCAGCACAACGCATTCATGCGAATGAACCACACGGTTACACTGCATGTCGATGGCGACCTCGGCGACTACGCGTTTGCTTACAACACCAAGACTGACATTCGACTGTCTGGGTCTACCGGCCATGGTGTCGGCGAGGGCATGCGCAGCGGCTCGATCCGTGTACGACAAAATGCTGGGATCGGCGTTGGAACCGCGATGGTCGGTGGGACGCTCGCCGTCTATGGCTCAGCCGGCCCGCGATGTGGTGCAGCCATGCGAGGCGGAGGGATTTTTGTCCGAGGCGACGTTGGCGACGAAACTGGCGTGGGCGCGATCGGTGGCATGATCGTTATCGGCGGAGACGCTGGGCACAACCTAGGTGACGCGATGAACAACGTCACTGTATTCATCCGCGGGCAAGCAGCAAGTTTGGCGCCTGGTGTCACCGAAGCACCGCTGCGAAAGCGCGAGCAACTGCGTCTTGGCTTGCTCTTAATCAATGCGTCCATTCGCGGCGACTCATCCGAATTTCGTCGTATCGTGCCGATCGCCATGCTACATAACGAAGAGTCGCAACGTGGCGAGATCAATCCGAATTGGCGTTAGCCGAAAATACGATAGAACACGATGAACGACAAACTCGCTCCGCTATGCTTGCTGCCGCCGACGCTCGACACCTCTTGGATTGGTCTGGCACCGCACGAATCATCTCATAAAATCTCGCGGCGTAACAACACACCGCTTGAGCTTGCTACGCCACTGTTTTGGTTCGACCCGCCATGGCACCTGCTACCAGTTGAAACTGCCGATGCGCTAGCCGACGCCGTTGCACGAGTTGGAATCACCGTGTCCGCGCTACACCGTGACGTGTCGGCGCCAGACTCGCAATCCCATTTCTTTACCTCAAACGGCTCGGGCTGTGCACCACGCATGCTTCCGTATCGGCCTGAACGATATGGATTGTCACCCGAAGACTTTGATGATTGTGGCATTGTCGATGTTCGGCTGAACGTGTGCCGTGATGCGACGGGGGCACACGTTTATTCCCAGTCCCAAATCCAACGTTGGGAAGCGACAACTGACGCATCACCCGTGGCCGGCGGCAGCTGGGTTCCGGCCACCACACTTCCACCCGACGTCGAGTCGCCTGACCACCTCGGACCAAAATTGTCCCAATTGCGCTCACTCGCGCCCGGTGCCGCGATCTTCATTTCCCTCGGTCCATTTCGACTCGCCGAAGAACTAAAGCGTTTCCTGGCGCAGCAAGCTGACGGACAACGAATGCCGGATGGCGTGATCGTGCGACTCGACCAGGCAACACTCACGCCGCTGAAACTAGCACAGCAAACACTTCGACTTCGCAAGCTCGTCGACGAGATCGGCGAGAAGGGATTGCCCCTGTGGATTGCACCGGAAAATGCCACGCCTGATGACGCAGCTCGCTTGATTGCGCTTGGTGCCAGCGGCGTTGCGGTCGATAGTTGGTGCGATGAGTTCGTCGAAGAACTCGCCAATCCGAGCGAAGCAACTGCAGCGAGTTTTGGTTACCACGCAAACGGAATTGTCATCTCGGGAGAGTCCGCCCGTTCAAGGCTGAACGATTGGGTGAGCGATGTATTGACGCCCATGGTAGCCAGATTCAATGGGCTGTGCCGCTCCCTCCATCCTGATCCCTCGCAGCGTCTTTGCAGCTTTGACCGCGAGTGGAGCAAAGCACTGGGCGTCAAGTACGTTGGGCTGTAGTGCGTTTTTTCTGAATGCGATTCACGGAGGCTGTCGAAGACACGCATGAACACAAAAGAAGTCGACTGGCTCACGCTGCGCGAACGACAAGACCATCGGTCGCGATCAGCTGAACTCGCGAAACAGTTTGCGAGCCAAGTAACTCCCAACTCAACGGTCGCCGACTTGGCTTGCGGTACCGGATCCAATGTCCGTTTTCTGCGACCAATGTTTAGCAAGGATCCTCGATGGCTATGCGTTGACAATGATTCGGCCGCTCTTGCGAAAGCCAAGTCCATCTTGCCGGAATCGAACATCGCGTTCATGCAACTTGATCTCGCGAGTCAAATGTCATCGCTAACGGCTGATTGTTCCGCAGCGCTCACCGTGTCCGCCTTCTTGGACATGACATCGGCGGACTGGCTCGACCAACTTGCCAACCTCTGTCGTGACAAACCACTGCTTGCGGCATTAAGTAGCGATGGCCGGTTTGAATGGGATCCGGTCGATTCTCATGACGAAGCCATTCGCCAACAACTAGTCTCGTTCCAATGCAGCGACAAAGGATTCGGCCCGGCACTCGGCCCCTATGCTGCGAGATATCTTGCGGAGCAACTACAACACACCGGACACCAAGTCACGCTATCACCAAGTGATTGGCGACTCGAGCCAATGGACGCAGGCACGATCACCTTCATGGTCGAAAGCATCGCAAAACGCATCTGTACCATGAACACAGACATCCCCATCGACGATTGGCTCGCGACTCGAAAACACCAAGTCGAATCCGGCGAACTCAACCTCACCGTCGGCCACGTCGACCTACTCGCATTGCCCCAACGCTAATCAAGACCAGCGACAAAAAACCGTCAACTTTGGCCGAAGGGTGACGATGCTATCTGCTACTCGTTGCCAATGTGCCAAAGCGAGTGAGCGTCACAGAAGCAATCCCAAGCACGAGCAAACCAATACTTGCTGCTGGGACATAGTCATACCAACGAGATGTCGACACATGCCTAGCGGCGTTTGACTTCGATTCGACGAGACGTTTCAAATCTTCCGATTCGCGGTCGGTGAGTTCACGAACGATCGATTTTCTGCGATACGTGAAGCCATTGCTTTCGGAAGCATAAGCCCATTCGCTTTCATAGGGAAACAGCTCACCGCTCGATTGCGGCAGGTTAACGACTAGCGTTGTGTTGGGCGAATCCGTTTCGGAATGCTCAATCAGTTTCACCAATGCGAGATCGTGTTGTTCGTCAAGCCAATAATCTCGCAACTTTGGTTCACCAGAGGCCTCGCTCATAAAGGAAGCGAACCAAACGTTTGCTCGCATGTGCCAAATACGTCCTCCGTCGCCAGGCCGTGAAAGCTCTTCGATGCGAAAACGCTTCAAATTCGGAAGAGTGCCATCGCGGAGTGGGACCCTCTGTCCAGGATCCAACGTATTTCGGCCAAGCCCGTCGTCGAAGTAATCACAAATCTCGCGCATGATGAATGGCTTTTCCGACATGCCGGCTGATATGCTCGATGGCTTACCGGCGTCATGTTGCTGGACGCGCACGAACTGATCGCCCCTCGCCAAATAAGTGTCGTTGCTATGAAATTCGATTGTGGTTGAACGACAGTGAGCATAGAAATCACCTCTTTCAATCAACAGTCTAACTTCGTGTTCAGCCGATTCTGTTTCGATGGACGCGGTTACGCTGTGGGCCATGGAAAGACGCAAGTTCTCGGGCAAGCGATCATCTATCCAAGACATTTGAGAGTAACGCGTCTTCAGCGCCACCCAACTCTCATGAATCGCATCATTCGCGAACTCAATCTTTGTGGGTGCCTTTGCGTCGGCGGCCTCCTCAAGCCGCTCCGCTGACTGGTTGATTCGCTCGGCTTCTTCTTTCAACCACTTCCAGAAATCGTGTTCTAAATCATCCCAAGAAATGTCCAGAATGCCTTGTACATCGTCTCGAAACGTTTCTTTCCGTACACCTTTGTAGAAGCTCAAGAACCTTGGTCCACCGAAACGCTCGAGCAAGTATGTGACGAACGGTCCACCGTAGGAGTAAACCTGATCTCGCGAGGCGCGATACCATTGATCGTGGAGCAGATCATTGATTTTGATAAAACGAGTAGTTTTAGAATTGTTATGGAGCGACGTAATCATGGTGTCGCGATCGTTACTCTGAGACTCCGCCCACCCTTCAACCAGCACGCGTGGTGGGTCTTGGTCTCGCCCACTCAGCACAAATATCACAGCGTGGGCCGCCTCGTGCCGATCGAGCGAGGTCAACTCGGCTGAGTCTTGGTCAAATTTGGACACCGCCCATGGACCAATTGCCATGGAGTCGAACGAAAAAAATGACGCTCGCATCCAGGCGATGCGAGACGGCGGTATAGCGCCCAACAATTCACACATTTTGAAGATGTGTTGGTCCATCTCGCTAAGCAACTTCTGCGAAGCAGCTGTCTCTTGCTGATTGACAAGCACCGCATTTTTGCCTTGATAGATCCAAAGCCGAGCGTGGGCATTTGCGTGGAGAAACGACGATAGCCAAACGTTTGCGACGCGACGGTAGACCGCGTGATCTTCCGGACGCCGATCGCGAAACGTGAGCGCCCCATGCAGCATGTTCGCACCGAAGAATCCGAGAGGACTCGTGCCAATTAGTAACCATCCGACGATAGCGATGTGGCAGCGCCATGAAACGGCCGAACAGAACAAATTGAAACAGAGCCCCCCAAGCCAAACAGCCAAACCGATCACGCTCACCAATGAAAGTGCGGCATACCATCCGCATGGGAGCGTGATATCAAAACGCCAAAATGCATAGTACAGACAACTCCATGCCAAAAAACATATCCATGAGGCAAACACGATCCTTCGTATACGTCGCAGCAGCGATAACGGGCTTTGGTGTGTCGTTTCTTGCATGCGCACGACTCATTTTGTTAAAACCGACTTAGCACCGCGTCGGACGCCACCACCCTGCATCCGCCCAAACGCCAATCAAGTCAACTCATTAGTGTATCGTCAATTAATCATATCACGACTTCGGTGGTTTGAAGGCGTCGACGTCGGCGTCGCTGGGCATTCGCCAGTCGCCTCGTGGGGATAGGCTCACGGAGCCGACTTTGGGACCGTCGGGGACACAGTTGCGTTTGAATTGATTGATGAAGAATCGATCCATGAAACGCCGTAGCGTGGCTTCGATTTCCGTGGGCGCGTACTCACGCGAGAAATTTGCGTGCTCAGCGAGATACAAGATCTTTTCGAAGCTGGCGCCGTAGCGGACGAAGTGATATAGGAAAAAGTCGTGAAGTTCGTAGTCGCCAATTGTCGCCTCGGTGCTTTGACGCAGCGAACCGTCTTGGGCGGGCGGCATCAACTCGGGTGAAATCGGCGTGTCGGCGATTCGGTGCAATACCTCTCGCAGCTTTCCGTCAAAATAATGGTCGGCGGCGAAGCGAACGAGGAAGCGAACCAGTGTCTTGGGAATGGATGTGTTGACGTTGTACATCGACATGTGGTCGGCGTTGTAGGTCGACCATCCGAGTGCCTGTTCACTCATGTCGCCCGTGCCGAGCACAAAGCCGCGACTCATCAGCAGCATCGTTCGAATGCGTGCTTGCACATTTTCGAACTTCAAATCCGATGCGTCGTCAGGCGTGTTTTGAAGTGCCGTTTGTAGCGACTCGACGGTCGTGCTTTCATCAATCGAAATCCCCAATGGGCTGTGATGGATCGCTCGGAACGTGTCCAAACATAACGCACGAATGTCGATTGTTTCGGCGGTGAGACCTGTTAATGCGATGAGCTGGTCGGCGCTATCTCTTGTGTGCGATGTGGTACCGAAACCTGGCATCGTGATGCCGTGAATCCAGCTTGCATCGCGGCCGAGCGCTTCGCAAGCGCGAAGAGCGACGAGCAATGCGAGCGTGCTATCGAGCCCTCCGGAGATGCCGATCGCAAGCGGACTGGTTTTTGAAATTCGGGAAAGTCGCTTGACCAAACCAGCCGTTTGAATCGCAAAAATCTCAGCGCATCTCGCCTCCAGTTCTCCCGATTCGTCGGGCACAAACGGGTGGCCATCAATTCGACGACTTAGTTCACTGCGTGGAACGCGTTCCACCGTAAACAACGGCCCAAGGTCGATCGTTCGGTAGTCTCGATGTCGGGACATATCGATGTCGTCGAAAGAGCCGACAATCCGGCGATCATGGGCCAAACGTTGTAAATCGATATCACAGGTGACACTGGTATCATCAAAGTGGATCGGAAACTCACCGTCACCAATGCGACGCGACTCATCGAGAATGACTCCGTTCTCAGCAATCAAGCAATGGGCTCCAAAAACGAGATCCGATGTCGACTCGCCTGCGCCCGCTGAAGCATACGCGTACGCGGCAATGCAACGCCCAGATTGGCTGCGTACCAAATCTCGACGCCACGATGCCTTGCCGACAGTTTCGTTACTCGCGGATAAATTCAGCAGCACGTTGGCGCCAGCCGCTGCAGCCCAGCTCGATGGCGAGATCGGAGTCCAAAGGTCTTCGCAAATCTCAATCGCAATCGTCGCGTCGCCCCAACGGAAGAGCAAGTCGGTACCGAAAGGCGTTTCAATCCCGTGAATCAAGATGGACGCAGGGTCCGCACCACTCGCGGCGCGGAAATGTCGGCCTTCATAGAACTCGCGGTAGGTGGGCAGGTAGGACTTAGGCACCACACCGCGAACGCGGCCGCAAGCGACGAGGGCCGCAACGTTCATCAACGACGTGCCGACTTGCATGGGCAAGCCAACCACAACAATCGTCTCGCTGTCGCGAGTCTCTCTCGCGATCATCTCGAGCGAATCAAGTGCCGCGGTAAGAAGCGAGTCGCTTGCGAACAGGTCCCCACAGGTATAGCCAGTCAAACCCAGTTCCGGGAACAAAACGAGATCAGCATCACCGGCAGCACGAAGGCACTCGATCGACGCCTCGGCGTTCGCCCGAGGATTCGCGACTGAAGTTTTGGGAGAGACTGCGGCGATTCGAAAGATACCGTGTGGAAACAATTCACTATCCGAATGAGAGTCGATGACGGCGGACGAATCGGCACATCGTACTATCAAAACGGTTCTGATGCGAATCGCGACCGGCAGTCGTGCTCAGGCGTAAAGCGAGTCATTAGCGCACCTTGGATTTCTTCCCAGTGGATTTCGCCCTGGGCAGCTCGGTAGTTTCCAGGCCAGTTAGGCGGCCACACTACCAAAGACGGCGTGGACCGTTCGATATCGCCAACGGCTCACTCGGCGTCGCCACTTGTCGATATTCACTTGCCGGACGTAAGCGGCGGCGGCTTTTGAATAATTAGGCGTGGTTGCAATCGGAGCACGGTCCGACTCGATGGTGTCAACGAAGAATTTCAGCACATTCTCGCGTCGAAACTGGCTCGGCATTTCTCCGCCAACATAGGCAGGCTGGCGAAGCATCTTCAAATAGAGTTCGTCGTTTTGGTCCAACTCAATCACTCGTTCGACCAACGCATCAACATCACGAAAATTGTCTTGATGCAAAAACGCATCCGCATTGAAGAACTTATTGGCGAGTGGATCACCCCAATACAACGGGATCGTATCCGACCGAAACGCATCTGAGAGTTTCTCGGTTAGGTAGCCTGGGTGACTCGAGTTTTCAAACGCGATTGAGAACTTGCAACTGCGTTGGAACTCGTACTTGTTTGGCACTCTTCCACCGACGTTATTGAAGCATCGGCCGCCACAGTCGACACGTTTGTAACGTTGCAATCGTTGCAACAGTCGATTCCGAGGGGCACACGACGGATTAGAGAAAATGAAGTTACAGAATCGACTTTTGTGAGCAAGTTCGTTTTCGGCGGACCAGTCCGCTGGACGCTCGATCGGATTGCCAAACATCGACAGCGGCAAGTGGAAGTGACGCGGATCGTCGACGCTGTCAAAGCTGATGACGGCATCGTACGCATCCAAATTTGCCCGGAAGTTTTCCATGATGAGCAAGAGCTTGCGGCCCGTGCATTCGACCGAGGCGGTTCCGTAAACGGAGCAAATCGTCAAGTCAGCGTCACGATCGACGAGTTCGACGTCGTAGTGCTCACGAAGCAAACCGGTGAAGTAGTTGTGATTGACATCGAATGATCGATAGAAGTCCGCAAACGCCAATCGAAGAGGACTTTTCATCAATGTGTCTCACGCGAGTTTTGCAATTGGCCGCGATAAGAATCTCCGCGGATCTCCGACCGGAGTCTGTAGCAAAACACCGCAATTCGCCGCAACACAATTATCGCGACTGGCGAAATATCGCTGTGCCAATTTGACTTGCTAATTCGACTCACCTGTCGGGCGTGTCCACACTGCCGCCAAGCTGTTGCCAGTTCGTTAGGATGACTCGCTTCTGTAAATCTCGTTGACGCGATGGAAACCAGTCCGAAATGGCAAAATCACCTCTTTCTCCGGCACTGTTTAAGTTTGTTCGTGAGCTTTGCAAGAACAACAATCGCGAATGGTTCGCCGACAACAAGACACGCTACCAGAGCGATGTGTTGGATCCGGCAGTGGAATTGGTGCGGCAACTGGAAAAACCGCTGGCCCGAGTCGCTCCGATGCTCGCAGCGGTTCCGAAACGAAGCGGCGGATCGGTACTTCGGATCTATCGAGACACGCGATTCGCAAAAGACAAAACGCCCTACAAGACCAACGTCGGGATCTCGCTGAAGCACCAAGCCGGCGCCGATATCCACGCACCGGGGCTTTACTTGCACTTGGATCCGAAAGAGTCGTTCATTGGTGCGGGATGCTGGCGACCGGAGCGACAGTCGCTCGCGGCAATACGAACTGCGATCGATAGCGATCCGAAAAGCTGGCTCAAGGCAAAACGCAATAAAAAGTTCGCTGGGCGGTATGAGTTGGCCGGCGAATCACTGAAGACTTCGCCGCGAGATTTCCCAGCGGACCATCCAATGATCGAAGATCTCCGCCGAATCGACTTCATCGCCATTGCCCCTTGGAGCGAGGCGGATTGGGTCGGCGACGACGTTGTGGAGCGGCTGATTGATGATATCAAAGCAGCTCGTCCGCTAATGAATTTCCTTTGCAATGCGATGGGAGTGCCGTATTAGCGAGTGTTGCGAACGAAAGTTGTCACAGAGCTCGCAGAGCGCAACGACTCACTGGCTGACTGATTCGCGGTTTCCAGATTCGCCTTTCGGTTGGCGCGACATTTTCTCTAAACTCCGACGCACCGATGGACCGGATGATCTTTCTCAAGGAGTACCCGCGGCATGGAAGCCGGCAAACAACTGCATCGCGTCGTCTATTTGCTCGCGGTCGCAGTCGCAATCAGCGTCATGCCTTCGCTAGCAAACGCCGCGAATTATCGCACGCAAAACTTCTTGATCCAGGCTCCGACCGCTGAGCTTGCTCAGACCGTCGGTGATGCCGCGGAAGCCTACCGACGAGACTTGGCCGTGCATTGGCTCGGTAATCCGATTCCGCCCTGGCCAACACCATGTCCAGTCCGCGTGATCGCCGGTAACTTACCTGCGCAAGGCGTCACAACTTACAACCGTGCGCCGGTACGCGATTTCCAAATGGAAGTCGTCGGCACACCCGAGCGAATCCTTGATAGCGTGCTTCCTCACGAAGTCACGCACACGGTGCTTGCAACTCACTTCGGTCGTCCGCTTCCGCGTTGGGCCGATGAAGGCATCTGCACGACGGTGGAACACGACGCCGAACGAAGCAAACACGAATTAAAGCTCCGAGAATTCTTGGCGTCGCGTCGGGGGATCGCAATGAACCGTATGTTCCTGCTGACCGAATATCCCGACGATGTGTTGCCGCTTTATGCTCAAGGCTACTCGGTTTGTCGCTTCCTGATCGACCAACAGGGCCCGCAAGCCTTCATTCATTTTCTCGAAGGCTACATGCAGCGTCCGTCGTGGACTGACAATGTTCGCGAACAATACGGCTACGACTCATTGGCCGAACTGCAAGACTATTGGCTCGCATGGGTCGCAGCTGGCAGTGGCCCCGTGGACCGTTTCGTCAAGGCAAACAACACTCCACCAGCAACCTCCGCTGTGGCCTCGATTGCGAGTTTCGATCCGTTGCCAGCCCAGACGACACCCTCTGTAAACTCGCTAGCCGATGCCAACGTCGCAAACGGTTCAGGCGAAGCTGGATGGTACCTTCGTCGCCGAATGGGTGGATCGCAAGAAAATCCAATCGTTTCAGCCACGAGTGTCGCTCAAGCCTCCGCAACTCGCGAGCTGCTTGCCACACCGGTTCCCGAACGAGACCCATCGACGCGGGCCCCGCTGACGACTTCGGCGCCACCATCGGTGAAAAGAAGCGGTTACTACTCCGCGGCCCAGCCCCAGCCCGAGCAGTCATTCTCGGGAGCCGATTTCACTCGGCAAGGCTATTCCGCCCAATCGGTTTCGACTGAAATATCAACAGATATGCGAGAAAACGCTCCAGCCACAGCGGCTCCAGAGCCGTATTACTACGGCGGCCAAAACTCGCCAATTCAGAACGAAACCGGCCATTTCTGGAGGTAGCGACCGCTAAGGCTACCGTTGCCGGGCAAAACCTGCTATTTTCCCAAGTTCTATTGAATCCATCACCTCCAAACTTCACCAGATATCATGGCGAAACCGCACCGCAAACTGAAAAAAGCGAACCACGGCAGCCGGCCGTCAAATGCCAAGGCCCGCAAGGCTAAACGTCGTAAGATCAAGACCTAAGAATTTACGCAAAGACGGTCCTGATTTGATGAAAAGCCCATTCATCATCGATCCAGCTCTTCTGGACTTTGATCGCCCGATTGCTGATATCGAAGCGATTCGGGCGCTCAATCCTCAGCGATTCGAGATGGAGCAGCTTACTGCCATCTTGTATGAGGACATCGAGCGAAACGCTTGTGCTGCCTACAAAGACATTACCCAGGATGAGTTCTGGGTCCGTGGACACATGCCCGGAATGCCGCTCATGCCGGGTGTCATCATGCTCGAAGCTGTGGCACAGCTCTCCAGCTACTTTACGCAAAAGCACGACCTGCTTGGTGCCGCAATGGTCGGTTTCGGCGGAGTCGATGAAGTACGCTTTCGCGGTGTCGTGACGCCAGGCGACAGGCTCATCCTTATGGTGCTGCTCGAAAAAGCACGTCGAGGCCGAATGATCGTTGCTGGGTTCCAAGGCGTCGTCAATGGTAACCTGGTTCTCGAAGGCAAGCTTCGTGGGATCCCAATCCCAATCGAAGCCGTCACGAACCAAATGGCCAATCGTAAATAGGCTCAGCAAGCTAAATGCCAGTTCGCTAGATACCAGCTCGCTAGGCAGAAGCCCCAAAACTTCTTGGGTCTCGCGGGGGTAGCATTGCCAAGTCCACCTGTCCGTCGGGCGAACGAATCCGCCGACGAACAGGATGCTTTGACACGAGTGACTTACGCGCCCAGTTTTTCGCCACGAGCATGGCGGGCGAGCGTATCTTGGTACTTCTTCTTACCCTCTTCGACGCTCTTGCGAATTGCTCTCGTGCTTTCTTCGCTTTCACGACGAAGCTCGGCGATCAATTCCAAGGACTCGATCTGGAAACCGCTGATGGAGTCCACGAGCTTTTGAACGCTCTCTGGATTAATCGTGCTTCCGTAGCCGGCTTTGAGCGCCGCACGCTCGAGTTCGCGTCCGAGAGTCGCAATGTCTTCGAGGCCCTTATTCACGCCGTCTTTCATCGCCTCAGTCGCCTGGGTCACTTCGTGCAAACCATGCTGGCTTGTGTACACGGTGCCGAGGATCGTGAAGACGTGTTCGTTGGTAGTGAAGAATGTCACGGCGCGTCGGAAAACACGTTCCTTCACGTCGTGAGTTTGCTTGAGCTTGCTGACCAATGTTTCGCCGACGTCATAACCAATCTCTAGGTTCTCAGCGATGTCCTTGAGCAATTGATACGTTTCGTCTTCGTCTTCGTATTTCTGGCGAGCTTCGTCACGACGCAGTTCCAACTGGCTCTTTCCGCCTTCGTCCGTGCCCGTGAAGTTATCCAGCGCCGCCTGAGCCGAACCCAGACCTTCCTTCGCTGCCTCAAGGATCGGCGCGTGTGTGTCGAGCAGTTCTCGAGCAAGCACTTCAGCTTCCTTGAGCGCGAAGCGGAAGTCGATATAGCCTTCCATGATCGCTTCTTCTCGCTGAAGCGCTTCCTTCGTGTCCTTGGCGACATCGGAGTAAACTTCGACGATCTTCTCGAAGCGATCCGACGGCGTACCACGACGCATCTTCATCCACCAATTCGACATCTTCTCCGTACCGCTGATTTTACCGTCATCGAGCTGTGCGATCAGCCGCTTGCTGTCTTCGCGCACCGAGTCGAACATTTGAGTAATGTCCATGTAGCGGTTGCCGATCTGGATCTGTTCCACGTTCTCTCGCACAAGAGCGTTGAACGAACTCATGTGCTTGATCACCTCAGCGATCGCAATCACTTTCGCTTCGTCGATGTGACGAACACTCTCAAGCAAGCTGATCAATTCTTGAGGCGCGGTGTTCGTATTGTTCGCACCGAACTTCTTGAGAGTGTCGAGCGCTCGATCGAGATACTTTCGCATCGACGTCATGTCGCGATCAGAACTGATCGTGGTGCTAGTGGCTTGCTTATTGGGTTGCGGGGCAGAAGCTTGGGCTTGCTCGGACATCGGCAACGAGTCTCCAGAGTGTGGTCATGAATACGACTTGGTCGATTGTATACGTCGATACATGCACAAGCGTAGCGCTTTGCGAGATTTGCTGCAATCATCCCATACGCAATCGCACCGGAAGAGCGTTTGGCATAATGGACTGGCGCCTCGGCAAATCGCAAATTCAGCCTAGAATACTGGAGATTTGAATTTTCGATGAATCGGACGAGCCCGCCATGCCACTAGCCAACGCCACCCAGACCGCCCGCGATATTCGGCTTCCCGGCCAGGATCTGACGATCGAGGAAACCCTCCGGGTGATGGATGTCGCTCGCGAAATTCGCGATAAACGAGAAACGGCCGAAGTCATGTTTCGGGGCGACGATGTTCGCTCACAATTACGGGAAAAACTGCTTCGCACCGCGAAACTCTCTGGCGACAAAGTGACTGGTGCGGAAATCGATGCCGCCATTGAGCAATACCTGTCACGGCTGCACACTTACTCGGACCCAGCTCCAGGGCTGAGCAGCTTCATGGCCCACTGTTGGGTTTGGCGAAACCGGATCATGGCGGGAGCAGCCGCAACAGCCGTTTTGGCTAGTGCCGTTTGGTTCCTATTTGCGTAGTCACTTTGGCCACAGACGAAGCTTTGCTTTGCTTTTTTCGAAACTGGACTTTAAGGTCAATCAAGAATGCCGATTTCCGGTCCCACGTTGCACCGACACTTGATGGAAGCGTATTCCTCGGCCCAATCACAATTGGAGTTGGAACGAAACCAAATCCAGCTCGCACACACGCATCGCGAATCGCTCGATGGCAACCGCGGTGATGTCCTGGTTACGCTGGCTCAACACTACTTGCCCGAACTCAGTCGCGAAGCGATCCAGTCGACTTGGGCGGAAGTACGCTACGACATCACCGCCGTGCTGCAGCGAAAAGAAGAGCACGAGAGTCGTCTGACCAACGACGTTCGAAAAAGCGACACACGCCGACTGGCCGCTGAACAGGAACTCCTCGACCTGAATAGCAAGCTCGATGAGGCGATGGAGCGACAACAAAGTGTTTCCTTGGAAGTGGAATCACGTTTAAAGAACGACCCTCGGTTCATCGAGCTTTCCGATCGTGCCGCGATCGCCGAAATCGCTTTGGAGCGGGCTGAAGCAAACTTGAAGGAGATCGAACAAGACTCCGCACGCAAACTGCCCGCGTTCGATAAGAGCTCGCTATTTCGATACTTGCACGACCGCGGCTTTGGCAGCGATCGGTATACGTCAAAAGGCTTTACACGACGGATGGATCGCTCGTTGGCTCGTTTCATCAAATACAACGAAGCGAACCAGAGTTACATGTTCTTGAAACAGACGCCCGTTCAGATGCGTCAAATCATCGCCGAAGACCGAGCGGCGTTGGACACGGTTCTGGATGAATTGGAACGACAGCGAGATGCTGTCGCGGCGCAACTCAATCTGCAAGACATCATCGCCCAAACCAAGGATCTAACTGACCAGCGTGAAGCGAAAGTCAGCCAGATCGATTCCATTCGTATCGAACAACAATCGCTGCAATCACAGCTAACGGAACTGGGCGATAAACGAGGCCCGTACTACCACGAAGCAATTCAAGTCTTTCGTGGAATGCTTGAGCGAATCGACTCAAGTGATTTGCGTTCACGTGCCGCGTCGACTCGCGAACTGACGGATGACCAGATCGTCGCTCGACTGTTGGGTATCGAGTCATCGATGGATCAAATCGATCATGATGCTCGCGAGCGTCGACAAAAACTCGATGCGATGCAAACCTATCTTGAGCAGCTCGGTTTACTGATTCAAAAATTTCGGATGTCGAAGTTTGATTCGGCGCAATGCCAATTTGTCGGATCGCTCGACTTGGTTGACGAGTTGGCGAGCGTTCGAGGAGCACGCGATATGGATGATGTCTGGATGAAGATCCAGCGGGCTCAGCAATGGGGCCCATCGACGATGGACAAAATCGCTGCCGTCGCACGGCACCCGATGACCCAGATCCTGGTTAATGCGATGGCGCATGCTGCTGCGAATGCCTTGTCCGACCACGCCAGAAACGCCGGCCGTCGCCGAGGTGGCCACCGAGGTTACTGAGAATCGCGTTCTTGAAATTACGCCGAGCCTTGCCGGAACAGTCGCTTGAGTACTGCCATGAGCGTTGACAATAGGCCAGCCAATACGAGTGGGCTCGTCAGCGTAAAGAGGATGAACTTCAGGTGAGCGGAGTGCGATGATTCGCCGGGACGAGATGAAGTCATCCAGCCGAATTCTTCTCGGACCGCTGGGACCCGAAGCCCATACACTAGGCCCGCCGTCATCATCACAGCGAAGATTAATGTCACGCCCAACAAAAACGCCACACTGATTTGCGGCATCCGATTCGCTGGAGAATTAACTCGAGCATTCACTCGCGATTCGACTCGATCGCTCGGAACCGTTTGGGGATCGTTCATGGCTTCGATGGGTCTGGCTAGGTTGTCGGTACCCTAGCCATAATAACCAAACCAGGAGTTCTGTTCACTCTCGAGGCTGGTCAAAACCTCGGGACTAAAAGATTCCCTGTCCAAAGCCATCGTCCTCCGAGACGGTCTTTTCTTTCTCGGGAGCAGGGGCGTCGGTAAAGTGTGGCCGATTCGGCTCAATGGCACCGTCGTCACGAAGATACGTTGCGATCGCCTCCACGTCGTCATCGAACTCGTCGTCATAGCGAGACCGATAACCGGGCTGAGCCGAACGTTGAAGTTCAGCCGAGAACTCTTCGAGAACTGCATTTTGAATCATCTCGCGACACTCACTGTTGATCGGGTGAGCGACGTCGGCGTAAAGCTTTTGAGGCGAATCCATCGATGATTCGTTGCCCCCAGTTTGCTTCGCACCGCAATGATTGCAGAACGCAGCACGTAAATGGTTCTTGTAACCACAACGCTGGCAATGACCAGCCAACTTGCGGCTGGGCATGGCAACGAATGGTCCACTCGTGCCGTCAATGATCTTCAAATCTCGAACAACGAAACTGTTGTCGATGGTGATTGAACAGAAAGCCCGTAAACGGTCCTCTGAATCTTCCATCAACTTGATGCGTATCTCAGTAATCTCCACGATCCGACCCTCCCTAACCGGCGAGCGCGACAAGTGCCAGGAACACTGTTCTACCGGAGAACGATTTTTGATGGCACTCGAATTATTCGACAATCTCGAATAAACGCCCCAGGCTGCAACTGTGCGGCCAACTTGTTCCTCATTCTACGAACATGACGAGCTGACAAAGCAAATCCAAAACAAGCAGAACCGCTACCAGTCATTTGACACCCTCTCAGCCCCACGTGTTGCATAAGTTGAAGCGTTTTTTCTACTTTTGGCTCAATTTTGATCGCAGGCTCTGACAACCGATTGAACACACCCTTGACCATCGCAGAACCACACTTCCCACCGAGCGACTCCACCAACTCCTTCGCCGATTCAGGCTGCGCAGGTACTGTCGAATGTCGATAAACCAGCGGTGTCGAAAGCATTCTCCCAGGAAACACGACGACTAAATGGAGCGCCAATCCAACACCGCACTCTCCAATCTCTTCGCCTCGCCCAAGCCCCCTAGCTGCCCTAAAGCCACTGGCTTTCGCAGGCTCCGCTTGATTCGAGGAATGCTGTCCCATGAAGAATGGCACATCGCTGCCCAAGTCCGCCGCGAGCTTCATTATTTTCGGATCAGCAACGTCTGCGCCACACAGCTCGGCAGCCGCGATGAGCGCCGATGCCGCGTTGCCGCTTGCTCCACCCATCCCCGCACCCGCGGGAATTTGCTTGAGCAATTCACAATCGAATCCGCCTTCGAGTTGCATTACATCCAGAAAACCGCTGAGTGCTTTGCAGACGAGATTTCGATGATCGGTTGGGATCCCCAGCAATCCCGCCTCAGCCTCATCATCTCCAAAGACATCAAGACGCTTGGCAAGCACCGTGCGTGACGGCAACCACTCGAGCGACAACTCGACTCCCGGACGCGACGTGCGTGTCAGCACCAGCGAATCGAACCAGTTGACTGGCACCATGACAGTTTCCAGCTCGTGATACCCGTCGGCTCGTTTGGCCAACAGCTCAAGAAAGAGATTCAGCTTGGCCGGCGAAAGCGTGAAGGCAGTTTGCACGAGAGTCGACCTTTTGGGGAAAGCCTCATTGTCGCGCACAGGCCGCTCGATCTGCAAGCCACGGTGCTTGCCACAGCAGGGCAACTCACTTTTTCAACTTGGGGCCCTTGTCTCCTCGTAGGGTGCTGTGCTTGCACGCACCTCTTACTGAATTCTGGTGCGTGCAAGCACGGCACCCTACGTTTCGCAGTTTGCAAAACTAAGTTGCCACAGCTAGCCAGCTCGCCGTAACGCTTGCGGCGCCTTGAGTTCTTCCGTTGCCGGGTCGCTCATTGCCATGATCGTGATCCCAGCTTTGTCCGCTTCTCGGAGAGTTCGCTCTTGCTCGACCATAATGGTCATGCCCGCTTCGATAGCGATCGCTGCGCCGCCGGCGGCTCGCACTTTCTCGATCGTTTGCGGCCCCACCGTGGGAACGTCAAACCGCATGTCTTGTTGTGGCTTACTGACTTTAACGAGCGTCCATCCGCCGCGTTTGCAAAGCTGGCCCGTGCGCTCAATGCACGCGTCCGTTCCTTCAATGGCTTCGACGGCGATCACGACGCCGTCCTTGATCGTGATGGCTTGTCCGATATCGAGCGCACCCATTTGCTTGGCAACTTGCCAACCGACTTCGATATCACTTCGCAAGTTTTCTTTGGGCGCGGTGCCCGTCAATAGACCACTCTTCACAAGTAACTCCGGTGCAAAGTCAGTCGCAGGACAAATCTCCAGGCCCACACGCTGATAGGCCTCGGTGATCGAGAGAAGCATGCTGTCATCACGTGCATCGCGATTGCGTCCAAACAGGTGCGGCCCCAACGTCCGCAAACATGTCCAATCTGGAAAATGTCGAATCCAATGCGAACGGCTGTAAAGAATATCGGCTTTGAACAACTTGCCGGCCATCGTGACTTGATTACAGCCCGAGCGTCGAAAGTACTTCAAGTGGCCGCCAATTTTGCCGACACCGAGCCAGTGAACGTCGTCACAAATCGATT
Organism: Pirellulaceae bacterium; assembly: GCA_041749955.1. Classification (GTDB taxonomy): domain Bacteria; phylum Planctomycetota; class Planctomycetia; order Pirellulales; family Pirellulaceae; genus JBBSJZ01. The sequence goes on along the minus strand of JBGTAI010000178.1, from coordinate 71,491 downwards.
CTAAATCCTTACTCGCGTGACCTGAGATCGCGAGACAACACACGGAGTGACCATCACGAACGAGTGCCTGTGCGACTTCGACGGGAAAGCGTCCCCAACCCGCAAGCAGCCCGAACGGCGCAGCACCACTTGCTGACACAGGCCTCAGTTGACCGAATGGCTGGTAGCCACGAAACATACTCACGCAACCCGCTGGCTATTTGCGACATCAGTATGCAGGCCACCGACTTGGCGGCTCGCATCAAACTCACGATGCAGCGTTTCGAGTTCGCGACGGAATGCTTTCAGCTCACGACGCATTTCTGGCAACCGACGTTGCACCGCCATGATCTGCATCTGCTCGCGTTGGTTGGTCGCTGGTGACCCCAAATAGACTTGGCCGCCTTCGCAATCATCCATCACGCCGGCTTGTGCTCCAACGATCGCATGGTCGCCGAGCTTGATGTGATCTTTGAGTCCGACTTGGCCCGCGAGAACCACATAGTCTCCTGTCGTACAACTACCCGCGATTCCGACTTGGCTGCACAATAGGTTGTGTCGGCCAATGCGACAGTTATGTGCGATCATGACTTGATTGTCGATCTTGGTGCCTTCTCCGATGCATGTCGCACCATACGTTCCACGATCGATCGTGACACACGCTCCGATCTCAACGTCGTTGTCGATGCGAACGTAGCCGAGTTGTGCCGTGGGGACATGACGACCCGCTTGTTGGCGATATCCAAACCCGTTAGCACCAATCACACTTCCGGAGTGAATCACGACACGGCTGGCAATTCGCGTGTACTCATAAATGGTTACGTTCGGATACAGCACACAACCATCACCGATCACACAACGTGGCATGACGACCACACCAGGCATCAAGCGGCAACCTTCGCCGATGACAACGTCGGCACCAACGACAACGGACGGGTGAATCGCCGTCGTGGCACCAATCTTGGCCGAAGAATGGACACCTGTTGGCAACATCGCAGCGTCGATCGTGGGCCGAAAATGGTGAACGATGACGGAAAAGGCGGCGTGCGGTGATTCGACAACGATCTGTGGTAACGCACAATCGGTCAATTCAGACGGCGTGACCACCGCCAAAGCTTGCGATTGCCCAACGAACTCCCCTCGGCGAACGTCGTCGATCATCGTGATCTCGCCCGACTCCGCATCTTGGAGCGGGTTTGCGCCGTGGCACTCGATATCGCCATCTCCGATCAAACGACCGGAGACCATTTCGGCGAGTTGTTTCAATTGAATTGTCATCCGAATCCTTTCGGAAACCAACGCATCGCGATCCAGTAAACCTGCAACGAATGTCTATAACGCTGATCCGGAACCAGTTTCAAGACGAATCTAAGTCGTTTTTGCTATCAACGGCTTTCGCACTGCGACGCGATGGAAATGCAGGTGAACTTCGCGGTCCACGACGCGTCGGACACCCTCGGCAAGACAGGCTGGCTCGTTGGTGCTTTCGCCAATTCGAATGATCTCGTCCAGCGGAGTTCCTGGATTGACTGAAAACGTTCGCTGGTTGATCGTTTGGTTGCCCGCGTCCAGCTCGGGGATGATGAAGTGGCACGTCGCGCCGTAAGTCAACATTCTCGCGGTGTAAGCGTCTTGGTATGGCCGGAAACCGGGGAATCCGGGAAGCAACCCGTGATGCAAGTTGATGATGCGGCCGCCAGCGAACTGCCAACACGTATTCGCGGAAAGCACCCGCATGTAACGTGCGAGAATCACATAGTCGACGTCAAACTCGTCCAACAACGCGACCATATCTGCGTCGTCGACTTTGCCGGTCTCGTCGCCAATATTGCGAAACGGAACGCCGTAACTCTCCGCTAACTTTTGTAACTTGCGACGATTCGAGATCAGGACAGCGACTTCGGCGCCGATCGTGCCCGACTTCACCGCATCGAGGATCGCCTTGGGCGTGTGCTCGACGAAGGTGCCGCAGAGTGCGATTCGCGGTTTGGGTGCGTGGGCTTCTGGGCTCCAAACGCGGATCGCCAAACCCGTGTGTTCGCCAATTTGCCGCATCGCGTCTTGAAGCTTCGGGTACTCAGCGGCGTCGATATCGAGCCGACACAGCATCGCAAAGAGCTGTTCCTCGTCGTGGTCATACATTTGGATCTCGGCAATCCGAGCCCCGCGACCAGTGACGTGGTGAATGATCGGATCCGCCAGCCCGACGTTATCGGGCCCCACTGCGGTGATGACGACTTCCATAGGTTCTGCTGGGGCGTAATGGGTGCTGGGCGTAAAATGGGTGTGGAGTGTCGTGATTGCGTAAGTATTTGAGTCGAGCTTACGTGCATCGCGACCACCGCGGCAAGAATGCTTCCAAACCGGGGCATTTTGCTATTCTGGGCGCTTTGCTAGGCTTTGGGGAATTGCCCCGAAAACAGTGGACACAACCAGCGAGAGCCGAAACATGTCGACCGCCACCGCTCCCGTCAAGCGACGCAGGGCTGATCATCCCAAAGCCGCGAATCTTTGTGAACATTGCGTTGCCAAGTGCTGTCGTTACTTTGCACTGCCGATCGACGAGCCCGCAAGCCGCAAAGATTTTGACTTTATCCGTTGGTATTTGTTGCACGATCGAGCCAGCATCTTTGTCGACGATGACACCTGGTACCTGCTTGTCCACACGGCCTGTAAGCACCTGCAAAGCGACTATCGCTGTGGAATTTACGAAACTCGACCCCAGATCTGTCGCGAATACACGACAGAAGCTTGCGAATTCGAAGACGACTGGTGTTACGACAAGTACTTCGAGACCCCGGAGCAAATTGATGAATACGCCGATGCTCTTTACGGGCCCCAATTCCCGCCACCCAACGCATCAGCACGAGAAGCAATTCGTAGCCGACGCCCGACTGGGTTGCCGATGGTTTCCTAGGTCACGCAGCAGAATCCCGAACTGGAAAAATCGGGCCTTTCAATCCCATTTCATCTGCTGATCGTTTTAGGAACATTTAATGGCGCTGATCCAGCCTCGTACGCTCAAAGGGTTTCGAGACTATTTGCCCTCGATCATGATTCCTCGCGAAGGCATCATGCAAACCGCGCGAGAGGTCTTCCGCTCGTTCGGGTTCGCGCCGATCGATACGCCAGCCCTTGAGTACCTCGAGATCCTCACAGGCAAAGGCAGCGACGAAACGGATCGTCAAATCTATCGCTTCCAAGACGCTGGCGGTCGCGACGTTGCCATGCGTTTCGACCTAACCGTGCCACTCGCACGTTTCGCCGCCCAGCACATCCCGACTCTCGGAACACCTTTCAAACGCTATCACATCGCCCCGGTATGGCGAGGCGAAGCTCCCCAAGCCGGCCGATATCGCGAATTCGTTCAGTGCGACTTTGACACCATCGGCACTGAATCCGTGATGGCCGACATCGAAGCCGTCGTCGTGATCGACACACTGCTCCGAGCGATCGGCTTTGATCGGTTCACGATCGCGATTAACAATCGTGGCATTCTTACGTCGCTGATGACGAAACTCGGTTTGGCGGAAAAGACCGTCCCGATCTTGCGCAGCCTCGACAAACTTGCAAAGATCGGTCGCGATGCAACGATCGACGAAATGTGCCGCGCCGCCGAAATTGATCCCGCACAAGCACAAACCGTGCTCCAACTTGCCGACTGTACCGGAACCTCAAGCGAGATTCTCACCAAGCTTGGTGACTTGGTCGGTGACACCGATGACGGTAACGCCGCTGTGACTCGACTCGCCGAGATTCACTCAGGCGCCGTGGCCGCGGGTGTTTCACCCGATCGCATCCAACTCGATCCATCGATCGCTCGCGGGTTGGACTACTACACGGGCGTCATCTTCGAAACGACGCTGGACGATCTGCCAGGCATCGGCAGCATTTGCAGCGGCGGACGCTACGACAACTTGGCGGGCCTGTACACGAAACAGCATTTACCGGGCATCGGTGCTTCACTCGGGCTGGATCGATTGCTGGCCGCGATGGAGCAACTGAACCTATTGCCGCAAGCCTCGACGCCAGCGCCCGTGTTCATTGCACTGTTTGACGAGTCTCGTCGCAATGACTACCTGAAAATGGCAACGCGACTTCGAGAAGCAGGTATCGCCGTCGAAGTCTATCCCGACGCGAAGAAACTCGGGCAGCAACTGAAGTACGCCGACGCCCATGGTTTCGCCATTGCCATCATCGCTGGCGAGAACGAATGGTCCGCTGGTCAGTGCCAAGTGAAAACGCTCGCCACCAAAGAGTCGGCCGATGTGTCCTACACGCACGATGCACCTGGCGAGCTAGTTGAACTCATCAAACGACAACTGGCGTCGTAACGTCCAACAAGCTCATCGAAAACTATTCGACGTACGGATTCGCGACCACGTTGCCGTACGTCGGAGCGGCATTCTTGATCCAACTCATCATCTCGTCGGCTCTCACGAAGCCAACCGAGTCGTGAACCTTTTTTCCATCTTGGAACAGCATCAACCGCGGAATCGAACTGATTTCGTAGCGACGAGCCAACCCCGGTTCATCGTCAATGTCGATCATCACGATTTCGGCTTTGCCTTTCGCCAGCGGTGCTAGCTCCTCAAGCTCAGAATCGAGTTGCCGACACGGCCCACACCACGTTGCACCAAATTTCACAAGCACCGTGCCTTCTTGCTTAAGTCGAGAATCGAGTTCAACCGAGTCGACTTGGAATTGCTCCTGGGGCCGTGAACACCCGACCGTCGCAAGAACGACCAAGCCTGCAAGCATCAAGATTCGGCGGGTAATTTGTTTGGTCACGTACATGTTCGGCTTCTCAATCGTCGTGCACACAGCTGACTCACTACCTGCCCGCGAAAACGAATTCCAGACAAACGCAGGCCAGCTGCTTTAATTATCTGTGATAAACGATGTGTCAACTGAGAAGAATCTCCAATTTCGCAAGATTTCCTCAGGTTCGCCGAGGAAAAATCGTTTTCTCAAGCTGCGAAACGTAGGGTGCCGTGCTTGCACGCACCAGATTCAACTGCGCTCGCCTTGAATTTGAACCGTTGATTCGACACCCGTTATTCACTCGTCTTTGCTCGTTTAGGTAAAACCCAGTCCTTACGAGGAAAGTGGCAGGTGTAACCGCCTGGGTTTCGCACGAGGTAGTCTTGATGCTCTGGTTCAGCTTCCCAAAAGCTGCTCGCGGGCTCGACTTCCGTCACAACTTTGCCGGGCCATAAACCGGATGCGTTCACATCCTCAATCGCGTCCAAAGCAACTCGCTTTTGTTCGTCGCTAGTGTAATAGATCGCTGAGCGATACGACGTCCCACGGTCATTACCTTGACGATTGACTGTGGTTGGGTCGTGGATTTGGAAGAAGAACTCAATCAGTTTACGGAAGTCAGTCTTACTCGGATCATAAACGACTTCGATCGCTTCGGCATGCGTACCGTGATTGCGATAGGTGGCATTCTCCACGTCACCGCCGGTGTATCCGACGCGAGTCGAAACAACGCCTGGTTGCTTGCGGAACAGATCTTCCATTCCCCAGAAGCACCCACCCGCCAAAATCGCTTTTTCAGTCGTCACGTTAGTCCCCGCTAAGGTTTCTGGTTTGGAATCAATAACTGCTTGACCAGGAGACGAAACTCCCCCGAACAATGCCGTGATAGCAATGCCAAGTACAAACAGTCCAGTTAGAATTTTCCACAAAGAAGTGTTCTGTTGGTCCATTTTGCATTACTCCTCGAAGAAGTTTCATAGTAGGTGCATTGGCAAGAGACAACAACTCGCAAGATCTTACATCTTAAATTTCTGGGTTCAGTGCCGCCGGTTCACGCGTCGGTGGACCACGTGGAATCTAGTTAGCGTTGATCCTGAACAGAGACCTGAACTGGACCTTCAAGGCTTAGATCAGCATTTCCATTTCGGTCGACAGCGAGAGGCGAAATAAGCAGCAGCGTGAGTGATGGCACGAACACACGACAACTGGACGGGAACGGTGTCGGGAGCCGAGGATTGTCCGGAGAGATTACCGAGCCTTACTGACCTTGGCACACGCTCCGTCCGGCGGGTAGACCACGCAAACGCTAAGGCAAAACGCCTCATCAAAATGCTCAATTCGACCCCGCCCCATTCGCTCTGTCCCGGTAAGATTCTTACTCTTTAGTTGAACTTCACGTTGCTCGATTCGCTTCTACTGAGCGAAAATGGCATCCACCTGACTTTCGAACGGCTGCATTGGGCATGAGTTCATCGATATCCATGCCAGACTAATTCCCAATCACCGAAAATCACGCACCACCATTTCAAAAGAATAGACAGCTACCTTCTATGAGTATCTCGAGTTCTATCGAAGTAGAAGCTTGGCGTTACAAGTTCAACGAACTGCCGCCAGAAGTAGCCAAGCGATTTTCTGATGCGGAGCGAGATGCCTATTGCGAAGGAAGCAATGCCATTATCCGCGCACTGAAAATGACCGGTGAAGTATCAGCCACCAAGGCCTGCAACTTCTTTGATGAAGGCCAGCCATTTCGTGTTTATATCGAAGATTTCCTTTCATCACCAATTGTGTGGTTTGGACTATCTGACATTAAGTTAAAGCACGAAGTACGAGTAAGGCTCCCTGAACTGAGCGGCACACTCCAGTGGGCACCGACTCGAATCAAGTCCATTTTCCAGTCAATTGGAGGGATTATTAGCGGCAACCCCTACTCACCAAGGCTGCTACGTCCCCTTCAAGCAACTGATCTTGGTTGGGTAGTTTTAGTCTATGCGAATGGCGCCCGGCTGACTGTGTCTGAAACCGGTGATTCACATTACTTTGATCACGAAACGGGACGCCGCATTCCTGTGTCACTCGATTTTTATCTTGACGAGTTTTTGACCGAGCTTTTTGCAATCGACGAACTTTTCCTCGACTGAAAGTGAAGAAAACGGTAGCCGATAGGCTGCCGTTTGTCTTTGGCGGACACTATGTCCGCCACACTTCTTCGGCTGGAGGCCGTAACCGCGCACACTTCGAGTCGTGAGGCGAGTCCCACGAGCGAAGCGAGGGGCGACACGTTGCGCAGCAACGTGAGAGTGGACCGCGCACACCAGAGAGCATGGTCGCCGTTAGGTACGGCGGCCTGGATGGCCGCCGATTGAACTAGCCCGGTGGCACGATGCCGCCCGGCGGAGAACGGCATGGCACGTCAAAAGGGGACAGGCACGGACAAACGGTGGTAGCCGATAGGCCGCCGTTTTCCATTGGTCTTTTGCGCGTCAGAGGCCGACCACGCTTCTTCGGTTGGAGGTCGTGGCCGCGTGCACTTCGAACAAAGAGGCGGTTCATACGATTGCCGTAAATCCGGTCGCTGGAGCGATTTGCGACGGCTTTGCGTTTTCTGGTGATCGAAGGCACAAATTGCCATCCGTCTGTTTGTTTCCAATGCCATGTAGGAAGATGCTGCTGGCGATTTGAGCTTTCTGGGTGAGCTCGCTTGCAGCTGGGAATTGACTTGAGATTTGCGAGAGAAGACACTGTGGTCGGGAGTCGATTTCGGTTTTTTGCCGTCAATGAATCGACATACGGTTTGCCTACCGTGGGCCCTTATTTTTTTATGCGCAGACTTTGCCAGCGACAGTGGTGGGCCGCGCAATCGAAACGAATGCCATCGCTCGATCGTCTGCGTGGCATCCGCCGTCTAATACAGAGCGATGTAAAATGATTCAGTTCTTTGCTAAGTCGAGGTGTGTCTTTAGAGCGTCCGATTTTCATCGAACAGTTCCACAATATTTACTTCACCGTATTTCAATATTCGCTCTTCCGACGGTTGCAGCACTCTCAATGCAAGCTCTGGATGTGCCGTCACTTCGGGCTGAGTCGACGAATCGACCCAACGTGGTTTTGATTTTGATCGATGACATGGGACTGCATGATTTGTCGGTTGAGGGCAGCTCGTTTTACCAAAGTCCCAATATCGATCGCTTGGCAAATGACGGCGTCCGTTTCACGCAAGGCTACGCCACGTGCTGTGTTTGCAGTCCCTCACGAGCAAGCATCCAACTTGGCCAATTTCCGGCTCGACATGGGATTACGAATTGGATCGGTGCGGCCTCAGGAATGAAATGGAACCGTGACGATGTGCTTCTGCCAGCAGAGTATCGGCATGAGCTGCCAGCAGCCGACGTCACGATTGCTGAGGCTCTTCGCGAAGCGGGCTACGCGACATTCTTCGCCGGTAAATGGCACTTGGGCGGCGAAGGCTCATTGCCAACGGACCATGGTTACGACATCAACATTGGCGGCTTGGATAAGGGCTCACCGCCTGGCGGATTCTTCTCGCCGTTCAAAAACCCGAAACTCGCCGATGGCATGGCTGGCGAGTCGTTACCGATGCGACTGGGCAAGGAGACGAGCAAGTTCATTCGTGAATCAGGTGAAAAGCCATTCTTTGCCATGTTGTCGTTCTACAGTGTGCACGCACCGGTCCAGACGACAAAAGAGCTTTGGGCCAAGTATCGTGACCTCGCACCCAAGCTGGGTCCCGATGCTGAACGTTTCAAAGTCGACCGCACGTTGCCAGTTCGCCAAGTTCAAGACCATCCCGTTTACGCTGGCATGATCGAGACCATGGACGCGGCAGTGGGCGAAGTGCTCGCGGCGATCGACGACAAGGGCATTCGCGAATCAACGGTCGTCATCTTCACGAGCGACAATGGCGGTGTGTCGTCGGGTGACGCGTTCGCGACATGCAATCTTCCGCTGAGAGGTGGCAAAGGACGTCAGTGGGAAGGCGGGATTCGTGAGCCTTTCTATATTCGCTATCCAAAACTTGGTGGTGGAATCACCTGTGACACACCAGTGACAGGCGCCGACTTCTACCCCACAATCCTCGAACTGTGTGGCTTAGAACTTCGCCCAGAGAACCATCGCGATGGTGAGAGCCTTGTGCCACTTCTAAAAGGCGAGTCCATCGCCGCCCGACCGCTGCATTGGCACTATCCGCATTATGACAACCAGGGCGGTGAACCGAGTTCGATCATCCGCGTTGGTGACGAAAAACTGATTCACTACTACGAAGACGGACGAAACGAGCTTTACAACCTCAAGAACGATCCGAGCGAACAGATGGATCTAGCAGGTCAACATCCCGATCGCGTGCGAGTCTTGTATGAGCAACTTCACGAATGGCTCGAAAGCGTCGAAGCCAAGTACCCGCAGCCGGACCCACGTTACGATCCGCAGCGGACGGCACAGAAGTGGGAGCGAGCGCACACGACGCTGAAGCAAGCACTCGAAAAAAATCATGCTGCGATGCTCGACGTGAACTGGTCCCCTGACGCGACTTGGTGGGGAAGCGCCCCCGGCAAGGACTAACGCGACTGGTTACAGCTTTGTTGCATGCGAATCAATGATCGGCTTGTCGTCGCTGAGCATCTGGCTCGTTTTGAGCTGCTCACGACGATGCGTGTGCCAAATCTTTGTCATCGCATACATACCAAAGAACAGTCCCAAGAACGCTGCAACGGCAAAGAACATCGGCCGAATGTAACGCTCCGACACGTGCTCCGCGACACCGCCGGTGACGTCAATTGATCGCCCGAGAATTCCAGACTTGGTCACAACAATCGGATTCCCTTCGGCGTCATAGACAATCTCATCACCGCCCAAAATCCTCTCGGGCTCAGCAAGAATGACGGTTGTTGTCGCAGCAGTAAACAGTGTCTTGCCTGGGTTCGCTTGAACAAAACGCCCCAAGAACCCAACCATACGCTCGGTATCGGAATAGAACAGCGAGAGCACACCTTGTCGCTGTGGACTGGGCAGGGCAGCGAGTTCGTCAGCGTGACGTGCCACTGTGAGAGCTTGATCACTTGTCAGTCGCGTGGCGAGTTCGGCGCCATCGTCACCGAGTGAACGAACCAGCACCAGACCAACGCCTGGGTGTTTCAGTTCACTTCGAAGTGCAGTTCCTCCATGCGTCGTTATGGCTTCAGCCAATTCGCGACCGCTTTTTCCAGCCGACAATCGAACGAGTGATTTTTGGATGTCACCTGCGGGCAATTCGTCGAGCGCATTGAGGATCGGCATCACGCTTGGCACATTGTCGAGGGCCGACAACGCTTCTGGTCCGTGGTCGGCTGTGAGTTTGGCAACACGATTGACCGCTGCATCACCACCTTCTCGTGACGCTGTGGCCGCGACTCGCTCCATGAGCTCTTTGGTGCCCTTCTTTGCGAGGTATTCGGCGCCTTCTTCCGCACCTTCTTTACCAAAAAAACGAGTGATCGACTTGGCGATTGATGTGCCCACAGACGCTAACGGCAGGATACCGACCGCCTTGGTCTCGGCCACCCAAGGCAATGAAATGGTGATCGCTAGGAAACTCAACAGACAACTATGTTTGGACAAATTCACTTGGAGTCTCCAGTTACGATTTGTGCGTAAAAGCGTTCGCGATAAGCATCAAGCAACCGATCACAAACGACCGGAAGAGCACCAACAAGCCCCTCGCGAGTCGAGCCATCTGTGGCGTTCGAATCACCATACAGAATCGCATGTTGGAGCGAGGCAAGGTATCGGTTCATCTGCAGCGACATTTCAGCTTCAAATTTATCGGTCATCCACCAATCGATGATCAGCCCAACGGCAAGACCGACACCGAACCCAACCACAACGCCCACCGGTCCGCCCAACGTTCCTCCACCAGCACCAACGGTCGCCGACCCAGCAGCAGCCCCCGAAGCGGCCACAGTGGACACAGCCGCAGCCGTACCAAACCTGGCGAGTAAACCGGCAATCAAACTCGTCGCGACGTAGCTCCCCGCTTCACTCACGATCAACACGGTGAGCGCGTTGTAGACAGTTGCCGATCCTTGATTCGTGGAGTAACTCTGTAGCTTCTTGGCGACTTGGTTATAGAATTCTTCATAGGTCGACATGCTGACTTGCGGCAAGTCGGACGCGGAAAGTGATGCTCGAATCTCTGTCAACATGCGACGCTGGTTCACGTCGATTTCTTCTTGGAACGTCGTGAGCACTGCGCCGATGTCCTCGAGCAATTTCTGTTCTGAGAACAAGTGCGTCTCGAACTTCTCCAGGACATAGTCATCGATTCGCTCGTCGCCCGCCCACCATTGCCCTGGCATGCGTTTCACAATCCCGAGACGAGTCGAGACGCTCGTCAGATCACTAACGAAAGCTTTGACACCGGCGTGGTACAAACGAAACATATCGCGCAATCGCTCGACGACACGATCAGCCGCCTCGCGATTGACTTGGTCGGTCTCAAATACTTTGGGCTCGACCTCTGCATCGTAGAATGCGGCACGGAGCACTTTGGGGTCGGGCTTGGACGCTGTGACAGCCGTCGTTGTCTGGCTCGGCTTCGCGGAGGATTCCGCATCGTTCTGGTTCTGAGTCATCCGAAAGATGAGCGAGCCACCAGCTGCAGATGCCACCAACATTCCCAGCAGGTTCCGCCGAGAAAGCGACTCTTCTTTTCGCATCGACCGCCGAACGGTGGAGTAGCTCGCACCGGGATTAGGCGAGCGTCGTTCTTCGCTCGGATTCGGCATGGAATCGGTTGGTTCCGGCATGATGACTGAGGCACGACGGGGGGTGCAGGATGGGTTGACTCAAAATTATATCAAGTCGCGAGAGCCCGGTACTTGATCAATCTTCGGTCACCCGGGCGTTGAGGGACTATGATCGATCGATAATCCCGCTGAAAATGCCGATTATTCCGCAAAAACGGCTTCCCAGAATTCTTACGGACTGAACGGTAAAGAGCGCTGATTCAGACGTAGACTTTGTAAATATACTGTGGACTAGGCCAAACGCCCTCGTCTAGCTCACGCAATCGCGATCCACAGGATGCGCTCATGTCCGACCCCATTGAATCCATGTCCGATCCGAACACCACTGTGCCAGACACCCACGTCGAATCCGCAATCCAGCCAACGAGCACCCGAAGTCGCGGCGACTCAATCACTGGCAAAAAGCTCACGTCAGCCGATGGTGGAAGTGACAACATTCTGCGTTTGGTTCGACAGCTCAACGCCACGATGGACTCGGCAATCGATGAGATCAACGAGATCAACTCTCGCACCAAACTCTTAGCACTCAACGCTCGCATCGAGGCTGCACGCGCTGGAGATTACGGCGCCGCGTTCGGAGTCGTTGCTGCTGAAATGCAAAAGTTGTCCAGCAGCACTGCTGACGCTGCGAACCAAATGGCCAGCCGAACTCAACGTAACATCCAACAGTTGCTTGACGTAATCGGCACCAGCGTACGCGGAAACCGACTCAGCGACATGGCGTACGTCAACATCGAACTCATTGACCGCAATCTTTTCGAACGGACGTGTGATGTTCGCTTGTGGGCGACCGATGCGAACCTGGTTGACGCATTGACCAATCGGGGGCGTGACGCGGCGCAGCAGGCTAGTGAACGGCTCAGCACGATCCTCGATTCTTACACCGTGTACTGGGACTTGGTGCTTTGTGACATCAAAGGCAAAGTGATCGCCAATGGTCGTCCGAACCGCTATCGTTCCATTGATCGCGACATGGCTCGTGCACCGTGGTACAGCAAGGCGATGGCCACGAAGAATGGTTCGGCGTATGCCTTTGAGTCGGCGCACAAGAGCCCACTGATCAATGATGAAACCGCCATCATTTTTTCGACGGCTGTGCGCAAGGGCGGAAAAGTCGATGCACCAGCCATTGGGGCTCTCGGTCTTCTTTTCAACTGGGACAAGTTCGCTCAATCGATCGTCAAGAACACTCCTTTGGCCGCAAACGAGCGTGACACAACACGCGTGCTAATCGCGGACGATCAAGGACGCATCCTGGCGGATTCCTTCGGACGCCAACTCGCAGAAACGATCCCAGTGTCCTGGCTCGAATCCGTCGAGTCAGAACGCAAGGGATTCAACACCGTATCGATCGAAGGCAAGCCTCATTGCATCGGCTTTGCTGACGCACCTGGTTTCGAGAACTACACCACTGGGTGGAACTCGCTCGTCATCCAGCCGATCTCGCGAGGTTAGGCTCGCTCGCTGATCATTGCCCCGGGGACTATCAGCACGATGGCGGCAGCCGCCGACATCGCATACGCCGGTATCGGACCGATCGCTGGAATTCCAAAGTGGCTACCCCAAAGTGCGATTCCGGCAGCGACGATCGCAAACGGTGTCATCCGCCAACCGCTCACGAATGCTGAGCCAATCAATAGGAGGCTGGCTAGAGCAACGGACGGCAATCTTGCACCTAAAAGAGTTGCCGCTTCGGCATTTGCCTTCAGCTTATCACTGACGTCTCCGAAATCGACATCACCAAACTTGACATCGCCTTGGCGTAACGAAGCACTGATGTTTTGAAGTGCTTCGCCCGAAATTACACCAGTTCGATGTGCCCATACAGCCAGTAACGCCAGCAAGCCGACACCCACAGCCAATCGCAATTGTGCTCCGAACAGAAGCTTGAAAACCGCAAGTGGATCCCGTTTCTTTGCGTACTTTCCGCTTCGTGCCTCAGCCATCATGGACTTGATGCGCTGTCGTTTCGCCTCGGCTGCTAAAGCCGCTTGCTGTTCTGCGGCTTGGCCACCGGTAACCGCGGACACTTCATTATTGAGTTTCGCAGAATCGATTATCACAGCTGCCATTTGCCACGCTCGATCACGGGCTTCCGATGCACTCACGCCTTCGCTGACCAGAGCCCGCTGTTCGAGCAGAGACAGTTTCTCTTGATCTCGTGATTCACCATTCTTTCGAGCACGCTCATGCAAGTTCGCAATCAGCCGATCTCGTATGGAGGATGTCAGCTTCGCGATCGTTGGATCACCAGCACTTGTCGCTTGCGTCTTCATCCGCGATTCGACGCCAAACAAGGCATCAAACAATTCGCCCCAGCCGCGTTTTGAATAGCGAGCCACAAACGCTCGCAAGCCATCTTCATCCGCACCACTGACGCGGAACTGGCGAATCATTTGTTCGGCCAATCCTAGTGAGTGTCTTCGGCTCGTGTTAATCGGAGTCCGCACGCCGTAGTGGTACCCGCCCCCCAAGATCGCTCCGAGCACGGCGCCGACCAATACGCCGAGCCAAGGCCCAGCAAACACACACACGACCGCGATGATCGTGACTAAACCTAAAGCATAAATCCAATCAAAGAACCGAAGCGATCCCATCCACTGACGAACGGCATCGACCACAGGACTCTCGCCTTGCAGTGATTCCAACCAGTTCGAAACGACCACTGCCGCGATAAAGCAACTAGGCCCCAAGAGAATCCATCCCAAACCAAGCCAAGGTGTGAGGAGCAAAAGCAGGACGCTCAGGCAGCCAAGACCCAAAATGGCAAGCGGTCGCAACGCGGACAACGGAGAGGCTTGATGAAAGGCCTCCGCATTGGCCGCCCAGGCATCTGCTTGAGCTGCACTGGGTGCAAAAGTCTTGCCCGACGTGAGACCAAGGAACGACTCGAGATCCGTGATCATTCCCGCGAACGTCGGATAGCGATCACTGGCTCGCTTGGCCATCGCTCGTTCAATAATTTTGTCGATCTCGCCCGGCACGTGCGGATGAGCGACGCTCACTTGCGGAATCGGCTCACTCAAATGTTGTTTCGACAACACAGAGATTTCCGAAGCACCGTAAGGCGGCTTGCCCACGATCAAGTAATAGAGCGTGCAACCGAGTGAATAGATATCAGCGCGGTGGTCAACCGTTGTCGCATCGCTGAATTGCTCGGGTGCCATGTACGCGGGCGTTCCGATCGCGGTCCCCATCATCGTGACCGATGTACCACTGGATCGGGCCCGACGATCCGCCATACTGTTTTCTGCGTTCGCTTCCGCCATCGTCTCCTCTTGCTGGTCAGGCACTTTCACCAGTCCCAAATCAGCGACCTTCACTACGCCTTCGTCGCTCAACAACAAGTTGGCTGGTTTGACATCGCGATGCACCATACCGCTTTGGTGAGCACACTGCAGTCCACGAGCAGCCTGCAAAACGTACGTTGCTGCGACACGAGCCTCGACGGGTCCCTTGCTTCTCACAACATCATCGAGCGCCGAGCCGACGACACGTTCCATGCTGAAATAGTGCTGTCCAGCCTCCTCGCCGAAGTCATAGATTTGAACAACGTTGTGGTGGTTGAGCTGTGCCGCTGCGTAAGCTTCACGAGTGAATCGGGCAAGCGCAGAGGGATTTCCAGCCAAGCGATCTCGAATCGTTTTTAAAGCTACCGTGCGATCCAAAGAAAGCTGCTTCGCCTCGTACACAGCCCCCATCGCACCGCGTCCCAACGTTCGCAGAAGCTTGTACCCACCTAAGCGAGCCGGCATTGCGGCATCTTCGGTCGCCGCAGTCGATGCGGTGGCACCCGACTTGATCATGGGTTTGCTGCCCATGGATATAGCGGTGTCCATCGTCGCTTGCACAGCCGACGATGGCTCCACCGTCTCGTCCATGGCACCAGCTTGCGTTTTATCCCTTCCGAAATTCTGTGACGAAACAGATGACGGTGATTTTGCCGTCACCGAACCAACCGCCCCGGACGGCGCGATCGAGTCCATCGTGGCCTCAGCCGCAACACCGGTGAATGCACTTGGTGAATAGGCCTTCTTTACCTCTGGCACCATCACGGACTCGGCGGGCTTCACTGCTGGTGTTCCAGCCGCGGAAAGCGAGTTGATCGTGGATACTGATTTGGGATCGCGAGCAATCCCTACTTTCGGTGGCGTATCCTCACTGACCTTGAGAAAGAACGAATGACCGCAATGCTTACACCGCGGCCGGTACTTTCCTGACTTTGGCGTTCCAAAGTCGAGCGAAGTTTGGCATTCAGGACACTTAATCCGCATGATAATGACTCAATAAGAAGTTGCGTCAATTGGTTTAAGATCGTCACACTTGCGACGTACGAATATCGACTTCAACCAGCTGACAACGGATTGTTGCTCGTTTGGCGTCGATGATGGCGATATCCGAGAAATATCGTCTGCGATCCGAATAAGCCATTCACCGACAATCGCCATTGTGTCCGTTGGTGTATCAAGCACCAATGAGTGACAGTGTGCAACAAGTTGGTTCGAGAGGCCACGGCTTAAATCAAGTTGAAGCGACGAAATAAGTCTGCAAAACATCATCGCATCTTCGCGAACCAGATCGTGCGGTGATACGTTGCTTGACGATACAAGTTGCGAAAACATGTTGACCGGATCCGTAAGACGCAATTTGCCTTCATGTGAAAAAAACAGATTGTTCTCACAAACGTTGCCGTGATGGCATCCAGATTGATGAGCCGCGTGCAGACCAAAAGCGAGTTCTGCCAAAAAGCGAAATGCTTCGTCGCTTGTAAGTCCGCCGATACCCTCACGCCAACTTACACCAAAGATCCAAGGGCGAATGATACCGAGAAACCGCCCGTCGCAAGTTGCTACGAGCGGCTGGACCCAAACAGGGTGTCGAATCTTGGCAGCCCGTTCGCATGCGTCGAGTATTGCATTGCTTTCAAGCGACGTCAGCTGGCCTGATTTCGAACGCGCGACGTCAATGACCTTGAAACAACAAGGCTGCTGGGCACTCTCCTCATGACAACGCAACAACCACACACCCGGCCGCGTCGAAACCCCCGAATCAACAACAAATCCAAGTGGCGGATTGATCGGCGGAGCGGGGAACAGCGATGATTTTAGTGGGGGCGTCCCACCAGGCAAGTTCTCGGACAATGCATCACTGCCAGCAACCGTCAACGCCTCACTGATTGACGTTGACGAATCAGACGTTAACGAATCAACAGTCAACAAAGAATTTGAGACGTTAGATCTTAGATGCTCACTCGATGCCGAGACGAACTCTGGAGTTAACAACGAACCACCACCAACGAGCTCTTTAACGGACCCTTCTAATGAGATGAGTTGTTGGATTGCTTGGGTTTGGTGAGGGAATCGTCGGCTCCAATCATCAACCCTGACCCTCTCACCGAGTTCCTTTCGAACACAAATCTCCGCATCAACTAAGTCCAGTAAGTACGCCGGATCGCTGAGTGCAGGGTGTTGCTGCAGATACTCTTCGACCCGAGCAATTTCGCCACGACGATTGCGCTGGATCAGATCAATGCATGCCAGTTCCAAGACTCGACCGAGGCTTTCATAACTCAAGCTCATGGTTTAGTACGCTCGTGGTTCTGGTCACTCATCATCGCTAGCACTCACACCAATTTCTTCGCGCACACGCTGGATCGCTCGTCGCACTCGCATCCTCGCTGTGTCTGGACGCATGCCCAACGCGTTTCCAATTTCATTCCAGTCTCGATTCTCCAGCATCATTTCGAGTGCTTGACGGTCCTCGTCGCTAAGCATCTCGCGAACTTTGTCCAGCACCTCTCGTCGCAGTGCAATCTGACTTGGCGATGTATGCCGGTCAGCCCGCTGAGTCTCTTCGATTGACATCGAATCGACTCGGCGGAAATCTCGACACTGGCGAGCGAGCGTGCGAAAGGTATCCAAGACTTGGTGGTCGATGGCTCTCAAGACGTAGGCAAGCACATCATCGCACTGCAATGGACGGGACATTTCGCGCCGAGCAAGATCCGCCATCACGTCATTGCAAATGTCCATCGATTCCGCCTGGCCACTCAAGCCATATTGTCTCAACCGAGTCCTCGCACGACGCCGCAATTGCTCGCCAAACTGGCGCCACAATGCGTCAATCGAATTGCGATCGGATCCATGATTGGCGGGTAGGCCGCGGCTTTCCGCCAAACTATCGGAATCCCGCGATACACCGGACTCTCGAGAGTCTTCCGGCTCGGGCAACGAAGAATTTCGGGGAAAGGACGTCATGGAACGGTCACCGGAAGAGCGAAACACATCGCTCTATCAGTCTGGCGAGCCGTCTCAAAGAACAAAGGCGACACGCGACAATGAAGGCGAACAGCTATTTTAAGAGAAGCTGTTCGACCAAGCGACGTCCAATATGCTCAAGTTTTCGATTCTTCCGCCGCTTGGGCACTTGCCCGTGCATCGTCCTGGAAGTGATCGGCCTCTTCCTGCTCCAACTTGCCTGCAGCGGCAAGTTGCACTCGTCGGCGGGCCACGCGAAGAAGTTTTAGTCCTTCATTCACCCATACGAACGCCACGACAAACATACAGCAGGCGATAATCGCTGTTCCTGGAAAATGAGTAAAAATGAACACGGCCAGTGCGCACACCACTAAACCGGCGGCAGACGCAAACTTGGCAAACGCCTTTAGCTGCGTGTCACGCGATTGGACTTTTACACTTCGGTTGATGGCCGTCCGCGCCGACTCATTCGCCAGCTTTCTCATCGCGTTCAGGCTTCCCTGTTTTTCGGGGGCCTGGGACCGCGGCATCATCGGGGCGTCGGGATCATAATCTGCAGGAACTTCCCGGATAGGAACCTGAGTCGACCTCAACGTTTCCGCTTGAACAGCAACCGTCCCCAAAGCCGTCGAATTCGTTTTGGACACGGATGATTCGCTACCGGACGATGAACCACCCTGAGCACGTTGCAAAAGCCGATTCATATAGGCTTCAATCGAGTCGTCTTCAAATTCTTGCGAGGCGGGCTCGGGCGTTGGTGCAACGACATCGACTTCCCTGCGGACGTTGGGAAGCATGCCCGAAACGTCCTCGTCGCTTGCGACGAGCTCCGACCCCATTACAACCGAATCAGAATTGCTTGTCCAAACGCGAGAGTCCGAGCGAACACCCTCTTTAGCAATCCCGAAGTCGTTGGTGCTATAGGTGTTCGATTCGCCTGAAGAGTCTTGCTCGAATGTGGACGCGTCGTTGTATTGTTCCACGGATGACGTGTCGTCATATGAATCTTTGTCGTACTGAGAACGAGACCAGAGCGACGTAGATTCCACTTCCAATTCTTCGTCACCACCGACAATTGGTACTTCGGAAGCCAAGCCAAAATCACTACGAACTACGGTGGGATGGTATTCGTCTTCGTCCGAACTTTCATCACTGTTCCAAAGATTCGACGCAGGCAATTCATCTTGACCGGCCTCGTCGTCGAGGCCAGCTAGTCCCGTCACGCCTGCATGAACAGCGGTCGCTTCGAAAAATGCTTCGTTCTCTTGGTCTTCTTCTTGAGCGTTGTTCGCAAATGCGCCGCCAACGGGGGTCGGATCATCGCGATGCAGGTCAGCGATCAAACGCTGAGCAAGCGATCCGTAACCGACACCGTCATCTTCGACGTCGCGTGTGTGGTGCGAATCAACCGACTCCAAGACCTCGCCTACGGACACACCTGTTGAAAAACTGCCATTTGCTGCTGATTGCTGAACAATGGAACCGATCGGCTCATCATCAGCTTCCGCTGTAGGCCAATGCCAAGACTCGGACGGAGCCTCAACGTCCAGTGTCTGCGATTCTTCCTTGATCACGTCATGAACTTCCGATTCTGGCGAGTCCATGGGATACAGCGGCGTTGACCAGCCAAGAGCGGCTGAATTCGAGCTGCTCATCGAGTCACACTCGTCCTCTGTGACGTCCCCGTTTAATTTGTCGACCGATTGCTGAGATCGTCCTTTCTCCACTGCCACATCGCTGGGCTCAGCGATGCTATCGGTTGGATCAGAATTAGCTCGCCACGCGTTCGACTCGACTGGCCCAGACTCCTGAGGCTTTGGTTTGACGTCCTCATGGTGGTCGCTCGGCATCGCAAATTCATTGACTAAGTCAACAGCCGCGAGCGGCGACAATGGAGTAGCCGAGTAGGTCGGCCAAGCATCGTTTTCTTCGTCACTCCACTGCGGATCTGCAGCAGACGGAGTCTCAGGTTCGGAAACGGTTGTGCTTATTTCAGCAATCGGGTTCTCAGCTCTTTGATTCTCTGTTTTTTGGGCCGCCCATTGTCGCTCATCCTGTAGCTCAAAACGAAGTTGATTCAACTCTGTCAACGTCGCGTCATAATCGCGTTGAATGATCTGCAACGACTCCGAAGCGCGTTCCAATTCCCCTTCCATCGCGTTCCAAGCATCTTGCGTCGGCCGAGACACCAATTCCGATTCGATGCGTGCTTTTTCGGCTTTTACGGACTCGAGCTGACTCGCGAATTCCGTGTTCGAATCTCGAAGATGGCTCAACTCGCCCAAGGCTACCGCCAGATCTCGGCTCACACCCTCAAACGACTGTCGCAGATGCTCAGCCTCGAGCATCCAACTGTCTTTGGATTCATTAGCATGCTGCGTTTGCTCCTTAACCATACCCTCCAAACGCACAATCGATTCACACGCCGCTTCATACTCGCTTCGAAGCAGACGTGTTTCGTTCTTTGCAGCAGCAACGCTTTCTTGGAGCTGAAGAACTTGCTGTTGCCAAGTATCTGTGGACTGTTCACTTTGCTCGATAAGACGACGGCTCTCAGCTAGCTCGGTTTCAACTTCGCCAAGTCGCTCAGCTGCTTGAGCGAAGTCTTTTATCAACTGAATGCGAAGTGCGTCACTCTGGGCGCGAGCGTCAATTACCTCGTCTCGTTCTCGCAGTGCAATATTCCGCTGCGAGATTGCTTCATCTCGGTTTCGAATCGCTTGGACACATTGGGTTTCCGCATCGTCGCGATCACGTATTGCTTGCTCGCGATTGGCAACTGCTGCCTCTTTCTCCGCAACAGCGAGGTCGCGCTGCGCAACAAGTTCTCCGCCTTGAGACACGAGTTCGTCTCGTTCGGAAATCGCGATGTTTCGTTCAGCAATAGCTGAGTCTCGAGCTTGCTCGAATCTAGCAATGCGAGCCTCGAGCTCCGCAACAATACTTACCCTCTGCGAAACAAGCTCGCTACTTTGAGACGCCAATTCGTCGTGATCGGCGAGGGCCTTATCACGCTCAGCAATCGCGACATCTCGAGCGTGTTCGAGCTCTTGTCGGGTACGACGAAAATCGGCAGATTTCTTTTCATCTTGCTCGCGGAGTGCGGATTGCTTAGCCGTCAGTTCGGCAAGTTGTCCGTTGAGCGAAGCGAACTGATCTCGTATCCGCTGCACAGTTTCATTTGCAACCGATGCTTGGTCCTGAGAACGTTGCAATTGACGCGTGACTTCTTCAATCTGGTCGCGATACTCTTGTTCCAGCTTTAGAAACTCAGCTTCGCGACGCTGAAACTCGTCACGGCGATTCCGATCTTCCGCTTGAAGCCTTGCAAGCGACTGCTTCTTTGCCTCGTACTCTTGTTGAATCTCGAGAACCGCAGCTTCCTGGGCCTTGAGCTCTGACTCGCGACGACGCAGGTGCTCGGAACGATTCCAAAGCTCGGACTCTCGCTCGCGCATGTTCGTTTCACGATCGTCGCAGCGAGATTCACGGCGTTCGCATTCGGCTTTCGCCATCCGCCACTGCTCCACTTCGCGGCGAAGCTGCTCTCGCCAGACCGACTCCTCGGCCGCAAGTGAAGCAGGACGGTCAATCGACTCACGCCCCAGCTTCGAAAGCGCACTGCGTGAACTCGATATCTTCGGCCCATCTGCGAAACGGAGCTTGAACGCGTTTTCTTCCCAGTCACGATCGATATCATCGTTCGATACGGCGTGACTGGGTCGAGAATCTAGATCTGAACCGAGCATCTCCAAGCAATAAGCACCTAGCTGCAATCGGTCCCCCACCGAGAGCGCGGCTTCGGTCGTTCGGTTGCCGTTCACCAGAATCGGGACGCTGTAAGCGCGTACGAGCACTCGATGGGCATCGCGGATCAGCACAGCGTGCATCGGACGAAGTGACACGTCGGCTAATCGAATGGAACAACCTTCACCACTACCAAACGTGTACCGACGACCACTCAAACGAAGACGCCGTGATGGCGACCCGTCGCGGGTGACGCGAAACTCGATCGCTTCCGAACCAGCTGTCAGAGGCGAATTTCCACCCAAATAGGTTGGTGTTGTTCGGAACGCTTGCTCAGGATCAGCCTGCAATTGCGTCGATCTTCCACCCATCATTCCCGCGAGCGAAAAACCTGAACTAGCAGCAGCACGTCTGTTCAGTGGGAATAGCGACGGCGACGAATTCAAGCTCAGTTGCTCGTCCGTGTCTCGGTTACTCACAGCTTCTGTCCTTCCATGACAATCGCTAGTTCGGATACCTGCACCTAAAAATCAGATCAAGTTGCCATAAGGTGCTTGCGGCGAAGTGTACACACAGACGCGCAGCCGAGTCCTAGTCAGAAAACGATCTTCCATCGTCATTTTTTCGGTAAATATCGCATTCGTTGTGAGCCAATCTGGGTGGTAGCGGTGACTATTCGGGGAATTTTCCCGTCTAGAGAAAATAGAACGAGCAGACCGATCATTTTGACGGCATTTGTGCCCCCGGAATAAACGGGCACGCGCAACCTGCACGGCGTAATTTCGCAATGTTTTATTTTATCTTCCCTCTTGGAAAGTCTTGCGTCAGCGAAAAGAGGGCCGACGACAGGGGCACCCTATCGCAGAGGCACGGCCCTTTTGTGAAGAGGGTGAATCGGCAAACAGCAAGACAACCACCACAAGAGGGGATTGCTTGTCCGTAATGTCCTGCAGAACTAGGCACAGAATGTGCACGTGTCAAAAACAGTTTTACCGGTATTTTGGCGCCTCCAAGTGGGAAAACCAGCTTGCGCTAGAGATTCTCAAGGGGACTTTTCTGACCTGCTTTCTAATATGAGAGCGAGAACCGTGTCAGCGACAAAACCAGAGTGCTGAGTCGTACGTACGTAACAGCACGAGGGGCTTGATTGGCGGATAGAGTCTGGCAACGGACCTTTCATGCAATGCTTTGAAACGTAATTAGTGATTCTCGACCGCACCATACCGTGCTGGTCGTTCAACTTATCGAGGTGAGTCCATGTCCCGGCAAGAATCGATTTTAAAACTCCGCGATAACCTGGTTCGTCGTCGTGAAGCACTACAACGGGCGCTTCAAGGTGACTTGAGTATGTTGCAAGAGCTGCATCAGCAAAAAACAGGCGATGTTCTTGATGCTGCAGCCGACACGGTACAAGACGAGCTAAACAGTCAACTCGTCGAAGTCGAAAGTCGCGAACTTGCGGCGATCGATGAAGCGATTGCTCGCATGGAGGCTGGAAACTTTGGCAATTGTGAGGAGTGCGAGAAACCCATTCCCATCACCCGCTTGCGAGCGATTCCATACGCAACAGACTGCATCGAGTGCCGCCGGAAAGCTGAGACCACCAACAGCAGCGGTGTCAGTTCCGTCACTTGGAATCGAGTCTTTGACAATGTTGAATGCGACAACGTATAGGCTGTCTTTAGACAGACTTAGCTAGACTTGGTCGCCACGAGCGCGCGTTCTCATGTGAGCGACTGAGTTACTGTTCTACTAGCAATTCGGATTGAAACGGTCGGCCAATTGTCCGGCCGTTTTTTATTGCGCCACTGGAGCGGATTCTAAGTGTTGATTCGGTGAGGGACGCCGGAACAAGAGAGTGGAAAGCTAGCCTATTGAAGGTGTCGATGCATAGAATCGACCACGTGCTTCCGCATTCAACCTCCCCGCGTGCAGACACCTTTCCATGACACGTCCAATTCACCGCTGGCTAACAGCCACCGTTTTGGCGATCACTGCTTCACCAGTGATGTTCCAAACGACATCACTTGCACAAGCTCCGACAAATCCTGACTCACGCGGAGTCTATGGCGGACAGGCGGATGTTCGGCTCCGACGACCGACACTGTCGTCTTCCACCGCCCCGTCAACGTCGAGCGTCCCACTTCCGAACGTCAGTTCGCTAAACGTGTCTCGTTCGGACGCCAATGCATCTCGAGACGTCCAATCGATCACTGACTTTGATACAAATCGCGAACGCTTGTTCAATGAACTAGCCGAAGAGTTTTCGACATTTGATCGACTCGGCAATCTCGTCAAACGAGTCTCGCAACTCGTCAATCCGAGTGTCGTCCACATCGAAGCTCACAAGACCGAAAACTCCGCCGGCCAAAAAGAAGCTTATGACGAGGCTGGCGCCGGAGTCGTTCTCGACTTCGAAGGCGAAAGCTGGGTGTTAACGAATCGTCACGTTGTCATCGGATCCAAGCCAAGCGAAATCATGCTTCGCACCAGCGATGGTCGCGAGTTCTCACCGACGCGAGTGCTCGCGGACGCCAGCACCGACATTGCTGTCCTCAAGCTTGATACAAAGAGCAACTTGGGCCCAAGCATCCCAGCCGCTCGGTTAGGCAATAGCAACAGCGTCGAAATCGGCGACTTTGTAATCGCCATCGGCAGCCCATTTGGACTAAGCCACTCCGTCACGTTTGGAATTGTTAGTGCGAAAGGTCGTCGTGACCTATCGCTCGGCGAACAGAAGATCGAACTTCAAGACTTCTTTCAAACCGACGCTGCAATCAATCCTGGCAACAGTGGCGGTCCACTGATTAATTTGCGTGGCGAACTGGTTGCCCTCAACACCGCGATCGCGAGCAGCAGTGGTGGAAGCGAAGGCATCGGCTTCGCAATTCCAATCAACATGGGCGTACAAGTCGCTGAACAGCTCATTCGCTATGGCAAGCTTCGTCGCGGCTACCTCGGCGTAACGCTCGAACCAGAATTCACTCCCGCCGATATGATCGCAGCAGGTTATGAGGTGTCCGGCGGAGCCTTGGTCAAGGGCGTTCGCCCAGGTTCACCAGCGGCTGTCGCTCGAATTCAACGTGGTGACATCATTGTTGAATTCGCAGGGAACAAAGTGGACAACGATGACCACCTCGTCGCTCAAGTCGGACTCACACCTCTGGAAACGACAGTTCCCATGATCATCTATCGAGACGGCAAGCGATATCGAACCGATGTCGTACTCGTTGATCTGCAGTAACTCGGGCCCAGAAGCAACTCGGGCCAGCAGGCTAAACCATTCGCATTCGTTTCCAGCTGCCTTGGAGAAATCGGGCGGTCATGCTGGTGGCTAATAACCACACCCACAGCGTGACCATCCACCACCACCAATTCAGCCCGCCGGTATACGTCTCGCCAACCAGTCCAATGGCAAGTGTCGCCGCCGACACTACGAAGCCTGCGCCAAGAACGTACCAGGTATCTCCAGCCCCTCGCAGGGCACCCGCGAGTATCAATTGTGTTGCATCGAGCAGCACATACAAGGCGACAAATCCCAGCAGCCCTCGCGCCATTTCGATCGCTTCAATCGATTCAGCGGTTGTTGTTTCCATCTTGTAAAGCGACAACATCGCATCGGGAACGCATAGGTATCCGATCGCCCAAATCAGCGAGTAGACCCAGCCGATCACGAGCGCGGCCACAACAGATCGAACGGCGCGTTTTGCCCCACTCTGGATCAAATGCCGACCAACGAGCACCGAAGTCGCGATCGAGACTCCAACCAGCGGAATGAACGCGATCATGTTGAAGTTGATCGCCATCGTCGTCGCGCGGAGCGGAATGTCACCAAGCCGCCCAATCCTCAACACGATGATCGTGAAACCACCGGCCTCGGTGAGATACATCAGCCCAGTCGGAAAGCCAAAGAAAACTAGCTTCCGAAATAGCTGCCTATCGAACCCAAAACCACTGACGATCCCATATTGTCGTTGCAAGTTCGGGCGAACAAGTAGCGCCGCGAAACACGCTGCCTTGAACCAGAACGAGATGCTGCTTGCCAACCCAGCTCCGGCGATGCCCATTTCAGGAATCGGACCACATCCGAAGATCATCCCGAGATCCAAGACGACATTGAGCAAGCCGGCGGCAAGGCTAACCCACATAATGACCGACGTTCGCTCAGTCCCAGAATAGAAACCGCTCAAGGCGGATTCGAGCACCGAACCGACTCCACCGAGCATCAACATTCGCATGTAGATTGTCTCAAGTGGTATGAGCGAGTCGGGTTGCTCTGCGAAACGAAACAGATCGGGTGCGTAGTACGCGAGCGCAGCGAACATCGGTAACGTCATGAGCGACAACCAAACGGACTGCCACAAGAACTTGCCGATCAATCCATGCTGGTTCGCGCCGACCATTTGGCTGATGATGGCACCCGTCATCGACGCGATCCCCATCGGCAAGCACACCGCAGTCCAATACAGGTTCCCAGCAGCCATCGACGCGCTCATCGACGAAC
This sequence comes from Pirellulaceae bacterium, assembly GCA_041749955.1. Classification (GTDB taxonomy): domain Bacteria; phylum Planctomycetota; class Planctomycetia; order Pirellulales; family Pirellulaceae; genus JBBSJZ01. The sequence continues at coordinate 45,437 of JBGTAI010000178.1, read as the reverse complement.
CGTCGTAACGCAACAACAACGTGCGATCCACGAACAACACGAGCGAGAATGTCGCAGTGCTGATCATCAATGGAAATGCAACGCGAAAGACTTCGAGGATGGCGTGCATCCAAGTCGAATCGACCTCGGATGAAAACGCATGACCAGACGTTTCAGCCTTCATAGAAGTCAAGACTGTTTCTTTGCGACGAGCGGCGCCACCGCCATGCCAGCCATCAAACCACCAAGGTGCGCGCCGTTAGCAACGTTGGACATCATTGGGGTGAAACACAGGACAAGGAACCCGAGCATGATCGCCACATTCACCGGCGCGATACGAATAGGAAACGCGGGATCCACTTGCGGCCGAATCCAAAGGTAGCCAAACAGTCCGTAAACGGCTCCCGAAGCGCCGATCGCATTGGGCCCGCCGCCAAGGAAATCCGGAAACACCGCTTGTACCAACATGCCGATTGTTTGCGTCACCAAGACAAGCACCAAGAAGAATATCGAACCGTGCAATCGCTCGATCATTGAACCGAGTGAGTAAATCCAAAGCATATTGAACAGCAGATGGAACTCGCTGCCGTGCATAATGAGAGGTGTGACGAACCGCCAAAGTTCACCTTGCTTGATCGATGTGAACGGATCGGAGGCCACGCCGTCTTCTCGCAACCTCTCTCTCGGGTCGAGGAAACTCAGTGCACAGTAAAGTTTTTCTTCAAACGAATATTCGCCTGGCTTATTCGATGGCTTGGGTCGACCAAATGAGGTCACGAACCCGACGACCACCGAGAGAATGATGATCCCGATCGTGACTGGGATGGCCTGCTGGCGAGTCGGAAAGCCACTGAACGCTCGCCCAGACCCCAAGGGGCCAGACGCCGACGCACCGCGCATCGGTGCGGCTCGCCGGAACTTCAGCTTCTTAATATTTTCCGCAGCCCGCTGCTGACGAATGCGGAGCGCCTCCGCTTGGGCGTCATACTTCGAATCCTTCGGGTTGGCTTGGAACTGGTCGAACAACTCGCGGGCTCGAGCGACGTCCTTTTCATCCCGAATCCAAACCGCACAACTCGGGTCGGCGTCGTCTCCCGAATCTACCGACGCCTCGATCGATTGAGTCGTCAAATAGTCGCGAAAACGCTCTGCCAGCGTCTCGTTAGCAAGATTTCCGATACGACGCATGGACAGAGCCCGAACTAGTGATCAAACAAGAGGTATAGAACGAAAAATCAAGGTACTGGGCCAGTCCAAACGCCAAAAACGCAACTGACGGATGGCTTGGCAACGCTCCCAGAGTAATTGTTGTAAGCGTTTAGCCCCTAAAGTGCCCACCCCCAGCATGCGAAGTCGGGAATCATGGGAGTTTTGCGACTTGCCGCAGTTCCACACTGGTGAATAAGATATAACATTGTCGTTGGCTGGGATCTCCACGCCTCAAACGAAGACATTTCCCGATTCGACTACCCGAGTGAAGGGGTTGATACCAAGATGGCAGTTAAGCTAACCGAGCGAGCAGCTGAAGAAGTCAAGCGTTTCCGCACGGAACATAATTTTGATGACACCATGGTTCTCCGAATTGGCGTCGCTGGTGGCGGTTGCAGCGGCTTCAATTACACGTTGAACTTTGACGACAACTACGACGACAAGGCCGATAGCAAGTATGAGTGCCACGGCGTTCCGGTCGTTGTGGACAAGAAGAGTGCATTGTATCTCGACGGAACCACCGTTGACTGGTTCGACAGTCTCGAAAAACAAGGTTTCACTTTCGAGAACCCCAACGCCGTGAAGACGTGCGGTTGCGGTAGCTCCTTCCAAGCCTAGTTAAACTCGCAAGGTGTGTGACCTCCGGTTTTGGAGGCCGCATAACTAAAGCAAGAAAATCACGAAAGTCCGACCGGTTTCCGGCCGGACTTTTTTGATGCGCCGCAGAGTCCAAGCAAAGTGCCAACGAACGAACTTCTCGATTTTTTTCGTTCTCCGAGGCACATGTTTTGCCCAACTCGCTAGCAAGACTGTTTTCAGAACGGTAAAAACGCGGTTGCTTGCGAATCGTAATCCGTTTGTCTAGTCGTCGTTTTCGCCTCGAACCTCAAGAGTGGTACCGTTGATGAGCATTGCTGAATCAGAAGTTTGGAAGGGGTCGGATTCGGCGGCACTTTATGACATCAACCGGTGGGGTGACGGTTACTTTCATGTATCACCTGAGGGGCGATTCCTCGTTTCGCCAGATCGTAATCCTGAAAAGGCGATCGATCTCAAGGACTTAATCGATCGGCTCCAACAACGTGGGTTGGACCTACCCATCCTCGTGCGGTTCAACGGGATCCTTCAGGATCGCTTGCGACAACTCAACGACTGCTTTGGCCGTGCGATTGATGAGCACGACTACCAAAATCGCTACCGCTGTGTTTTCCCGATCAAGGTGAACCAACAGCGAGAAGTCGTTCAAAAAGTCATCCAATACGGAAGCGAGTTTGGTTTCGGCGTGGAAGCCGGAAGCAAGCCTGAATTACTTGCTGTTGTTGCAATGACTGACCCCCAAATGCCGATCATCTGCAACGGCTTCAAGGACGACGACTTCATCCGCATGGCATTGTTGGCACAACAGATCGGCCGGACGGTCATTCCCGTAGTCGAGAAAGTCAGCGAACTAGGCTTGATCCTAAGACATAGCAAGGAGATCGGTGTTCGGCCCATGATTGGCATGCGAGTCAAACTTGCCACCCGTGGCTCCGGCCGCTGGCAAGCGAGCGGCGGTTACCGCTCGAAGTTCGGACTCACGGTCGCCGAGATGTTGCGTCAACTCCAGCGACTCGAAGCCTGCGGCATGGCGGACTGTTTCAAGCTGCTTCATTTCCATGTCGGCAGCCAAATCACGAATATTCGCCAACTCAAGAGCGCCATTCTCGAGGCCGCTCGAATTTATGTGGACTTGTCTCGTCGTGGCGCTGGTCTGGAGTATCTTGACGTCGGCGGCGGCCTAGGTGTGGACTATGACGGTTCGCGAACCGATACCGAGTCAAGCATGAACTACACCATGCAAGAGTATGCGAACGACGTCGTGTATCACGTGCAAAGCGTATGCGACGAAGCCGGAGTCGCTCACCCCCAGTTGCTCACCGAAAGTGGTCGTGCGGTCGCGGCACATCACAGCATCCTGATCATGGACACACTCGGCGTCACCGCGCAAGGCAATGTGGAAGGCTTGCCGACTGAAATCCCCGAAGAATTCGAACTGCCTGTTCATGACCTTTGGTCAACGTATCAAGATCTGACTCCTGAGAATTTCCTCGAGTCATACCACGATGCGCAAACGTCTCTCGATATGGCAATGAATCTGTTCAGTGGCGGGTACTTACCGCTCGAGCAACGTGTCGCCGCCGAAAACTTGTACTTCGCCATTTGCAATCGCATCCAAGCGATCTCAGCCAAAATGCCGAACCCTCCCGAGGAAGTGAAAGATCTCGACCAACTGCTTTCCGACATCTACTTCGTGAATTTCTCGCTGTTTCAATCGATGCCGGACTCCTGGGCGATTAACCAGCTGTTTCCGATCATGCCCATCCATCGACTCACTGAGCGTCCGACGCGGCATGCGGTCCTTGGCGACATCACCTGTGATAGCGATGGAAAGATTGACTCATTCGTTTGTGGCGGACGCCGCCAAAACACTTTGATGCTTCACGAGTTCAAGCCAGACGAGTCTTACCAGATCGGCATCTTCATGGTGGGCGCTTACCAGGAGATCCTCGGTGATCTGCACAACTTGTTCGGCGACACACACGCCGTGCATGTTGATCTGCAGGGCGACTCAGCAATCATCCAATCGATCGTCAAAGGGGACACGGTCAGCGAAGTGCTGCGATATGTCCAATTCGACGATCGCGAATTGATCGAAAAACTACAGGACGCCGTTGAACAAGCCGTCCAGGCTGGTCGAATCAACAACGAACAGGCCGGACGTACGATTCGTTTCTACGAGAAAGCGCTCGGCAGCTACACGTATCTGCTTGGCGAAACTGAATAGCTCAGCTCGACTTGAGTTTTTCTGCTTCCGCTTCGAGTGAGTTGATCTCGGTCTCGAGTTGCTTGATCTCGTCAAGATCATCCGCTTGCGACTTCGCACCGACGAGTCGCGGACGCATTGATTGAAGTTTCTTGTTGATAACGTCGAGACGTTTCTTGGCTTTCTTGTCCATGCTGCTTAACTCTGGTTTCTTAAAACAAGCTGAATTGACTAGACACAGTCGACTAGAACTCAAATAACGCCATGATGAAATGGACGACCAGAACGTAAAGCGTTGTCCACAACACCGTCGATGTGATCGAGTGACTCACATCGACCGCGGAGTTCTTATCCTGCATGCCTCGATAGTAACCGATCGCGGCGGTACCGATACCGCAAGCTAGGTTCTTTGCCAAAACCCAGGCCCATCCGACGTACATCCACGACTGGGCTTGCTGAAGATTCCGATAAAAGTGTTGCTGCCAAAAATACGGCCCCATCGACGGATGCGTCACCGTGAATGTAATCAAGCTGATCGTGCGAGCCGCAGTAAACGCGAGTGTCTCCAGAAGCGGCGTGGCGATCACAAAGGCGATCACAATGGGACCAAGCAGGTAGCTTGTCGGTCGGACACCGAGCGTTTGAAGTGCGTCGACTTGGCCACCATACTTTTTCACACCCACGTCCGCTGCCACCGCCGCGCCGCACCTTGCCGCGATCAGGATTGTCGCTAGCACCGGCACCAAAATCCGATACAAAGCAAATCCGATCGACGAGAGTAATTCATCCACCAACAGGGGCTGGGTGTATAGTCGAAACGGTAAAAACCGAAACGTAAAATACGTTCCCGTAAACCCGACGATCAATCCTGCAAGAATCAAGTAAACCCAAGCACTTGGGCCGCCAACGAGCCTCAAGTAATGCGCCGTGAATCGCAATCCCCAACCCAGCCGCGGGAATACCGGGACGAGGTATCGCGGCAAGCTCATTGCCGCCACGATCGAGCTTCCCGTCGCGACCAAGGCGTGATCGACGATCGCCGCAAGCCGACTGAAGAGTGAGGACCTGAGAAAATGCGCAGAATCTTTGCCTATCGGAAGCGCAACCGCTTCCATCCGCTGAGCGACTTCGGACCACTCGTTGCGAGGGATTCGAATAATCTTCTTCGTTTTCGAATCCAGCAAAAGCACTTCATCAGCGATCGGTAACAGTGTTTGATAATCGTGCGTAACGACGATGCTTGTGCGGTGGTGGTGCTCGTGCGTTTCACGGATTAGCTCAGCAACTTTCTTTCCACTCGCAGAGTCCAATCCAGACGTGGGCTCGTCGTAGAGAATGACATCCGGATTCGCCGCGAGGGTGCGCGCGATTGCGAGTCGCTGTTTCTGGCCCCCGCTCAACGCCGAAACTTGTGTGTCACTTGGTACGCCCAGCTCGTCCAGCCATTGGCGAGAAGGCTGAGTCGGCACATCACGATTTCCAGCGCGATGATCGATCGCAAATTGCACATTTGCTAACGGCGACAGCTCGTCAAAAAGTGCGAACTGTTGAAACACAATACCGACACGTCGAGCCAGAGACACGTTTCGCGAATCGTTTGGCTGTTCATCGGACTCGTGCGCCAGGTCGATCCGGCCTGTCCAATGAACAACCGGGCCGTTCATCGGATTCAAACCTGCAAGCGTGCGCAACAAAACGGATTTCCCTGCACCACTTCCGCCGACGATGATTGTGATCTTGCCACCAGGCATCTCGACGGTTGATTCATCCAGCAAATGCCGTGCACCTGCATAGAGGCTCAAGCGGTCCAGACGCAAACTCGGTGGCGAAGGGCGATCGATCACTGGCCAGCCCCTGTCGAGTTCTCGTCTTCCGCCAAGTAAACAATCGGAAATACCATCGCTTCATGGGAAACGCGAATCACATTGTCGCCCGTTGATTGCTCAGTGACGGGTTTTGCAATGATCCAGCGTCGGTCTTTGCCGAGAATCTGGTTGCGCAACACACGAGCAAAATCCGGATCAATCCCTCCGTCACGCGTCCCGAATATCTCGTCACCGATGCTCCGGACCACGGGCTCGAGCCTATCCGAAGCGATCGAAAGCGACGCAACAGCCTTCTCGCTCGTCCAGATCTCACGCCAGCGATCTCGTAGTGTCTGGTTATCGACAATCGACTCCTTCAATATCGTTTGCACAAGTGTCCGTGTCTGGGGATCCGACGCGACCACCTCAACCGCCTGAGCCAGTTCGCTTCGAATATCGGGATCCGATGCAACATCCGCAAGGATTTTCTGCACAGCGAGCGTCAACTCATCCATGTGCGATTCAACAACCTCGGTCGCCTCTTCATCAACAAATCGCTGCCACTCTTCCTTGACCATGCTTTTGTTTGGAATTCGAGTCGAGTCGTAAACCGCTCGCCAACCGAATCGCCAAATCGATGCACGATCCCAAAGTTCGCGTCCGATGGCCTCCGCAGGCTCTTCCGCATGACGCTTGACGATTGGGAGTAGTTGCTCTTTCGCCAGCGGTATCAATCGGCCCTGTACAACATCTCGATTCAAACGAGACGCGACCGAATCCACTTCGCCGCGATGCCGAGAGACACTCGCTCGCATCTCCATTTCGATCAACGGAAACGATTCTCGCAAGCTTTGTTCAACGAGCGGAACGACAGCCGACGAAATCGCATCACCATGAGTCCGAAACGCTGCGGCTAGTCGTTGCTGGATTCTTTCACGCTTCTCGGTGGGCAACAGCATTCTGACAACGTCGTCGAGTCGGCCGCTGCTGTAGAACTGGGCCAACTCGCATTGGTTTGCATCAAGATCATTCGTATGCCAAGCGAGTTGGACACGAGGTGTTGCTTCGTCACCGATTGACGTTCGCGACACATACCCGATCTGGCTCCAATCACCTGGCACAGTTTCAAAAAAAACAGGATCACCAACTCGTAGCGTTCCAGACGCATCAACGAGAACGGGAGACTGCGTCGGCCCCGAGAGATAGCGAACGAGAGAAGTCGCGTTTTGCTTGTCGCCGTTGACATTCCAGAGTGCCCCACTTTGCCACAATGCGCGGCTGGACACGAGCACAACAAGGCCCCAAAACAGAACGCCAAGCGTCCGATAAGTGATGACAGGATTCAAGTGCGTGCTCCGGTGTCGGCGCCGCGAAAAAGCCAGCGCTCACGAGGATCAACACCTGTCGTCCTCCGAGCCCCAGCACGACGCCTTGAATGAGCAAATGATTGTCGCAAAATTTCGCTGGCAACGCCAACGGGCATTCGGCGAGAACCGTTCCGCTCACGGCACTTACGCGGTGATCGCTTGCAAATGAGTCCCAGGGTCATTGACGTGACCTTCAATCTCAATCAAATCGTTCTCGAGATCGTCAGTCGTGTCGTCAATGTTTCCAAAATACAGCAAGCATGTCACTGCCACACCGCTGGCAACGACGATCCACATCGGTTGATATGCAGGCCCTTCGGCGGTCATTCGTAAAAAGATTGATGCACCTTCCCATTCACTCGAAGCAATTCGCTCCATCGAAACCGATAGTGCGTTGTTCGTGAAGTGAACCAGAATACCAGGAAGCACGCTGCCTGTTCGCAGAGCGATCCAGCCCAAAAGCACACCCATACAACTCGCTGCGATGGATTGCTGAAGCACGCCATGCGAAACACCAAACAGCAATGCTGTGACAATCACCGCACGCAATCGCGATTGGTTTCGGACAAGACCACCAAATATAAATCCGCGGAATGCAAGTTCTTCGCACAGAGCTGGAACCAACGCCATTAAGAACACCACCGACATCCATGGCGCCGAGCTGATCATCTCGCCGAACGGTCGCATCGCCTCAGAAGCCTGCTCGCTGATCGGATAGGTGTATGAAATCCACTGTGCCAGCGACACGTAAAGCGGATGCAACGTGACTCCCATCAGCACCGCCAAAGGCAGAGTTGTCCAATGTGGCATTCGCACCCGTAAACTCTTTCTCAGCGATGTTGTGAGCATGGTTGCCATCAACAACGTGGGTGCCAAAATCAATCCAATCTGTGGAATCAGCACGAGCATGGACATGCCGGCGAAATCCGTTGGCATCTCAGTGACCGCCAACTTTCCGAAGAACAGTGCGACCAAGATAATCGCACCGCATGCAAAGGCTTGCCCAGGCGTAGCGGCTGTCTGGCGATCTCGCCACAAGTGCCGAACCCACTGACGCAATTCCCATTGATCGGCGCCACCAAATAACACCGCTTCATCTTCAAACTGGCGACGTGCCCAACGAACAGCTAACCACAGGCAACCACCGGTAACTCCGAGCACGATTGGTAAGTGCCAAACCGCGATTGCATATTGGCCTTCGACCAATGCACGAACTAGCAAAAACATGCCTGTTACGGGAATCAGACTCGTTCCGGTAGTCAGCGTCGTGCCAGGAAGTATCGGAAGAAGCACTAACGGCAACGTCACCATCATCAAGGGCATCAAATAGTACTGGCCTTCTTTGCTGCTTCGCGCCATCGCAGCCACGGCTAGCGCAAGAGCGCTAAACAACGCAGAAAGCGGCACCAAGGCGACGAGCAACCAGAGCATTGGAATCAGTGGTGGTGCGCCGAGCGATGTGCCGGCGGCGCCGATACCGATTTGCCGAAATACGAACGTACTCGTGACCAGCATGCTGCCGGCGTTGAGTATCGCTGTCATCATGCTGAATGTCGTGACCGCAGCCAACTTGCCCCAAACGATCTCACTTCGAAGCGCAGGGCTGCACAACAGCGTTTCGAGAGTCCCGCGTTCTTTCTCGCCCGCGACTAGGTCGATTGCTGGGTAAAACGCGCCGGTCATCGCCCACACGAGCATCACAAACGGAAGCAACTTGCTCCACAGCGCCGCCTCGCGTGTATGCTCAGGAGCAATGTCAATGTCTTGGACGCTAAAGGGATCGAGCACCGATAGCTTAACGCCGGAGTCCGCAAGTCGTTCTCGAACCCAGCCGCTACGCCACTGGCTCAAGATTCGCATGATCCGATCTTTTGCGACCAGCGATTGGTCACTCGCGACGTTATACAAGAGCTGGATGTTCTTGTTGGAATCGCTCCCAATCATTGCGGCCTTGCCAGAAGCTTCTTTGTCTAGCTGCTGGTGCGGTGATGGATCCTGGGCATCCGCGAATCCGGGAGGAATAACGACGACCAAGTCAAATGTCCCGTCGCGTACCCAGCGGTCTGTCTGAGACGGGATGTCAAGGTCTTCGGTAAATTCATCCCAACGATGAATCACGAGCTCGATGTGATCAGTCTCGGCGATAAAACCTTCGACAAAACTGTCGTCACCCAAAAGCGGTGGGACGTTCTCCAAGTTCTCGCGTCCAATCACGCAGATACTCGTTGGATGCTGGCGAGTGAACTGTGCAATCTGCAACAGCAACGTCCCCACGAGAGGGTAGAGCAGGATGGGTAAAACCGCGATCGTGAATAGCGTTCGTCGATCACGAAGCTGGTCTCGCATCTCGCGGACGTAAATCAATACGACAGCGGAGAACCGAGTCTGGTTGATTGCTTCATTCGAGTTGTCCGCCGCCCGCTTGGGATCGACACTGCTACTTATTCGCCTCATGAAACCATCCCCCCGGGTGCGTCTTGAACGAGCGGATCGAGCTTCACACTCGTCGGCAACTGCTCTCGCAATGCAGTCGTTGACGACCAAGCATCAGGATCGTGCCCATCCACTTGGTCACGCTCAGCTTGCTCGTGTCGACTGAGCAAGCCAAAGAACAACTCTTCAAAGTCGTGCTCGCTGTGCCTTGTTCGCAAATCATCGAGCGAGCCCGTGTCCAGAATTCGACCTCGGTGCATAATCGCTATACGATCACACAATCGTTCGACTTCGCTCATGATGTGTGTTGAGAAGATCAAGCACTTGCCGGCATCACGGAGCGAACGGATCACCGACAATAAGTTTCTCGCGACCAAAACATCCAAACCGAGCGTTGCCTCATCAAATACGAGTACGGGTGGATCATGTACCATCGCTCGAGCGATCGAAACTTTTTGCTTCATTCCCGTCGACATTTTCGCGCCAGGCACATCACGAAAGTCATTCATTCGCAGCTGGTCGAAAAGTGACTCAAGCCGCTGGTTGAGAACGTCTTTGGGCATCCCATGCAGACGACCGAAATACTGGACCAATTCCCATGCGGTCATTCGGTCATAAATTGCCGTATTGTTGCTAACGAATCCAATCCGTCGACGAACTTCGGCTGGTTGCGTCGCCACGTCATAACCGGACACCAGCGCGATGCCACTCGTGCTTTTCAAAACCGTGCTCAAAATGCGCAGGACGGTCGTCTTTCCAGCGCCATTCGGTCCGAGCAATCCAAAGATTTCTCCTGGCCGAACCGTGAACGAAACACGATCAACAGCAACAAATCGACCACGGGTCTGGTCATTGTAAACCTTCGTTAGGTGCTGGACGTGAATCATGAGAAGTAGTGTCTGTGCGGATTATCACGGCTGAGAGGACGTCAACTCCAACGCCAATTGGACGAATCCAAAAATGCTCTACGCGATCGTAGCCCGCGACTTCAACCAAAGTTGTTGACGACAGCCGACAAATCACGAGAAAGCTGACGTCAAGCCTGACAACACTCAAACCTTCACTTTTAACCGCACAACCGGACCCGTTACTGAGGCAAGCGACTGAATCTCAGCCGTCGCAAGACGAGCCGCCCCCTCTGTGGCCTCATGGGTCATGATGACCAGCGGTACCGGATCCAACTGAGGTGCACTCTCATCCGAACCGGCTCCATCCTTTTCATGCTGGATCACCGACGCAATCGATATCCCGTGCTTTGCCAGTACGTTCGCAATCGCCGCGAGTGTCCCTGGGTGATTCGCGACTTGCAATCGGAAATAGTACCGACCACAGAGCGTCTCAGCGTCTCGCAACTTCACTCGTGGCGGAGTATCGGCAGAGAAATACTCAAGCGTTTTGAACGTCAAACGCGTTCGTCCTACCGCAGTATCAATCAAGTCTGCTACCACTGCCGAAGCTGTCGGCATTTGACCGGCACCGAGCCCGTGATAGAAAACGGGACCGACAGCATCCCCTACAACACGAATTGCATTGTAAGCGTCACGAACCTCTGCCAGTGGCGTACCAATACGTACCAATGTGGGTGAGACGGAAAGCTCTAACCCGTCTTCGGCAAGTTTCGCGATCGCAAGTAACTTAATGCGGTATCCCAATTGCCGAGCGTATCTCAAGTCGTCTGGATCCAGACCGTCGATGCCAACTCGAGGGATGTCGGACCAATCGACGGTAGCACCGAAGGCCAGGTGCGACAGAATCGCGAGTTTTTGAGCTGCGTCCGTTCCATCGACATCCATGGTTGGATCCGCTTCCGCATATCCGAGTTGCTGTGCACGACGTAGCACGTCCGCGTAGGGAGCTCCCTTTTCGTCCATTTGTGTGACGATAAAGTTGCTTGTGCCGTTGAGAATTCCTTCGAGCGATAGAATTTGGTTCGCGGAGAGGCACTGACTGATATTGGCAATAATCGGAATGCCGCCTGCGACGGAGGCTTCGAACGCGATGCTTCGTCCGAGTTCACGAGCACGGTTGAACAACTCGGGGCCATGGCTTGCCAACAAGGCCTTATTCGCCGTCACAATATCCTTGCCGGACTCGAGCAATCGCAACATGATGGACCTTGCTGGTTCAAGACCACCGATCAATTGTGCGACGACAGTAATTTCGGGGTCGTTGATGACATCATCAAGCGAGTCGGTTGGGACATCGGCGGGCAACTCAACGCCGCGAGCCTTATTCAAGTCACGCACGACTGCTTTTTTCAGCCAAAGCGTCCTTCCAGCATGTCGCGCCGTTCGATCGCCATGATCCAACAATAAGCGGGCAACACCAGTACCAACGGTCCCGAGACCAACGATTGCGACGTTTGTTTTATCCATACCTGAAGATATTAATCTCGCATCCGAATCTGGGCGAGACGCCCCGCAAAAAACTAACAAAACCGTTTTTTTGGTTGCTCTCGAACGAACCGCATTGACCTACACGTCGAGCGGTTCATCATTGTTGTTCAGATCATCGGCTTCGGCAGCTGCTGCTGGCACCAAATATGCTTGGTTCTCGTGATCGAGCGTCACAGTGGCAACCATGGGTTCACCGGAGACATAATGCCCAACTAACCACGAGTTTTGTGCAAAGTCACAAGTAATCGTGACTGAAATCTCACGCGTGTTCTCGTCGATCATTTGCGGAACCACCTCAAGTGAAGCGACTGTAACACCATAGGCCGCAAGTAGAGACTGTGCTCGAACCTCGACTTCGGCAGACGAGGCGCCGCTGATGACTCCGGTTCGCGCCGCTTCGTAGGCGGTTTGATCAAGCGCTTGGCGAACGTACATAAAACGAGCAAGCTCGAAACAACCGAAGATTGACGTAAAGAACACCGTCGCACAAACCGCGAACTCAACCGCGTATGCCCCGCGTCGCGCGCGGACCAACCTGCTTCGCCGCCCGAGCTGACTTTGCAAGTGAGTACGTTTACTTCGATTGGTTATGCTTCGATCCATGGTGATTTCACTTGGGAAATTCTGTTGTGCGTTGGAATGTACGAGCAAAGCAGCAAATAGTTTGGCTACTTAGTAAGAACCGCGGGTAACGTCTCAGCAATCTCTTCAAAGATTTCTCGGAGCGTCGCTTCATCTGGTGCGTGATAATGATTTCCACCACCCAGGCTCGCAACTTCAATCATCTTTTCTTGGTCGGCTTGGTCGCTGAAGGTAATCGTATGAACGGTGATGTTTGCTGCGGCCGCCGCGGCCGCAACGCCAGCCGGATCCGTCCCTTGGTTGCAAATCCCATCGGTCAACACAATCATCGTCCCCTTGGCCGTGATTCGAGCGCCATCGCCAGTCAGTACGTTCACAGCAGCTTGCATTCCGGATGCGACGTTGGTGTTGCCGATCAGCTCTTTGGCACCAATTTGGTTCATCGACGCAATCAACTCGGAATATTCCGTTGTCAGACTATTGTGCGTGGTACTCGCAGTGCTTTCGTAGAGCCCGAACACGAAATTGCTGCTGTAGCTCACTAATCCAACCTTTACTTCGATCGGAAGGTCGTCGAGTACTTCGAAGAAGACCGCAGTGCTGCGAGTTAAAGCGGACCAACGGCTAAGTGTTGCATGCGGTTTTTGGAAGTAATTCTGTATAATACTCGTTTCTGGGTGGCTGGCATCGACTGGATATTGCCATTCAACATTGCTCATGTCCCAAGCCATCGACCCACTTCGGTCAACAACTAAACACAAGTCGTGATCCACACGCGTCGCAATGGACGTGTAGTCGAGGCTAAACGTATCCGGGTTCAAGAACCCCGTCAGAAAGAACGTTCCCTCTGAGGTCAATGCATCCTGAGCGATCCGTGTGTTTACCCGAACCGAATTCAATGGTGTCTGATTGACATTGAAGGTAAAGTTTCCGCTCTCATTCCGTGCACTGTTGCCGAACTGAACATCGATATCACTGATGTTCATGCTCATCGTCGCAACTTCGTGACGCGAGGCGATACTTCGCGCAGCCGCACGTGCCTGGTTAGGGTCTTGCGTCTGCCCGAGTACGACGGCCCCCGCTTTCGCAGCGGCATCGCTTGCCAAACGAATCTCGGTACGCGCCGTAGCGAGCTGAGTCAGGTTAATCGCGACACCACCAATAATGATCAACGTCGTAATCACAATCGCGGCAAGCACAACGATGCTGCCGTGACGCTGAGTCGCGCGCCGCACGGGTCGAGCATTCGGTAGCGATCGCCATTGAAACAAAATTGCTCCCCCGAGCGGATTTGCGGTTCGGCACATGATGTTGGTCTATGTAGAAGAGGTTGAAAAGCTAGATAAGAGCATGTGACAATCAAATTCAGCACTAAAAATTCGTTCGCTAGAAACAGCGCCGCTCAGTTGATTGCTCATTCGCGTAACATGGTCGTCACAATCCGTACTTCACCCGTAGTGGGTAGCAAGTAATTCACTGTTGTGTTCCCGGAAACTGGTATTCGCACGGTAACCTGCACCTCGCTACCTGTTGCCAGCAGGGCAAGCTGATTGGGAGTGATGTCAATAATTCCACCGTTGATCCGACGGTCTACCATAATCTGCTCGCCTCGTGCTTTCGCCTGGGCCACGGTGGTAGTCCGACGAGCGGCTAGCCTTGCTGTTTCGTAGGCAGCAACAGCCGCCGTTTGACGAATCATCAATCGCTGACAGAGTTCCAGAGTCCCGAACACGATGATCATCATCACGGGTAAAACCAACGCCAGTTCAACCGTCGCGATAGCGTGACGGCCTCGGAAGCGGCGTGAGCGCTTCGCGTGTTTGGACGGCGGTCTTACGGAACTATTCATAGATCTGTTAACGAAAGACGAACAACTTTGGCCAAGGATTCAGGCGAAAACACTAGTTTGGGAGCGTACCTTCGATGTCAAACAAATTCGCTGCGTTGACTTCGCCGATGTCAACAGCGAACAAACAATCGTTGTAGTCCAAGTCACCGCCGTTATAGAGATCCTCGAAACCAATCAAGACATAGCGAGTATTTGGCATCAAGAACGCGACCACATGTTGCAAGCCATCAGCGTTGCGTTCGGGGTTGTTGTACCAAGTACCAACTCTGTTGCTTCCCGCACCATCGGCGACTAGAAAAAAGTCAATCTGGATCCCAGGAGCGCCCGAGTCGAGTTGAACAAAGTCGCCGACAACTAAAGGTGCGGAGTTAGTACGACTGTTGCTTGTAACGCCATTGAACGATGCGTTTGGGAAAATCAGGTAGGGCTGGCCTGTTTCTTCTGCGCCAGCCGGAGTCATGCTGAACCCAAGCGTATTCTGGTAACCTGCACCCTCATGTACAAAATACACACGGATTGGCTGGTCGGATGCTGTTCGCAAAAACAAGCGTGAAGCATCCAGTTTAAAGCCTTCTGTATTTGCGAATACAGCGCTCTCAGAGAGCTGTTGGTCGATTAGTTCCTGAAAGTACGGCAGGAAATTGCTTTGAAAGTCCTGTGAACGCGCGTCAGTAGCCTTCTTATAGACGAGTGCGTACGGCTGGAGCCCGAACGGACGCGCCGAAGATTGCTTGTTAGATAGCGTCTGCCCTGACGCGAAATTTGCAAAAAAGAAGCAACTTGCGATTACAACACAGAGGAGTTTTTTCATGATGAGTGAGCTCGATGCAGGTTCCCTAGAGTTAAACAAGTGGTTTACCCCGTATCAGGCGACGCGATTACGCCCCCTGAGGGAAAGCTAGCTCGATATCAATGATGATGCCGGAAAAATCCGACATTTTCACCTAGCCTGCCCAGCTAGCACCCTACAACGCAAGATTAGAATCGCTACATCCCGCAAATCGAGCAACTTCGTGACCGCGTTTTACCGTGCACTGAGGCTGCAAGTGCTACTGAGAGATCACTTGGAGAAGTCGCAACTGAGCATCGCGAACGATCTGTTCAGCGTCTTGTGTGAGATAGCTCGATTTAGCCCGCCATGTCTCGTATCCACCCAGAAGATGGTGCGATGCTAGCTCGATAGTGAATGTGGTCCGAAAGGGACTGTTTTGCTTCACGGCCAAGCCAGTTTCGACAAACGTCTCGCAAGGACTGCTGACAACCCCAAGATCTCCAATGCGAATGGCCTGGATGCGAGCCTTTACGGTATCCGGATACGTCTCCAGGTCGATTGTCTCGTTTGCATAAACAAGCCGCACATCACGATAGGGTGGTTCACCAGCCTCTTGAATCAGCATTCGAGCTCGCTCCAAATCTGCATCGGTCGGCTTGCGAACGTGAAGCTCGATTTCTTCGTTGGCAACTTGGATGGGTACCCAATCGAGATACTCAACTCGCTTCATCGCGTGCACAACGGACTCCGCGACATCATGGGCGACCAAGCGAATCTGTTCGAATGGTTGTTGACTCGAATTACCGTCGAAGAAATTGATGTTATTAATATTCCCGCTTGTCCCATTGGTCATGATGGCAACAAACTCGGAATCTGCAGCAATGCCCGCTAAAGATACGTATTGCCTTGCAAACTCGCCAAAGTAGTCGGCTGACAAGGCACCACTTGGCACTCCGCCTACGTAATGCAGTGAGTAATTGGCTAGCAGGGCGATCGGTGTGCCATCGGGCGAAACAACTGAAACAATCGGAATCTCCGGATCAATCGGCCCCGCTGGCTTGAGCAGCTTTGGATCGCCGGGTGGCGGGTTCATCCGCACTCGATCTTCGCCCACATCAAAGGGATCCGTGATCTTGTATCCGTCTCGCATGTACCATCGTCGATTGAATACTTGATTGGGATTGTTGCCAACCGTCCATCCGATTTTTGCTGGCGCCAATCGCGAATTCGCCTCGCAAACTCCTTCGACAATTCGCTCAATCAAAAACTCACAATACGCTGTATCGACTTCACTTTGAAACGTCGGCGCCAGCGTGACACCGGTATGGGTATGCGTTGCTGAGCACAACACATGATCTTGCGGAATGCCACACTTGGCTTCGATCATTTTTCTTGCACGATCAATCAGCTCGCGCGGAATCATGCAGTGGTCACAAATCGCAAACGCGATCCGATTTGCACCATCGTCGAGCACCAAACATCTTGCGTGCAGTGGATCATTCGCGAACGTTGCTAATCGCAGTGACATACTTCCAGCCGAATCAACCGGAAATGATTGCGGAGTGATGTCCATCGCGTACGCGCCCGCGCGAAAGACCTTTGCGCCTGCGTTCTCTTGATCCGCAGCATAACACCCACTCGACCCGCAAGAACATCGGACCCAAAAAAACACAACAACCCATACTGCCGTTCGCAAAACGCTTGATCGAAGAATATTCATGCCGTAACCGCCATCCGGGTGCAAGAAAACTGCTGACATCAAGTCGCACTCGGAAACCTAAGCTCGGTGCAACACCACATCAACTTAGTCGCTCAAGGCCTAGCCGTGTTGCGTCTTGCGATTCCAACGTGAAGCGATTCGACGCTCGACTTAACGACTTTGGATGATCAATGCGGCATCATCGTGGCAGCGATTTCGCTGTGAATCGCAAGAAAAACCGAGGCTTATCGGTCTGTAAACGTACGTCGGATCGGCCTGTAACTGTACAAACCCGGCGTCACGTGGATCCAGACCAAGCTGGCGCAGCCGAAGCGCTAGCACGACGTCGCGGACTTGGGTGTTCACGAATACGGCCGGAATTCCTACAAGTTGGAAGTGATCTGCCACACGCCGGTCGAACGCGAACTTGCCGAGATAGTCCGTCAATTCAGGATGATCCAGCGTTGCGGCTGCGAGTAACGCCATTGCGACGGATCGCGGCTCGCTCGATTGCCGACTCAAAACCGCTGTGCACAGTTCACGTGCCTGTTCAAGACAGTCATATCGCATGGCGATTGCCAATCGATCTTGCGGGCAAACGAGACGGTGATCGCTGCTGACCCATGCGGAAATCAAACGCCTTAGAGCTTCACGTTCAAGATCACCATAGGCTTTGCCCTCAAGTACGAGATCTGGACAACGCTTTGGATGATTGAGCGTCGCCGCCAAGCGAGTCGAGAGCGAAGCGTATCGCGTGGTTTGATTGAGTGCGGGCAACGGTTTCGATTTCAAGTGCTGTGATGACTCGGTCGATGCCAACAATGATGCCTGATCCACCGAGAGATCCACAAGCAACACCATCATCCAACCGAGCAATTCCGAGCGATCCAGTTTCTGTGGATCAAGGCGACTGGGTGACGGCAGTCGATAGTGGCATTGCTGGTCACCCGAAAGCGCCGTCATGGATTCGCGGTAACGATTGCTGAGTTCCCCGTAGATTCGTCGAGCATTCCGATCGTCGCCCAAGTAGCTGCTGAGCGAGGTCCACATGGGCAGACGCAACGCATCGCCATCGTTTTCACCGTCGAGAGCAAGTAGCCGTTGAAGTGCGCGATCCACATCTTCGTCATGGATTTTCCGTACGATCAGCTTTGCTTGCGAGCGAACATCGAGCGAGGGATCACTCATGGCGGCTTGAAGTGGGCCAATCGCACGTGGGCCGATCGCCAGAATTCGATCCGTCGCCATTTGACGCGTGACGTAAGAGTCGCTCGATAATCCTTGAATCATTGATTCAAGCGACTGAGCTTCACCGGCACGATTTAGAGACTCTGGGGAATCAGCGGGAGCCAAGGCCGGCAAGGTAAAAAACGATATCGCCCAAAAAATGCATTCACTCGTCCGTGATCGAGCGGCGGTGGTGCGATGAGTCACGGATGAGTACCGAATGAACGCGACGGGAATTCAACTTAGTCGTACATCTTCACCGTACTTTCGAGGTCGCGTGAAGGATGCGAGATTGCGATCAATTGGGGGCTCAGGCCGCGACGCTATTTCGGATAAACTGCACCTTCGCCACAACAGGCTCAATCGTTACGATCCCTCTTCGGGCACTGGCCGAGTTGTTGGCTATCCCTCATGAATCGACTTTCCCTCATGAACATTGTTTGCTTCGAAGACCAACTCGTCACGAAATTGACTCCAGCAACTCTCGCGAGACCGGCCTATGCGGTGACTTGTGCGAGCCTGAGGCTTGTTGACTGGCTACGTTTTCTCAAAGGCAATCTGTCGGCGGACGTGCGACCTTATCTTCGAGAGATTCAATCGCTCGACTTTGGACTGTCCGGTCCGCCGGAGAATGTGCTTTCCGCCAATGAGGACTTACTGCTCGTCAATGCAAGATTGGTACCGCGCGTCGGATTGCTGCAAACGCTTGAGAAATTGTCCCTGTCGTCCGACTCCGTGGTGATCACCGATCCCAGCGACGGCTCCGTACTTGCGGCAAAGCTCACCCGCGAAGCCCAGGCGAAACTGGCCGCTGGAAATGCCACCGCCACCGCCACCGAAGGCAACTCGCCATGTCTCGATCCTTGGTCCCAGCTCGCAGCCGATTTGCCCAAATCGTCGTTAACGCTTGAAGCGTTTCACTGGCCGCACGACATTGTCAGCTGGCACATGAAGGAGTTGAATCGCTCGATCGAGTTTCGGCTGACCCAGCAAAAGTTTCGCGAGATCCACCCCAACGTGTTCGTTGGCGAAGGCGTTTCGATCGGTGATTATGCTTCGATCAATACTCAAGATGGCCTGATCTTGCTCGAAGACAATGTTCGTGTCGGTCCGTTCTGTTACCTGGCTGGCCCGATCTATTCCGGACACTCAACTCGCGTGATCGAACACTCCGCGCTCAAAGACGGCGTCTCGCTCGGACACACCGTGAAGATTGGTGGCGAAGTCGAAGCCTCCGTGATTGAACCTTATACGAACAAACAACACCATGGCTTTCTTGGACACAGCTACCTGGGAAGTTGGATCAATCTCGGCGCCGGCACTTGCAACAGCGACCTGAAGAATACCTATGGAAAAATCAACGTCGAGTACGGTGAACACCGCGTCGCGACGGGGATGCAGTTCTTTGGCTGTGTGATGGGTGACTATTCGAAGTCGGCAATCAACACGGGCATCTTCACGGGCAAAGTGATCGGCGTCTGTTCGATGATGTACGGCTTTGTCACAGCCAACGTTCCAAGTTTTGTGAACTACGCGAGGCTCTTTGGCCAAACATCCACGTTGCCTGCGGAGGTGATGATCAACACCCAGAAACGCATGTTCGCGCGGCGGAAAGTGGACCAGCGAGCGTGTGATCAGCAATTGATCAAAGATATGTTCGACTTAACCGTCGATGATCGTGAACTAGACGAACAAATTGGCCTGTAGCGTTTCAACGCTTTAACTCGGCGTCGATTGGTACGGCGTCACTCTTTTATTTGATCAAGGAATATGATGAAAGTTCGAGTCGGGATCATTGGTGCGACCGGTTACACAGCCCTCGAAGCGGCTCGTTTAATCCAACGGCATCCGCAAGCGGAAGTTGTTGTGGCGACGAGCCGTGGCGAAGAAGGCAAACGGCTTGGCGACATTCACCCGTCATTGTCCGGACGCACAGATGTGTTGGTCGAGAACTTCGATCCCGCGAGCGTTGCCGAAAAGTGTGATGTCGCAATGTGCTGTCTTCCACACGGAGCATCCGCCGAAACCGTCAAGACTCTCGTTGGCATGGGCGTGCGTTGTATCGATTTTAGCGCCGACTTTCGTTTGTCGGACCTTGAGACGTATGAGCAGTGGTACGAAGTGAAGCACCCTTGGCCCGAGCGAGTCGGCTCAACCGTCTACGGCTTGCCAGAGTTCTTTGCCGAGCAAATCCGTACCGCTGACGTGGTTGCAAACCCAGGCTGTTACCCCACCAGCGCCATTTTGCCGTTGGCACCGCTGGTCAAGGCGGGAATGATTGAAACGGACGACATGATCGTGGACAGCAAGAGTGGTGTCAGTGGCGCAGGCCGTTCACCCAAACTCGCAACGCTGTATTGCGAAACCAACGAATCAATCTCGGCTTACTCCGTCGCCGGCCACCGCCACCAACCGGAGATTAGCGATCTGGTTCATCGGATTGGTGGAAAATCCATCGACGTGCTATTCACTCCCCATCTCACGCCGATGGACCAGGGGATCTTGTCAACGATCTACGTACGAAACAACGGAGCCACGGCAGCCGATGCAATAACGTGCTTGAGGCAACAGTACGAAAAATCTGCGTTCGTGAAAGTCGTGGACCATTTGCCCGCGACGAAGCATGTTCGCGGCACCAACTTTGTGCACATGACGGTCCGTGACGCGGGCTCGAGATTGATTCTGATTTGCGCGATCGACAATTTGATCAAGGGAGCAAGTGGTGCGGCTGTCCAGAACATGAACGTGATGTTCGGACTCGATGAAACGCTCGGCCTGCTCTAACGCGTCAGGCCGCTTTGTCGCATTGGTACTCGTCGACCGTCCGTGCACACGCAAGACTTTGCACCAAGTGAGCGATCGTGCGATCGGTCGCTCCGAGGTGAGCTTGTACGACACGGCGAGCGGCTCGCCCCAGTTCATCAGCACTGGGTTGGTCATTCAAACAGCGATAAACGAATTCTCGAAGTTCGTCGGCGTCTTGGACGCGAACAGCACCGCGCGCCTCGACCAGCCGGTTCGCGATCTCAGCAAAGTTCTTGGTATTCGGGCCAAACGAGACCGCCGCGCCAAAGCCAGCTGGCTCGAGCATATTCTGGCCGCCCCGGTTGCTAAAACTGCCGCCTACCGTCGCCATGTGACAAACGCCCCACCAATGCTTCAATTCGCCAATCGTGTCGACCAGTATCACTCGGTCGCTTGTCCACTGCGTCGCGTCAAGTGACTCGTCACAACTGCGACGGTGAGCAAGAAAACCGTGATCCCGGATTTCTTCGGCAACTGCATCAAAACGCTCGGCATGTCGAGGAACAATCACCAAACGCAATTCAGGAAACGTGCCTTGAACCTGTTTGTAAATCTCTAGAGCCATCAACTCTTCGCCAGGCTGGGTGCTGCCAACAACCCAAACACGGTGCCATGGATCAACGCCAGCCCATTCAGCACAACGCTGCGTTTCAACATTATCTCTCGAAAGCACGGCGTTATCGAATTTCATCGATCCCGTGACCGCCAATCGCGACGCATCGACTCCGCACGTCGCAAATCGATCGCGACAAGCTTCGTCCTGGCATCCAACCCAGGTCAAACGTTGGAAAATGCTACGCGTCAGCCAAGCGAACTTCTGATACCGCCGTGCACTACGCTCACTCAGACGACCGTTGATGACAGCGATCCGGCAGCCCGATTGAGTAGCCAACCGAATCAAGTTCGGCCAAAGCTCTAGCTCGGTTAGCACGAGCAACTCTGGCTTTAAATTCGCGAGTGTTCTGGACACCGCCCATGTGAAATCCAACGGACAGAAAAAGACCCTGGCTTCGCCGAAATGTTTCACTGCCAGATCGTACCCCGTGTCCGTCGAAGTGCTGATAACGACACGCGAGTCGGGTCGCTCGTTCTCCAGTCGTCGAACCAGATTTGGCAACAGGTTGACTTCACCGACGCTCACCGCATGAACCCAAACGCAGCCAGACTGTTCTCGGGAGCAGTTGCCTTGGGAGCAGTCGCTTCCAGCTAAGCGTGATTCCGCGTTAGCATTTTGCACCAGAGACTGAGCTTGCAAGCGTGAAAGCCCAAACAGTTTTTGTGATACGCCACGACGGTATCGCCCATGCCGGATACTGCGGTAAAGCACAAGTGGTGAAACCAACACCAACGCAGCGACATACAGCAAATTAGCGAACATCGGAATCCTTTCCGAACCAACATCACAAAAAAAATCCCGATCGAGCCCAACGCGGGCTGTTACGCCAAGTGACGCATGCAGCAAGCTTTGTATTTCTTTCCACTGCCGCAAGGACACGGATCGTTCCGACCAATTTTTGGTCCCGCATGTCGAATAGGTTCCGGCTTCGCGTCGTTACTCTCGGTGCTGGATTGAGCAGCCCGTTGAGCTGGTGTATCCGTTTCATTAGCGGACGCGGGCGCGGACGCAATTTGCGAACGAGCCTCGTCGTGACGCGCCTTGGCATCCACCCAAGTGCTGCGGATAAAATCTTCGTTAAACGACTCCATTCGGAAAATCAAATCCGTGACCCGTTCGCCGATGCTGCTCCACATTGCATCAAACAAACGCATGCCTTCACGTTTGTATTCGACCTTCGGATCCATTTGGGCATAGCCCTTGAGTCCAACACTACTTCGCAAATGATCCATCGTGAGCAAGTGATTCTTCCAAGCTTCGTCCACGATGCTCAGCAAGATTTGTCGTTCCATCCGGCGCATTTCAGGGTGAAAACGATCATCGACCGCACCGTCGAGAGCCAACTGCAGTTGGTTTCGGTTCATCCGCGCCAAATCTTCTCGTTGCATCGTGTGGCCAAGATCAGTTTCCATCCACTGAGCCAACGACTCAATCGCTCCGGTTCCACCTCCAGCCACAGCTGCCGTGATTTCCGAGGAGGATTTGCCGAACAACTCTTGGAGTTTTTCGTCGGCAGCTTGGTACTGTCGTTCGGCACCATCGCCAGTCGTGCGACTGTACTGGAGCAATTGTGCTTTGAGTTCATCGCGGTTGAGCCGAATGTCGTCGAGACCGATCGTTGCACCAAAACGTCGCGAAACCCAGTCCAACAAGCCTTCTCGGTCCAACGAGATCTGGGCCCCCTGCTTGGAGGTAAAGCGAGAAATGCCAGCAAGAACGGGATACTCCAACTCTTTGTCGTTGTAAGCTTGTTCGGCGCGTTGCATCAAAATATCGGCAACGCGACGCTGGTCATCGATATCGCGGAATTCGTCCGGAGTCGTTTCGATGCCGAACTTATGTCGCATCCAACCGCACATGGTTCGCAAGCCAAAATCGGACTCGAGCAAATGCGCACCTTCGCTCAGATCCATCTTCTCGATTCGCTCCATGGACTTCTCGACGAGCATCGCCGTCATCTCATCACGGTCCATGTTCTTCAGTTGGTGGTCTTGGAAATTCGTTTCGAATCGGGTGTTCGCCCAAGTCGCCATCGCTTTCCAATTCCACTCGTCTTCCATCGTCTCCGGAAGGTTCTCTTCCACGGCCTCAAAAATCAAGACTTCGGAAGCTCGCTCCGCTTGATCCTTGGCGTAGGTATTCGCCATCGCAAAATCCATGTTCTGGAAATCACGAGAGTCCAACTGGACGCCAAGTTGCGATCCGGCAAACGACGCGAATGAGTCGACGCCATAGTTTGGCTCAAGGAACGTTTCAACAAACCGGTCAATTTGACTGCGGATCAACTCAAGCAGCATTTTGCGCGAGCTGTGACCGTCCAACAAATTCTGGCGATAGCGATAAACCCGTTTGCGTTGCTCGTCCATGACCTCGTCGTAATCCAACAAACTCTTTCGAGTCTCGAAGTGGCGTTCTTCGACCTTCTTTTGGGCGGCTTCGATGCGTCGCGTGACCAAGCTCGACTCGATCGCTTCGCCTTCTTTCATGCCGAGGCGTTCCATCATGCTCTTGACGAAGTCGCCAGCAAAAATCCGCATCAGGTCGTCTTCGAGCGACAGGAAGAAACGGCTGCTTCCTGGGTCGCCTTGACGACCGCAACGACCTCGCAATTGCAAGTCGATACGACGCGATTCGTGGCGTTCGGTTCCAATGACGTACAAACCGCCCAGGTCACGAACGACATCGCCTTCTTCGCTCATCTTCTCGCGAGCGTCAATTTCTTCGACAAGTGCATTCCATTCGTCGTCAGGCACTTCCAATCGCGTCGGATACTTATGTTGGAGTTGGCTCCACGCCATCGTCTCTGGATTACCGCCCAGAACAATGTCCGTACCACGTCCCGCCATGTTTGTTGCAATCGTGACCGCATTGATTCGCCCCGCTTGCGAGACAATTTCCGCTTCACGCTCGTGATTCTTGGCATTGAGGACTTCGTGTTTGATCCCACGACGCTCGAGCAATCGTGACAGTCGCTCACTCTTCTCGATACTGACGGTGCCCACCAAAACCGGACGCCCAGAACGTTCAATGGACGTGATTTTTGTACGGGGATACGTTTCCGAAACCTTTTCGCCCTTGGGCTGAATCGTGATCTCGGTATCCGTTTCTTTTTCGATCTTGCCCCACACTTCGCTGTCCTTCATCACGAGCACATCCCATTTGTGGGTGCGTTCGACATCATCGGCCAGTGCGCTGTACTTGTCTTTCTCCGTCAAGTAGATCAAGTCCGGATGCTCAATCCGCTGCATCCCTCGGTTCGTTGGAATTGCAACGACGTCGAGCTTGTAGATCTTCATGAACTCGTTCGCTTCGGTCATCGCCGTTCCGGTCATCCCGGAAAGCTTCTTGTACATCTTGAAGATGTTCTGAAGCGACGCTGTCGCAAACGTTTGTGTCTCTTGTTTGATCGGTACGCCTTCTTTGGCTTCGACGGCTTGGTGCAGCCCATCGCTCCATTGCCGACCGTCCATCAATCGCCCGGTGAACTCATCGACGATGACGACCTGTTTGTCCTTGACGACATAATTCACATCTAACTTGTAGAGGTAGTGTGCCTTGAGCGAGTTATCGATCAGGTGCGGCCATTCCATGTTGCCGGCGGTGTAGAAACTCTCGACTCCAGCCAACCTTTCCGCTTCGCGCACGCCTTCATCCGTCAACGTCACGTTGTGTTGTTTCTCGTCGACCGTGAAGTGTTCTTCCTTGATCAATGAGCGAGCGATTCGATCGGCTTCGCCGTATCGTCCCAAATCCAAGTCGGCTGGACCCGAGATAATGAGCGGTGTCCGTGCTTCATCGATAAGAATATTGTCCACTTCGTCGATGATCGCGTAATTCAGCGGACCTTGGCATTGCTGTGCCTCTTTCGGATATCGATTGTCGCCGCGGGCTGCTGGTCGCATGTTGTCGCGGAGGTAATCGAAACCAAACTCATTGTTGGTTCCGTAAGTGATGTCGCATGCATAGGCGGCTTGTTTCTCCGCCGTCGACATGCCGGATTGGATTGCACCAATGGTCAGCCCGAGGTTCATGCTCAATGGAGCCATCCACTCCATGTCACGACGCGCCAAGTAATCGTTCACTGTAATGACGTGAACGCCCTTGCCTTCCAATGCATTTAGATACGCGGGCAATGTCGCTACGAGCGTTTTGCCTTCACCGGTGACCATCTCAGCGATCCCAGCATGGTGAAGCACCATGCCACCGATGAGCTGGACGTCATAGTGACGCATCCCCAGAAAGCGGACTCCGCCCTCGCGACAGACCGCGAAGGCCTCTTCGAGAATATCGTCGAGTGTCTCGCCGTCGCGCAGCCGCTTGCGGAACAACTCGGTTTGAGCGCGCAGCTCCTCATTGCTCATGGCTTGATATTTCGGTTCGAGCACGTTGATGCGTTCTGCTCGTTCGCGGAACCGCGCAACTTGGCGTGCGTTGGCGCTACCAAAAATAGCAGTCATGGCGCGGCCGACGGAGCCACCCAAACCACCAAAGATCACGCCGAGAATATCAAAGAGCCGTTCAAAAAATGACATGTTTGTTTTGCAGATTCAAGTTCGAGACGTTCGCAGAGCGTCACAGAAGAAGCGTTCATTCCCAAAAGCTTTTTTCCGATAAAACGCTCTTGGTCGCAATGGGAACCGTATTTGACAATTACGCCCCAATCTTTCGCGAGACCACAGACGATCACTCACGCGGCGCATTAACAATCGATCGACCGTAAAGCCTTCCAGAGAATAAACTTACGCAGTTAGAGAAAATGGGTCAACTGCGATTGTTTTTTGCAACAAACTGCCATCATCCGCGTCCAAATCGTCGTTTCAATCGAATTGTTCACATTTACAGGCCCGCTGGTTTGCGTATTCGGGACAGTTTCACCAGTTAACGTTCGACCAGAACTCCGCTCGGTTTTACGATTTATAGCTGGCTTGGTCGCTCCTGCGTCATCGGCCAACCTCCTTTCTTTACTCGCTTCAGCGAAACCCAATGATTCGTTACCGCTCAGCCGCAAGTCATCTCGCCTCTCTATCGGCTTTATTGGCCAGCGTTTCTCGAGCTGTCGATGTCTTTATCACAATTTCCAAGGCAGCCTGTGCCATGAATCGGCCTACTCCGTCTTCGCCCAGCCGGTATGAGTCTTGGCGTACTTCCAGGGAAAATCGACCTAGGCCAGACGCATCGACTTGTCGCTTCGCACTACTCACCGTCGCCCTCTCGGTCTTCGGTGCGGGATTTTCCTATGCGCAGGTGATTCCTGTTCCGGGAGGTCTTGGAGCGATCGGGCGAGGCTCTGGCTATCCATCGCAACAGTACTATCTCGCGATGGAGGTCTACCGAAGTGGCGACCTCGCCAACGCAATCGAAGGCTTCGACGCGGCGATTGGACAAACCCGACTCGACGGAGACGGCCGCTGGATTGATGCGATTCCGCCGTACGCCATGCTAGCTGAGTGCCATTGGCAACTTGGCAATTTACCGATGGCCATGGCAAACATCGACGCCGCGCTTCAATTGGCCGTGCGGCATCGAGGTTGGCTGTCGCGGGTTGACTTTTCATCAGCACTCACGGACGCAGCTCGCGCACCCGACTCCAGCTCCGGTTGGGCCTCGACCGGCAATATGAGATTGCTTGCCGTTTCCTCTCGCATCCCAATCCAACGTGGCGAGATCATCACCGAGCAACGCGTCGCGCAGGGCGGTTCGATCGAGTCCATCAATGTTGTCTCGGTGGATATCGCGGAAGTCACTCGGACGATCGCGGTGGCACTGCATCGCCGCCGAATCATTCTTGGTGATTTGAGCAAAGATTTACCAGTCCCTTCCCAGGTGCTCGACGCCACAAAGTATCCACAGGACTTGAACATCCCGATCGGTCGAGCATTGATCGGTGCGGTTCGCGCGGTGGGACGATATGCTGACCTCGACGACGTTCGTGCACTCAGCGAAGCACAAGCCTCAGCGACACTCAATGGCGGCATTCATTCGCTGACTCCGATCGTCCTGCTATGCCAAGCCGAAACGCTGGCTGCATCAGCACGCCCGACTGACGCGGTGCCCGTCGCATTACAAGCTGCACAGTCTGCCGCAGCTCTTGGACACAACGAATGGATCGGCGAATCGTTGGCACTCGCTTTGGGATGCTGTGACGCCAACATGATCCCCAATGTCCTTAGCCTCGCGATGGGAGCAGCCGGTTCGTACGGACGAAATGCACAAGCCACCACACTTGCTGCACTGCTCGTTGCCGCCGAAGGCGCGGTCATGACCGGCGAATCGGCTCGCGCCAACGCATTTCTCCAACAAGCTCAATCGATCAGCAGTCGCCGAGGATTCACCAATCCGAGATGGACAGCATACGGTGCTTATGTCACTGCATTACTCGGTGCGGCAACTGGCCAGTCGCTTAGCGATACAAGCGGTTCCATGCGTTCCGGATTGGGTGCGATCAACGGCTTCACCACCAACCAACGATTTCGCAACAAAGTCGTTGCATCGAACCCAAGCCTCTATCAACTCTCGTTCGTACTCAGCACATCGCGTCCTGGTGCGCTTGATCAACGCACCGAGCAACGTTTGCGATATCACGTCGGTGACCCACCAGCCTCCTTGTGGCGCCGTGACCCCGTGGAAGCTCTCGGATGGCTGATGCAAGACCGGACGCTCGCCGGCTCTACGCTGCTCGCCAACGCCGTCGCTAGCAGCGATCCGAAAATGGTGTTGACCGAGACAGACACCTTTTTACGTCAAGCGTTTGCCAGCACCTTGCCGCTCAGTGGACGACTGCAAAACGTACGGACACTCGCAACCGTTTCGCCTACGCGACTTGAAAAAGATGCGAATGACTTCTTGAAAAAGCCACCCGCCGTTTTCGATGCACTGCGTCAAGCAGCAACACGAGCCGAACAGGCAGCTGTCGCGGATCCCATCGACCGTACAACAATTCACGCTCTGGAGTCACAAGCCGCACTCGCGATACTCGCGCGTCAAACTTATCCGCAAGTTTTTCTCCCGAAGCTCAATCTCGAAGACTTGAAGCGGATGCCGGAGCGCACTGCAATGGTCGTGTTTACTGTCGCGGGCAATCAAGTGCTTGTCACACTTGCAACATCGGACTCTGTCGTTTCATGGTCCGCGGGCAATCTTACGCAAGTCTCCAGTGCGATCGGCAAACTGCTCAAAGAAATTGGCGTTGGCCAGCCTCGGTCTGCTCGTCAATCAGAAAAGGATACGTGGAGAACACTCGGTGCGGAATTGAGGCGACAGCTTCTGGCTGAAACGTCATTTGATGCCTCGCGATTCGACCAACTGGTTGTCGTTCCGACCGGTCCACTGTGGTATCTGCCGCTTGAGATTCTGCCGGCCGGTGGTGAAGCTGCTGAACTCATTGGCGACCAAATTCGCGTCCGATACGCACCGACGCCCGGACTCGCGTTGCAACCAGCACCGCTTGCCCCGATGGCTGTCGAGAATGAGTCCGATGCTGGCGATATGGCAATCAGCACCTCCCTGTTCTTTGCACCTCGCGATACTCAAGCCAACAAGGACGCCATCGAAAGCATCATCGATGTAGCAGGCAACGTCGTGCGTCTGCCTCAGACACCGCCGGTACCCTCAGGCTGGCTAAGTCCAAGCGTTCACCAGCTCATCGTCGCTGAACCACGTGCGATCGATCCTGCAAAACCTCTTGATTTTGTGATGAGCGAAACAGACCAAAATTCACCCGAAGGCAGCCTTGCGGGATGGCTTGGGTTTCCCAACCACGGCCCCGTGAGTGTCGCCCTGCCAGGATTAAGAACTCCCGTCGGCTCGGGACGACTCGGTGACGGCAACGAAGTCTTCATGGCACTCACATCGCTTCATGCCGCGGGCACACGCGACATCATGCTCAGCCGCTGGGCCGTCGGCGGCCAGTCAACAGCTTTGGTGCTGCGTGAATTCGTCCAAGAACTTCCACACATCGGCATGCTGGCCGCATGGCAACGCGCAGTCCTCTTGCTTCGCGAAGCAAAACTCGACCCAGAAGCGGAGCCGCTACTGGGCAACGCTGATCGCGACGCCGAAAACTTTACCGGCGACGCACCACTGCTTTGGTCAAGCTACCTCATCGACGCACCAGCACCACTCAAGCCCAACTAACTCGGGCTGCTTCCAACTCTTGATGTTTCCAACTCACGCTACTTCGTCGCGAGAATCGCATCCACAGGCGCGTTCGTGACACGAGCTTCCACGCTCTTGAAACCGACTGACTTCAACAACGACTCGTACTCAGCGCTCGTTCGTTCGCGGCCTTCTGTGCACACGAGCATGTTCAAGTCCTGCATCTGAGCCCATACCGGCCCATCGCGATCGGGCGCGACCATAATCTCCGCCACCAAGAGCCCTCCACCTTCGGGAAGTGAGTCGTAGATCTTGCCCAGCAGCAACATGATCTTCTCATCGCTCCAGTCATGCAGAATACGACCGAGAGAATAGAGATCGCCGATCGGCAACTCATGCTCAAAAAAGTCGCCGCCCATAACATCGATGCGATTGGCAACACTCGACAGACCGACGATTTCCCGCGTCAGCGGCGTGACCTCCGGCAAGTCAAACACCGTCGCCGCCAAATTCGGATACGCTTCACACGCAGCGATCGCCAAGTGCCCCGTCGCACCACCAAGGTCCACCAGTCGGCTGAATCGAGACAAGTCGCAAGCACGCACGACGCGAGGTGAGCTGATCACGCCATAACCGTGCATGCCCATCAAGAACTCTCGCATGGCATTCTCGTCATGAAAGAAGCTCGAAAAGATCGGCGCGTCCCATCCGTAGGTTTGCTTCCAACGATGCCCGCCTTCACGAATGGCATCTTCAAAGTGCGTCCAGAGTTTCCAGCTCGCATCGTTGCTGAATCGGATATACCCCGTCAACCGATTCGGGCTCGAAGTGCAAAGGTAATCCGTTGCATTCGGTGCGTTTGAATACGCGTCGCCGTCTCGCACCAGCAACTCCAAACCCACCAGCGCGTCCAGCAATCGCCGCATCGCCGTCGCATCACACTTCAATTCACGTGCCAGTTCATCGCTCGAGCGAGCGGAACCGTCCAACGCATCAAACACACCCAACTCCACAGCGCCAAACATCGTTTTGGAACGACGAAAGCCAAGCATCAATTCAAGAACTGGATTCGGATCAGATGGCACAGTAAAAACCTTGTTGTGGAATGCGGAAATGGGGATGGGTATCGAGCCGAATCTCACTCAATGAATTAAGTCGCTTGCTTCGCTTGCTCGATTTGACGATGGCGTTCAGCAAAACGTCGCTTCTGGTCGTCGGTCAACACGTTCACACAGCGTGGACAATGAACGCCGGCGACATAGTCTTCGTGTGCTTGCTCCTCGGACGACACCGGCCAGCCGCAACCAAAGCACAAGACTCGATCGCCGACCGCAAGGCCATGTGAGACCGAAACTCGCTCATCGAACACGAAGCACTCACCCGACCACTTGGATTGTTCCTCAGGGATCTTTTCTAAGTACTTCAAGATGCCGCCACGTAAATGATACACCTCCTTGAATCCCCGCTGCTTCAACAACGATGTTGACTTCTCGCAACGAATTCCGCCGGTGCAGTACATCGCGACTTTTGTATGAACAGCAGGGTCCAAGTTCTCGTCGACAAACTTCGGAAATTCGCGGAAGGTTTCCGTGTTGGGATTGATTGCTCCGTCAAAGACGCCAATCGCAACTTCGTAGTCGTTTCGCGTATCGACGACGATCACATCAGGATCCGAAATCAAGTCATTCCAGTCTTCAGGATCCACATACGTGCCGACGGAATCGTTCGGGTCGATGCCTTCGACGCCTAGCGTGACGATCTCTTTCTTCAGTCGCACTCGCGAGCGTTTAAACGGCGGAGTGCCACAGTAAGAAAACTTGACTTCGAGAGGCGAGAGTCTGGGGTCCGCATTTAAATGCGCCAGCACTCGGTCGATCCCCTCACGCGGTCCGGCAATCGTGCCGTTGATCCCTTCGTGTGCAAGCAAGAGCGTTCCTCGCACATCCGAGGAACGCATCAGAGTCACAAGCGGCGTTTGCAAGCTTTCAAAGTCGTTCAATCGAACAAAACGATAAAGGGCGGCAACAGTAATCGCGTCAGCTGGAGTATTCATCGACATCATCGAACATCAAGACCACGTGCCACTTTCGCTAGGAACAACTCGCTGAGCGAACGACACGCAACCCTTGAATGATACTCATCTTTGCCCGTCCAGGTCACGGGGCGAGATTTCCGGACAAATCCCGATCCAATGTGCCAACGCGCCGCAGGGACTCGACGTGGTAATCGAACCAGACATCCCCCAATCGTTCCATCATGAGGTTGCGTTTGTGACCGAGATCCTCCAGCTCGATGTACGTATGGTCGATCCCGAGATCAAGTAAGTGCTGATGGAACTCGCGGATCGTTTTTAGGTGGCCGTCGTCTTTCGTTCCGCAGGCAATTTGAATACGAATATTCGCCTTGATGCGTTGCACGTTTTCAGTTGTCACCGAGTACACATCATCCGCCTTCCAGCTCGCTCGGTCAGGGCCGAGCAACGACGTCGCTCGATCGGCGTCACTTAAACTGTCGTACGTATCAAGTAGATGAGGCACGTTGCCTGCCTGGCAAAACAAAGAGCAAAACATCTCTGGATACTTCATCGCTAATCGCGTCGAGCCCCGACCACCCATGGAGAAGCCTTCGATGCATCGTCCCTTTCGACTGGCAACTGTGCGAAACTCCGCATCGACAAACGGGATGAACTCTTCGATAAAAATAGACTCCATTGGAAACCGTCCATCGGCGCTGTTCTTATAGAACGTGCTGTGGCCGCCATTGGGCAACACCATGATCATCGGCGGCGTCTTGCCGGAGACAATCTGCGAATGCAGCAACGCAACACTATCGATCGACGTGAATTCATTGCCACCGTTTCCGTGCAAGTTGTAAATCACAGGAAACCGTGCCGACGCATCCGCTTCGTATTGGGGTGGCAAATAAACACAGTAGCCAATTTCTGTGCCAGCCAATTTGCTAACGAACGTTCGATGCGTCGTCCCCGGCGGCAAACTCGTCAACTTCGCGGGCTGTTCATTGACCCAAACAATCGACGCGCCCCCGCTCGGCTGGCCATTGCTCGGCTGGCCATTGCTCGGCTGGTCATTGCTCGGCTGGTCACCGCTCGCCGGCGGCAACTCCATCGCGAACAGCAATACAACCAATCCGGCAACTCGAGCCACAAGACAACTCATCTGGTTTTCACACAATTCATTGAAGGTTTCAGTTCGCAACCAGTAGAACTCGAACTCGCCTAAAAGCAAGTTCGTACAGCTGACACTCCATTTTTCTGGCGGATTCCGCTAATTTTCCTGAAATCAACTGAACGATTTTGTGTTCAGCGGAGACACATGGACATGGACCAGGCTTTTATCGAGCGAAATTACTCGCGCATCCACCGTACGGCGTGGATGATGACGGGTTGCGCGATCGAGGCCGAGGACCTAGCCCAGGAAACCTTCATCGTCGCACTGGATCGCTGGGACACGTTCGATCGACGCAGCCAGCGATTGACGTGGCTGGTCGGAATTCTGATGCACCTGAAGTCCCGAAATGATCGCTCGCTCGGACGGCTGAAACGACGACTGGTTGAATACTTTCAACGCAGCGAACCAATCCAAGACGCAGATCCAGAAACCACTGCCATCCAGCGTGAATGGAAACAAAGCGTCTGGGCACAAGTCGCACGATTGCCGCCGAAACAACGTGAGGTTGTCGTACTCCGGTTTGCCGAACAGTTGACGTATGACGAGATCGCGGATGCCTTGGGATGTCCAGTCGGTACCGTGAAAACACGACTGCACCATGCCACGAAACGACTCGAACAATTCCCCGAAATGAGAACCCTCAAGACACGACAACCGAGTTCAATCACAACCGACGTCGTGCTGAAGCCTTGGGCCGAAAGCGAGGCGTACAAAACGACATGAACGCGAAAACCAAAAAATCGGATTCTGAATTTGAAAACCTCGTGGTTTCGCAATTTCGTGACCCACCAGCGGCACCGAACTCCACACCACCCACAGTCGAAAGTTTGCGTCGGCTATCCAGCCATCGACGAGCCCAACAACGACGAGCTCGACAGCGGTCGATGCGGGCCTGCGGCACAGTGGTCGCGATAGCGATGTTCGCGATAGCGATGTTCGCGATAACAATGGTAGCACTGCGCAATAACGAACGGATCGTCCAAGACGATGAAACCCCAGCATTGCTTACAACGAGCGAAAACCGAATCGCACTTCAGACTCCAACCGAAGAATTCGAGCCTTCGTTTCGGGTGCTCGCACATGTGATGCAACCAGAGCCTATTTTCCACGTGGACCCAGAAACCCAGCAAGCTTGGCAAGTCGGTTGGATCGAAACCGAGCACACCATCCCGGTGGACATGACCCATTTCTCTCCGGCCCAACAAGCTCGCATCCAAAATGTACTATTCCAAAACAATGACTCTCCCTCGCTCTAGCAAAAGGATTTGATGATGTCTCTACTGCGATACTCCCTCGTTGTGACAATTTTGGTGAGCACGGCATGCGATTCGTTTTCCCAATCGATAACCGACTTTCGCGCCGCCGCAACCAAAGCATTTCCGTCAACTGTTGCGGCTACGGTCAATGACAAAGACGGCAACGCTTGGCCCGCCAGGCAACTTAGTGAACAACATCAAAGCCGATTGCGTTCGATGCTTCGACCCAGCAATCAGTCGATCATGATATTTGACAACCAAGCACGACTACCATTCATCGAGCCGTCGGTCGCTGGTTTCGCGGTTGCACCTGATTTGGTGATCGTCGCCTTGACCGGCTCCGTGGATGATGCTGTGCAACTCCAAGCAACAGGCCAAAAAGACCTGGAAGGCAAAATCGTTGCCAATGACTTCGTGACGGGGCTTTCCGCTGTTCGCTTGCAAACGCCAACATTCGAGCCAATCACATTGAGCCAGCGGCCGCTCGAGCCTGGCCAGCCCGTGCTGATGACTAAAGTCTCAAACACAGGCGAAACCAGTGCGAATGCCGCCATGATCGCAAGCTATGCATCCGCATCGAGCCAAGAGCTTGGGTTGGTGCATCAGCTCGACACCAGCAGCCACAACATTACACCGGGATCACCGGTTGTCGATGAGAACGGCGAAATTGTCGGAGTCGTCGTCCTGGGGAACAACGGAAATGTTTGCTTGCCCGTTGCGAGCGTCTCACGCCTGATGGAACTCGCTCAAAGCAGCTCGCCGTCTGATCTTCATCCTGGACGACTCGGGATCGGTTTGGGCGGTGTAAATGAAACGTCAGTTTCCGAGTTGATGAATGAGTCACCCGCTAGCGAAGCCGGCTTGAAACCTGGCGATCGAATCGTTTCCGTTGGTGGTCAAGCCACCGCCACAGCGGCTGAGTTGATTGCCGCAGTCTCCATGCACCGCGGTGGCGACAAAGTGGAAGTCGTGGCGGAACGCGATGGCAATGAAACGCGGTACGAAATCGAACTTGATCCCGACATGTCAAACCGTGGCAAGTTGCCAAGCATTCAAGCAAAGATGTGGAGGCTAGAAAATGGCAAGCTCGTTCCGATGGAAGACACGCTCGGCGGTGAAGCACCGAAAAATACTGCACCGTTTCCGAATCTCGGCCCACCTAATGCAAACGGCCCGTCTAATGCAAACGGCCCGATCATGATCACCCCGCGCGAGCTTCGCGGCTTTACGGTCGAGCGAAGTGGGCTCGACGAAGCCATGCGAAATCTGCAGAACATCGTGGAACAGCAAGAAAAACAAAATCGAGCGTTGCAAGAAGAGCTTCGCCGATTTCAACAGAAAGCAGATTCCCTGGAAAATCAGCCACGCATGGAGCAACCCGACGTCAACAAACTGCAGCGACTGCTCGAGTCGCTGCAGGAGGAAATTCAAGCACTTAAAGCAGATCGTGGCTAAACGCAATCTCGCTGCCACTCACTATTTGGCCACGAACTTAAAAATCTGGCCGCCGCTCATCATCGTGCTCATCAGGACTTCGCCCGAATCGGTTTGGCCAAACGTAAAAATCGCAAGTTGGTTCCAAGCGATCGGGCGGTTTTCCGTGACCGCTTTCTGGGCTGCGTCATAGCGAAGTGCCCACAAGCGACCCGTGATGTAATCACCGTACAGGTAATAACCGTCAAGGATTGGCGTCGATGGGCCGCGATACACCGCGCCACCCGTGATGGACTTGCCCCAATCGTCGGTGTGCGGATACTCGACGAGCGGATCAATCAAGTCTGGTCGCGGGCCGGAACCCTTGTTCCCGTCAAGCGTGAAGCTATGTGCGGCCTCACGAAGACTCCAACCGTAGTTGCCGCCTTTCACAATCAAGTTGATTTCTTCCCAATCGTTTTGGCCGACATCACCAGCCCACAAGTCCCCGGTCTTGGGATCAAACGCCATTCGCCAAATGTTCCTGACGCCCCAAGCGTAAATCTCTGGCCATACGTTTGATTTCCCAACAAGCGGATTATCGGCTGGGATCGCATAGTTTTGACCGTCCGCCTTGTTATTGACGTCGATCCGCAAGATCGATCCGAGCAACTTGCTGGTGTCTTGGCCGCTTTGCAGCGGATCGTTGCCTTTACCGCCATCGCCGAGAGCGATGTAGAGAAAGCCGTCGGGACCAAACGCGAGCGTGCCACCGTTGTGATTCCAAAACGGTTGCTGAATCTCCATCAACTCGACTTGGCTGGTTGGGTCACCTTGATTCGGATTCCCTGCCTTCGTCGTGAACTGGCTGACGATCGAGACGTGCGGTCGCTCGATCGTCGAGTAATAAACATAGAACTTTCCGTTCTCGCTGAATTGCGGATGGAAAGCGAGACCGAGCAAGCCTTCTTCATTCTCTCGGTCTTTGTAATCAACCGCTTCCTGAAGACTCATGAACAGCGTCGCTTCTTCGACTTGGCTGTCGGACTCTTTGATAAAGTAGATTTCGCCGGTTTGGCTGGCGATAAACAACCGACCGCTTCCATCTCCGGCACCCGTCAACACGATCGGACGAGAAACCCGCAAGTTCGGATACGCATTCACGACACTCACCGGCATCGGTGACGTATTCAATGAAGCGGGTGGGTTCGCAAGATTGATCGTTGGTGAGGTTTGCGCCGAGGCAAAGTGCGAGTCGAAACAAACAGCAAGAAACGCGAGGCCAAAGATCCCGAAAAGCTGATGTAATTTCATAGGAGCCGAATCCAGAAACGAGGAGTTATTAAAAAGAGCTGACACAAAAGGTATCGCGCGGTCGACACACGTGCATTTTAATTTCCCGTCAAGGAACGGCCCGGTCGACAAGAGCGCAAAAAAAACGCCCGGTGCTTGAAGGCATCGCGGGCGTGTCGATGATCGAACGAAAGGAA
Organism: Pirellulaceae bacterium; assembly: GCA_041749955.1. GTDB lineage: Bacteria > Planctomycetota > Planctomycetia > Pirellulales > Pirellulaceae > JBBSJZ01. The sequence continues at coordinate 8,454 of JBGTAI010000178.1, read as the reverse complement.
TCGAACTACAAGATCTCAAGCAATTCGACTTCGAATACCAAAACTTCATTCGGGCCGATTGTCGGCTCGCTTCCAGGAGGCCCAGGAACACCGCGTTCGCCGTATGCCAAATCTGGTGGAATGTAGAGCATCCACTTGTCACCGACTTTCATTTTTTGGAGTGCGTCTTGCCAGCCCTTGATGACTTGGCCGACGCGGAACGAAGTGGGCTCACCACGCTCAACGGAGCTGTCGAAAACTTTGCCGCTTGTGAGACGACCCGTGTAGTGAACTTTCACTGTGTCCGCGGCACTTGGCGAACCACCGTCACCGGCGGTGATAACTTGATATTGCACACCGCCTTCGAGCGACTTGATGCCTTCCTTCTTGGCGTTCTGTTTCATGTAAAGATCGCTCTTCTCTTTGTTCAAAACCCCAGCCTTCTTGGCTTCTTCCGCCTGGGCTTCTTGGCGAGCACGCAAGATACTTTCGATCTTACCGCTGATTTCGGCAAGCTGTGCATCGGTGAGGCTTGGATCTCCACCTGCAAGTGCGTCGTTCACGCCCTTGCCCATGGCGGCAACATCAAAGTCGCCTTTTTGGAAGCCTTGTTGAGCCATCTGCTGGCCAACGGAGAATCCAAGGAAATATCCAATCGACGTCTCCGTCGATTCACCCGCGGGCGCGGGCGCAGTTTCTTGAGCCATGATTTGAGTTGCCATCAACGTGAACACGACGAGGAGTGTCCCGCCGAAGGGTCGTAATGAGTTGTGCATGCAATGGGTTCCTGGGATAGCCAGTTTGGCTTGACGCTTGCATGCCAAGTGGTTGCAAGGGTGCGTGGACGGGGCTGAGGGAGGGTTACCGATGAACAGGGAAGCCGTCCAGCGGTTTCGAGAGTGATATCGAAGGGAACAGCAAACACAAGAAAGCCGCTAAACCTCCGGATTGGTCGATCAAAGAATAACAATTTAACGTTCTTTGATCAGGGCCTACCGCGAAGATTCGCCTAAAGTTTTCTACTTCTGTTCGACTTTTCCTAGGATCGACCCATCAACATCACAATCGCTGTGATGCCGAGAATCACCCCCATGAGAACAGCAACCTTGCTCCAGCTCACATCGGCTCGCTCGCTGCCGCCCATCCGCACTTTGATTTGACGACTGAGCATTTGCCGCCCTTTCTCCGTCACCTTTTCCGCAGCCACGTCTTTGGAGGTCCCGTGGCTGATGTCCGTATCAGCGAGGCCATACTTCTCGCCAATCTCGCACATCACCCCCTGGACCTGCCGAGCGTTAAACGGCCGGTCTTCAGGGCGTTTTGCTAACAATTGATGCACGATCTCGTCCAATTCCTTCGGGCAATCACCGACGAGAGTGTTGATGTGCGGCGGAGGGACTCGTAAGTGCTGCTCAAAAAGCTGAGCAAAGTTCTCGCCGAGGAACGGTTTGCGGCCGCTGAGCATTTCAAAGACACAACAACCCAACGCGTAAAGATCGGCTTTGCCCGAGATCAATGCGTCACCCGTAATCTGTTCGGGCGACATGTACGCATGCGTCCCAACGGTGAATCCTTCCGTCGTGAGATCACTGCTCGTCACATCGCGCGCGATGCCAAAGTCGCCCAACTTGACCTGAGCTTCTTGAGTGAGAAACAAATTCCCTGGCTTCAGATCACGGTGGATCACACCATGGTTATGAGCACATTGAAGTGCGGAACAGATCTGGCGAGTGACATCAACCACGACCTGCCAACTAAACGGCCCGGATCCCTGGAGCATGTCTTTGACGGTGCCTCCGTCGACCATCTCCATCACGTAATACAAGAGCCCATTGTCTTCGCCACCGCCATAATAAGCGACAATGTTCGGGTGACGAAGCCGCTCCAGTACGGTCATCTCGCGTTTGAAACGAGCACGAATCAGCTCGTCTTGGCTGACGCCAGGGTGCAGCTTCTTAATCGCAACTCGCTCGCCAGTGGAAATTTCAGTGGCGAGATAGATAGTTCCGACCGTACCGACACCCAGAACTGGGCCGATCTCATAGTCCGAAAGTCTGGATGAAGGCATAAACGGTCCCCGGGACTGAGGGCTGATGCGTCAAGCAAAGTGCTTGACGCCCCGAAGACAAGTTTAGCTTGCGGCGATCGCTTCGATACGTACGCGAGTGTGCAATTGGCGGTGCCCGATACGACGCTTGGCGTGCTTCCGGCGGCGGAAATGTTGGACGTAGATCTTCTTGTCCTGCTTCGGACCAAGAACCGATGCCGTTACGCGAGCTCCCTCAAGAGTCGGTGCACCAAGCATCAAGCCTTCATTGCCGCTAATCGCAAGTACGCGTTCAAAGGTAATGCTCTCGCCCGAAGCGATATCTCGGTAGTCGACGTCGACTTCCATGCCGGGCTCAACACGGTATTGGCGACCGCCGTCGACGATGATGGCGTACATAAATCAATCTCACTATGTTCAAACAAGCGTTTTCTGGCTAAATCGAGCCGCGTAGTGTAGCGACACCCTCCAAAGCCGAACAGGCCTTCTCGCCAGATTTCTGGGGGCAATTCTAGGCCGAAATCTCCAGCCCCGAGAGAGTCCCTGTACTGGACGCAAACTGGTCCACCTCCATCCCAAGTTGTTGCAGGATCGAGACATACAGATTCGGCAACGGCGCGTTATTGCGTCGATCAAACGCCAAGTGACCTGCGTGCCGGTACCGACCACCCGCCAGAATCACGGGCATATTGCGATTATCGTGGTTGGATGCATTGCCAAGGTTACTGGTCAGCAGCACGGACGTGTGATCGAGCAATTTGCCATCGCCGTCATTGACCTGGCCCAGCTCCCGAAGGAATTGTCCCCAGCGACCCAGAATCGCTCCTTCGACGAGCGCCAATTGCTCGAGCTTCTCTTCATCCTGGCCATGGTGGCTGAGTGTGTGGTAGCCCTCCTCGACTCCGTCGATCGGAATCACTCCACCCGCACCTGGGATATGCAGCGTAATGAAGCGACTCGAATCCGTCTCGATCGCCAACCTCAGCACGTCACACATCATGCCAATCCGAGCCACAATGTCGCTCGGGTTACCAATGTCCACTGGCTTCTTTGCGTCGACCTTCGGCTTCGGCAACCGCGACCAACGTTCCGCCTCCGCCATTCGTTTCTCCAATTCACGAACGCTCGTGAAGTAAAGATCCAAACGATCTCGGTCCTCGCCACCCAGCTCGTGTCCAAGACTCTTGGCGTCCTCCGCAACGAGATCCATGATACTGCGACCTTGGCGAACTCGCGTCGCTTGGGCCTCGCGTTTCGACACCGAGTCGTCAACAAAAAGTTTCGTGAACAACTGTGACGGCGAATCTAACGCCGGCACCATGGCACCGTTTTCCGTGTACGAGGGGCTGTTGTTGCCACCCGTGCTCAACACCAACGACGGAAATCGTGTTTCGATGCCGCGATGCTTGGCGAGGTACTGATCCAGCGAAATGCCGTTCTTGGCATTTCCCGCACTGCCGATCGGAGTCGCCGTGAGAATACTCGCTTCTGCACGGTGCCCGCCGTTCACGCCTGGGTGCGATGCCCCCGACACCAACGTCATTCGATCCTTCAAGTCCTCAAGCGACTTCAAATAACGACTCGGCGTGTAATCGATGCCTGTCTGCTCAGGATACAAATTGTCGCTGACGAGTCCCAGACCAATGGTCACGGCCACCAATCGTCGTGGTGATGTCAACGACTCAGCATCGTTTCCGGCAAACGCATGCTGCATCGCACCTAGCCACGGCAAGCCCATCGCGACACCAGCACCACGCAGCACGCTGCGCCGATGCAACCGTTGACGAAAGTTGAAAAATACGCGTTTGCCAAAGTTCGACATCATTACTTACTCAAAAAGATGGGACTCGTAACCGCAGCAACCACTAACGATCTCATGCCATAATCATCATCGGCACATTGCGAAACAATCTTCTCAATCGATTCGCGATCCGCAAACGTCGGCAACGCACCCGTGCCGTATGTCAACAAATGCTCAACAAAGTTACGTGCAATCGGGCGAACATCGGTGAGCAACAGATCCTGGAACCCGTCAAAGTCATCGAACTTGCGACCGTCCGCCAAGACATAACTCGAATCAATCGGTGTCTTCGGCACAAGCTTGCCACCTTGCATCGCCACATACTTGATGCGGAATCGCCCCGCCGGATCAAACTTTTCCAGTGCAAATCCGGCTGGATCGATCTTGCGGTGGCAACTCGCACAACTCACATCATCACGATGCAACTCGAGTTGTTCTCGAATCGTCGTCGCGCCACGAATGTCCGGCTCAATCGCAGAAACACCCGACGGTGGTGGCGGAATCGTCTCGCCGAGCAACCGTCTCGCCAGCCACACGCCACGAAGCACCGGTGACGTATTCGTACCGTTCGCCGTCACCTTCAAGATCGCACCCTGAGCCATGATGCCTCCGCGATGATCCTCCGGACGCAACGCGACACGCTGCACTGCATCACTCTGCAACTGGTCACTCTCGACCGCCGCCGACAATTCGTAAAAACGAGCCAGACGACTGTTCGCGAACGTGTAATCAGAATCAACAAGCCTCGCAATACTTCGATCATGCTCGAGCATGTCCGCGATATACGTCCGTGTCTCCGCAAGCATCGAGTTTTCGACGATCTGGTCAAAGTCGCGATACAGCTTTCGGTCCGGCTCTGTGAAGTTGATGTCGACTAAATCGAGCCACTCATCGGTAAATCGATTCACGAACTCTCGACCACGAGTTGTCCCCAACAGCCGATTGACTTGCTTGGCCAATACTTCTCGGTCACGTAGCCCATCCGACTTGGCAACGCGAAGCAACTCGTCGTCGGGAGTGGATCCGGTAACCAGATAACTCATCCGACTGGCGATGGCAAAGTCGTCCAATTCGCCAGCGGGTTCTTGAAAATAAACGAATCGTGGCGAACAAAGGATCGCTCGATAGCACGCCTTGAGCGACTCCAGCGGCGTTTCACCACTGGCAAGCAACTTGTCAAAAATCGAGGCATAAGCTTCGGCTTGGTCATCGGTGATCGGTCGACGAAAGGCTCGTTCAGCAAACCCAGCGATCTGCTTGTCGATCTCGGCTTTCGCGTTCTCTGATTCCAAAGCCCCACGCTTACTCGACAAAAACGACTTGCGGCAATCACCGAATAATCGATTGCGAACATCCAATACACTTCCACCAGGATGGATGCGATTCATTTGGATATCACGTATCGCAACACCCGAGACATTCTGGGGTGCACCTTCGCCCGTGCCGATTTGACCGCCCTGGAACTTCGCTGACTTGAGCGTGCTGTCCGCTGGCCGAATCTCCAGCATGTGTCCTTCCGGCAGCCAAGCGACAAACTTCATTTCCTTTTCGTGCTCGTCCGCTTCAAATGCACCGATCCAATTCAACAGCGGCGCGCTCGATACGCATTCGCCGCTTCGGACGCTGCACCACACACCATGCTCATCCGGCACATTCAGCGCTGACGCACGGATGGTGAATTCATACCATCCGTCTTCACTCGCTTGAGTCGATGGTAGTCGTCCATAGAACGTCACACCACCCATCCATACCACAGCCCGATCGTCGATCAATTCCGGCTCACGACACCTTTGACGCGGATTCGCACGCGACAGCTTCCTCGCCGTCAGATCACGAAACTCCGGTTCTGCTTGCGGGCTCTCCGCTGCTCTCGCAAACGCGTTATCTAACGCCGCATCCACGATCGTCAGATGCGATTGCAATTGAAAGTGCGACATCGGTTGCCCATCCGCGATCGTTGTGTAGCCGTCTGTTCGCGGATCCGCGGGCACGAGTTCCGCAAGCGGTAAATCAATCGCCAACAAATCATGCAACGATCGTTCGACTTGAGCATGAGTCAATCTTCGCAGCGGCACACGCCCGACGGTTTCGTAGCGTTGCGTCTCAAAGTCAACAATCCACCGGCTAGCCTCATCAACAAAACTCGCTCGCACCGTTGGCTCAACTTCGACGCTGTCCCGAGGCGGCATCTCCCGATCCGCAACTCGATCCACCACTCGGACCCATTTTCGCATGATTTCCGCGTCACTCAAGTCACGCGAAAACTCATTCAAATCAAGACCCGCCTCCGCGTCCTGACCATCGTGACAGTCCAAGCAATTCTGGTTCAGAAACTCAGCAACGCTTCCGGCCGACACCTCTTCCGCTAAGCCCGGCGGCGCAGCCAACATGGCCATCAAGAAAATAAGCCAAAGCACCCACTCTGAAATGCCGGTGCAACGTGAATAACGGTGGTGAAATATCATCGGTGGCCACGAAGCGGCAAGGCAGGCATCGACTAAACATCAGCGACGCGTAAAAGGCGCGCATCTCATTCTATCGAGAGTGCCCAGCCGAGGGAAGCTTTATCTGTCATCGAAGACGCCCCGCCAACATTTCCCCCCGCTCACATGAAATGCGTCCACTAAACGCTACAGCAATGCTGCAACGCCCACGGTTCCACCCCCACGCGTTGGCTCGAGTTTGCCGAACTTCCGGAAGGTTATCCACCAATTGCCTAACGCGACTTTCCCAAAAGTAGTTCCAATTCCCCGCCCAAGTGGCATACCGAATGCTCTGTCATTGAATCGAAATCGGTTCGACAGTTCCCAAATAACGAAAGTAAAGAAATGACATCAACAACAAAGAACACCAGTCAGTCCCAGAAACCCGTTTGGTTCATCACGGGATGCTCCACGGGATTTGGGCGACAGATCGCGACGCATGTGCTGGAACTGGGCTATCGTGTCGTCGTTACGTCGCGAGATCCAGACGATGTTCGTGATTTGGCGAAGCATGGTGACGCGCTGGTTCTCAAGCTGGATGTGACGGACAGGTCACAAGCTGAATCGGCCGTCAAAGCTGCTGAAGATCATTACGGTGGCATCGACGTTCTCGTCAACAACGCGGGCATCGGCTACTTCGCCGCTGTTGAAGAAAGCGATGAGGAGGAAGTCCGAAAGATGTTCGATGTGAATTTCTTTGGGCTGTGTCGAATGATTCATGTCGCCTTGCCCGGAATGCGGAAACGCCGCAAAGGTTACATCGTCAATCTCTCTTCGATCGGCGGACTACGATCTTTCCCCGCCTTGGGCTACTACAACGCGACCAAGTTCGCGGTCGAAGGCTTGTCGGAAGCGATTTGGCAAGAAGTGGAACCACTGGGCATCAAAGTCATGCTTGTCGAACCGAGCGGCTTCCGCACCGACTGGGCTGGTCGATCAGCGAACGAAACGGAACATCAAATCTCTGACTATGCCGACACGGCTGAGAAGAATATTCGACATCTGCGAAAGCTCTCAGGCAATCAAGACGGAGACCCAGTTCGTGCCGCCGAAGCGATCGTCCAGGCCGTCGAATCCGCAAATCCACCTCATCGTCTGTTGCTTGGTAACGACGCGTATGACGGCGCAATTGCAAAGCTCGATGAACTGCGAGAAGAGTTTACTGCATGGGAAGAAGCATCACGCGGAGCCGATTTTCCTGAAGCAACTCCTGCAGTGACGGCATGATCCAGCTCGTTTCGTTGCTTCGCGAACGCTGACTCTTAGCGAGCGGAACTGACCCCAGTGGCTTCCGCTCCACGGTCGCATCGCTAGCCCGTTGCGGAGATCGAGCGACGGAACAGCGAGAGGCTTCCAAGAAAGGCGGCTAAGCCAAGGCCGACCATAGCGATGAACTCGGGCCAAACATTGGCGAAGCCAACGCCTCGAAATGCGATCGCTTGAGCGAAACTCATGTACTGGCGTGAAGGCAAGAACCAAGTGATTTTCTGTAGCCAATCCGGTTGGCTCTCAAGCGGACTCATTCCACCCGAAAGCATCATCATCGGGATGATCGTGATCATGCACAGCAGCCCGTATTGGGCCATACTCCGCGCAATCGTCGCCAACAAAATGCCGACTGCCGCCGCGGCAAACAGGTAAACCACCGTGCCGCCGAGCAGCAACAGTCTCGAACCAGCGAAAGGAACCCCAATCGCTCCCTCGACGACGAAAATCATTGACAACACGAAGAACGCCAAAATCACGATTCCATTCGCCCAGACCTTGGAGATGGCGATTTCGAAAGAAGTGAGTGGCATCACCAACAAGTGTTCGAGCGTCCCATGTTCGCGTTCTCGCAGGATCGCGGCCCCGGTAAGGATAATGGTGAGCATCGACAGCTGATCCAGCAATCCTGTGACGGCGCGATTCCACTTGTTCGTGCCGTTCGGATTGAAAGCTTTGCGTTTGACCAGTTTGATTGGCAGCTCGGCAATCGTGTCACTGCGACTAGCAAAACGACTGATCCCGAGTTATTCACCACGAACGTAACGGGTGGAGTTTTTCGAGTTAGCCGCGTAAATAGTGGCTTGAATTTAGTTTTGATGCGTCATTGCGGCCGTCAGCGCAGAACGGCCCCCTCCCCAAATTCGATTTTCGTTCAG
>JBGTAI010000177.1:0-10794 GCA_041749955.1 Pirellulaceae bacterium | reverse complement strand
AGTGGTTGCCGCGAGATCAGTTCTCGCCAAGTCTGCCGCAAGGCAGGGTCCGGTTGTCGCGCCATGGTGGTCTCCGTAAAGGCGGGTCAAAACCCGCCAACCTAAACCGGTCGTCAAGATGGAACCCACGTGCGCTTACGGTCGTTGTCGACTCCGTTGCCGAGGATGTTGCCGTTGCCTGCGGCGGCGACGAATAGAATGCCAGCGTCGTAGGTGTCGGCGATCGCGGCTTCGAGCGAGGCTTCGTAGCCTCCGGGTTGGCCCCAGGAGTTGTTGAGAACCCTCACGTTGGCGCCGGTGGTGACTCGGTTGGCACTGTTTGTGGTCAAACGCTCGCGCATCTCGCGGGCGTAGTTAATCGCGGAGATCGCGGCACCACTGTCGCCTTGGTTGTTGTTGTCGAGGATTCGCAGCGACATCAGCGACGTTTGCCAATTGACGCCAACGACGCCCGTTCCGTTACCACCAATCGCCCCGATCGTGCCCGCGACGTGCGTGCCGTGACCGAGTTGATCCGACGGATCGTTTGATGATCGCGGATCGCCAGCACCCGCGCGGAAGTTGACGCCGAAGAAGTCGTCAAAGAATCCGTTGTTGTCGGTGTCACGGCCGTCGGCCCAGTTGGCATCAGCGAGCAAGTCGGCCGCGTCGATGCGGCCGTTTTTATTGAGGTCGCGGACGAACTCGGCGTTGGGACCGGTGGTGAAGCCGCCGGCGGTCAGCGAGTACGGCGCAGTTGCCGATCGCATGGCGTTGTTGAGGTCGTAGAACGTGATCAGCCCGTCGCCGTCGATGTCGACGAGTTTGTTGCCGACGTCATCGAGATATTTCCCAGGCAACTCGCCTTGGTTGATCCAAATGTTGAGATACAAATCGGGATGCGTCGGATCGATGCCCGTGTCGACGACGCCGACGACGGTGTTCAAAGAGCCGATGGAAACGTCCCACGCGTTCTTGTCATTGACCGTTGCATTAACAATGTTCAAGCCCGGCAATAAGTTGCCTACGAATTCGGGATCGTTGGGCTTTACGTCTTGGCCTTGAATCAATTGGTTCAAACTGAATGATTCGACGGACTCGTTTGCGGTGAGGCTCGCTTCGATGCTGGCGCGTGAGAGACTTTGGGCGCGGACGAGGATGAGGCCGGGGGAGCCTAGGCCGCTGATGATGGTGAAGTGGTTGGTGGTGTCGTTGAGCAGTGCGTCGACGTTGGCGACACGGCGCACGTCGGCGGTGGCGTCGTCAGTGAGCTGGACGATCCATTCGCCGATTGAAGGTGCCTGGGGGCCGGCGACGTCAGCGGCGAGTGGGCGGTCGACGGTGGCGAGCGATTCGAGGGCGACTCGCGAGACGTTGTCGAAACGCTCGAACCACGTGATTGGGGCGTTGGCTTGCGAGTTGGGCGGTGAGGACGCAGTGGTGTCGAGAAGTAGATCGCCAGCAAGCAGGTGCCGCGGTTCGAGGAGTTCGTAGCGCAGTTGAAGTCGGGCGTCGCGGTGCTTGTTTTTGCGACTGCGGAGCGTGTGGTTGCCGGGAACGAATGACGCTGGTTTACGAGTCGGTGCCATAGGTACTGCTAGTCGTGAATATCAAAAAAAAGAAATCAGGGGTGCTGCCGCTAACCCAAGCGTGCCAATCTAGTCAGTGTTTTTAGACGGGTGTTCACTGAACGCAAGCTGGGCGTAAAGATTTTGCTGACAAAGTGCGGAGGCACGCCGTGGGTAGTGGCCAGCTCGGTGAGACTGGGTCGGTAATGACCGTTCACCGTCGTTGGTTACGATGTCTCCTAATAGGACGGCGACCGCTGATCTATTCGCCGCAAAATGGTGAGAATTGTTCAAGCCGATCGCGATCACGGTTTTGAAAAGTGACTGGTTCGTTCGTGAATCTCGCGTTTTATGTTGGAAAGGAACTGGTTTGGTCGTTGGTGTCGGGGTTAGGTTGCGAATGGATGGTGACTGGCGATGGCCTTGTCGAAAACTGCTGACGACGAACGAGAGTGGCTGGGGAGCCACGTTTTTTGGGGAATTGTGGAATTAGTTTTCTGTGGCGATTCGTGTTTGGGTGCCGTGTGGTCAGTGGTGATCGTCAGTACAATTTTGGGGGTCGCGCGAGGGTGAGGTGTGAAGAAGGGTTGGGTTGTGAAGACATCACTCGGAGCGTGATGAGTACGGACGGGGTGGAATTGCGGATGGGCATCACTCGGAGCGTGATGAGTACGGACGGGGTGGAATTGAGGATGGGCATCACTCGGAGCGTGATGGGTACGGACGGGGTGGAATTGAGGATGGGCATCACTCGGAGCGTGATGGGTTCGGACGGGGTGGAATTGAGGATGGGCATCACTCGGAGTGTGATGAGTACGGACGGGGTGGAATTGAGGATAGGCATCACTCGGAGCGTGATGAGTACGGACTGGGTGGGTAGGGACTGTTGGTGGGTTGTACGACGGACTTTTGATCGGTGGGTGTATGACGGACTCAGGCTTCGAGGCGGAAGGTTTTCAACATGTGCTGAACGCGTACGTGGAGTCACGCTTGCCTCGTCGGGTGCGGCGCTTCGTGGGTGCCTCGGATGTGGTCCAGAGTGTTTACCGAATCGCGTATGCTCAAGCGGGCCAGTTTGCGGGTACGACTCCGGTGGAATACCGCGGTTGGTTGTTGCGGATCGCGGAGAACAAAATCATTGACTCACTCCGTCGTTACCGAAATCGGACACTCCCTCCCAAAGTTCGTGGCCAAGTCTCGGCACTCACCGCCAGCGAACCGATCTTGAGAACGCCGGAATCGTGGGTCTCGTTGACGGAACAGGCACACTTGTTACTCCGGTCCATCAGTGCGCTTCCGGAGGATGTGCGACAGGTGATTATGCTGCGGTACACGCGTGAGATGTCGTTTGACGAGATCGCGGAGTCGCTTTGCATGAGTGAGACGACGGTGCGCCGGCGTTGGTACGAAGGCCTTGAGCGACTGGAAAGCCACTTGGACGTGATGGCGGAATGAGTGAGTCGAGCGCTGGTTCACCGTGGACGGTCTCCTTTTCAGTCAACAATGAGGCGGATTCCGATTTCATCCGCGAGGCAATCTTGTTCGAGGAACGATTGCGTGCCGATCCTGGTGCCGCTTGTCCGGCTGAGTTGGATCACACGCGAATCGCCTCCGTCTTGAAGTTGCTCAATTCGGTCATGGTACCGGGCAGCACGTGTTCGCTGAGCACGACAAGCGACGAAGCACCGAAAATTGAAGTGCCGAGCCGCGTGGGCAGATTCAGCATTGGCGACATGGTCGGGCGGGGTGGCTTTGGTGCAGTGTTCAAAGCACAGGACAGTTTGCTGCATCGAGTCGTGGCGTTGAAGGCCGTCCCCCGACGCGCGTCGCTGGAAACGAACGGCGAAGACTTTCGCTTGCGAGAAGCACGCGCAGCTGCGCGATTGAACCACCCTTCGCTGGTGCCGCTGTACGAAGTGCTTGAAGACGACCAATACATGTATCTGGTTTCGGAATTCTGTGATGGTCCGACACTGGCTCAGTACTTGCACCAAAACCATGGTCCGCTGCGTCCGGCTTGGGCGGTCGAGATCACGCTCAAACTCGCCCAGGCGATTGCTCACGCGCACGGACGCGGATTGGTTCACCGAGATATCAAGCCGAGCAATGTAATCCTGGTGACGGAACACGCGGATGTTGACTTGTTACCGTTCACGCCACGGTTGACCGACTTTGGTTTGGTATTGGATGCGGAGAACGAGTCGCTTGGCGGCCCGACAGCCTCGGGTTTGCGTGGTCGCCTCGTCGGCACGACCTTGTACATGGCGCCGGAGCAGTTGATGGGCGATCCCAACGCGGACGCACGTGCCGGTGACGTCTACGCGCTGGGGCTTTTGCTTTATCAAATGCTCGCGAATTCACTGCCGTACGATGCGAAGTCTCCCATGGGAATTTGCCAACAGATTTGTTCGGTGCCGATTCCGAAGATCACGAACAATCGCTATCCCATTTCGAGTGATTTGCGAGCGATTTATCTCAGGGCGTTGGCGAAAAAACCGGCGGATCGATACGCAACGGCACAGTCGCTCGTGGATGATCTCGCCCGGCTTCAAGATGGCCGCGAGGTAGCGGCTCGGCCTCTTTCCAATCTCGATCGCGCGGGTCGAGTCATTCGTCGTGCGCCGTTATTGTCCGCCTCGCTGCTTGCTTTGTTCGTATTGATCGTCGCAAGTACCGTCGTGTTCGCTTGGAATAATCGCACGTTGCGGCAACAGCAAGTGGCGCTGGAGCGAGCCGTCCAAGAAGCGTCGATAAGTCGCCAAGACGCGATTGAGATTGCGTATCGATCGGACATGAACCAAGCGTACCTTGCGATTGCTCGCCAGGATCCCGCGACGGCGATGTCGTTTGCGAACCAGATTCAAAATTATTCGAGTGACGAGTACCACGATCGATTCGATTTTCGGTTGCTCCGAACGATCGCTCAAACCGGCTGGAGTGAACTGACGGGCTTTGACGCGTTGATCGAAGAAATCGAGCCGATGCCGAAGTCGAACCTGTACGCGGTTGCGGGCGGGAATCGTGTGTGTCTGTATCGCGCCGACGAATTGGATCCCATTCGTGAAATCGAAATGGCGGACGGAGAAGTCGTCCACGCGCTGGCGGTGTCGCCGGACGAAGACCGGTTGGCGATTGGCGTTTCCGCTGGCGAGTCCGTGTGGTCATGGTTGGGGTTCAATCAAGACCGCATCGAGTTCATTTCGCTCAGTGGTCAAGTCGTGCCGCCGAGTATCCAAGGGTTCAAATCGACATTGGAGTCACTCGCTTGGAGCGAAGACGGGAAGTATCTCGCCGCTGGAACGCGATATGAACCGCTTCAAGTCTTTACGGTCGGTACCGATGATGAGCCCCTCGTTGTTCAGTCGGATCGTCGCAACGAAGACGTCGTGTTTGGTCGCAACAATGAGCTCGCTTTTCTAGAGACCAAAACAGAGCTGCGGATTCAATCGCTCGACGACAGCTTACTCGGTAAGAACGCCGGTGGACGGTCGTTGTCGTTACCGAAAGAGTGTCTGTGTCGTCGGATGCATCGAACACCGGACGGACGCCGAATGGTCGCGTCACTGCGTCTGGAGAACCGAGTCTGTGTTTATGACACCCGTGGGGATGAAGTGGAACCCATGATGCTTGAAAGCCATCATGGGGAAGCAGTGGCGCTTCGTATTTCGCCCAGCGGCGAGTATGTTGCTGGCGGAACCAACGGGGGCGGCGTGGTGCAATGGCGCCTTGATCCACTAGACGACGATGCAAACGACATCAAGCGGACTTCGGACATTTCGGAGACGCACGTTGGTGCGAAGGAGAGACATCACTCGGTTCATGGCGGGACGGTGACGGCGATTTGTGTCAATGATGTCGGTACGATCGTCAGTGGCGGTGAAGACGGAAGTTTGGCGGTTTGGACACCGGATCAAGAGAGTGATATTCGACAAACGTTGAGCATCGACGACCAATCCTTCTGTGCGGACATTTCGCCTGATGGAAAAACGGCTGTAGTCGGTTGCTTTGATGGATCCGTTTGGCGAGTCGACTTGTCGACGGGGTTGCGAAACGAGATTCGCCCCGTCGTGAACTGTTCCGCGACGGCAGTCACAATCTCCGCTGACGGACAGTATGTCGTACTGGGGTTTGCGGACGGCTCGCTTGCCATCTCCCGGATGATTGCGCAACCGGTTTGGTTTACGGTGGACTCGCAACCGATGGATGACGCCTCGTTCCAGAACGTGAATGAGATTCGATTTAACGTTTCCGGCAACCAGATCTGTTTGTGTCGCGCAATGTCCTTGTTTGAGCTGTTTGAGATTGTCGATGAGGATCCGTCGGATCCCATTGTACGGTTGGAGCGATTGACGGCGTATCATGCGCCAACATCGATCGAAGCAATTTCGGTGCTCGATGACGCGTCCATGCTCGTCTTGGGAGACACCATTCGTTTTTGGAACCCGCAAAGCACCACCGTACCGACATCAAGACTTGGCATTCGCCATGTTCATTGCCAGGTCGAGGATGTTGACCAGCGACAGATCTATGTGGGTTGTGGTGACGGGCGAATTCGCAGACTGGACGCATCGGGCAGTGTTCTCGCCACGAGTTCGCGGTGGGCGCCGATTGTCCGACAACCCGAGGTCACGAGGCGAATCACGGCAATCACGCTTTCGCCGGATCGCAAGAGCATTTTGACTGGAAGCGATCTCGGTGACGTCGCGATTTGGGACGCCGCGTCGCTGAGGTACCTCGGTTCGGTATGGCCCGGCGACTCGACCGGCGAGATCCAACACCTCCGCGTTGGCAAAGACGACGCGGGAACGGGTGACGAATTGCTCTTCGCGCACCAATGCGTGTCTCCGGCGTACGGCCCAAAGACTTCTGGGAAATTGCATTACATTCGACTACACTCACCCTCCTCCCATCTGTATCTACACAAGTCGTTACAGCGAAATTCACCCTCCGTTGGGAGGGTCGCGGAGGAGCTTGCGACGACGCGGGGAGGGCTGGCGAGCAAGAGTGGCAGCGATCTCCCGCCAAGCTACTCCGTCCCAGAAACCTCGTACCGCGGCTTCGACCGTTCCGAAGGGGCACAATCTCGATGACCGTCGCTCGTATCCAACGGCATTCGCTCACGCACGCGAGTCGAATTGGCTTCACTCTTGTCGAGCTATTGGTCGTGATCGCCATCATCGGCGTGTTGGTCGGATTGCTTCTTCCGGCTGTGCAAGCGGCGCGCGAAGCGGCTCGGCGGATGCAATGTGGAAACCGAATGAAGCAAATCGGTTTGGCGATTCACAACTATCACGGTGCATTCAATAAATTGCCTCGGGCTTGGTGGCTCGATACGCCACCGGCGGCCTTCAACGGAAAGCCTTGGGGCGTGGCGATCTTGCCGTTTCTCGAACAACAAGCGGCATTCGAAGGGATCGATCAAAATACGCTGCCGGTGGATCAACTCAGCCCCAGAAGCGTTGCAGTGATGCAGAATCCGCTACAAGATTTTGTTTGTCCGTCGTCGCCTGGGGATGCTGCCTCGCGACGATACACCTTTAACTCCGCGCCCGCAGGGCTGCCGTTCACCGCGACGAATCTGGCACCGAGCGACTATGCACCGGCAACGGGTGTGCGAGGGCTCTACATGCAACACGCTTACGGAAGCAATCCGCCGCAAGCTCGTGAGGGGGCGTTGCAAGTCGTGAGCCAAATGTTTGGCGGTACACAAGACGGAAACTTTGCCGGTATCCTGGATGGTCTCTCCCACACGATTTTGATCGGCGAGCGAACGGGCGGGCCGACGATCTACAAGCTTCGACGTATCGATCCTGTCGCGACATAATTTCTCATTGGGCTCGATGGCGGCGGTTGGGGCGATTTAATTGGTGGCGAACATTGGCTCGAAGGGTCTCTGCAAGGCGGATTGTCATGGCCCCCCCAAGGCGGCCCCTGTGCGATCAACTGCACGAATGCGAGAGGATATGGCTTCCACAGCTTTCATGTCGGCGGTGCACATTTTCTGTTCGCGGATGGGGCCGTTGCCTTTCTCACGGAAAGCATCGACGCTCACGAATTTGCTTCGCATATCACCCGTCGTGGAAGGGAAATCGTGGATCATGAATCACACTAAACCGAATCGTCTTTTTCTCCTGGCTGGACTCGCAATGCTTCTGAGTTGCACGCCTTCGCCACCGCATCCAGAGCTGGTGCAAGTCATCGGTGTTGTTCAAGTTGACAACGAACCAGCCGAGGGCGTCGTCTTAACGCTCCTGCCCCAAGACAAGACGGGTAATCAATCGCAGGGTGCGATCTCAACCGGGATCAGTAGCGCCGACGGTTCGTTTGCGATCTCCACGTACGCTGCGGGCGATGGCACGTTGCCGGGACGGTACGCCGTGACTTGCGTATGGAGCGAGTTCGATCCCATATCGCGCAGCCAACAAGGCGATAAGCTGAATGGGCGTTATGCCACCGACGACAAGACCACCATTCATTGGGAGATTGGCGGCAGCAACCCTCACAACGTCGGGACGCTTGCGCTTCAGCGATAACAAGCATGCGACAACAATCATGCGGCACCGTGTGACCTTCGACTTCGAAGCTCAAGCCGAAGGCATCGTGCCCGTCCAAGTCCTCGCCGAGATCCTGGAAAAGGTTCCCGAGAAAGCTGACTAACGCGTCGAAGCATCGGTGGGCTGGTTCACCAGAGGCACTTGGTATCCAGCTTTTTTGAACTTCGACGCGTTAGGATCGCGTGACCAATAACTGACGAATTTGAACGTAGAACAGACTGCCAGCCTGTCCGACATATTAATCGCGCGACGCGTTCGTTGCGAAATTCGAAAACTTACACAGATCGAGGGATCGAGTTCGCGATCACCGAGATTTTCTCGTTTTGCACTTCGGTCATCTGCGAAAGATTTTCTACCATTGCCACTGTCAACACGCGACCCTTTGCGACAGCAAATCCGCCTCTGGGATTTTCGATATTCTCGTAAGGGATCATTCCAGGTCGAAGTTTGCCGATAGCAACCTTCGTCAACATGTGAGCATCATGGTTATCATGCAAGCACTGCATGGACTGGATCATCTTGCTGCTTAGCTCCGGCATAATATTTTCGATTACGGAAGTGGCGGCCTCAACACATAGCCCTTTGTTGGTAAGGAAATTCCAGTAGAACACAATTCGCAAAAGCAATGCACCCGAATCGATTCGGTCGCAGCCCGACTCATAGCGTTCGGCATTGGGCACATGTTTCAGTAGGTCCACGATCCATCCCAGGCGGGGAAGCCTCGCAAGCATGGAAGCTGACTTTTTGCAGATCCGTGCGAACATGGCTTTGTGTTCGGCTGTTGCCGGATCCAAGGCACCAAACTTGACGGAGTCCTCGGGGCCAAGCATCGCGATGCCGACGAGGAAGATACGCGCGGCGACCTTTTCTTCCCATCCAATTTCGATCGACATCCGATCCGCCAAGTCAACGAGCGCCTCGGACATTCGGCCAGTGTCGACGTGCCGGTCCTCTTGCATCTCGATGACGTCAGTCATCAAGTTGATTGCTCCAGCGAACGTGCCGCTGAGCAGTTCCTTTTCTGCGATGATAAGGTTGTGCTGTTGCTGTGCAGCTTGGATCGCCGCAGATATCTCAAAGACTTGGCAAGGTTTCGTGAGGAATCGAAACACGCGACCGTCGTTGACCGCTTGGATCGCTGTCGTTAGATCCTGGTTGCCGGTCAGCATCAAGAATACAGCATTCGGCATCTTTTCCCGCAACATTGCGATGGTTTGAATGCCGTTCATTTTTGGCATTTGCATATCCACCACGACGACGGAAAAATCTCCCTGCTGCTGCACCAACTCTAGCGCGACTTCGCCACCCTCGGCCGTATGGATAGTGAAATCCAAGCCGAGATTTCGCTTCATCGTGCTCAGGAGAGAAACATCATCATCAATAAAAAGAACTTGGTTGCTCATGATTTACCTTGAAAATAGTGCCCTTATTTTCTGGCGAACTGGATTGGAAACTTTGCGATTTTGTGTGTTACTTAGTGTGTGTTGCCGAGAACGCTGACGCATTGATATTTGCGAACGCGTTCGCGGGTATCGGAACGTTTTTCTTTACGTCATGGTCGAACGCCGCAAATCTTGGAATTCGGATAACGAAGGTGGTGCCGACACCTTCGGTACTATCCACCTCAATTGTTCCGGAGTGGTGATTAACGATCACGTTGTGGCTAATTGAAAGTCCTTGCCCCGTGCCTTTTCCGACATCCTTAGTGGTAAAGAATGGGTCAAAAATTCGCTTGCGAACGGACTCTGGTATCCCCGCTCCCGAATCGCGGAACGTGATTCGCACCCAATCGTTGTCGATTCGAGTGCTGATTTTGATCTTGCCCAACTCCGACGGTTCCTCGCCGAGTTTGTCGCAAATTGCATCCGCCGCGTTCACCAGCATGTTGATGAACACTTGGCTCAACTCCGCGGGGAGAACGTCTATTGCATGCAAATTTGGATCAAAGTCGAATTCAGTTTCAGCGACATATTTCCATCTTCCGCGTGTGATCGTCGCGGCATAGCGAATCATGTCGTGAATGTCCGTCGATGATTTCTCAGTTGAACCAGGGTGCGACATGATCTTCATGGCTCGGATGATCGAAATCACTTTTATCGAGGCATCCGCAGCTTCTTGAATGGCAATGGGAGTTTGTTGGCGCAAGAAGTCGTAATGATATTTCTCGCGAAGTTCCGCGATAACTTGCTTTTCCTCACTCCAGTCCAATTCGCTCTTGTCCAGCAAGGTCACGACGTGGTCTGAGAGCGCCATTAATTTTTCGAAGCTTGTTTGCAAAAACTCGACGTTTCCGAACACGCACTGCATCGGAGTGTTGATTTCGTGTGCGACTCCGGCGGCTAACTGTCCAACCGATTCAAGTTTCTGGGCCTGAACGAGTTGTTCCTCGAGTCGCTTTCGATGAGTTATATCGGTGACGAACGCTACGATCACATCCTCGTCTTCGAGCGCACTCGTGTGAAGGTTCAGACTGCATTGATACGTTGATCCGTCTTTGCGTTGGTGAAGCGCTTCGAAGGAGACAGTCTCAGCTTCACCGGTTAGCAAGCTTTCTAAACCCGGACTATTCACCAAGACCGATAGCATTTTAGAGACCCATCGCGTGATTCGTTGCGTTTAAGGAGTTATTCAACGACTTCAAAACCGCAACGAGGATCACGCAATGGGTGAAAGCCAGAGTAACCTTTTTGAGC
>JBGTAI010000176.1:0-7810 GCA_041749955.1 Pirellulaceae bacterium | reverse complement strand
TTCGAAGAAATGGAGACGCCTGAACTGCCACGAGAAAATCGCATTCGTCATCGAAGGACGTTCCTTCAAAGACGGAATTATGCAGGATGAAATCGCCGCCTAATTCAGGAAATCAAAACACAACATTTGACAATAGCTCCCTGACTCGACGAAGGTTTGGGATCTCGTGACGGAGATGCGCACGGTGATTCCGGACGTTGTCACGCTGCCGCAGTACTTCCGTCAGCACGGCTACCGCGCGGTGGCTCACGGGAAGATCTTTCACAATCCATTTCCTGACGCTGCGTCATGGGACGAACCGACGCACAATGCATCCGATGTCATCGGTTACTCGAAGGCGAATCAAGCGCGGCTGGAAGCGTTCAAAGAACAAATGAAAGTCGACGGCAAGAGGCCACTGGCTATTCAGCGGATGCGAGGCCCGGCGACCGAACAACAGGAGCAGCCCGATGACAAGAACTTCGATGGAAAACAAACGTCCGACGCGATCATCAAAATGGGCGAACTTGCTGCTGGTCAGTCTCCGTTCTTCCTAGCGGTTGGCTACATTCGGCCACACTTGCCCTTTATTACACCGAAGAAGTATTGGGATCTTTATGACCGAGCGAATATTCCGCTTGCGACCAATCCCTTTCGACCTCACGGCGCGCCGGCTGTGGCATTCGGAGACATATCACTCGGCGGATTTTATGAGCTGAGGGGCTACATGGACTACGCGGACGCCCCGTCGCCTTTCGATCAGGTGCTCTCTGAGACACAGCAGCGCGAACTCAAGCACGGATACTATGCATCGGTGTCATTCATTGACACACAGGTCGGCAGATTACTGGACGAACTGGAACGCCTCGACCTTGCACAGAATACAATCGTTGTGCTTTGGAGCGACCATGGCTGGAAGCTCGGTGAGCACGGAGGCTGGTGCAAGCAGACGAACTACGAAATCGATACGCGTGCTCCGCTAATGATTCGCTCGCCAGGAGCAATCGCCAACGGCAAGCCCTCCGATGCACTCGTCGAGTTCGTGGACATCTATCCAACGCTGTGTGAACTGACGGGGTTGCCTGTGCCCGAGAACATCGAGGGCGAGAGTCTCACAACGTTGCTCGACGGCAGCGCCACCCAAGTCAAGGACGCGGCGTTCAGCCAGTTCCCGCGAAAGCATGAGGGCCGTGATTACATGGGTTACGCCATGCGCACCAATCGCTACCGGTACATCGAATGGCTGGACCAGCGCACCGGTCAGTGCGTTGAACATGAACTCTATGATCACGCGAACGACACGGAGGAGAACGAAAACATCGCCAATCGACCCGAGAACGCTGAGTTACTAAAATCCTTAAGTGAGCAACTGTGGCAAACGCTGCCAAAGCCACCCAAATTGTTGGCGGTGATGGCACCGGGAGCTTCGGCACTCCAGCCTCTTGTTTGGCGTCCAGCGAGCGACATTCCGATCCCACCGTCAAAGCCCGCTGGCGAGTATCTCGAAGTCACGTTTTCGAACGATCGATCAGATTCCACCGAACTCATTTTGCTTCGGCCCGACGGCTCACAAACATCCTACCGTACCCTGAAACAAAACGAGACCTTTCGCATTCGCACTCGCTCCGGCGCGGTGTGGCTCGTACGAGATGCGGAAGAAAAACTACTCGGACACTTCGTCGTCGAACTGAAATCCGGCAATGCTGCGAAAGCCGTCATCCCCAGCCACTGAGATCCCGTTCGATGGAAGATCTCGGAGAACAATCATCCAACCTTCTTCAAAGAAATGAGCGACACCGTGAAGTCCGGGGAGTTCAGTCTTTTTTCTCGTTCGCGTCGGACTTGTCTACGGTGACCTCTTTGTTTGAATCCGAGTTTTTCGATTCAGCCGATGTGGCATCCATTTGTTTACGGAACGCTTCGAGCTCGTCCTTCATCTTCTCGGTTTCCTTTCGCAACTCGCTAAGCGACTTGCGCAGCTCGATGACTTCGGCGGGAGCCGCTGGAGTCTTTTCATTCAAACTTTCCAGCGCACGTTCGGCAGCCCGTTTGATGCGTTCGTTTGATGAATCGGCATAAGAATCCAAGATTGCGCTGGCACGGCGATCGCCCAGTTCTCCCAAGGCGGCGATCACGGAAGCTTGCACCGAGGTTTTTGGATGTTCCAATTGAGAAGCGATATAGTCAAAGCACGCCGATTCGCTTTCGGTGTCTTTACTTAACTTAGCCAGCGTACCGATCGAGCGAGCCATGAGACGAGAGCTCAGTTCGTCCCCGCGAGTCTGCATCATTCTAATCAGCGGGGCCGCATACACCGGATCGTTCTGGCGGCTCATGGCACTGATCGCAGCCGATGCCAACTCATCTTCAAACGACTCGGAATCGAGTAACTCGATCAGCTTTGATTGAGTCGGTTCGCCATGAAATTTCGCAAGGGCGGCAATTGCCGACGTCTGAATTGCGGGATTGGCTTCCTTCTCCAAAACCATCATTGCGTCATCAAAGGTGCTAGTCTTGAACGGACGCAGCATTGCATTCACGACTTCGGATCGAACTCGGGCATCGGCTTGACCTTGCCAGCTCGATTTCAGAATCTCGAAGGCTTCATCCGTTTCCTGCGCTGCTAAAGCTTTCGCCGCCTCAATACGAACACCAAAAAACGCATCTTCGTTCAGACGCTTGGTCAACAATTCGACGGATGCTTTTGTCTTTCGTTTACCGAGTGCCTCAACGGCCAGCAAACGCCCCATCATGTCATCGCCACGTTCGACTTGCGCGGCGAGCAATTCGTCTGACTTGTCAAAGTCGATGTTCGCCAGCACTGTGTACTCGGGGTCGAAGCGAACAATCGATGGCTGAGCAGCCAGCGAGAAATAGAAGTCTTCCTCGGTGTCTTCAATCACAATGTCATGGTCGATCACCTTATCGCCAACCACAAAACGTAGCTTGGACGGGATTTGGTAGAGCAACACATCGTCGTTGACTGGCTGGGTCTGGCGAATGGTGACTTTGGCCAATTTCTGTTTGGGCATCCATCGATAAGTGATCTTCAAGTCAGGATGTCGACCGTGGTAGAGCCACTGATCAAAAAATCGATCCATCGGGCGACCGGATTGCTCTTCGATGACTTGCCGAAGGTCGTCCGTGACGACGCTGGTTAGCCCATGTTTTTCCAGATAGATTTTGATGCATTTGCGGTAGAGGTCTTCGCCCAGTTGGCTTCTCAGCATGTGCAGCACCCACGCCCCCTGGGGGTAGGAGCGATAATCAAATTGATGCATCGGATCCGTGTATTCGTTGTAAACGATCGGCTTGGTGTCTTTGTCGTTCGACAAGATCTGGCCCGTCGCATCACGATGCAATCGATAAAGCATCGCGTCGCGACCAAACTTGTGGCCTTCGTAAAGGTGCGTGTAAAAAGTCGCAAAACCTTCGTTCAGCCACAGATGGCTCCAATCTTTACACGTCACATAATCGCCGAACCAATGGTGCGCCATTTCGTGGGCATCGAGCGAGCGAGTCGACCGAATGTTCTCAGTCGCTTTTGAGAAAACGGTGCTGTCGGTAAGTGTCGTTAATGTCGTGTTCTCCATCCCACCCGCGGTAAAGTCAGCGATGGTCACTTGATCGTATTTGACCCAAGGGAACAACATTCCGATTTCTTGTTCAAAAAACGCCATAATGTCGGGCGTGTCGACAAAACTGTTCGGTGCATGTTCGGCCAACGTGGGTTGCGTGTAGAAGCCCAACGGGATGTCGCGATGCTGCTTTTCAAACTTGGTGAGATGACCGGCGACCAAGCACATCAGATAGTTGGCGTGGGGTTTCTCTTGCAGCCAACGAACGGCCTTCAAACCTGCTTCGTCGATTTGCTCGCTCATCCATTTGCCGTTGCTAAGCACGGTCATCTCGGTCGGAACGTGACAGATAATCTCGGTCGAAGATCGCTCGTTTGGGTAATCGAAACAGGGGAACCAATGGCGGGCTTCATGCGCTTCGCCCTGGGTCCAAATATGAGCGTCCGATTCCGGGTAGCCCATGTCGGACGTTCGAAAATACAGTCCTGCATTTGGCTGTGCGGAGTAATCAATATCAACGCGAAATTCTTTGCCAATCGGCAATGGCGTCTCGAACGCAATATGCAGGCTGTCCCGTGTCGAAACAAAATCAGACACCGTGCCGCCGTCACATCGGACTTCTTTGACATGGATATCGATCGCGTCTAGTCGCAACACGGAGACGGGTTCGGCGATGGGCTTAGCCGTGATCGAACTCGTGCCTGAAACGGTTTTTGCTTCCCAATCCGGAGTCACATCCAATTTGATATGCAGCACATCAACTTGCCGAACTGGTGCGTATTGATAACGACCTGTGAGCGACAACCCTAGCGGCAACTGTGATTGCGAGTGGGCCTCGGCGCAGTAGCGACAGATCGCTTCGCCGGCGTGAATGGAGCTAGACCCGATCAGGAGACCCGCCCCGATCAGGTAGGATAAGGTGGTCAGCAAGTTTTTCATATTGTAATGCCGAATGGATTGAAATACAGCGTAGAGAATGCCCTCCTCAGCGTAACTGAAAGGCAATAGGAACCTCATTCCAATTTTGCCTGAATCGAGTGAGGCGAATCATCGCCCCCTTGAGAGGAGCTAGCGTCCGATTCGGCAATCAAAGTTGCATCGATCAAACGGACAACCGGATAGGTGCGATGGGCGGCTTCGTAATGCGGTGAGTGTTCGTAGATGAATTGCAGTTGCGCACCACGATCGGCGGCAAACGCGGTGTCGGCGGCAGCTCGATCCGCAAGTTCTTCTCGCAATGACTCATTCTCGGCAAGCAACTTTTCGGCAATGTCCTCGAAAACGTAAGCCGAGAAGTGTTCTTTCGGCGCCAGAATCGTGTCAAAGAAATTCCAGCGGAAAAACGAATCCATGGCTGTCGGTTCCAGCGTCTCGACGATGTATCTGGCACGCGGCTGGCGGATCGGGATCACGTAGTCGCCGGCGCGAGCAGATACAGTCTGACGATTCATCGTGACGTCGATGGAATCGTGTAAGTAATGACCTTCGTACGGGGAGGTAACACTCCCCACGTTTTCGATTCGATAGACTTCACCGACGAATGAGACGTTCTCCGTCAGCTGGGACATCTGAACCCCGTTGAGCTTCATCAGTTCGATCACGCGGTGCCAACCTTGCGGGATCAGATATCCAGTCGGAAGGTCCACCGTTCGGCTTGCGCGATACGTGTCATAGAAGTTGATCTGTTTCGTGAACGGTTTAGCCTGGTCATAGAACAGTCGTTCACCCGGAGTGACGCGGCTTGGAATCCGACTGGCTTGGTAACCTCGAAACAGCAACTTCGAAGGCCGGTCTCGATCGACATTCCACGCAATTGGAACAGACGACTGATTGATGTAAGTCAGCCGATCTTGCTTGCGAATCGATTGAATCGTCTGGCCATGCTGTGACAACAATTCAATCGCTGCGTCCAAGAATGCGCGGGTCGCTTTGACTCGTTGTGGATAGGGTTTCAGCATATGGGTTTCCGTCATGAAGCCCATCGTTTGAAACAACGCGGCGTACCCGGTTGAATAGCGTGGTGTCTCCAAGAACTGTTCAAATCCAAGATCTGGCGTTGAGCCGCTTGAATTGACGTAGGGAACTGTTTCGAAATCGGCCTGTCGCATGGCCTCGAATAGCTTCGGTTGAAATGTTTCGGCGAAAAACTTCCCGAGCTCCAGTCCCAGCTTATCTTTCTGGCTGTGAGCGGACGTCATGACGTATTGGTAGTCTGCACCGTTGCTGACATGCGTGTCGATGAAAAGGTCAGGATCCAACTGTTGAAAAAGAGCAGCGAACGATCTCGCGTTTTGTGTATCGCACTTGATGAAGTCTCGATTCAAATCGTAGTTCTGTGCATTGCCACGAAACCCGTATTCTCTTGGGCCGTTTTGGTTAGCACGCGTACTCGTGTTTCGATTAAGTGCACCACCAATGTTGTACATCGGAATCACAGCAACGATGACATTCGGCGGCAACCCATCGCGCGCCAGGTCACGAACCAGCATCATTGATGCGTCCACGCCATCAGGCTCACCGGGGTGAATTGCATTGTTGACTAACAAGACCGATCGACCCTCCGCACGGGCTTGGTCTAAATCAAAGTTGCTGTCATCGGACACGGTAACGACATGCAATGGGAAGCCGCTATCGGTGGGGCCTACGGCTCGCAACTGAACGCGGCCAAACTCCGATGAAAGGCGACGATAGAAATCGATTGCCGACTGGTACTCCACCGTCTGCCATCCATCGGACTGCTCGTACGGTGTTTCCCAATCGTTTGTGGCTCTGGGGCTTGGTTGCTGTGATCCAGCCACACCAGCAGCAACAAAAACGGACAGCGTTGTTACAAGCAATACAGGCAGTCCACGCATTTTGAACGGGTCCAATGGGCAGAGCATGGAGTCGGACGGGGCAGAGCATGGTGTCGGACGGTTCCGGTGAGAAAATTGCAAACCGAACCTCTTTGTCGACTCGATTGTCGTCTTGAAAGACCGGTGCGACAACTATCCAACGAAGCAACGCGAACGTCCGTCCGTATTTAAATTTGAGGGCAGTTAAATCGTCGCCGCGCACCCTGGCAAAGTTAGCAAGGATTGCTTCTTGATCGATGCGCAGCGTCCAGCATTAGATGCATATTCTCGCGAGAATCCGCAGGGTATGGCGATAATCTCGTCTGTCGATTGCCTGAACCGCTCTTCCTTTCCTTATGCTGGAACGTCCCACTCGACGTTCACTATTTTTCGGATCATCCGACGTAAGGGTGCGGGGGGTTTGATCTCGCGGAAGTTGCGACGGATGGATAAAAAAGTATGGACATGCCATCCTTCAAGGAGATTTCTCACGTCTTCTTTGTAGGAACGTACATGTCCACCACGTTGTTGTATCACTCTTTTGGCATCCGTGGCTACCAGCAGACTCGAATCGAGCCGATCGGAGGCGTCACACGGTTCCATGTCCATCCAAATGAAAAGTCGATCTGCTGTTCTTCGTATAGCAGCCACAACGTAATCAGACGAGGCGTCAAGCAACGCGAATTCAGGTCCTCGCCGATCGGCTTGAAGCAGACCGTCATTGTCGCCACCTTGCCCCGTGTGCAGTGCCGCGATTGCGGTGTCGTTCGTCAGATCAAGGTTGGTTTTGCCGATCCACGTCGAAGCTACACCACGGGCTGGGCCAACTACGCATTGCAGTTAACTCGCAGCATGACAATCAAAGATGTTGCCGATGTTCACTGCGTCACATGGGACGTGATCAAGGAAATCAAAGAAGACGATCTCAGGCAACGACTCGCCAATCCTTCGCTGAAAGACGTTCGGCGGATTGCCATCGACGAGATCTGCATCGGTAAGTGACCTGAGAGTGCCCCAATTCAAGTTGTATTCGTCACTTCAACTCACAAGTCTCTTTGGTACAGCGGCCGGTGAGACGCAGACGGTTTTTGGCGAAGACTTGGTAGCCGAGGTTGAGGGCGTACGAGATGCCGGGGAGGCGCGTTGGCCATACGAGCAGGCCGAAGCCGACGGCTGAGTAGAGCTGGCGGAAGACTTCGACGCCGATGATCCACTGCGCGGGCTGGCCGTTCTTGGCGGGAAGGCGGCCGTGGATTTCGTCCATGAACTGGGTGGGCGTTTTTTCGGTTTGCCAGGCATGTTTCTCAGCTTGGGGGTGCGAGTCCCCTGTCCAACTTGATGGAGGTGAAGGACTAGCGAAGCGCAAGGGCATCCGTCGTGAGGCGGGGTCTGAAGGAAGCGTGTAGCAAAGTCACGACT
>JBGTAI010000175.1:0-41894 GCA_041749955.1 Pirellulaceae bacterium | reverse complement strand
CAATGCTTACAGTCGTTGGCAGATGTCTCATCCATGATGACACCATTTTAACGGCTCCAGGTGAAACCCCCGATAGCAATTTCGCACTTGAAATCACGAGCAGTCCACCGTTCAAGGTCGAAGGCCGTGAACGGTTACAAAATTTACAATAGCGACAAGAATGTCGAATGTTTCAAGCAAAGCGAATGATTGTAGCCAGAGTCACTCGCAAACGCACGGACTCGAATTCCACAGATTTCCGACTGCTATTTGAAATCTGAATCGCCCGCGTTGGGGTGCAGCCGACGCAGCACATATTTGAGCGTCTCTTTCATCGGCAACGATTTAATCAAACGCTGCTTCGCCAAATCGGCGCGATACATGGTGCGACGCAGACTCGAGTCCGCGACGTATCCAAACGCGACATCTGTTTGAATATCCGTTTGCTTTCGCTTGTACGGTTGCTCGCCAAAGCCCATGTCGATCGCTCGGATGCCATGCTCGCTTGCGTTTCGAACCAGTTCGATAAACAGCGCTGTGCCCGGCGAATACTTGCTGTATTGAATGTCATAAGCCGGGAACCAATAGTGAAGCAGATCACCTTCACGAAAGCCAACATGGCTAGCCACAACCGTCTCGCCGGCCCAAAGCAAGGTGAGCATCACGTGAGCTTCATCGTTCGAGTTCTCCGACAAAGCACGAATCAGTTCTCGCGTCCAAGGGGTGCTGAACAGATCGAGAATATTGGTTCGTCGATAATGATCACGTTTTCGTTCAATCGCCGCCGCCAATTGAACCGGCGACTTGCAATCCACTTCTAGCCTCAGCTCTCCGACTTCTCGGGCCAGCTTGCGTGTCTTTTGGCCTTGCTTGAACATCGTACGATGCTCTTGCTCAATACGCCGGAGCGCAGCCTTCGAATCATCACCTAGCGATGTCAAAAATGAACCGACGGTCCCAGCAAAACTGTCCGGTGACATGCGTTTGCGATCAACGCCAACGAGCGAATGAAATTCGAAGCCCTTGGCGTTAACAGCCGAAAGTAATTCAGACCAAGTGAACTCGATTCCAGGTTCAGCGATCACACCGTGGGCATCGTTGAATTTCCGACCCACCGGATAAACATTGGCACCAACGAGATGGTGTGGGAAATACCCGACCGTTTCACCGCGCCACTTTAGCAAGGCAACCAAAACATCACCCCGAGCTGCTTGAACCGCGCGAGCGAATGCGAAGGAAAAGAACGGTGTCTGAAACTCTCGCTGTGACGAGCGAAGTTGTTCCCATTTTAACGAATCGCGTTCGCTCAACTTCTCAAAAGGAACGACTTGAATGTCGTTCACGCGTTGCGCAATACTACCGCCGGATATCGCAGCATTCACGACCGGCTGGGGGCCGTCGGCTTCGGAACTCGGGGCAGTCGAAAACGCAGCGGTTTTCATCGGGGGGGGAGTCAGCTCAATGTGTGCAAGAGATGCCAGACGGTGATGATAGTTTGGAAGTGATCGGGCGTTGTATGGGGACAAAGTTTTTGAGCAAATCAAGAAACTTTTTTAACAATTATTCCGGTTGAAGCGACAAGGGCTGCTCGTCTGGATCAGCTTTTTCCAGACTTCACCTGAATCCAAAAGATTCGTCAGTTATCACGAATTCGAGGAAGGGGACGTCACTGTTTTTCCCTCTCGGTGTCAGCAGAGCTTGGTAAACGCGGTAGTCGATTGAATCGGGGATGAAACGAGTAGACCCGTCCGCCATGCCTGCGTTCACACCGTCGACGTGTGCTGAGGACGGCCGAGCCAAGTCAGCTGCGTTTTCCGGAGTCATGGTGACTGTGAAGATGCTACCGTCGCTCTTGCCAGTCAGGTTGCCATTGATGAGGTGGACTGGATTGACTTTCGCGGTTCCACCGAGCTGCTTGTCGTCTTCGTAGTGCCAGACCATGCCATGGACGTAGCGTGCGGCCTCAGGATACCGAATTGGATCGGACGGATCGTTAACGACGAGATCAGTCGCGATGGCGAAACCGATTCGGTGCCACGGCATCGCTTGCACGTTTTCCGAAAACAGAATCGTGTTGCCTTGCCCGTCTTTGAAGTCCTCAAGCGTCACCTTTGGACCAACGGGGACTGGATTGCCCGAGGCATCGACACAGGCAACTTGGTTATTGAAGGCACCGTTCGCAACTGACATCGATCGCTCCAGGTTCATGACCACGGTCTCGCCATTGAACCGAGAGATCGTCCATTCGTCTTCACCAACCGGGCCACGGTGGTACATACCGGAGTTACAGATGTAACTGTTCCGGCCGAATTCGTCATCGCCATTTGGATTGCTTGGACACTGGAAGATCGCGAGGTTGGGTGCGGCATTGGATAGGTAGCCTTCTGGTGAAACGTCTTTGAGCGATGTTCCGAATGCCACAACACTGTAGCGGTCTTCCGTCCAAACTTCGTACGTCGGCTGGGCGTCAAGCCATGGTAGTATCGTAATAGCCCAAGAACCAATTTTACGATGCGTTGCCAAGTTCTCTGACTCAAGATCCGTGCGGCTAGGTTCGACCTCTCCAACGAATGTTCCATAATCGTTCATGAATCCTGGGAGATGCTGCTTTGCATGGTCGTGCTGAGTCGCTGCCAGTGCAAAGTTTTTCAAGTTGGTTGCACATAAGCGGCCTCGTGCTGGTGTATGGCTACGGTTTACTGCAGGAATCAGCAAACCCATCAGGATCCCGATGATGCCAATCACTACCAACACCTCAAGCCACGTCAATCCAGATCGGTAACGCATCGCAAGTCTCCTTGGCATTCACGCGACCGCGATTGTGACAAGAGGCACCAGCCAGCGCGGTCAACCGGCTCTGCAATTCGTATTGTATCCGCCACTGCACGCGGGTGTCACGTTCCGCTCGCGTCCGTGCCCGAGCAACTCACTTTTTCAAATTGAGGCCTTTGTCTTTTCGTAGGGTGCTGTGCTTGCACGCACCCTATGCTGAATTTGGTGCGTGCAAGCACGGCACCCTACGTTTCGCTGGTTAAAAAACTGATCCGCCCTTCGCGACCGTGCCTGTAAATGCGTTTGCGACCATGGCACTGAGCAAGACTGGCTGTTGCAGTATTCGCAACCTTGCAGTCCCAATTGCCGTTACAATGCCCACGCCTACCTCCGTGGATACAGTTCTGATTCACCCACCCGTCCTTGGATCCCGCCATGCGATGCTCTTCGATCCGCAATGCCATTCCGCTCGCTTGTTTCGTTGTCGCGGTGGTATTTCTCCCGGCCAGCGTCCATGCAGACTGGCCATGCTACCTAAATGGAAACGACCGCGCCGGGTACTCCTCCGCGCCGCTCGATGCGTCGCTGCGGCTCGCTTGGACCTACAAATCACCGTCCAAGCCGGTGATCGCCTGGTCAGGACCGCGTGCTGAGCCGATCGAAGGACACGAGATGAAAAATCGTGTCGACTTCGATGATGCATTGC
Source organism: Pirellulaceae bacterium (assembly GCA_041749955.1). Taxonomy (GTDB): domain Bacteria; phylum Planctomycetota; class Planctomycetia; order Pirellulales; family Pirellulaceae; genus JBBSJZ01. The sequence continues at coordinate 38,437 of JBGTAI010000175.1, read as the reverse complement.
AAGTCGTCATGGCCAACGGACGCGCGTACTTCGGCAGCACCGTGGATCACCGGGTGCATTGCGTTGACAGTAAGACGGGCAAACCCATTTGGAGTTTTTATACCGACGGTCCGATTCGCTTGGCGCCAACACTCGCGCACGGCAACCTGTACTTTGGATCCGACGATGGTGTCGTCTACTGCCTCAGCGCCGCCGATGGAAAACTCGTGTGGTCGATGCGAGTTGCTTTGAAAGACGACCGGTTGATTTCACGAAGCGAAATGGTCTCGCGTTGGCCAGTTCGCACGGGCGTGCTGATCGATGGCGATGTGGCCTACTTCGGTGCCGGCGTCTTCCCGCACGAGACCGTTTATCTGTGCGCGGTGAACGCGAAAACGGGTGACGTCCTATGGCGTAACGACACGATCAGCGAACAGAACGCGGGACGGAACGATCTCTCGCCCCAGGGTTACCTACTCGCTGGCGACAAGTATTTGTTTGTTCCCTCAGGTCGTTCGTTGCCTGTGGCGATTTCAAAGGAGACAGGCGAGATCGTTTTTCAACGCACGCACTCATGGCGAACTGACGCGGGCGGTGTGGTCGGCGGCACCAAGGCACTGTTAGGCGATGGCCAACTTTACGCAGGCGGGACGCATCACTTTTTGGCAATGGATCAAGGCACCGGCAACGTCGGCGAATCGTACATCAACGGGCGACAGATGGTGTTGGCTGGCGATCTTGCGTACTTGATGGATGGCGAAAAGATCTTTTGTGTCAATCGAGCTGAGCATGCCAAGGCGAGCCAAGAAAAACAAAAGTGGTTTCTCGAAACATCCAAACGGCCTAGCACCCCGGAGCAGATCGCTGAAGCAAAACGGATGATGAAAGAGGTGATGAAGATCGGCATCATCTGGGAGTACAAAAGCGATTTTGATGATGTGCTCATTGCGTCGAGCAATCTCGTCATCGCAGGCGGCATGAACGAAGTCATTGCGTTGGATCGCGCGACCGGCGACAAGGTTTGGGAACAAAAGGTCGACGGGAACGTTCGCGGTCTTGCGTTTGACGACAATGTGCTCACCGTCAGCACGGACACGGGCAACATCTATGCCTTCGATAACGTGGCAGTCCAAGTGGCGAGTTGGCCGACACCCTACGCTCCGCCATTCCCACAGGACGAGTTGACTGGGTTCTATCAAAGCACCGCCAAGCAAATTCTCGAGCGAAGCGGTCAACATGATGGCTTTTGCCTCGTTCTCGGTAGCGAGCAAGGCCGCTTGGCATACGAGTTGGCTGAACAAAGTAAGTTGCAAGTTTTCGCAGTCGAGCCAGACGCGAAAAAAGCCGCGGCATCTCGAGAAGCGTTCGAGAATGCGGGAATCCACGCGACTCGAATCACGGTTGTGAACCTTCCCGTCGACGACCTGCCGTTCTCGAACTATTTCGCGAATCTGATTGTGTCCGACTCAATGCTGGTGACTGGCAAGTTACCTGGCGATCCCATCCAAGTCGCACGCCATTTGAAGCCATGCGGTGGTGTCGCCATTCTGGGTCGGCCAGCGGATGCTCCCCAAGTCGCTGATGCCGCGAGTGCCGATGAGACGGTGGCTTGGTTGTCTCAGTTTTATCGACAAGAGGAAGGTGAGCTTGTCGTTGACGCGCCTTGGTTGATGCTGAAGCGTGGCAAGCTCGCGGGTGCCGGGAATTGGTCGCACCAATACGGAAATGTTGCCAACACGTCCTTTAGCGACGACCATCGGATTCGTGATGGACTTGGGGTGCTCTGGTACGGCGATCCAGGCCCAAGCTCGATGATCAATCGTCACGAAGCCGCTGGAGCACCACTTTCAACCAACGGTCGAATGTTCATCCAGGGCACCGACAGTGTCATGGCATACGACGCGTACAACGGAACGTTCCTGTGGGACTATTCGAATCCCGGTGCGATTCGTACGGGCGTGTTCAATAATCGCGAGACTCACAACCTCGCCGCGAGTGACGATGCTCTCTACGTTGCGATTGAGAACCAATGCATGGCGCTGGATGCGGCGACGGGACAGGTTTCTGCGACTTACGAAACGCCTCAATCGTCCGACGGGATCGAGCGAGACTGGGCGTACCTGGCTTACGACAATGGCCAACTGTTCGGAACCAGTACGATTCGTGAAGAGCTCGAAGCGAAAATGCGTCGCCGTGGTCTGACCGTGAAGAGCCAGACGGATGCAGTGTTTGCGATCGACACGAAAACGGGCGAGCGAGTGTGGACGTATCGCGGCAGCAATATTCTGCACACGACGATCGCGATTGGCCCGGAACGGATGTACTTCATCGACAGCTCGCTCAGCCCCGAAGAACGACAACAGCTCTACCTCAAGGACAAAGGGGATCTGAAGAAGTTGACTGGCGACGCGGCCCTCAAGGCTGAACAGGAGATGAAGAACTTTGACGTGCGACTCGCCGTCGCATTGGACCGCCGAACGGGCAAGAAGCTTTGGGAAAAGCCAGTCAACGTCACGGATACAACCGACGTGAGTGCTGGTGGCGGAAGCTTGACGTTGATGTACGCCGACGGACACGTTGTGCTGTGTGGTGCGAACGCCAACGGACACTACTGGAAACAATTCCTTGCGGGCGAATTCAGTCAACGCAAACTCTTGGTCCTTGATGCGAACGATGGCACCGAACTGTGGTCCAAGAACGCCAATTACATGAACCGACCAGCTATCGTCGGAAACGATATTTACGCTGAGCCTTGGGCGTTTGATCTTCATTCCGGCAAACCAAAAACTCGCAAGCATCCCTTGACTGGCGTTGAGAGCGAATGGCAATTCAGTCGCCCAGGACACCATTGCGGCGTGATCACGATGACGCCGAATATGATGTTCTTTCGCTCTGGCTTCATCGGCTACTATGACTTGTACAGCGACAGCGGCACGCGGCACTTCGCCGGCCAGCGACTCGGATGTTGGATCAACGCGATTCCAGGCAACGGATTGGTCATGATCCCCGAAGCCAGTGCGGGATGCGTTTGCCAGTTCTCGATTGCTTCCACTGTCGTGATGGAGCCCAAGACGGAGAACAAATCGTGGGGCATCTTTAGTGCGGTGGGGCCAACGACGCCAGTCAAGCGAGTTGGGATCAACTTTGGTGGTCCTGGCGATCGCAAAGACGCCTCCGGCCGCGAATGGTTTGGTTATCCTCGCCCCAACACCGTTGGACGCTTGGAATTCGTTTTCAACTTGAACCCAAAGCTCACCAGTGGAGGTGGCTGGTACAGTCGCAACCTGGAATCGTTCAGCGTCGCCGACTCCATGAAACCGTGGCTGTTCACATCCGGCGGCCGAGGGCTGAGCCAGTTCGAGATCGCACTGCTTGGCAAAGGTGACGACCAAGCGAAGTACGACGTTAAGTTCTATTTTGCGAACTTGAACGCGTCCGATACTGGTGAGTTCGACATTAAGCTGCAATCCAAAACAGTCCAGTCCGGTTTCATTGTCAAAGCAACCACGGGTGAATCCGCTCAACCGGTGGAGGCGGAGTTTAAGAATATCGATGTCACCGACAATCTACTGGTCGAGCTCGTTCTTGCTGGCGAAGCAAACAGCGATCCATCAAAATTGCCAATCATCTCAGGCATCGAAGTAACACGGGTGGAAGAATGATGAAACGCTTTTCAATCTATGTTCCAGTTCTCGCGTTCGCCGTGGCGTCGGTTGCTTGGGCATGCCAAGTCCCAGTGTTTCGATATGCGCTCGAACGCTGGCCCGCCGACGCGTACGAGGTCCTTGTTCTTCATAAGCAACCGCTTACCGAAGCGGATCAGGCCTCTGTCCAAGAGTTGCGTGATGCCAACCAGACGGCGAATTGCGCAGTCAAAGTCATCAACCTCGCGGAGAGCAACGAGAAACGCTTCCGTGCGATATGGGACGAACGTTCGGTTGAGGACCAACCGTTGCTTGCGGTCTTGTTTCCGCAAAATGCCCAGGAAGTGCCGGATTATCTCGTCGATGCAAGCCCGCTGAATGCCGACACAGCCAGCAACCTCATTGATTCGCCGCTTCGTCAAACGATTGCCAAGCGATTGATCAGTGGTGAGTCGGCTGTTTGGATTTTCGTTCCGTGTGGTGATCCAGCGCAAGACGACGTGGCGTTCCAGGCACTGACTCAAGAAGTCGAGAAGAACGAGAAGTCGCTCGAGTTGCCTGAGCAAGAGGCGATCGAAGACGAGAAAGCACTACTCGAGCAAGTCGAAATCGAATTGCGATTGGATTTCTCCGTCGTCACACTTCGTCGCGACGATCCCAAAGAACAGCACCTCTTGAAAATGCTGCTCGCTAGCGAATCCGATCTCGAAGAAATTCAGGAGCCCATGGCATTCCCCGTGCTTGGACGCGGTCGTGTGCTCTACGCGTTGGTCGGCAAAGGCATCTCGCCAGATACGATCGGCATGGCTTCGCGATTCATCATTGGGCCCTGTTCATGCCAAGTCAAAAACCAGAACCCTGGGTTTGATCTTCTGATGAACTTCGACTGGGACGCAAGAATCGGAGAAGCCAAGCTGAGCGACCCGCTTCCCGAAGGAAACGGGAAGCCCGTGTTGCTGACGATTCCGAGTGGGAAGAAAGCGAAGCCCTATGAATTCAATCTGGCGAACGCTCGCATGTCTTTGTCGAGAGCCTCAATCCGCTCGTTGAGCGTTTTCTCGGCTTGAGCGAGATCGCTTGATGCTTCTGGTGACATTCTTGTGAAGACGTACAACTTGATCTTCGGTTCAGTCCCACTGGGACGCACGGCGACATAGTTGCCTTCCTCGGCCAAGTCCAAAATGATCAAGTTGCCGTGGGGGCCTTCGAGTGGCTGCGTCGTGCGCGCGTCACCTGAGATCATCGTTTGTGTCTTGGCTTCGTAGTCGCGGATGCCGGTGATCGGGATGCCTGCGAGACTCGATGGTGGCGAGACGCGGAACGCTTTCATCAACCGCTGCATCGCGGCCATGCCTTCACTGCCTTCCATCACCAGATTGATCAACGACTCGCGATGGTAACCGTGCAACTTGTACAAGTCCGCCAAGTAATCGTGCATCGATCGGCGCTCGCTCTTGAGCTGGGCCGTTAACTCGCTCATCAACATGCAAGCCACCGCGCCGTCTTTGTCACGTGCGTACTGGCCGACGAGAAAACCGTGTGATTCTTCGGTGCCGTAGACGAACAAATCGGGGCCTTCGCGATCGATGACTTCCGCGATGTATTTGAAGCCGACGAGAAGGTCGCCGACACAGCGGACGCCATAATGAGTCGCAATCCGACGAAGCAGCTCTGTCGTAACGAGCGTCTTGATGATGTAGTGATCCGGCGTCAGTGTTCCTGCGGCAGCTCGGCGGCTGAGGACGTACTCCGCGAGGATCGCACCGATCTGGTTGCCGTTGAACGTGCCCCAGTCCATCGACGCATCGAGCGTTTTTGGCGCGGCAACACCAAGCCGGTCACAGTCGGGATCCGTTGCAAGGATCACATCGGCCATTATCGTGCGAGCGTATTCGATCGGAGCCGCGAACACAGCGACGTTCTCTGGGTTGCTGACGTGACCCGGCACGTTCGGGAAGTCGCCGCTTGGCTCCGCGTGTGGCCCGTAGACTTCGACATCAGTGAAACCGTCTTTCGCGAGAAGCGGTAGGACGGCAGCGGAACCGACACCGTGAAGTGGTGTGTAGAGGATCTTGGCTTCGCGAGGTCCAGGCAACGCGCATGCTACGGCGGCTTCGAAGTAAGCAGCATCAATTTCCTCGGTGACGATTTTGACTTTGCCGTCCGCGAGAGCTTTGTCGAACGGCGATGTATGGATCTCTTGGCAATCCATCACGCGAGCGATGATGCCCTCGTCGTGCGGCGGAAGCACTTGAGCACCGCTGGACCAGTACACCTTTACTGCGTTGTCGCTCGGCGGATTGTGGCTGGCCGTGACCATGATCCCGCAATCACAGTTGAGATGACGCACCGCGAAGGAGAGCTGAGGCGTCGCGCGATAGTCGTCGAGCAAGTAAACCGTAAACCCGTTGGCGACCATGATGCCAGCACACAACTCCGTGAAGTGGCGTGACTTGTGGCGAGTGTCGTAAGCGATCGCGCACGACAGTTCCTTTTTGCCGCCGTGATACTGGACGACATAGTCAGCTAAACCTTGAGCACTCTCGCCGATAGTGCGATCGTTGATGGCGTTGGAGCCGATGGGGTACATCCGCCCGCGGCGACCACCGGTACCAAAGGGGATAATCGTCCAAAACACGTCATCGAGCTTTTGCCAGGCACCGTCGACGATGTGGCGAATCGTCTCGTCGCGGTACATCGCGTAACGGTCTTCCGTCAACCAGCAACGGATATTCTCAGCGGCCGCCGGTGTGACTTTCTTGTCAGCCACGGCTTGTGCGAGAGCGGTGAGTGCTTGTTCTACGGACGTTTCCAGAGTGCTCATCGTAACGACGTGTTCTTTTCTAAACGGAATTGAAGCTCTTTTTGCGGAACAAGATTCTAGGTGTAGTCCCCAGAGCCTCGCAACACGGCGACATCCAACGACGCTCGTTTGGCATCTTTCCCTACATTCGCAATGTATTTTAGCCCCGAACGACACTCAAAGCGATCACGGTCGTGAAGGTAGCTAAATTACAGCGACTAGCCGGTACGTTTGCTGAAACGCGATTTCCAGGTAAGGTTTGCTTCGAAATGGATCCGCTTTTCGCACTCAGGCAACTTTCATGAGCGAACTTATCATCAGCGTCAGTGGTCTTCGCGGGATCATTGGCGAGACACTCACACCCGACATCGCCTGTCGCTATGTGGCTGCGTACTTGCGCCATTTGCCTGCCGGTCCAATTATCGTCGGTCGCGATGGCCGAAACAGCGGACCGATGCTGCGTCGCGCGATCATCGCCGCAGTCACCGCGTGTGGCCGCGATTGTGTCGACGCCGATGTTGTCGCGACACCAACGATCGGCGTGCTCGTGCGAGAGCGAGCGGCTGCCGGAGCGATCCAAATCACGGCCAGCCACAATCCGCCTCCGTACAACGGCATCAAACTCTTCGGCAGCGACGGGCGCGTGATCGATGCAGTGCGTGGTGAGCAAGTCCGCGACAGCTTTCTCCAAGGCAAAGCACCCTGGGCCAAATTCGATTCGCTCGGCATCGTCATCGAAGAAAACTATCCGCACGAACCGCACTTGGAAAAGGTGCTCGATACAGTCGACGCGATCGCGATTCGCGCAGCCGGCTTTCGCGTGCTGCTGGACAGCAACCATGGTTCTGGCAGCCAACTCGGGATGCGATTGCTTGATGCACTCGGGTGCGAAGTCGTCTTGATCGGCGGAACGCCCGATGGCAAGTTCGCTCACGTCCCCGAACCAACAGCCGTGAACTTGAGAGACATCGCATCGCGAGTCAAAGACGAATCGTGTGTCATCGGATTTTGCCAAGACCCAGACGCTGACCGCTTGGCGATCGTGGACGAGAACGGACGTTACATCGGCGAAGAATACACGTTGGCTCTGTGCGTTCGCCGAGCCCTGATGAACAAGTCGCTTACTGGACCGATCGTTATCAACTGTGCATCGAGCGCCATGAGCGAACGACTGGCACGTGATGCAGGCCATCAGTGTTACCGAAGCAGTGTCGGTGAAGCCAACGTGACGGGGATGATGATCGACAAGGCCGCGATGTACGGCGGCGAAGGCAGCGGCGGACCGATCGACCCGCGAGTCGGGTTTGTCCGCGACAGCTTCGTCGGCATGGCACAAGTCTTGGAGCTGATGGCGACGACCGGCAAGCCCGTGAGTGAACTTGCCGACGAGTTACCACAACTGTCGATCGTCAAGCGAACCGCGACGGCGACACCGGACCAACTCAGTGGCTTGATCGAGCGCCTTAAGATTGAGATGAAGGATGCGAAGGCGACCGAGGGTGACGGGCTTCGACTCAGCTGGGACGACAAGTGGTTGCTTGTCCGTGGAAGCAACACGGAACCGATCGTGCGACTGATCGCCGAAGCTGAAACCGAAGCCGCGGCCGCCGAACTTTGCGACGCCGCCGCCAACTGGTTGTAGGCTACTGGCTTTAGGCCGCCGACGAGGCCAGGGATAACGCTTCAAATTTCGCTCCAAAACGGGCTCGCCAGAGGCGTTTTGCTATCGGAATTTGTGGCGGTTTCGCTACGATGTTGCGACGTTTTTGTACGGTTTCGCCACCTCGTTTCATCTCAGGCCCATGTCAGAAGCTACCGCATTGCCGCCCGGTTTGTACGGCTTGTTCCTCGGCGCTCTCATCGTTTATCTGATCGGCATGTACGCGATCGGATTTGCTGCACAGCGACGCGTGAAAAACGTGGAAGACTTCGTACTCGCCGGTCGCCGTTTACCCATGTCGCTGGCCGCGATCACGATCATCGCGACGTGGTTCGGTGCCGAGTCGTTGATGACGACGGCGGACGAAGTCGGCAACGAGGGGCTTCGCAAAGCGATGCTCGACCCGCTCGGGATCGCCGCGTGCTTGCTGCTCGCGGGATTCTTTATCGCCGGTCCAATGTGGCGGATGAAAATCCTCACGGTCCCCGACTACTTCAATCGTCGTTACGGCAAGACCGCTGAGATCCTCGCGTCGCTGATCATTGTGCCGAGCTACTTCGGTTGGGTCGCAGCACAATTCGTGGCACTCGCCCAGCTACTCGAAGTCTATTTCGGGTTGCCCCGCGAGTACGGCATCTTTCTCGTGGCCACCGTCGGGACTGGATACACGTTGCTCGGTGGCATGTGGACGATCACGTGGACTGACGCGATTCAAATGACGTTCATCCTGCTCGGCTTGCTGTTGCTCGGTCACGCTGTCCTTGTCCAACTCGGTGACGGCTCGATGGCCGCAGGCATCGAAGTAATGAAGACGGACATTCCCGCCGAGCGATGGCGAATCGCAGACCCGCCGACGTTTTGGCGTGACACACTCACAGCGATCAGCGCCCTTGCGATTGGTGCGCTCGGTAACTTGCCGATGCAGGACCTGATGCAGCGGATCTTCTCGGCCAAGAGCGATCGTGTTGCTTCAAAAGCATGCATCGTCGCTGGCTTTGGTTACTTGTTGATGGGTGTCTTGCCAGTAGGCACCGGCATGGCGGCACTTCTGCTGTTGCCAGATCACGGTGGAGAGTTCGATGGCGTTGTGATGCTGGTGGCAAGCGAATTGCTGAATCCAGTCTTCCTGCTGATCTTCTTCCTCGCGATCGTCTCGGCCGTGCTGTCCACGATCGTCAGCGCCGTGATGGCGCCCGCCGCAGTCATGGCACATAACTTGGTTGAGCCGCTATGGCGACGCGCAAGCTCAGAATCGCCATCGCAAAAAGGATTGCTGCTGCTCCAGCGTAGTGCGATCGTTTCCGTGACAGCGGCATCCGCGTTTCTCGCATTCAGCGGCGAAGGTGCTTACGAGCTCGTGCAAGGTTCATACTCAATGGCACTGGTAAGCCTCTTCGTGCCGTTTCTAGTTGGCATGCACGTGAAAGGTATTCCGCCACTCGCTGCGGTCCTCTCGATGGTCGGTGGAATTGGCGTTTGGACGCTACACATGGTGATTGGCTGGGAACTGTTCTTTGAACCCTGGCTCGAACCGCTCGGTGCCCCGATTCCGCACGAACTCGCGGGCACTCTCGTCAGCGCGTTAGGCTTCGGAATCGGTTGGCTGATCGGCGGCTCCGTCGATTGCAATCCCGACTGGCACCTCGCTCAAGAAGTCGAGCCAGAAGCAATTCCCGAAATCACGCCAGCGGTCTGAGTATCTCACTTTTCTTTTTGTCCAATCAGGTTACGCGATGAGCTTTCCAAACTCTCTTACTTGCACGTTGATCGCTTTCGCCATGTTGAACCAAGTCGCGACTGCCCAGCCCCCAGTGATTCCAACCGCAACACCCGCCGATGTTGGCATGTCAGCCGACAAGCTGAACCAGATCGATGCGTCGATGGAGAAATCAATCGCCGATAACTTGATCGCTGGCGGCATCATCATAATCGCTCGCGACGGCAAAGTGGTCTTCGATCGCGCGTACGGCATGATGGACCGCGAAGCCAACAAGCCAATGAAGACCGACACGATCGTTCGCATCTATTCGATGACCAAGGCGATCACGACCGCCGCAGCCCTGATGCTCTGCGAAGAAAGCAAGCTGGACGTGAACGATCCAGTCTCGAAGTACTTGCCGGAACTCAACGACGTCCAAGTCGCGATTGGTGATGAGCTGAAGCCTGCGACGCACGTGATAACGATCGCGGATTTAATGCGACACACCGCCGGATACAGCTACGGTGGTACCGGTAACAAGTTGCACGATGAAAAATTCAGTGCACTCAAATTTTTCGATCGCGAGATGACCCTGGAGCAGATGCAGTCCCAACTAGGCGACGTCCCGCTCCCGTTCGAGCCTGGAACAGATTGGGTGTACGGAATCTCGATTGACGTCCTCGGACGTGTCGTCGAGATCGTCTCAGGTCAATCGCTGGATGAATTTTTCAGCCAACGGATCTTTGAGCCACTCGGCATGTACGACACAGGTTTCTATGTCCCAGCGGACAAACTCGATCGCTTCGCTGCGAACTACAACAGCGACGGAAAAGGCAACTTGACGCTTGGTGATTCGCCGAAGGATAGCAGTTACCTCAAGCCGCCGAAGATGCTCAGCGGTGGTGGTGGCCTTGTTTCAACCGCCGGCGACTACATGCGATTTTTGCTCATGATTGCCGGTGGAGGTGAGTTCGGCGGCGTGAGATTGCTCAAGCCCGAAACAGTTGCGTTGATGACAACCAACCAAGTCTCCAAAGAAGCCGGATGGGTCACGTTCGGCGACCAAGTCCGCACGGGCGTTGGATTCGGATTCGGGTTCAATGTTCGCGACGAAATGAGCGACTGGGATCCCGACGGAAAGATCGGCGAATACGGTTGGGGCGGCGCCGCCAGTACGCACTACTGGGTTTCGCCCAACGACAAGAATCTAATCGTCATCACCATCGAACAAATCATGCCCTATCAATGGCTCACCGAGTTCAAGCTCAAAGGCATGATCTACGACGCCATCGATAACTAGCAAGCTAAATAGACCGTCCATCGACCAGACATCTGCTCGCATCACAAAGCCAACCCATTCCAGGCCCGGAGGACCAGTACAGCCTATGCCGGTGACGTCAGTCACCGCCGAAGAAAAGGTGTGTACTTCGAGGCAGTGAGTTCTTCAGCCACGAAGTGGCGACACAGCCATTGCCGGGCCCGTGAGGGCCCGGTCGAAGCGCCAATTTGGAATTTCCTGTAAGTAAACTTGCTCGGGAGCCACTAATAGTACAGGAGCTTGAGTTTGGAGCGTTGGTCAAAGGCAATTCGTGCTGGACGAAGATCACAAAGCGGTATTCACACGGTGGCTTGACGAGCACAGCTCGTCGGTCATGAAGGTCGCGCGCGCTTACACGCTGACCAGCGACGAATGCCAGGACCTTGCTCAGGAGATTCTGCTCCAAGCTTGGCGTTCATTGCCGAAGTTCGAAGGAAAGGCCAGCCCCTCGACTTGGTTCTATCGCGTTGCTCTGCACACTGCGATGAATTGGCACCGCAAAGATCGGCCGCGACGTGCTCGGCAACAACCGTTTCTGGAAGTGCAAGCCCTGGCGACTGAATGCATGGACAGTGCGGAACAGATTCAGCAGCGCGAAACAGTCGAGCAGCTCTACAAAGCGATTCACCAGTTGCCCAAAACCGATGCGGCTCTGGTGCTGTTGTATTTAGATGACTTGAGCTATCGCGAGATGGCGGAAGTGTTGGGGATCTCCGAGAGCAACGTGGGAGTGAAATTGAATCGGGCAAAGAAAACGCTCAGCACACTGATGGGAGAGGAATCCAATGAATCCTGATAAATTCCAGCAGGCATGGCAGGCGGATTCGGCGCAAACAAACGTCACGATCCATGCTGGCCTACTGCTCAACGAAGTCCAGCGGTCTCAACGAGGATTCCAATCGACGATCAACTGGCGAGACTGCCGGGAAGTGGGAGCCGCTTTGTTGATGGTGCCCTACTGGTTCCATCTAGGCATATCGAAATCGTTGCCTTGGACTTGGTATTTGACGGTACCGGCTCTGATTTGGGTTGCCGGATTCATCATCGTGGATCGCATACGTCACCCAAAGCGGCCGAGCGGGCCAGGCGAACCTCTACTTTTTTATGTCAAGGAAGCATTGCACCAAGTTGAGCATCAAGTTTGGCTGTTGCGAAACGTTTTTTGGTGGTACCTGCTGCCGCCCAGCATTTCGATCATGGCTTTCTTTGTCCATGTTTCGTGGCTGTCAGCGACTGCCTGGTGGCAGTTCATTGTCATCTTATTGCCGTTCGCTCTGTTTCTGTTTGTGGTCTATGGAGCGATCTATTACATCAATCAACGTGCTGTTCGCAAGGATCTCGAGCCGCGGCGTCAAGAGCTGTTGGCGTTGCTTTCGAGTCTGAGCGATGAACCACACAACACGTTTGGAGATCAATCGAACAAGGCGAGTCCTGGGTTTGCGTCGCCGCATGCAAGCGAGAGGAAAGCAACGCCGTTTGCCATTTCGGTTACGAGGAAGATTGCATTGCTTATCGTCGTCGGTTTGCTAGTTTTCGCGGGCCCATTGCTTGACTTGGCGCGTCGTGAGTCGGCGTCCAGCGATGACGGTCCGCCTCGAACCAGTGGAATTGCGTCGGACTCGTTAGCGAGATTGGTCACCGAACAACGGAAACAAAAGAATCTCGTTGGCCTAGCGGCAATGGTGATGGTCAACGGACAAGTCGAAGGCGCGGCGGTCCAAGGTCAGCGGAAGTATGGCAGCGGCGTGCCACTTGAACTAAGCGACCGCTGGCATCTGGGCGGGATCACTAAATCGATCACAGCAACGATGATCGCAAGATTGATTGAGTCGGGCCAAATGAATTGGTCGGACACCGTTGGCGATGCGTTTCCTGAGGCTTCCACTCATGAAGCTTGGAAACGGGTCACCCTCAAACAGTTGCTGACCGACACAGCCGGCGCGCCAGTTCAATTCCCACGGGCACTTTGGTCAAAACAAATTCCCGTTGTTTCCGAGCGCACCCAAGCGCGGCGGGAGGCGGTGCTCGATGTCATCGCCAAAGTGCCTGCGTACCAACCCGGCAAAAAGAATATGTACTCGAATGTCGGCTACACGATCGCAGGTGCGATGGCTGAAAAGGTAACCGGTGCTACTTGGGAAGATCTTGTGATAAGAGAAGTTTTCGAACCGCTGGGGCTAAAGGACTCTGGATTCGGCCCACCAACGAGCCCCGATGATTCGCTTCCTCAACCTCGCGGTCATCGAACAGGGATCGCAGGAAAGGTAGCCGTCGACGACGACACAGACAACAGTCCAATCATGGGCCCGGCCGGCTCTGTTCACATGACACTCAGCGACCTTTGCACTTTCGCGACCGAACACCTGCGAGGCGAGCTTGGTGAAGGGACACTCCTTTCCGCCGAAACTTATCGACTGCTGCACACACCGGAACTCGATCGATATGCATGCGGTTGGATCAAGAACGAGCCTAATGCCGATATTCCGCACGCGGTATACTGGCATAACGGATCGAACACATTGTGGTATGCGATGGTTGCGTTCATCCCCGCCACGAACAAGGTCGTCGCGATCACGTCAAATGACGGTGACATGGAAAACGCGGAAGCCGCCGCACTGGAAGTTTTGAAAGCCAACTGGAACGTAATCTATCCGAAAGAGTCACCGTTCGCTGGCGTGCGTTGGCAGGACTCTCAACCGGAAATCAAACTGGGCGAAGAGTGGCTCCAACTCGTGTCGCTGAACGAGCTTGCTGTGTCGGAGATCATCGCTTTCAGCCAACACACGTATGGAGACCAATGGCAAAAACGATTTGAAGAAGATCTCGTCGAGCTGCTAACACGCTTCGGGTATCCGCCACAGGATTTCGTCACATTGACGGTTCGATCACTGGATTCAAATGAAGAGTCCATCCGAACGGAGGTCCCGATGACGGAGGAAAATCGAAAGGCAATTTATGCAGCGAACCGGGAGTCACAACGTTAGCTAATTCTTTTTTGTTTGTCTTTAATATTCCTTGTGCAACTGCTACCAAATATGTTGGCGAAGGCTTTCAGTCCGATGACAAGCCGGAATTCGCTCGCCGTCACTCTGCCAGGTTCCATTTCTCCAGCCAGGTGCCTCCCCATGAGATCCCCACGCGTTGCTCGGTTGTATGTGTTGCTCTCGATTTTCTTCACTGCAAGCGTTTGCTCCGTTTCGTTTGCTGAAGACTCGTCACCAGAGCTGGCTGCGAAGCTCGCTGAAATATGTCGCAAGCACAACGTACCTGGAATGACTGTGGCGGTGGTCAACGCAAATGGCGTGGTGAAGGCAGAATGCTTTGGTGTCCGCAAACGTGGCACGTCAGATAATGTTGCGTTGTCAGATCGCTTTCCGCTTGGTTCCAACACGAAGTCGATGACGGCCGTTGTAGCAGCAGCCCTGGTGGAAGCTGGCAAGATCGAATGGAATACGACCATCGGTGATGTTTGGCCTAAAGCGACTGAAGGCTCAATTCATCCAAAATTACTCGGTGTAACAGTTGAACAATTGCTGTCTCACCAAAGCGGACTGCCTGCAAATATAAGCGACATTTCAGGCCAGGCTTGGGGCAGTTTCTTCCAAGAAAGTCAATCACCAACGCTGGAGCGTCGACGCATGCTCAAGCTTGTTCTTTCACCAGCACCCACGCAACCGCAGGGCAAGTTTGCCTACTCGAATCTTGGCTACGCAGTCGTTTCAGCCATGTTGGAAACGCGCGCTCAGGAACCGTTTGAGTCACTCATGAAAAAACACATCTTCGATCCACTGGAGATGCGTTCGGCCGATTTTCGTTCGATGCAATCTGCCCAGCGACTTCAACCGCCATTGTTGTGGGGGCATCAAGCGGACGGTGGCAAGCCAGTGGATCCAAGAACAGCAGGTGCTGAAAACCCGACGGTCTATGCGGCCGCAGGTACGGTCCACGTGTCGATCGAAGACTATGCAAAGTACGCGCGGTGGCAGGTCGCTGGTAAGCCGTCGCCTGTGCTTCGATCACAAGACGCGTATGATCGTCTCCATAAGCCGCTCGTCGAAAAAGCGCCAGGTGAAAAGTACGGGAGCGGATGGATCTGCTTGAATACTGGTTTCGGTCCCGCCTTAACTCACGCGGGGTCCAACACGAATACATTTGCCGTGATCTGGGTGTTGCCTGAATCGGACTTTGCTGCCGTTGTTTGCACGAATTCGGGTGAACCACAAGCCTTCCCGGCTTGCGACGAAATGATGAGCTACTTCATGACCGAACTTGCTGGCAAGAAAACCGAGGGTGGCGAAGTGACGCCCGATCGTTTGGTTGGTCGCTATCAACTCACGCCGAACTTCATTTTCGACGTGAACTTCACCGACGGTCACTTGATGGTCGGGATTACAAACCAATCGACCCAGGAAGTCTTTGCGGACTCGCCCACGAAATGGTCCTATCGCGGAGTCGATGCCAAGCTCGAATTTCACCTTCGAGGTAACGGTCCAGCGTACGCGCTCACACTTCACCAAAACGGTGCCGCACAAAAAGCAAAGCGAGTCCGCTAGAACGCCATGGCATGTCCAGCAACTCTAGTTTTTTGCTCGCCCTGCCAATTTTTGTGTCAGAATCTTGTGCAGGTCGTGTTTAGCCTTGTAGACGCGACTTTTCCTGGCACTTGAGATCGCTGTGACGCAATTCCCCGAAACCCGAGAAAGTTTGATCATTCAGATCAAAGACCCGAGCAATCGGGATGCGTGGGGACAGTTCGTCGACATTTATCGGCCGGTGATCCATCGCATTGCGGTCGCGCGTGGAATGCAGGACACGGATGCCCAGGATTTGACGCAGCAAGTCCTCTTCTCAGTAGCTTCGTCGATCGGTCGTTGGGAAAAAGGACGCGAAGCGACCCGGTTTCGCCATTGGCTGCGACGAGTCGCTAGGAACGCGATCATTAATGCCCTCACTCGGCGACCACTCGATCAGGCTACAGGGACGTCGTCGGTTTATGATCTTCTCAACAAATACCCCGATGAGGACCGGTCTCAACAAGACAGTGAAACGGATTCGTTGATCGATCTGGAGTACCGCCGCGAAGTGTATCTGCGAGCGGCATCATTTGTTCGCAACGACATTGATACCGCTACATGGCAAGCTTTTGAAATGACGGTCATCGGCGGAATCAGCAACGATGCTGCCGCACAGGAACTTGGCAAGTCCATCGGGACGATCTACGCCGCTCGCAGCCGCGTGATGAAACGCTTGCGCGCGGCGGTCGCTGAAATCGAGGAATCACAAGAATGAAACAACAAATGTGTGACCCGAACCGGCTCGATCAGTTTCTGCTCAATGAGCTGAGTGAAACCGAAGAGCAGCAGTTCACTCGGCATCTGGATGAGTGCGCCGATTGCCGCGAAGAACTGGAAAGCCGGGCCGCCGAACGATCCTTATGGCGGGAAGCATCCAACTTGCTCGGCGGTGCCAACGGGCGATTGGCGACCGCAGTCGCTGACCATCACGGTACCGCCGATCGCTCGCCGCAGATCGAACAGATTGTAGGCCAACTCGCGGCAACCGATGATCCGGAATCGCTCGGTCGCATAGGTGGCTACGAAGTGACCGGTGTCGTTGGTGCAGGTGGCATGGGCGTTGTCCTGAAGGCCCATGATCGGTCGCTCGATCGCGTCGTGGCTGTGAAGGTCATGTCACCTCATCTGGCCAGCAGCGGTGCGGCGCGCAAGCGGTTCGCTCGCGAAGCCAAAGCGGTTGCGGCGGTGTTGCATCCGAACGTGATCGCCATTCACGCCGTCGCCAGCGACGAAGTGTGCCCGTATCTGGTGATGCCGTATGTGCGAGGTGCCTCATTGCAAAAGCGGATCGATTCGCAAGGCCCCTTGCCGCTCAAAGACACGCTACGCATCGCAGCACAGATCGCGGCCGGTTTGGCCGCTGCCCATGAACAAGGCTTGGTACACCGTGACATCAAGCCGGCGAACATTTTGCTGGAGGAAGGTGTCGAGCGAGTCACGATCACCGACTTCGGATTAGCACGAGCTGTCGATGATGCCGCAATGACGCGCAGTGGCGTGATCGCGGGCACGCCACAGTACATGTCACCCGAACAAACGCGTGGAGGGCTCATCGGCGCTCGCAGCGATCTGTTTTCGCTCGGCAGTGTTCTGTACGCCATGTGTGCTGGTCGATCGCCCTTCCGCGCCGAAACAACTTACGGAGTTCTGCATCGCATCGCCAACGAAAAACCGACCCCGATTTGCGAAGTCAATTCAGACGTCCCCGTCTGGCTCGGACACATCATCGAGCGACTGATGGCCAAATGCCCCGACGACCGTTATGAATCCGCCACCGAAGTCGCCGAGCTGTTCGAAGGATGTTTGGCGCATGTGCAACAACCAACCATGATGCCGCTTCCCGTTGGTGTCCAAGCTTTAGCCGCTCAAGCGCAAGCGAATGCAAAAGGCACAGTGCCCAGTCGCCTAAAGTCTATACACCAACGAATACCGCCAGCCGGCAAACTCCTTGCCGCCGCAGTCTTTGGATTCTCGCTAATATTTGCCGGCGTGCTGATCGTGGTGGAGCTAAACAAAGGGACGCTGACGATTGAGTCGGAAGCGGATGACGTTCCGATTCGTATCAAGCGTGGAGAGGATGTTGCGAAGATCACCTTTCGACCTGGGGACGATGTAGCGACGATTCCGCTCACGCCACAGCGGCACGTCGCCGAGGCGATTCGGGAATTCAATCACCTGCATCCCGCCGATGCCAAAGGAAAACCACAGCCACCCCTAACGCAAAGCGAACTACGCGCCGTTTTGATGTGGATGCAAAGCAACGGAGAGCTTTCCGATGGGTTGGTTTTGGCGTTGCGTTCGAGTTTGGATACGCGAGACCGCGTCTTGCCGGCCGGTTGGCGATTCGTCGGCGGGCTGGCGTACGAAACCTGTCCCGACGGAGTGGTTCAAACGTGGCAGATACAACTCGAAACCAATGGCCTGGCGAAGCCAATTGCAATTCGCAGATCGGCCATCGCGCCGCCGCCAGATGTTCGCAAACCAACGGAGTTTCCCGACGAAAGCGAAACGAGTATTTCACTGACATCGATGATAGAAAACTTCAACGCGGCTCATCCGGAAATCGATCAACGAGGCTCACTGCCTCACGAGTTACCGCCGCTGACTTTGGACGAAGTGTTGGCCGCCGTCGAGCTATCGCGGGCTGAGTACGTAATGCCCAGTTCAAAAGGTCCCGCGTCGACGGTTCTTCAGCGTATCGTCGCGACGCATTGTTTAACGCTGGACGCGCGTTTTGAACTGGTCTCGGAGATCGAAGACTCGATTGGTCAATGGTATACCGTTGAATCGATCCACCTCGTTGTGCCACGAGCGGAAGATCCGGCCAAGACCGAGAGGATCAAGGTTCGCCATCAATTCGTCGACGGTGATGTCAATCATCCGAAAGCCACTCACTGGAGCAAACCTGGACGCAATGGCCTGCAAGCTGGTGTCCGACTGGTACCCGCGGAGCACACCTATGAACATGGCGATGTTGTCGATATCGAGTTCCTCTACCGAAGTGCGATCGCACAAAAAGTTGCGGCAACATTGCCACCCACGTTTCAGTTCGGCAAAGTCCGTGGCGTTCGATTGGAGCGTGTGAGTTTTGTAAAGCCAAAGTGGCCTGATGGTTCTGTTCACACGTTGGTCGGCAGCGATCCGTTGGTTCTGCGGGGCCATCGAATGCAAATCTGTTTCGATAGTAGCGAAACATCGAAACCGGGCGTGAACCTGAAGGCAATGACTCGGCCCGAGGCAGCTCACTATGTGCGGTTCACAGTGCCGAACCCAGGCGATGATGCAACCGACGAACAGCTTGAGATTGCTCAGCGGCTGTTTTTCAGAATCCCTCCGCTAACGCCTCCCAAAGTTTTCCCGCTGTTTGAATCGCATTACTATCAACATTGGGGTGTCTCAGTCCCCGGACATCGCTTGCCTGAGCAATCGACGCCAGACCCCAAGTACATCGATCCATTTCAGATTGGCGTGTCGCTCGGGCCAGCGGATGCAAGTCGCATCCCAGCGTACTACGCTAGCGGACTGGAAGTCACCAAGGTAGCGCCGTACGGCTCTGCAGAGTCCGCTGGTATTGAAGTCGGCGACATTCTGTTGTCATGGGAAGGCAATCTATTTTATGGTGATGATCCGCACAGACCTCTTGGCAACCACAACTGGCCGAACAATCAACTCCAAGAAGTGTTGGCGAAAAATGCAAAGAGCAAAGGATGGGGATCGTCCAGTATGAAGTTTGACCTGCTGGATCATCACACTGGTGAAGTGATTCGTATCGCTCCCTGGTTCGGCTCCACCGCAAACGGTGGCCCCAATAAGTCCGAAATTATCAAACGCATGACGGAGCGGAAACAGCTTCGCGACCTGTCAAGTTTCAAGGAGTAAGGTCCGGCGGCTTCGCTATTTTCTGGAACGGGCGACGTCCTCTGGTCAGTTCACGGCGCCGGATTGCGACATCGATCGTGAATGGTGTCACTCGTTGGCACCTCACTGAGTTGCATTATCACTCAGTCGCATTATCACTCAGTCGCTTTCGAAGTTGCCGTTGCCGGAGAGAAGGATCTTCTCGCAGTTGCCTTTTTGAATGACCGCCTCGGTGCTAAGCCGCGAAAACATATTGCCTGTAATCACCACACCTTTACAGTCTTCCAGCAAAATCCCGGCAGCTTCATTTGGATTTGTTTCCATCTTGCTCGGGGTGTTCTCGCGACGTTGCAGTGGTTTGCCGTTCTCGTCGTTTCCGATCCACGTGTCGCTGAAGTTGTTCGATCCAATGGTGATGCTTGCCGATTCACTTCGGACCGCGATCCCCACTTTTTTGACGATCGTGAACGTGTTGGCTGAGATGGTGCATCCATGCGCATCACGCAAGTCGATTCCGCCAGTGAACTCGTGAGCGATCACGTTGGCGGACATTGTGATTCCGTAGCAATCACGATCCAAGACGATTGCCCAGCCTTGGCACTCTTCGATCATATTGCTCGCGACCACGGATCCGTAGGTATTCTCGATCACCACTCCGTCGCCAAGATGGTCGTCGAGATTGTTGCCGCTCATCGCCAAGTTGAACGAATCAATGCACTTCAAACCGTCCTGGTTCTCTTCAAAGTGATTCGCTGAGACGATGATGTCGTGACAGCCTTCGATCGACACACCGCACTTTTTGTTGTACGTGAAAAGATTGTCGCTGACTCGAGGATCTTCATAACAGAAATGCAATCGCAAACCATCGCCGCCGTGATAGCTGCTTGTCACGCCTTGGATCATCACCTCTTCGATGTACCGGGCATCAATGCCGGCGCCGCTCTTTTCGTTGCCGGTGACTCGCAAGTTTGCGACGCTGACGCGCCACAGCCGATCTTTGTTTGGTGTTGCTTTGCCAGCGAACTCGGGATTCTCGATCAAGATCGCTGGCATGCCGTCGGAATTCTTGTTGACGATGTGGGATGTATTACCAAAACCAACGATGCGCGTATCGCCAGTCTTAATACGGAGCGGCTCAGTGATCTCGTGTGTGCCCGGTGGGATCTGCAGAACGCCACCGGTTTCTGGGATCGCATCGGCGGCCTGTTGCAACGTCGCGAACCGACTCGCGTCAATGATCGCATCGTTGGCATGCACGCTCGCTTGAAAAACAGGAATGCAAACCCAAGCAAATAACGTCAACACTCGACACGAATTCACTACGACAACTGCGAATCGCTTGGGAACACACCACAGTAAATACCGCACCATTTTATCGCCCTGGCAAACAAGTAAAAAAACTCTCGTTCTCGTTCTTTCACGCAATCGATCGAGCGGGAAGACAGCGAGTATAGTGCTTCCAAGACACCGGGGCTGGAACAACGGAAAATTCGTCTGGATTCCATCGCAGGGTACCGATGCGTTCGCTTATAATACATGGCTCTCGTTCTAGCCTGACTTGACTGGCTTACGTCTTGCCCCGCCTGAATTATTTCCCCACCAATGTGCGATTCTCGCCAAGTCTGCAAAGGATGCTTGATCGTGCCGTCGTTGAACCGTTTGCGAAGGTGCCTGATCGCTATTGTTGCGACGACGCTCATTCTCGGTGCGTGCTCATTCGCACGCGCCGACGAAGAGCCGTTGTTCTTTCGTGGATTGAACTTGAGCGGTCCCGAAGTTGTGATCGACGGAAACATTTGGGAAGGCAGCGATTCGAAATCCTACATTTGCAAAGACAACCCGTTCGAGAACCAGAAGGTGCCGCTCGTTCCACCGACGGACTCGGAGCGGGCAAAGATGATTCGAAGCAGCCGTTATGGCGGCAACCGCGTTGAGCTGAACAACCTCCCGCTGGGACCCTACACAGTGTTCCTTTATGTGTGGGAAGACAACAACGCTGAGAACTTCGCTGTCTCGGTGAATGGAACAAAAGTTCTGGATCACAACAGCGGCGCAGCCGGTCATTGGGACAAGCTCGGACCATGGCCGGTCACTGTGAAGAAAGACGGCAAGATTGTTTTGACCAGCAAGGGTGGTGCAGCGAACTTTTCTGGCATCGAAGTTTGGCGTGGAAACTATGATGGGCTTGGCAAGCCGATCAGTGAAGAGGAATTGGCTTTTTTTGAGAAGCGCATTCGCCCATTGCTCGCCAATCGATGCTACGAGTGCCACAGCGCCGAGGCGACTGAAGTGGAGGGCGATTTGCTGGTGGACTCGCGTGCGACTTTGCAACGTGGTGGTGCGAATGGACCAGCCGTGTTGCCGGGCGACGCCAAGCGAAGCCTGCTGATCGAAGCGGTTCGCTACGAAAACGACGACATGCAGATGCCGCCCGATGAGAAACTGTCGGACGAGGAAATAGCCGATCTCGTGCGATGGGTTGAAATCGGAGCTCCCGATCCTCGCTCGACGGCGACCAAGCACCTTGGCAAGCGAATTGATATTGATACGGCGAGACAGTTCTGGTCGCTCAAGCCCATTGCGAATCCTGCCGTCCCCGATGTGAAGCACACCGACTGGCCACGCTCCTACATCGACCGTTTCGTGCTGGCGAAAATGGAGGAGCACGACTTTACTCCCGCCACCGACGCTGACAAACGAGTTCTCATTCGCCGCGCGACTTACGATTTGACTGGACTTCCACCATCGCCCCAAGAGGTCGAAGCGTTTCTCGCGGACGACTCGGAGGAAGCGTTTGCAAATGTGGTGGAGCGACTATTGGATTCACCTCGCTACGGCGAGCGATGGGGACGACACTGGTTAGACGTGGTTCGCTATGCCGATACCGCTGGCGATAACTCGGACTTTCCCATTCCGCAAATCTATCTCTATCGAGACTGGGTGATTAACGCGTTTAACCGGGACTTGCCGTACGACGAATTTGTGCGAGACCAACTGGCCGGAGACTTACGTGGCGGTGACACGGAAGAACAACGCGTTGAACGCCTCATCGCGACTGGCTATCTCGCGAACTCACGTCGCTTTGGCTCTCGTGTCGATGATTACCCGCAACATCTGACGATCGAAGACACGATCGATAACCTCGGTCGCAGCTTTCTCGGGATGACGGTTAGTTGTGCCCGATGCCATGATCACAAGTTTGATCCGATCACGAATCGCGACTACTACGGGCTGTATGGCATCTTCCACAGCACACGGTATCCATGGCCAGGAATCGAGCTCGATCAGAAGCAACGCGATTTTGTACCGCTCGTTTCACCGGACAAAGTGGCTGAGTCGGAACAGGCCTCCATAGCGAGAGGCAAAGAACAGAAGAAGCTAGATGATCAAGTCAAGAAGCTGAAGGACTTGCTTGCCAAAGCGAGCAAAGAAGACAAGCCCGATGCGGAGCAGAAGCTGAAGCAAGCAGAGCAACTCGCAAAGCAGCATCGCGAGTTACCGCCCTTGTTTGAAACGGTGTATGCGGTTTCGGAAGCACAAACTCAAGAAGACGTCGCGATCCAGATGAAGGGGGACCCCGCGCGTCCCGGCGATATTGTGCCGCGACGCTTTTTGACGGTGCTCGGCGGCCAAGAGTTACCATCGAACGCGCAGGTGAGCGGGCGTGAGCAACTCGCAGATTGGATCCTGGCGGATGACAACCCGCTAACCTCTCGCGTCATGGCGAACCGCATTTGGCAGTACCATTTCGGACGTGGAATTGCACCGACGCCCAACGATTTTGGGAAGCAAGGCAAACCGCCGACGCATCCCGAATTGTTGGACTATGTCGCGACACAGTTCGTTTCTGGCGGATGGTCGATCAAGGCGATGCACCGACTCATCATGCTATCGCGAACTTACCAGCAATCCTCGGTTCGCGACGCAGAAGCTGTTTTGCAAGATCCCACCAATGAATGGTTGTCGGGTTATCCGCGCCGCCGACTTGATGCCGAAGCGATTCGTGACACGCTGCTCATGCATGGCAACAATCTCGATCTGTCGGTTTCCGGCGAGCATCCGTTTCCACCGCAACATTCGTGGAAGTTCACTCAACACAATCCGTTCAAGGCGAACTACGACACGAACCATCGCAGCGTCTATATGATGACCCAGCGTATTCAGCGGCATCCGTTCTTGGCGATTTTCGATGGTGCGGATCCATCGACGAGTACAGCCACTCGCATGTCGACGACGACACCGTTGCAGGCTCTGTATTTGTTGAATGATCCGTTCGTGCATGAGCAATCCATCCGCTTGGCAGAAAGAATTGTGACTCAAGCGAGTGACGATGAGTCACGAGTGAACTTCGCGTATCAGTTATTGTTCGCACGTGCGCCTACGCCAGAAGAAATGCGAGCGACGACCGAGTTTTTGACGAGCGTTCGAGAGCTACTGCGAGCAAACGGAGTGGATCCAGCTCACATCGACACCGGAGCGTGGCAATCGAGCGTGAGAAGTCTGTTCCGACTCAATGAATTCGTATATTTGGACTAGGGTGATTCGATGACTAGAAATGCTCTTGATCGCGGATTCGGACGTCGTGAAGTGCTTCGCTCCATGCTCGCGGGTTCGCTGTTGATGCCCGGGTTGCTGTCAGAACTGCTGGCGAGTGAAGTTGCGAAATCCGACGATCCACTCGCACCGAAACCGGGACACTTTCCGGCCAAAGCAAAACGCGTGATCTTCGTGTTTTCAAATGGCGGCGCCTCGCACATGGACACGTTCGACTACAAGCCAGAGCTGTTCAAGGCAGATGGCAAGATGATGGGCACCGGCGGCGGCTTGTCGAACCAACAACGCAAGTTACTGAAGCCATTATGGGATTTCAAACCGGGCGGCGAATGCGGGACTCTCGTCAGCGACTTGTTTCCGCACTTGCGAGAAAAGATGGATGACATTTGCTTGATCAAATCGCTCAATGGCAATGACAACGAGCACTACAACGCGACTCTTGGCATGCACACGGGGTCGTTCTTCTTTTCGCGACCGAGCATTGGTTCGTGGGTTAGCTACGGGCTTGGCACGGAGAATCAAAACTTGCCGTCGTTCATTGCATTGGCACCACAGATGCCTTACGCGGGGACACAGATTTTCAATAACGATTTCTTACCGGCGTATCATCAAGGGGTGCGAGTCCTGGGTGGAAAGGAGCCGATCGCGGATTTGAATCGCCGAACCACCGAGCGCGGTTTGCAGGAGTTGGAACTCGGTTTCGCAGATGTGTTGAACAATCGCCACTTGCACGAGCGAGCAAACGATAGCGAATTGTCGGCTCGCATTCGCAGCTTCGAAACGGCTTTCCACATGCAGACCGATGCGCCGGAAGCCTTTGATGTTGGTAAGGAAGACGACGAAACATTAGCGAAGTACGGGCTCAAGCGTGGCGAAAGCGAAGGCTTCGGTTGGCAGTGCTTAGTCGCCCGACGCCTTGCCGAGCGTGGTGTGCGGTTCATTGAACTGGTCGATGGAAGTAGCAGCCATAACTGGGACCAGCACGGCAACATGGCCGAACACGCAGACCACGCCAAAGTGATCGATCAACCGCTCGCTGGATTGCTCCAAGACTTGAAAGACCGAGGAATGTTGGACGAGACACTCGTCGTATGGACAACGGAGTTCGGACGCACTCCAGGCGTCGATGGAGAAAAGGGACGAGGCCATCACAGTGCATGCTTCTCGTCGTGGATGGCCGGTGGCGGCGTGAAGGGCGGCATCAGCTATGGCAGTACCGACGAGATCGGAGCCACTGTCGCGGAGGACGGCGTCCATGTCCACGACTTCCACGCCACGATCTTGCACCTCCTTGGCATCGATCACACCCGCTTGACCTATCGCAACGCCGGCCGCGATTACCGATTGACTGATGTGCATGGCAAAGTCGTGAAAGACATTCTTGTCTGATCCGCCCGACACCAGGCGCTTGTCATTAACCTCAGGAATTGCAGTCAGTTTTTCTTTGTCATAAAAACGCTTCCAATGATTCCCCCCATTCGATTCACATCCTTTTCTTGCTTGGCGTTGACATCTGTGTGGTTGACGTTGTCGAACGCGCACGCCGCTGATTACGATCATCGATCGTTCGTCGAAGTGTACTGTGTCCAGTGCCACGGTGCGGAACTCCAGGAGGGTGAACTCAGGCTCGATACGTTACCAACGAACTTGTCGGACCCTCGCATCGCGTCGAAATGGGCTGAGGTGGTGAACTCGATCAATAGCCATGCGATGCCGCCGGAGGATGAGACTCAACCACCAGTCGAAGCGGCGGCGAAGTTTGCTCGATGGCTCGAAACTTCGTTGGCAGAAGCTGAGATCGCCAAACGTTCGGCGCGAGTGGTTCTTCGACGCATGAATCGCGCGGAGTACAACAACACGATTCGCGATCTGGTTGGCGTTGATTTCGAGCCTGCGGACGCCTTTCCCGAGGACCCGCCGGCTGGAGGTTTTGACAATATTGGTGAAGCGCTGACGATGTCGCCGCTGCAAATGGAGCTGTACTATTCCGCCGCGAGAACGATCCTCGACCGGGCTTTGGTCGAAGGTGACCAACCAGCGACGATTCTGTGGCGGATTGAGCCGGAGGAGAATACGGAAGGTGGCGATCGTTACCGTGTAAAGCGCGACGGCAACAATATCCTCGTCAACGATGGTGAGAATACGACCGAGAACGGTTTTGCGGTCATCCATCACGATTCTTGGAACAAAGGAATCGGCTTTCGTGACTTCTCTCTTCCAAGCGACGGCGAATACATCATCCGCTTTCGTGCGGCTGGTCGAGTGCCATCCAGAGATGACGTTGTTGCTTCGGCTCGATCGATCCTGGAGCATCGACGAGATGAGGCCGTTGCGAAGAAACCCGATTCACAAAAACGCGAAGACGAGCGACTCGAGAACGACTTAGAACATTTCGCTACAGATCGAATGTACGACTATGGCCCACCCCGCATCAAAGTCGGGATTGATCTTGGTGGGAGCCCAGAGGTCGTTGCGGAGTTCGATATCGACGCACTCGAATCCGCCCCATCGACCTACGAAGTGCGAGCGAATTTCACGACGGAGAAAGCCGGCGTGCGGCTGAATTATGCCTACAGCGTCCCGAGTGTTCTCGAAAACTTTTGGATGCAAGGGCGTGACGAGTTCGCACGGCCCGAGTTGCTCGTTGATTGGATCGAGCTCGAAGGTCCAATCTATCTCTCGTGGCCACCCGCTAGCCATACTCAATTGCTCATTGACTCGCCCAATAGCGAGGACGAATCGACTTATGCGGCCGAGGTGATCAATCGCTTCATGGCAAGAGCGTATCGCCGACCGCTGGTGGACGGCGAATTGGAGTCGAAGCTTGAGCTTTTCACAAAAGTGCGTGCGGACAAGCCGTCATTCATCGAAGCGATCAAAGTGCCACTCGCGGCAGTTCTTGCGTCGCCGAATTTCTTGTATCTCGCCGAGCCAGAGGCCCCAAGCGACACGCCAACGCGAATCAACGGATACGAATTGGCGTCGCGACTGTCGTACTTCCTGTGGTCGTCGATGCCTGACAATGAGCTCTTTCGGCGAGCAACCCGTGGTGAACTGACGAAGCCAGA
Organism: Pirellulaceae bacterium; assembly: GCA_041749955.1. Lineage (GTDB taxonomy): Bacteria > Planctomycetota > Planctomycetia > Pirellulales > Pirellulaceae > JBBSJZ01. The sequence continues at coordinate 11,280 of JBGTAI010000175.1, read as the reverse complement.
AGTACTCGAGACGCAAGTCACACGCATGCTCGGCGATCCCAAGAGCGAGGCGTTCGTGACAAACTTCGCTGGTCAGTGGCTTGGTCTGCGAGATGTGGGTGCTAACCCGCCGACGAGTACTCTCTATCCCAAGTACGACCGACACCTCGAAATCTCGATGGTGAAAGAGACGGAGTCGTTCTTTGCCGAGATCCTTCGACACGACATGGATGCGAGAAGCTTAATCAAAAGTGACTTTGTGACAATCAACGAACGACTTGCCCGATTCTATGGCATCCCCGGCGTGAAAGGCGATCAGTTTCGTCGCGTGGCCGCGCCCCCGGATTCGCATCGTGGTGGCTTGGTCACACAGGCCTCGATTCACTGCATCACATCCAACGGGACTCGAACGTCACCAGTCACACGTGGCGTGTGGGTGATGAAGTCGTTGCTTGGCACGGACCCCGGATTGCCGGTCGCGAATGTTGGTGAAATCCCGACGAAAGTGCCGGGCCTCGACAAGGCCACCGTCCGTGATCGCTTGGAAATTCATCGCGAGAATCCGTCATGCGCGAGGTGCCACGATAAAATCGATCCACTCGGTTTCGCGTTAGAAAACTTCAATGCGAGTGGCGAGTGGCGGGATCAAGAAGGCCATGGCTACAACGGCCGCATCGGAAAGAACGACCCAGTCATCGACGCGAGTGCCAAAATGCTCGACGGCAGTGAATTCAGTGGCGTCGAGGGACTGCAATCCCAACTCTTGTTGAATGAGGAACTGTTCCTCACGAGTCTGGCATCACGAATGATGACGTATGCACTCGGTCGTGAGTTAGGCTTTTCTGATCGCCCCGCAGTCCGGTCACTTGTCGAGACCATGAAACAGAACAAGTACACGCTGAGATCGCTAATTGTGGCCATCGTCACCTCAGAACAATTCAATACCAAGTAGCCCGTGATGGGAATGACATGAACACGAATTCACGAACACCACTCCCACGTCGGACGGTGCTTCGCGGCTGTGGTGCTGCGATTGGGCTTCCTTTGCTCGAAGCCATGATGCCTCGCACGTTGCTCGCAGCGCCCTCCAAATTCAAACCTTTAGCGAAATCGAACGCCGAGCCAACACCGCGTTCGATCTTTTGCTACGTTCCCAATGGCGTCAACATTCTGGAATGGATGCCGGATGGCGAAGGCACGGACTATACGCTTTCACCCACACTCGAAGTGCTCAAGGAGCATCGCGGCGACATGTCGGTGCTCAGCGGCCTTGGGCATCCGCATTCGACTGGCGGTCACAGTGGTGCTGACACTTGGCTGACGGGTGCCGATCTCGGTGCGGTGCCTGGCAAGGACTATTCGAACACCCTATCCGTCGACCAATTGATTGCGGAGAAAGTCGGCGTCCACACGCGATTCCCGTCACTGCAGCTCTCCGATGGATCCGGCACCGGCAGCGCACTGCATAGCCACACGCTATCGTTCGACAGAAACGGCACGCCGCTACCAGCCGAAAACAGTCCGAAGCGGTTGTTCGAGCGTTTGTTTGTTCCGGAGGACGCTACGTCGCGCGAAGCAACGCTGAAGCGTTACGCAGAGAAACGCAGCATCCTTGATGACGTGATGAGCGAAGCCAAAAAGCTTGAAAAGAAGCTGGGACGCATGGATCAAACTAAACTCAGCGAATACCTGAACTCGGTGCGTGAGACTGAACTTCGTGTCCAACGCCAAATCGCTTGGGTGGATGTGCCGAAGCCTGACGTCAAGGATGACGGGTTGCAACTCAACAGCCAGCCTGGCAATGCCCACGACCGCACCATGTGGCTCGATGTGATGCTGGAAATCAGTTACCTCTCGTTCGTCACTGACACGACTCGCGTGATCACATTCGAATGGTCACGAGAAGCCGGCGGCTACGGGCCTGGAGGTGAGAATCACCACGAACTTTCGCACCACGGAGGCGATGCGGGGATGCTCAAGAAACTCGGTGTGATCGATCGCGGATTCCTTGAACGTCTCGGTCGGTTCATGACCTTCTTGAAACAAACCGAGGAAGCGGGACGTTCGATGCTCGACCACACCATGATCGTCTATGGCTCGGGTATGAATAGCGGTGAACGTGGCGAGCATTCACCGAAGAATCTCCCGCTCATCGTTGCTGGTGGCAGTGCTTGGGGCATCAAACATGGCAAGCATCTCAAGCACGATCCCGACAACCATCCGCCGCTTTCTAACGTGCTCACCACCGTGGCACAAAAGATGGGAGTTGAAACCGACCAATTCCAAGACGCCACCGGCACACTTACCGGGCTGGTTTAAATGGAATCCGTGAGTGGATGAATTCTGAGATTCTCACCTACATGACTGAATCGTTGCTTTAACTTCCGGATTTAACTCCCGAGTGCAAAAAGTAGCCGCTTGATAGCAAAGTTGACTTTGCCGATTCCGTTGACTGAAACGATTCTCCGGAGTCTCGTCACTACAATCGCTGCGATCGGTCGATATTAGCGAAGTCCTATAAGCGAAGTTGGTGTTCCGGCGCAATGGCCGTGGCATTCGTGCACGCCCGAGATGCTTTTGTCGTTGGAGGAAACGTTGGCTCTTCACTTTCCATGGTTGCCGTTCGTTTCTGCCTCGGTTCGTCATCGGAACGAACGTGAATTCGTGGAAAGAGTGCGTGAGCGGTCGCAAGTCTTTTCAAAGCTTTCTAGCAAAACGCTATCTGCGGAATCGGACCGACTGCGATCTGGTTCGGTTTTTGTGAAACACGACTTGCTAGTTGATGCGATTAGCTTAATTGCTGAAGCGGTCCGTCGCGTGACAGGTAAGACCTATTACGACGTGCAATTGATAGCCGGATGGAAACTCGTTCACGGTGGCGTTGCTGAAGTCCAGACGGGCGAGGGGAAAACGCTGATCACCGCGATTCCCGCCTATGTCTTCGCTCTTGCGGGTCGAGGCGTCCATATTGCGACAACGAATGACTATCTATCACGTCGAGATTACGAAACGACACGCCCTGCATTGCGTTTACTTGGTATCACAGTCTCTCATCTCGACATCGCCCAAGAAGCCAACGCAAAACGAAACGCCTACGCTTGTGACATCACGTACGGACCGGGCTACGAATTCGGTTTCGACTACCTGCGTGATCAAATTGAACGACGAAAAACAGAATCAATGCGGTTGGGCCAGCGATATATCGAGCGTCTCCGCGGCCAACGATTTGAAAAGAAACTTACCGTTCAGCGACCTTGCGCGTTCGCGATCATCGACGAGGCCGACAGTGTGCTGATCGACGAAGCCAACACACCGCTAGTGCTCGGCGGTCGAGAACCTGGTCCGCAAACCGACTCAGAGATGTATTGCATCGCCGATCAGTTCGCGATGTCGCTCGCGGAGGGCGAAGGTTACCAAGTTCAAAATGGTGGGATCATCGAACTTACCGAACGAGGTCGAATGCTCGCTCGAAACGCATTTGAGAACTTACCTCGTAAGAGAATGTCTCGTTCGTGGAACACTCTCGTTCACAATGCCCTCAAAGCCCGAATGGGATTGATGCGGGATGTCGACTATGTCGTACGCGACGGCGAAGTCCAGATCGTCGACGCCAATACGGGGCGCATCCATGGCGAACGTCGCTGGCAAGGCGGTTTGCATCAAGCCGTAGAGGTTGCGGCCGGACTATCGCCTTCGATCGAGACGATGACGGAGGCTCGCATCACTCGTCAACGCTATTGCCAGTATTACGAGACGCTATGCGGATTAACAGGCACAGCAAGTGACAACCTCTCCGATTTTCGCGAGTTCTATCGTCTCGATGTCTCCGTCATCCCGACACATCAGCCGTGTCGGCGGAAAACAGAACCGGCACGCTATTTTGCGAACAGCGATAACAAACTCCGCTTCGTCGTTCAAGACGCAACGAGGCGATCACGCAACGGCCAACCCGTTTTGATTGGTACTCGCTCGATTCACGAAAGTCACGCGGTTGCGCGCGAGGTTCAACGACACGTCACGCTGCTCAACGGTGTGCAAGATGAAGAAGAAGCCAGCATCGTCTCTCGAGCCGGTGAACCTGGATCGATCACAATCGCCACTAACATGGCTGGCCGAGGGACAGACATCATCGTTGGCGAAAAAGCAAAAAGCGCTGGCGGATTGCATGTAATCGCGACGGAGCACCAAGACTCTCGGCGTGTCGATCGTCAATTGGCCGGACGAGCTGCTCGACAAGGCGATCCTGGAAGCGTTCAATTCCTGGCTTGTGCGCAAGACACACTCATCGAAGAGAACGACCCGGACCTAACGACCGCGCTTGCACGCATCGACACCTGTGAAGGAATCGTTTCACCGCATCTCGACCTAGCTGTTGCACGATTGCAACAAGCGATCGAGCGGACGCGATTCGAAAAGCGTCGTCAGATGGTCGCCCGCGATGCGTGGCTGGAAAACTTTCAGAACACCCTAGCCAGAACAGCTTAGTTACCATGAAGATTCTAGTCACAGTCTTGTTGACGCTCGCAATGACAACCGTTTCAGTCGCGGAGTCGTTCGAAGCGTTCACTGAACCGGTACAAACAATCGAACTGTCCGCGTCAGAATCAGGACGTATTGCCAAAGTCCTCGTCAAACGTGGCGATCGCGTACGCGCAGATTCCATCGTGGTAGAACTTGATACGATGGTACTCGAAGCGTCGCGATTGATCGCGGCTGCAGAAGCCGAGAGCACAACAGAGATCGAATCGCTCGCCATTGAACGTGACATAAAACAGGACCGTCATGATCACATCGTTGAGTTGCTCGGCCGCGGTGCCGTCAGCCCCGAAGAGGCCAAGCGAGCGGCGGCAGACGCGAAGATTGCATCACTCAATTATAACGCGGCAATCGAAAAGCAAAAACTTGCCGAGTTGAAAGTTGTTCAAATCGATGGACAGCTCGAACAGCGACTCGTACGCGGTCAAGTTGACGGGTTGGTAATTGACGTTTTGCGTGAACCGGGTGAGTACGTCTCGACGAGCGATCCGCATCTAGCAACCGTTGTTGTGCTTGACCGACTTCGGTGCACGTTCTTTGTATCCACCGAAATTGCTGACTTATATAGAGCCGGTGAGGCAGTCGAGGTAGTGATGGAACGTACCGATGGTCCGGGTGAAAGTCGCTTGCGAGCAACAATCGAATACGTGGCGGCGGTGACCCAAGCCGATAGCGGCCGCGTACGAATGGACGTGTTGATCGAGAATCCAGAGCACCGACTCCGAAGTGGGCTGCGCTGCCGATTCGATTCACCGCGACCTAAGCTCTCGCAAGTTCCTCAGAACCGCAACGGAGGCCAAGTGCGATGACATCCAACACGACCAAAGTCAGCGCTAAAATTGGCGACAAGACGATTCCTCATCGGGACGCGCATCCAGCGCACCATGGAGACGACGCAACGACGATGCAGCTTCGGCTGCGATTGGCCGAGGCTTCGGGCCAAGTGCAAAACACTGGCTGGCTGGTGGAACTGATGCAAACGATCGCTGCATCCGACCGGTTCGCCACGGCCTGCCACGAGTTAACTTCACAACTGCAAACGCACCTCAATGTCGTTCGCATCGTGTTGGGTTGGCAAGGCAATCGCCGATCGCAACGAGTCGTCTCGGTTTCTGGCGTCCCGAATCAAGACAAGCACAGTGAAGAAGTGAGGCTCTACCAATCATGTCTTGATGAAGCGATCGTTCGAGGCTCACTTGGAATCTGGCCAAGTGTAGACGAAAACGTCGACTCGATGCTCAGCCACAAGCAAGTCGCTGGCCGCGATCGCGAAGTGTTCTCGTTGCCGCTTGTCACCAAGACCGGAACGACCGTGGGCTCGTTGCTAGTGATCGCATCACGCGGACAAATCACCACCGGCACCTCGACCATCAACTTTCTCATGGCAGCGGGTTCTCCAATTGCGGACGTGCTGGCATCTTCCGAGCGAGCCGAAGGTTCACCGCTAACCAAAGTCCATCGCTGGTACCGCACCAAACCGTTGCCTCGCCGCATCGTGATAGCTGGTGTGTGTGCCTGTGGGATCGCATCAGCTTGGATTCCGGTTCACTACAAAGTTCCGGCCACGTCAGTGATTGAACCTGTTCAACGACGTTTCTGTGTTGCGCCTCATGATGGACTGGTTCAGCAAACGATGGCTCAACCAGGCGACGTCGTCGAAGCGGATCAGCCGATCGCGTCGATGGACGGACGCGAAGTGCGCTGGGAACTCGCCGGGCTGATGGCCCAGCACCGCCGAGCCGCCAAACAGCATGATGCTCATCTAGCCACACACAACACGTCCGAAGCGATGCAAGCGGAATTGGAGATGCAACGTTTGCAATCACAAATCGACTTAATGCGTTATCGTGAAAGCAACCTGATGTTGACAGCTCCGATCGACGGCATCGTGTTGTCAGGAAGCATGGACCGCCGCGAAAATTTTCCGGTCGACCAGGGTCAAGTGATCTACGAGATTGCTCCGCTGGATGAACTCCGCATCGAACTCAATGTCGCTAGCGATGACGTACCGCACATTTCACAGGGAACCACCGTCGAAATGATGTTCGCTGGCTTCGGTAGTGAAACCTTCACAGCAACCATCTCAAAGATTCGTCCGCAAAGCGAGATTCGTGAGGACCAAAACGTATTCGTTGCTGAATGCTTGCTCGCCAACCATGACGGTCGACTGCGTCCCGGCATGAAAGGGCACGCCAAAATTCAAGGTGAGAAGCATCCAATCGGCTGGATCGCGCTGCACCGAGCTTGGGAGCAAGTTTGCATGCGGACTCCTTGGTAGAACGCTGATGATTTCCAGTCTCGATACCGAATCTCTCACATCCGACCCGATCACGGTCGAGGTGATGGCATTTTGCCCGAAAGTCCGTGAATGCCTTCGCGTGTCAAAGCACATTGACAACGCAGTGGTAAGCTTTCTCATCGAAGACCCAATATCCGGGCGGTTTTCACGACTTGGAGTTGTGGAGTACACGTTTATTTCGCTGCTTGATGGTCGCACCACTGTTGCCGAAGCCCTAGCTGTGACGGCTTCGAAACACGGCCTTGACGCACTCGACGAGCAGGATGCGGTTTCGCTTTGCGGATGGCTTGTTGATGCAGGGTTGGCGCACACACACGCGTCACAATCGGGAAAGCGAGCGAGCGAAAACGCAAGTAAGAATCGTGAACAGCAACTGGCCAGTGCGCTCAATCCGATGTTTCAACGAATGCCACTGGGCAGTCCCACATTTCTTGTTGCTCCGCTCGCGAAAATTACAGCAAGTCTTTTGGCTAGCCGTTGGATATTGCTGGTTCTAGCACTTTGGATCGCAGCAACGGGTATTGCCGTCGTCGGAAACGCTGAGTCTTTTTGGAAAGCAACTCGCAATGTCTTTGCCAGTGACAATTGGATGTGGTTGGCGGCGACGTGGCTCATCGTGAAAGTCTTCCACGAGCTCGGACACGCAATCACTTGCAGAGTGCTCGGAGGGCGTGTCGGCGAAGCCGGTATAATGTGGGTGTTGCTGGTACCGATGCCATACGTCGAAGTGACCAGTTCCTGGGCGTTTCCCAATAAGTGGCATCGCATTTTGGTGGCCTCCGCTGGAATGATGGTCGAAACGTTTCTAGCCAGCATCGCGTTCTGGATGTGGATGTACTCCAGCGATCCACTTTTACAAATGCACGCCAGAAACTTGATCGTGAGCGCCACGATTACAACACTTTTGTTCAATCTCAATCCACTCATGCGTTTTGATGGTTACTACATACTCTCAGACTTCCTTGAACTGCCCAATCTTTCCACCAACGCCGCACGGTGGTTGTCGTACATTCGTCAAAGGTACTGGCTTGGAGCCACGGTGGCGCAACCGACTTGGCCCGAAGGTCGCGTCCGATGGGTCGCCGCCTATGCAGTGGCTGCGCTGATTTGGCGAATTCTTATTTGCGTTTCGCTCGCACTGGCTGCTTCAAGTCTTTTTTGGGGTGCAGGAGTCTTGCTTTCAATCCTCGCCATTGCCATTTGGATTGGAAAACCGCTAACTCGTCTGATTTCCAACTGGAGTGATCCGATGCGAATCAATCATCGATATTTTGCGATTATTACGGTATCACTCGTTGTCGTCACAGTCGCCGTGCTCCTATTGCCGTGGCAAAGTCGTGTGCTGGCACCGATGGTTGTAGCTCACGAGGCACCGTCGGAGATTCGTTCGCGAGTGCGTGGTTTCGTTCGCGAGATCCATGTCGAACCGGGGCAACTCGTTCGCGTGGATGACCTACTCGTTCGATTGGAAAACCGCGAGCTCGAGATTGACGTCCAGCGTTTGTCGGCTGAGATCGCTCAATCCCGTCATCGCCAACGCGTGCTCCGTCGTGATCAGTTGCTTGTCGAACTCGAAGTGGAGCGAGCCAGCGAGATTGCGATGGCCACTCGTATGCAGGACCTCGAGAAACGACTCGAAGGTCTCAATATTCGAAGTGACATCGACGGTATGGTGGTTCAATCTGACCTGGTCGACCAAGTTGGCACCCTCGTCACCGAAGGCAAACGCCTATTCACCATCGCCGATCCCGCTCGATTAAAACTCGTTGCAATGATTGGGCAAGATGACGCGGTCACTCTTCGTGATCGGAATGAATTTGATGCTGATGTTTGGATCGAAGGACAAGGGAAGGTTATCAGCACGATCCTGTTTGATCGGCTGAGCCCTCGAGCTGTTCGCGATTTAGCTCACCCAGCACTGGCGAGTTCACTCGGTGGTCCCTTGGCCGTCTATGCCAATCCGCAAGCACTCAACACGAGCGAACAGTGGCAACTAGTTGAACCTCGTGTCAGCGCCGAAGCCTTGCTTGATGGCAGCGCGACCAATTCAATCCACCTGAGAAGCGGGCAACGCGGATACGTGCGATTATTGCTTGATCGGCGATGCATCGGTGCAATCCTGGGCGAGGCGTTATTCCAGTGGTATCGAAAATCCGGCGGGAATCTCCACATCTCATCACGTTGATCGCCCATGCCTACTGAATCGAATCATCGGATTGCGCATGCAAAACGAACTTCAGTAACCAACCCAAGGCTCAAATCTCGATGCTAGCAAGGAGCGTGATAGGGTACATTCTGTCACCAACCTCCTTTGCCCACACACCGACGGATTGGTGCCTTGCGTCCACAATCACCACAATCGCCGCGCGCAACTGCAGAAAAGATTTCGCAATTGCTTCGCGTTACCCGACCAGCCTCCCGATTTCGACGTTACTTTCGCAACGGCATTGCGTCCGCATTTGCGGTTCTTTCCATGCAAGGATTGTGTGGATCTGTATCCGCACAAGCACCTGACCTTGCCGCGATGCAACAAGCACAGAGCACGTTGGTCCAAACCTATGTTCCCGAAGTCAACGTCGAGTTTGACTCAGGCTGGTGGACACCTTACGTTGCTCAGCCGCTCAATGGCGAACTGCAGCCGGTTTCGTTGACGCTCGAAGACGCGTTGCTGGATGCGCTCCAGTACAGTTCGCAAGTCAAGGTCTTCAGCGACTTGCCGCTAATTCGCGAGACTGCGGTCATCGAGGCTTCCGCATCATTTGATTGGCACCAGTACCTTGACACTCGTTGGGACGACATCAGCGAACCGATCGGAAACAGTCTAACGGCCGGCGCTGGCGTCAATCGTTTCAGCGACGAGCGTTGGTCCGGACGAGCGGGCATGCGAAAGCGAACACATACTGGTGGCACGTTCGATCTGTCCCAGCAGTTTGGTTACCAACAAAATAACTCACAATTCTTTGTGCCAAATCCGCAAGGAACAGCACGTCTTGTCCTGGGATTCACTCAACCGTTGATGCGTGGTCGTGGCCGAGTATACAACGACAGTCTAATTTGTTTGGCGAAGATTGACGAAGATGTCGCAAGCGACGAATTCAATCGCCAGCTTCAATCGCATCTACTCGAAGTCGCGCGTGCGTATTGGGCGCTGTACCTTGAACGAGCCTCGCTGTATCAAAAGACCAACTCATATTTGCGAGGCAAAACGCTTTATGATCGCTTGGCCGCTCGTAGTGGGCTCGACGCCAACACGGCACAACTCATCAGTGCCGAAGCGGCGATTTCCACACGTTCGAGTGACCTTGTTCGTGCGCAAGCTGCTGTCCGCAACGCTCAATCGCGACTGCGTTCACTCGTCAATAATCCCGCCTACGCGGATGTCGAATTGTTGCCGACTGACGCACCCTCGTTCGTCTCGACTTTCGCCGATATCAATGAATCTGTTTCAATCGCGATGCAAAATCGGCCCGAGGTTTTGCAGTCGCTCCGACAGATCAAAGCAGCCGGCATTCGCTTGAATATGTCCAAGAACGAATTGATGCCTATTTTGAATCTGGTCACGCAAACGTACTTGGCTGGACTTGCGGGCCAGGGCAACTCACTCCAAGCGTTCGAACAGCAGTTCACAACGGGAGCACCTAGCTATGGCGTCGGATTGCAATACGAACTTCCAGTTGGCAATCGAGCTGCGGAAGCTCGCCTTCGCCGTCGCCATTTGGAGCTTCGCCAAATCAGCAATCAATATGAAACAACGCTGCAAACCGTACGTCACGAGGTTTCTGTCGGCGTTCGCGAATTGCAAACTTCGATGACCGAGCTTTCCACCAAACAGTCCGCAATGCGGGCTCGTGCGGCACAGCTTGACGCGATGACGTCTCGCTGGGAACAACTTCCCGGTGACCAAACCGATAAAGTACTTATGCTTGAGAACCTGTTGCTTGAACAGAGTCAACTCGCCAATGCCGAGTTCGATTATTTAACATCGCAGTTAACTTACAATCTTTCGCTCGTTAATCTCAAACGAGTGACAGGCGTTTTGTTACAGAGCGAGCAAGTCAACATCGCAGAGATCTGTGAATGCGGATTACCCCGAAACATCCTGATCAAAGAGCATGACGACGCATTCACGAACTCGGGAATGATCGAGAGTGTTGAGGTTCACGCAAAATCTATTGTGCCTGAAGATCAGCCGCCAGTAGCAATGATTTCAGACTTTAACGCACCAGATTCATCGGGATTAAGCGGCGTACCAGTGATCGAAGAACTGTAAATTGCATCTCACGATGAAAGCGATAAAGCCGGCGTGCTATGAAAAGCACGGCGGCTTTTTTCGGTTTGCCAGGCATGTTTCTCAGCTTGGGGGTGCGAGTCCCCTGTCCAACTTGATGGAGGTGAAGGACTAGCGAAGCGCAAGGGCATCCGTCGTGAGGCGGGGTCTGAAGGAAGCGTGTAGCAAAGTCACGACT
>JBGTAI010000174.1:0-24345 GCA_041749955.1 Pirellulaceae bacterium | reverse complement strand
CGTCAGTGCCTGATCCATGGCGGTTTCCCTCAAAGTATTCTCTAAAACTCCCAGCCCTCCCGGCTGCACGGACTGAATTGTAAATCCTCACCGATTCCAAGCCGACCCCAATCTCAAATGCAAACCCGGTCATGCACCCTGCTGGGCATCCGGAACAAACTCATCTTGTCAGTAACGGGAGTTTCTGGGTATCGACTTTCTTTGCAAGGGAATCCACGCACTGTGATAACTGGGAATGCGTTCACGATGAAACCGACACTTGGGCTAGCAGGACGCTTGCTAAGAACAATGAACCTCACGATGTGGGTGTTTACTGTCTGGACAATCGCACCTTCGACATTCGTCTTCGGACAAGACGAAGTCGCTCCCGACGGATCGCTTTCCGCGGAACCCTACACCGTTTACGTCGCTCAAGAAGAAGCGTTTGCTCGATGCGGGCCATCGGGTGAGTTCTATCGCACGGATCCACTGCGCCACGGTCAAGAGCTTGAGGTTTACGTGGAAACGGCCGATGGCTGGCTCGGTATCCGTCCGCCCGACGACAGTTTTTGTTGGATTCCGGCAAGCAGCATCGAGCTGAGCGGATCCAGCGATCAAGCGACTGTTGTCGAAGACCACACGGTTGCATGGATCGGTACGCATCTTGGTCGTGCTCGTCGCTATCGTTGGCAAGTCCAATTGGCAGAAGGCGAATCTGTCAGCATCGTTGGAAAGAGCGAACGCGACGGACCCGATGGGCCTCAAATGTGGTATCGAATCGTTCCGCCCTCTGGCGAATTTCGCTGGATCCACCGAGACCAAATCGCAGCCTCGCCAGAAGAGCTTGTCGCGAGTGTCTCTGCGAACAAGGCCGATGACAACGCAATCGAGTTTCTTCCAAGTCCTCAGTCGGAACGCTCTGCCAAGCAAGAGCGGCTGGTTCAAACCGAAATGGACGCTGTGGACGTAGATGCTCCAGTCGCATTGGCAGCGAATTCGACTGAGCAACTCAGTTCGTCACGCAGAGAAGCAAGGCCTCGTGATAGCAGGTCGGTAATCACTCAATCCGAACATAATGAAACTCCGATTGGCAGCGGTGTGAGCGACGATTGGCAAGCCAACGAGACTCGCGATCGCGCAGTCGATTCGCTCGCCAATCGACAAGCTTCACTTGAAGTGCCAGTACCTGCACCGATGATTGAAAACGAAGTGTCGCCATCGTCACTATCGTTTGTGGGATCACCACGTCTGCACAACATCGGAACATCGTACGAGACCATGACGCCAGCCGTCACGGAAATGGCAAGCGATTCGAACTGGGTCGGAAGTGGTCTGCGACAAGCCTCCAGTCTAGGCTCCAATCCCAGCTCGCATGAACAGTTCGCTGAGCCAACTGGCGTAATCGCCCAGGCCGGTGCATTCTCCGATGCCCTTTCAGTCGTGTCTCAGACACTGCACGCTATCGACACCGAAGCGGTGTCACGGGTTGATTTCGAAGCGAAGCAAGCAGACATTGAGAAATTGCAATTGATGCTTTCACGAATCATGGCGGCTGGTGCTTCGAGCGAAGAGGCTGAACCGATTGCACGAGCAGCCGAGCAGATCGCGCGTACATCGATTGACCAGCTCGAGGCGCGTCGCGCTCAAGCGGTCGCGGACCGAACACGCCAGTACCAACGAGTTGCTCAACGACGCGACGGTCATCTTGTAAGCCAAAGCTCGAATCCGCCACTGATACCCGCCAGCAACGTCCAACTTTCGGAATTGCCGCCTTCGTCGAGAAGTTCGTTTGGCACTCCCGCCATCCCCGCGTCAAGTCGCCAAGGTTTGGTTCCGTCGATCCCACGCGTTGATTCTCAATCGGACCAAGGCCCTTCAAGCAACTGGATCAGCGAAACCGGATTCCTCGTTCAGGTCTATTCCGCTCGCCCGAACACCCCACCGTTTGCCCTAACGGATAACGGAGGGCGTACGCTAGCCTACGTTACGCCGGTGCCTGGGACAAATTTGCGCATGCACTTGAATAACTACATTCGCATCGAAGGCCAGCGGGGATTCGTCAATGGGATGGATACGCCGCACGTGATGGTGGACCGTGCCCAGCGAGTTGCCCAATAATCCGTGTCGCCGAACAATCCGTATCCTCGAAGAATCCGTGTAGGCCTGGAATCGGGGCACCGCGGCCAACCGTAGCTTCCATGGGGATTCGCCATGCGTTATCCTACTTCGCATGAACGACGAATCCTTTACCAAACGGCAACGCCAACTCCGCAATCTCATTGTGATGGCGTTAGCGGACGGATCGATTGGCGAGCGAGAAGTCAATCTAATCGCCGACCGCTGTGAGCAACTTGGGCTCAACGAAGACGATCTGCAACAAGCGATTGAATTCGGACTTGACGATGACGCGGCAGTCGAAATTCCCTCGGAAATCGATGAACGTGAAGCGTTGATGAAGGACCTCATCCGTATGATGGCTGCCGACGGCTATTTGGCAGAGTCCGAAAAGCGATTGTTCGCGCTCGCGGCCGTACGCATGAAATTGTCGACTGCGGATGTAGACCGACTGATTGGCGAGACGCTCCCAGCGTCGGATGACTGAGCGTGGCACGTATCCTGATCACTTCGGGGCCGACTCGCCAATTCTTGGATCCGGTTCGTTATCTGACGAACGCTTCGAGTGGCCGGATGGGCGTCGCTCTTGCCGAAGCCGCTCTTGAGTTGGGACATGACGTTGTCATTGTCACGGGGCCAGTCTCTGTCACCTATCCAGCCGCGGCCACGGTGATCCCAGTCATCACGACGGAGGACATGCTCGAGGCCTCCATTCGTGAGTTTTCGTCTTGTGATGGTGCTATCGGTGCTGCAGCCCCGTGCGATTACATGCCACGGTTTGTGAAAACTCAAAAGATCGCTAAAACGGGCGAGACCTTGCAACTCGAACTCGTTGAAACCGCCGACGTCGTCGCAACGCTCGGCGAAAACAAACGCGAGGGACAATGGGTCGTGGGCTTTGCTCTTGAAACGGAAGATCGACGTTTCAGGGCGATTGTTAAGCTCGAACGCAAGCACTGTGATCTCATGGTCAGCAACGGTCCGCAAGCGATCGATTCGGACGTGAACGATGTGGAGCTGCTCGACCCAGCGGGTGAAGTCGTGTGCCATGTCGCTGGCGACAAACGCTTGGTCGCTGGACGGATCCTACAAGAAATTGATTCGCGTTTGATACGCAAGTCTTAACCACCACTCATCGCATCTCGAATACAGAACATGGATCTCAGCGTCACTCTCGGTCGATTGCAGCTCAAGAATCCCGTGATGGTCGCATCGGGGACGTTTGGCTACGCCCGCGAGATGGAAAACATCATTGATGTGCCGCGATTGGGTGGCGTCTTACCGAAAACGATTACGGCCGAGCCACGCATTGGCAACGCTCCCTGGCGGACTGTTGAAACATCCGCCGGATTGCTCAACGCCATCGGATTGGACAACGACGGCGTCGAAGTGTTTCTTGAGCATCACTTGCCGTACCTGCGCGGTATCGGAACATCCATCGTCGTCAGCGTCGCGGGTCGAAGCGCCGAAGATTTCGTCTCACTCGCCGATCGTGTCGGAAACGAACCTGGCGTCGCCGCAATCGAGCTGAATCTGTCGTGTCCAAACGTCAGTGGCGGAGTGGACTTTGGCACCAATGCTCAATCATGCGAGAACGTTGTCGCCGAGTGTCGCAAGCGTTGCCCAGTGCCGCTGCTCGCAAAGCTGACACCGAATGTAACGCGAATCGCTGACGTTGCTGCGGGTGCCGCGGCCGGTGGTGCCGACGCTGTCTGCTTGATCAATACGGTGCTCGCGATGGCAGTCGATTGGCGACGCCGACGACCGATGCTCGGGAATGGAATGGGCGGATTGAGCGGACCAGCGATCAAGCCAATCGCACTTCGATGCGTTCACCAAGTTCGCCAAGCTGTCGACATACCGATCATTGGCATTGGTGGCATCCAAAACATCGACGACGCGATGCAATTCTTGGTCACGGGCGCCAGCGCTTTTCAAATTGGCACTGCGAACTACTACGATCCGCAAGCCTCCATGCGAATCCTCGACGAGCTCCCCGCCGCCCTCGCCGAACTCGGCGCAACGAGCGTCCGAGAGATCATCGGTA
Source organism: Pirellulaceae bacterium (assembly GCA_041749955.1). Classification (GTDB taxonomy): domain Bacteria; phylum Planctomycetota; class Planctomycetia; order Pirellulales; family Pirellulaceae; genus JBBSJZ01. The sequence goes on along the minus strand of JBGTAI010000174.1, from coordinate 20,204 downwards.
CCCTGGGAAAATAACATCGCTTGCATTAAGCGGTCAACTACTCAAACGCCTGTGCCGACCACAGTGAATTGGGTCGGCGCTCCGGTTGGCTTAGTGATCTCAACCGTGACTGATTTGACCTTTTCGGGAGACTCGATCACGAAATGCAGCCGATGTTGACCTGGAGCTTTCTCGACTGTCTGGATCCCGTTACTCGCGATCGACTTGCCATCCACCACAAGTTGAACATCAGCTTCACTTGTCGCCTTGGCACCCATCATTCCAGCCACAACGACATCGACTTCGCCTCGAAGAATCAACATCTTTGGCAACGGCGAAATCGCCACGGCCGGCAACTCGCCATTGACCAAAGCGTATGCGATCGTCCATTTGGATTCGTCAATTTTGGCAAGTTCACTTTCAAGCTGGCCTTCGGGCAATCTTGCTAATCGGTCCACTTCACCCGCATCCGCAAGGTAGTGGTAACGCTGGATCGTGGGTCGATTGTTGACAACAAAGTCTCCTGGCTTGCCGAGTGATGCCAGGAACGCCACCAGATCAATGAGCTCCTTCTCCGTGAGCAAATGATGCAATCCTTCTGGCATCAGCGACTTGCCTTCCGCTTCAGCTTCGATGTCTTCAACAGCCAGGATTGTTTTTTGCCCTTTGTCGTCGCGCAAAATCAGTCGCTTGTCGTCGCGATCGACTTTCACACCACGCACAATCTCGCCATCCGAAGTGACCACGTTGAGTGTCAAATAGGCTTCTTTGATTTGCTTGCTCGGCTCAAGCAAACTGTCCAGCAGATACTCGGTCGGGCTCGTCACACCCACGCCGCTCAAGTCAGGCCCAACGATTCCGCCAGCCCTCGACAACACGTGGCACTGGACACAGTTCAGCTCCTTGCGACGGTACACCCATTGGCCAGCATGCGGGTCGCCTGTCGTTTCGATCTTCTGGATGAGAGTAAGCCGTTCCTCATCAGTCAGCTTCTTGGCTGAGCCACCGATGCCGGCTGCACTGCTGAGCAATTCAACGACTGGTCCCGAATTCGTGCCGCTTGCGTAAACAGCGCGTAGCAACAGTTTCGCTGCGTCTCCACTTGGCGGATTCTTCTTCAACACCGGCTCGATGTCCAAGAGTCCATCTTTATTGGCCAGCACAGCATCGGTTGCCGCGACAAGCAGTTCGTTGTCATTCGCATCCACACCACTCGCCAAAGCTTGCCCCAACGCCTGGATCGCTTGTCTCGATGAAACGCCTGCCATCGCACGAGCAAACCGAAGTTTCGTGCTGCTAGGAAGATTCGTCCGCAGGATCTCGCCTCGGAAATCAGAACCGGAGGGTGTGTTGAACGTCGCAATCGCATCGAGTGCCGCGTCCACCACTTTGCCAGGCATCTGGGTGTCATAAACCACAGCACGCATCGATTGGGTCAACCCTTCGATCTGCCATTGTCGAGCCATATCCGCGATCGCAACCAACAACGCCTCGTCCTTCTGCTTTTGGCCAATCGCGTAGCGTGAAATCGCCGCCTGGACGTTGATCGGCACTTGAATTCGATTCGCTTTCGTGACTGCCAAAACTTCGTTCAGTGCCGCAGCCGCCGTGTCGGGCGGGAAAGGTCCCGCCAAAATCGAGTCTACAATTTTTGCGATCTGTGCTGTGCTTGCGTCTCGCACAGCAAGCTGAGTGATTTGAACGAGTTGGCCATCCGGCACGTCGCCTTTGGCGATCTTCTCGATCAAGGCCGAATCGCCGCCTTGCTTCGTACCACCTCGACGATCAAGTGTGGTTGTCGTTTCCGTAATGACATAGTTCAAATATTCATCGAGCGGATGACCGAGAGCCACAGCAACAATCTCGCGTCCTTGGTCCGCATCACGATAGAAGCTTGCCGCACGAACGGCCTCCAAACGAACTCGAGGATGCTCGTCCGAAGCCATCTTCACGAGCATCTCTGTGCTGCCTTCGATTCGCTCGCGCCAATAGCAAAGCACACGCGTCGCAGCAGCACGGGCTCGTGCGTCTTGGCTGTGCAGGACAAGCGACAGTACGTCTGGCCGAACCAAGTCATGACTTTGAAGCACCCACAGAGCCTCGAGCCGACGATGCTCAGCGGCTTCGTCATTGCCGCTGGTGTTCGCAAGAAGCGCGTCCACCGCAGCCTCCACGTCCTCAGCCGGTCGGATTCGCAATTCGCGTCGAGCTAGCTCACGGACCATATCGTCGTAGCGGTCCAATAGTGCCAATAGTTCTTCGATCGAAGCTCCTTCAATCTTTGGAATTTCCAAGAGTGGTTTGTTCTTATTTCGAACTCGCCAAATTCGACCATGGTGCTTGTCACGTTTGGGATCGCGCAAATTGTGTTGCATGTGACCGATCAACGGATTGAACCAATCAACGATATACAATGCACCATCCGGACCGAATTTCATGCCGATGGGACGAAAGTTCGCATCGCGGCTGGATACTAACGGATCAACCGGGTCCGCCTTGAAACCGGAGCCGTCGTCGCTGACCTTGTACTGCAGCGTTCCAAGAAATCCGATCGTATTGTTGATGATGTAATTGCCCTGGTTCACCTCTGGAAACTGGCTACTTCCAACAATCAGGCATGCCGCCGTTGGACGCCACTGCTTTTTCAAAAACTGCTGCAATTGCCGATGCTTGTGCGGATAATCCACGTCGCCGCTGAACGCCGCCGCGAAATAGTTCGCACCGGGCGACGCGTCCGCAACGAAATCTTGCCCCCAAGCATCGAAACAGTGGCCCCACGGATTGGCAAAGCTGTAGGAAACATAAATGCTCAATCGTTCGGTGTTCGGCTCGTAGCGGAACACCGCCGCGTCCTTGACTCGCTGCGGTCCGTAGGGCGTCTCGATCTGCGAGTGGTGAAAGGTCCCTTCCTGCATGTATAGTTCACCTGCTGGGCCCACGACAAAAGCACTGATTGAGTGGTGCGAGTCAGCCGAATCGAAGCCGTGAAGAATCACATTCTGTTCGTCAGCTCGATCATCGCCATTGGTGTCTTTCATGAACACAAGATTCGGTTGCTGTGACACATAAGCACCACCATCCGAGAGGGCGATGCCGATCGGTAGATGCAACCCGTCCGCGAACACCGTCTGCTTGTCCGCACGGCCGTCACCCATGGTGTCCTCGAAGATCAGAATCTTGTCGTTGACTGGAGTGGCTGGCAAGTATTGTGGATAGCACGGCGTCGTTGTCACCCACAACCGACCGCGAGCGTCGATGTCAATCGCCACCGGGTTCATGAGATCGGGGAAATCAACCTCGGACGCGACAAGATCAATCTCAAAGCCTTCGGCAAGTTCGAACAGTGCCTTACTTTCCTCCGGCGTGTGATAGATCGGCTGCTCAGCGACATTCGACCTGATCGGTGACAAGTTGCCTGTTTCGGAGTCGTCGATCGTCGGCGACACCGACTCGCCCTTTGCGATCTTCCAAATCCGCTGGTCGCGAACAGCGATCATCTTCCTCAGCTTCGCAAACTCCTCAGGAAAATTCACAACGCCATACGGATTCATCCGCCCACCATAAATGTAATAACCATTAACGGCGCGATAGTCGTAATAGAATTGCCGGTCTTTCTCGATAACCGCCTCACGAAGTGGTGCAAGGGTTTCGAGGTGGAAAGCATTTTCGGATCCGAACAACGCCTCGTCCATGACAAACGCTAAGACATCGTTCCCGTGCCGATTCAGATGAATGCCGTTGCTGGTCAAGTGCTCATCAGCATCTTGCATTCGGTTCTTGAGCGGTGTGTAGAGATCAACAAAGCGGACACTCGCTTTGTCGCATTCTTCTCGCATCACGTCGCTGTAAAGCTCAATATTCACATTCGTTGAACTGCCATCGGGAAGCGTGCGACGATTCAAGTTCTCGTGCGGGATTGGCGAGAACACAACGAGTTGCGGATTGCTTCCTGCCTGGGCTGGCGTGTCGACAAGAAACTTCGCAAATCGATTGCGAAATTCATCGAGACCCGCAACACCCGCGAACGATTCATTCAAGCCGAACATCGCAAAGATAAAGTTCGGCTGGTGATCACTGAGCTTGTGACCGTGGTCATCGAAGTTCGCGCTTCGCGGACGCAGATCGATTTCGTCCGCTGACCAGCCGAGATTACGGACGACCAAATTTTTGCCCGCAAAGCGAGCTTGCAGCATCGTCTCGAACGCACCGTCCAGTTGCATCCGTTCGGCTAACGTATTTCCGATGATGACAATCTTGTAGCTATTCGCCAATTTCAAAGGTCCAGCCGGCGAGACGCCCAATACAGAAGCGACTGAAACAACAAACGAAAGCAGAACCAAGAACGCGTATCGCATGTTTTCAATCTAGTATTGAAAGGAATTGCGCAAGAACAAATTCATTCGGCGCTACCACGAACCGACAGCCACGAACTGACAAGCCTCCCATCGGACCAAAATAAATCCAGCCGATCGCACGGAGGCGATCGGCTGGAGGCAGTATGCATTCAATGGATGCATTAATTGAAAAAGCCGTAGGCCAGGACCTGTCCTGGGAAATCTGGGTTTTCGAAAATCGCCAGGACAGGTCCTGGCCTACGAAAAGTCGACCACCCTCACCACGTTATGCGTATTCGCGGTCCTTGACCAAGCCCGGCATCGGGATCGAATACGTTCCGTCGGCCTTGGCGACGAGCGGCGAAGGACTGTCGAAGGTCAACTTGTCGATGCCAGGTCCAAACTCGTGATCGCAATGGAGGAAATCTTCCAATTCCATTTCTTGGCCTGTGTGAGCAGCCATGCGACCCATCGATGTTACGGCACTCGCCATCACACCACGCTCGACTTCGTTGTACGAATCGTCGTTACGAATCGCGGCAACCAAGTCTTGCCATTCGAGGCGGTAAGGACTGATTTCCGGTTGCGGGAACGCCCAGAGTTGCTTCGACTTTTCGATGTTTTGGCCGATATAGGTTCGGCTCTTCGCCGGCGTGTGTGACGCCGTCGAGATCACTGCCATGCCTTTACTGCCGTGTGCATAGCTTGCAAATTCTTGTTTGCATCCGGGCACCGTTCGGCCATCAACAAACAATTTCGCACCGTCGCCGAACGTGTACTCGATGGCGTAGCTGTCGAAGTTCTGGTCAATGGAGTCGCCGCGATAGTGCCGACCGCCGACCGCCATGGCCTTGACCGGCCAAGCGTTCTTCATCCAGCACGACTCGTCGATGTTGTGGATCAGGAAATCGCTGACAGCGCCACCCGACAGCCACAAGAAACCGTGGAAATTCTTGATTTGGTAAAGCAGCTCGTTTTCGCCTTCTGGCATAGGTGAAACCGCAGCAGTTGCTGTTGGTCCGGCCAATCGGTACGCACGAAGCATGTTGATCTCGCCGATCTCACCGTCTTGGATTCGGTTGAACAATTCTTGACGGCCTGTGCAGTGACGGCACATCAAGCCGACCCCGACCTTGAGGTTCTTCTCGACAGCAGCTTTGTTGATTTCCAACATCCGTAAACTGGTTGGACCGTCGATGGTAACGGGCTTCTCCATGAATACGTTTAAGCCCTTTTCGATCGCATAGGTGTAGTGCACCCAACGGAACGCTGGCGGAGTTGCCAAGATCACGATGTCGCCTGGCTTGAGGCAATCCATGGCTTGCTTGTACGCGTCAAACCCCACGAACTGGCGTTCGGCGGGTACGTCGACCTTGTGGGCGATGTTCTTTTGGCCCATGATCGCGTTCAACTTGCCCGAGATGTGGCCTTCGAATACGTCAGCCATCGCGACGAGCTTGATTGGACCGTTCTCAACATGCAGCGCATCCACAGCCGCACCCGAACCACGACCACCACAGCCGACCAATGCAATTTGGATCGTATTGTCTTCGGCGGCATGCACCGCCGGGGTCAATACCGACGAAACAAGTGTTGTGGCCGCAACGGCAGTGCCACTCTTCTTGAGAAAATCACGACGTGATGGGGGCGTCTGTGCTGCAGACGATTGGTTGGGCTGAGTCATCGGAAAGAAACTCCGGGGCGGGGTGAAAGGAATCAGGTGGCGAACATAGGCGGGGGCCAAATAGGATTATAGGCCTATTCAACAGGGTCAAGTTGCACGGGCAGGGTATTATCCCACTTCGTGGATTTTTCTTCCTCGGAGGGCTCAACGAGTGGCCGAACGATGCGAAAACCAACGCCAAGTGCATTGGTATGGTACCAGATACTCTGGGGGATTTGCGGGTCTTCTTCTTTCCACTCGGCGCTAGACGCGACGCGAACCGCACTGCGGAGCATTTCGGCATCATCCTGCCAACTTCCGCCGCGAACGATCCGAGGATAAAGCGTTGTTGGAACGGCGAGTGGATTCTTGGTGACGCCTTCCGTTCGTTTGCCGTAAGCGTCCGCATGGTACTGGTCCAAAACCCACTCTGCTGCGTTTCCGTGCATGTCGTATAAACCCCAGGGATTGGGCTTCTTTTTGCCGACTTTCTCGTATTCGTCGTTCGTATTGTCGAAATACCAAGCGTAGTCGTCCAAGTCGGCTGGATCATCGCCGAACGAATACGCAGTCGTCGTGCCAGCGCGACAAGCGTACTCCCACTCCGCCTCCGTCGGCAAACGGTAATAGCGACCGCTCGTCGCGCTAAGCCATTCGCAAAACGTTCGCGCCGCATGCTGGGTCATACAGATCGCTGGACGCGTTCCCTTGCCCATACCGAAACTCATATCGGTGTACGGCTCAGTGGGTCGAGTGATGCCGTCGACCATCAAATCGAGCTCCGTCGCTTTGGCACCGGCTAGCTCGCGACGAACCGTATCCAAACGCTCGCCCCAAGCATCGTATTGGTCCCACGTAATCTCGTACTTGCCCATCCAGAACGGCTGGACCTCCACTTGATGCTGTGGCCCCTCATCCTCACGGCGATTCTCTTCACTATCGGGGCTTCCCATCGCGAACGTGCCGCCCGGAATTGGCAACATCTCAATTGAAACATTCGCGTATTGAATGGGCTCAGAATACGGCTTCATTGCCGCTTCTGTCTCTGCCACCGCATCGGCGACGAGCGTACGTGGAGCCGTTTCTAGTGCCACAGCCACTGTTTCCCAAGCCACGATGCCAACCGCAACGACGGCGCCAAACGAACTTGCCAACAAACACACACGACTTCGTCGACTGAACTGCATTCTGACCACACTGCAAGAAACCACACGGACATCCCAGCCCCCATCTTAATCGCAAACGGATCTCCAATCATGCCGGGTGGCAATCCCGTGTAAACTCTTTTCCGAGATTGTTAAGATTTCAACATCCCGCCCCCCAAAGCTTGCCAAACGGACTCATTGCAATGCCGAACCGCTTCTCATCGATTGCCATCGCGTGGCTTCTTTGTTCGGTCTCGATCCACATCCAGGCAGCTGATACCTCGCCCGATTCCAATGCCGCGAACTCCAGCCCCATAAGCCCCGGCGCCGCCGAACCATCTTCGCCAACTGATTGGTTCGGGGCCCCAGTTCGACCGACCGAAGCCAGGACTGCCGCAGAAGAACTTTCTGGCTTCCATCTCCCGGAAGGCTTCACGATCGAACTCTTCGCCTCGGAACCGGAGATCGCGAAGCCACTCAACATGGCGTTCGATTTTTCTGGGCGTCTTTGGATCACAGATACCGTCGAGTATCCCTATCCCGCACCTGCGGACCGCGAACCGCGTGATTCGATCAAGATTCTCGAGGACACGGACGGCGACCACCGTGCCGATCGCGTGACCGTATTCGCCGACAAGCTCAATGTTCCCATCGGCCTTGTTCCCTACGGCGACGGCGTGATCGCTTTCAGTATCCCGAACCTCTATCACTTTCGCGATACCGATGGCGACGGCGTGTGCGATCAACGCGACGTGATCCTCGGTCCGTTCGATACGACGCGCGACACGCACGGCATGGTCAACGCATTGCGGCAAGGCTATGACGGTTGGATCTATGCATGTCATGGATTCAACAACCAATCCGCCGTCCAAGGCAAAGACGGATGGCAAGTCGAGATGACAAGCGGCAACACATTTCGCTTTCGCCCCGATGGCAGTCGCATCGAACACGTCACGCACGGCCAAGTCAATCCATTCGGTATGACGCACGATGAATGGGGCAACTGGTTCACGGCGGATTGCCACAGCAAACCGATCACGCAACTGCTTCGCGGTGGATACTACTCCAGCTTCGGACGCCCCGACGATGGTCTCGGTTTCGTTCCGCCAATGATGGATCACCTCCACGGCAGCACCGCGATCTCCGGCATTGTCCTCTACAACGGCGACAACTTTCCCGCGACGTATCGCAACCAGTTCTACAGCGGCAACGTGATGACAAGCCGTATCAATCGAAACGCACTCACGCAAACAGGCGCCACGCTCAAAGCCCACGAACTTCCTGACTTCCTCACCAGTGACGATCCGTGGTTCCGCCCTGTCGACTTACAAATTGCGCCCGACGGAAGTCTCTACGTCGCCGACTTTTACAATCGCATCATTGGCCACTACGAAGTCCCACTGGACCACGAAGGCCGCGACCGACATCGAGGCCGGATCTGGAAAATCAGCAACTCCGAATCACCACCGACCGCTGCCAACGACACGTTCTTTGGCACCGATCAATCACAACTTTTGCAAAAACTCAACTATGTCGCGGATTCAACAACCAAGAAAGCTGAATCCATCCGCCAACGTTTTTTTGCTGAAGCAGGTTCCGCAACTCCCGAAGAATTCTGGCTGCGATTCCGTCGCAATCAGCTGACCGAATCACAGTGGCTCGCCGCAGCAAACGACCTAGACCCTCGAATGCGAACGCACGCCATGCTCGTCGCCGGCGAGATGCCGACGGATTGGTCTTCTGAAATTCGCGAAGCTGTCCATCAACGCCTTCAAGACACCGAGCCCTTTGTCGCTCGTGCGGCCGCTGAAGCCTGTGGACGCCACCCAGGTCTCGAATCCGTCGATCTCTTGCTTGCGAAACTTGCTCAAGTCGACGTGGCCGACAAAATCATGACCCAGACGATTCGAATTGCAGTTCGCAATTCTCTCCTCAACCCAGAGATTGCCAAGACATTGAACGCGTCGACGCATTTAGGCGGAGGCAACGCCGACGCATTCATCAGCATCCTTTTAGGAACCAACAGTCCCGATGCGGGTCGCTGGCTTGCAACCTACCTAAAGCAAACCACGGCGACCGACAAAGATCAAATGCCCATCATCCGACATGCGATCAAGACGCTGCCCGCCGACGAGATCGCCGGACTCGTTCAAACACTCCGCGAACGAATCGGCAATCATCTGCCAAAGGCAAAAGAGATTTTGCTGGAGATCGCCACCGCCGGTGCTTCTCAATCTCCCTCGGCACGCGAATGGGCATTGGAATTCAGCCGCTCGGAGTGGCTGAAAGCAATTGAGCCGCTCGCGAAACAATCGACAACGCGTTTGTCGTGGCGTCGCAGCGATTCCACTGGACATTGGCCAATGGAATTGCGTGAGTCACCAAGTGGCGAAAAACGAAATTATCACTCCAGCTTCAAACTTGGTGAATCCTACGTCGGGACGGTTCGTAGTGCGCCGTTTGCCGCCACCGATTCACTGAGCTTCCAACTTGCCGGACACGATGGACTTCCCAAAGACCCCATCGACGCAACCAATGAAGTCCGACTGGTCGACGCGAACACTGGAACAGTCCTTCGCCGAGCAGCGCCTCCGCGAAACGACAAGGCGTTGCAAATCGAATGGAACCTAGAAGACGTCCTTGGCCAGATGGTAGTGATCGAAGTCGTGGACGGTAATGCGAAACCGTCCTACGCCTGGATCGCATTTGGACAGTTCACCGATTCTCGTTTCAACGATGATCCACTCTCCGACGAACTCAAAAACTGGTTCGAAATCGTCTCGAAATACAAGCTAGACGAGCTCGCGCCCGATATCGCCGCGTTACTTCAACGTACCAACACGCTTTCCCGCGAAAGTCGTTTGGAACTTGTTTCTGGACTTGTGAATCTTCGTCAATCCAACGCATCCATTGCCATTGTCGACGTCATTCGCGTGCTACCCAACGCGACGAGCCTGCTGCAAAGTCTCGAGCCAACGATCGTCGCTGGCGTCAAAGAACCATTTGCCTTGGATTGGCTCAAAACGGCTGCCAGCGGGCTGACCCGTTCTGAACAACAATCGCTAGCCAAAACACTGGCCAAACGCCGCGAGAGTCTGCCATGGCTTGTCACCGCAGCAACCGAAGGTTGGATCAGCGGCGATGTGCTGCGTTTGAAAGAAGTTGAATCCTCACTCGCCAGCCTCGCATCGAGCGAACTCAAGCTGCTAGCCGATGAAGTCCTTGCAACGTTGCCTGACGAAGACAACGAGCAGGCCAAGCTCACCGCCCAGGCGTATACCCATTTCCAAGCAAATGGCGGTGACGCGATCGCGGGACTGGGCGTGTTCCAAAAGCACTGTATCGCGTGCCACCAAATCCAAGGCGTCGGCGCAATCGTCGGCCCACAACTGGACGGCATCGGCGTTCGAGGCGCATCTCGCCTGCTCGAAGACATCCTGCAACCAGACCGCAACGTCGACCGTGCGTTTCGAGCCAGCTCCTTCGTGCTCGAGGATGGAACCGTAACGGTTGGCCTCGTCCGCAATGAGACCCCAACCACCATCGAAGTCATCACCAACGACGGCAAGCCCAAAATGCTCGACGTCAACGAAATCGAAGCTCGTCAAACCACCACCCGATCCCTCATGCCCACCGGAATGCACGAAGCCATCGGAACCAGTGGACTGAACAATCTGCTGGCCTATCTACTCACTCAACGGCCCGACCCGAACTCCGGCCAATCAGAATAAGAGCCAATGGAAGCGCCGTGTGCGGAGTCCGCTTCGAGCTACAAACTCCAGTTGAGGACCGAGGCGAGTATCGCGTCAATATCGCCAAACTCTTCGCTTGGATCACCTACCTCAGAGTCGATGTCCCCAGCAACCGCGACTGGTACCGCGACATCGTTCCGGCCAAACGTTTTTACCTTGCTTGAAATTCCCAAGTCGAGCTGTTCAACAGACAAGGTTACGTTGTGGTCGTCCTCGTCACTGCTTCGTTGACTAAGCAATGCGGACTGCACGGGTGCTGATTCGCCTTCGCCGGATCCACCCAACGATTGCAGGAACAAGACGTTGATGACAAACAACGCGTCGGCGGCGGTGCTCATTCCATCTTCATTGGTATCGTAAAAGCGGAAGTTCGATGCAGCGACCGAAGCCGCGTCGACAAGCATCCCTTGCGAGTCAAACAACTGTGGTTGGTTAAGCGAGAACAGGATATCCAGTGCGTCGCCGGCAGTGACGTCGCCGCTTCCGTTGACGTCACCCACAATGACGGGATTCGTCCAGTTCTGTGGACCCACGACCCGGACCGTTGCCGTACCGTTGGTGAAGATCCGCTGCAACTGTCCGTTGACCGCCTCGACCGTTTCGAATTGCCAACCATCACCAAAGTCAATCGAGTCGCCTTGGTCGGCGATAACGACGAGCGTCTTGTTCGGTGTCAATGCGGCAATCTTCGCGGCGTCGAGTACGAGCGAGTTGCGTCCTGTTCCTCGAATGTCGATCGTCTTCACCGTTGCCAAGACCGTCTCGTCGTGCGTCCGCATGTCAATCGTTTCATCGGCGTGTTCGAGCACGATGGAATCCACGACGCGATGCACGAGCGTGACGACGTTACTTTCGACATTGCGGTTTCCGAATGCATCAACAACACGTTCGTCCGGTAGTGAAGCTGTAATGTCGCCTTCGATAATCGCGGTGAGCGTCGCGGTGTAATCGGTGCCGCTTCCAGTTAAATTCGATAGTGTTGCATTCGTCAGCTGGAAGTCAGTCGCAGTCAGCCCCGTGACCGGTTCGCTGAATGAAATCACTAAGTCAAACTGTCCCGCCGTGGATGATTTGCTGCCAGATAGCGTTGGCACGGGTTGGGTGATGTCGACAGACGCGACGACTTGCGACGCAGACGTATTGTCCAAGCCAGCAGCGTCTTTCGCGACTCCCGCTGGCAGGTCAACGGTCAAGTCGCCGTCGCTGGTCGGAGTAACGAGGACACTGAAGACCGTGTTGTCGCGGTTGCGCACGAGCGAACCAACCGTTCCGCCGCTGATGATGAGATCCGATGGATCGAAGCCGACGACGGGTTCGCTAAAAGCGACTTCGACTTCACGCGTGGTTTGGCCGGGTGCTGCGGTTAAGAACGTGAGTGTTGGTGCTGGTGGCGTACGATCGAAATGACGCGTGAGTACGTTGGAGGCGGCGTTGGAGTTGCCGGCCGCATCTGAGGTAACTCCCGTTGGAATCGACACACTGATACTGCCATCACCGGTTGCGGTAACGGTCGCAGTGTATTGACCAAGACCTGCGTCCGTCACCGTGAGAGCACTCACGCTGCCGCCGATGACAGCGATGTCTGACACGTCAAAGCTAAGTACAGATTTACCGAAGTTGATGTTTATTGAGAACGAGTCGCTCGTGACCACGCTAGGCGCTGATGTTGTGAGTACCGGAACGATCGCAGTCGTATCCACGTTCAATGACAATGTGTTCGACTCAACATTGAGATTGCCGCTGGTGTCGGAGACAGCGTCCGCGGCCAGTGAGATCTCAACGGGGCCATTGTCTGCCGTAATCGTAAACGTGTAGCGTCGGTCGCTGATCACGCGAGGTTGACTCGCAGTACCACCGGAAACGACTAGGTCGCCTTGCTCCAACCCGCTGACGGATTCCACGAATTCAACCGTGACGTCAAAGACTGACTTGTTCGTAATCGCGGGTTGATTGGTCGACAATTGGGGCACGGGACGAGTCGCATCAGCGAAGCGATTAAGCGCCGTTGACGACTCGCTGAAGTTACCTGCACTGTCGCGAGCCGAACCGGCTGGTACTAAGACTGTGACAATGCCGTCACCATTCGGTGTGACGTCGAACGTGTAGCTACCGGTGTCCAGGTCCACTGTCGATAGACCACTAGCGGTGCCTCCGATCACGAGTAAGTCCGTTTCGGTGAAGCCCGTGACTCGCTCACCGAAGACGACCGCGACAGGGAAGCTCGGCGAATTCACATGGATCGGCGCAGTCGACGAAAGCGTCGGGGTGGGCGCGAGGCTGTCGATGTTGAATGTGATCGGCGTCGCGGCCTTGTTTGCATTGCCGGCTGAGTCGACGGCGACATTCCCAGCAAGCGAAAGAGTGACGATCGATGCCGAGCTCACGACGTCCACCGTGTAGCGTCCGCCACCGATGTCACGAAGATTCTCGGCCGTGCCACCGACGACGCCCAAGTCAGACAGCTCGAACCCGTTGACGGACTCGGTGAAATTAATCGTCGCGATGAATGACGTTTGATTCGACAGCGGAAGGATCGAAGCGGTGAGGACAGGCGTGGGAGCGACACGATCGACCGTTCTTACCAGTCGATTAGATGTGGCGTTGAGTGTTCCCGAAAGATCACGAACGACGTCACCAGCCACCAGCACACTCACCGGACCATCAGCCGTCGCCGTGACGTCGAATGTATACAGACCACTCGCAGCATCCGACTCCACAAAGTTCGAGAGCGTCGCGTTGATGAGTGTCACCTTCGCTGCGGTGAATCCCACGACTTGCTTGCCAAACGCGACCGCGACGTCAAACGTGGCTGAAGAGATGAGTGGTGACGTCGAGGACGTGACGACTGGCACGAGCGCCGTCGTATCGACGGTGAATGACAACGTCGTCGATGCAAGACTCGAATTGCCGGCTGCGTCCGTTGCTGCGCCCGACCTGGCTTGCACACTGACCACGGACGATGCATCACTCAATCGAATGGAATAGCGTCCGTTGCCGAGGTCTTGCGGTGCGGCAGCGGTTGCACCACTGACCGTGAGTCCGTTGCTCGTGAAGCCCGTGACCACTTCGCCGAAATCGACCGTGATATCGAAATCCGTTCGGTTCGTCTGGCTCGGTTCAAGCGACGTTAGGATCGGAGCCGGCGCGGTGCGATCGACCGTGCGCGATAAGCGATTCGATGCGGCCGTCAAGTTTCCGGCCGTATCTCTTGCGGCACCTTGCGGAACGAACACACTCAGCGGTCCGTCACCGGTTGGTGTGAGCACGAACGAGTAACGGCCAATGGTCACATCGACAGCCGTGAAGCCACTTGCACTGGCGCCGCTGAGCACAAGATCCGAAGCGTCAAAGCCGGTCACTTGCTTGCCAAAGTCAGCCGTGACGGTGAGCGACGCAGCGTTACTGAGGTTGGCAACGGTTGTGGCCAGCGTCGGCGTTGCCGTGCTTCGATCGACCGTGATCGCGAGCGGCGATGCAGCAATCGAATTGTTCCCGGCAAGGTCTTGTGCCGACGCACCGGGAAGTGCAATGCTCACGCTTCCATCGGCACCTGTGAGCGACAGAGTGAATCGTCCAGCACCGAGCGACTGCAGTCCACTCGGTGTCGCTCCCGTGACCACGAACTGACCAAGCGTCAGTCCCGTGACTACTTCGCTGAACGTGACGTCGACATCAAAGGCGTCGAGACTGGTGAGCGTTCCCACAGTGCTTCGCAAAACAACGGTCGGCGCCGCGGTATCAATGAATCGTAACAACACACCCGAGCTGAGATTCGTATTGCCAGCGTCATCAGCCGTGACGCCTGCACTGACCAAAGTCGTGACGGCACCATCGCCGTCCGCAGTGACCGTATAGCTGTAACGGCCTGTCGCAGCGTCTTCGATCACGAGATTCGATGCCGTGCCACCGAGCACCGTGATATCACCCACATCGAAACCGACAACTGCTTTGCCAAACACAAGCGAGACGTCAAAGCTGGTTGAACTCAGGAGCGGCAGTGACGTCGATGTCAACGTCGGTACGAGTGCGGCCGTGTCAACGGTGAGCGATAACGTCGACGATGCTGTGTTAGTATTGCCGGCGAGGTCTTGTGCCGCGCCAGCCGGAATGCTCATCGAAACGGGGCCGCCGAACGCGGTGATCGTGAACGAGTAACGACCGCCACCGAGCGATTGCGGTTCTGAGGCCGTTGCGCCTGTGATGACAAGGTCAGATGCGGTCAGTCCCGAGACGAGTTCGCCGAAGTTCGCAATGACATCGAAGGTGCTGCGGTTCGTGCGTGACGGTTCGCTCGTCGTCAGCACTACGCTCGGCTGAGCACGATCGATCGTTCGCGAAAGAATGTTGGACGAGAGTGTGATGTTGCCCGCAGCGTCGCGTGCGGCACCGCCGATTACACGGGCTGTGATCGCGCCGTCGGCTGTCGGTGTGAGCGTGAAGTTGTACTTTCCAGCCACACCAGCAACTGGTTGAAGATCACTCGCCGTCGCACCGGTCACGACTAAGTCCGCCAACACAAAACCTGTTACCGCTTCGCCAAACTCAACGGTCGCGTCCAACGTATCACTGCGTCCGACGAGTGCCGCCGTGCTCGTGATCGTTGGCGTGACGGCTTGCGTATCCACCACCAGGTTGACTGGCGTTGCAGCCAAGCTTGTGTTGCCAGCCGCATCCGTCGACGCCCCCGCAGCGATCGAGAAACTGACTGGACCATCGACAGCCGACGCCGTCACCAAGTAACGTCCGACGCCGTCCACGCGGAAATCACTCAACACGACGCCTGTGCCGATGAGCTTCGACAAATCAAACCCAGTGACCTCTTCCGCAAAATCGATCGACACGTTGAAGGACGACTGATTCGTCGGATTGGGGACACCCGTCGAGATCAGCGGTCGAGGAGCAACACGATCGATTCGGCGAACAAGTGGCGACGAAGCGACGTTCGCATTGCCCGCCGTGTCGCGAACAACGCCTGCTGGGACGAGCACCGTCACACTGCCGTCGGCCGTCGCTTGCACGTTGAAGGTGTAAGTCCCGCTCGCCACATCCGTCTCAACCAAACCGGAAACGCTACCGCCGAGCACAGTGATCTGGCTCGCGGTGAAACCTATCACTTGCTTACCGAACACGACCGTCGCCGGGAAAGTCGCTGTCGCCAAGACGTTCGCACTGGCTGACGTCAGCGACGGCACAACGGCTGTCGTATCGACTGTCAAACTCAACACGCTCGATGCGAGACTCGCGTTGCCGGCAGCGTCGGTGACCGCGCCAGCAACCAGTTGTGCTTCCACCAGTCCGCTGGCGCCGCTGAGTGTGAACTCATAACGCCCGTTGCCTAAATCGACCGCATCACTCGCCACCGCGCCTGTCACTAGCAAGTCCGACTTCGTCAGTCCCGTCACTGCGGCGCCAAAGTTCGCAATCATCGTGAAGGTGGTCTTGTTGGTGCGCGTCGGTTCACTGGTCGTGAGCGTTGGGCTCGGCGCAGTTCGATCGAACGTTCGCGACAGTGGTGTGGCGGCTACGTTGAAGTTGCCTGCCAAGTCTCTTACCGAACCTGCTGGCAGCCGCACCGTCACCAAACCATCGGCCGATGGTGTCACGACAACGGTATAAGCGCCACTCGCACGATCGACTTCGACGAGCGAGCTGGCGATCCCGCCAACGACTGCGATGTCCGCAAGCTCCAACCCCACAACTTCTTCGCCCAACGCGATCGCCACATTCATCGTTGCTTGATTCGTCAAACTTGGAACCGCTGACGACAAAGCGGGAAGCGGCGCTATCGCATCAACAGTGAGCGACACCGGCGACGCT
This sequence comes from Pirellulaceae bacterium, assembly GCA_041749955.1. GTDB lineage: Bacteria > Planctomycetota > Planctomycetia > Pirellulales > Pirellulaceae > JBBSJZ01. Next base: position 3,514 of record JBGTAI010000174.1, on the reverse strand, counting down.
GCTGCACTCGCAGTGCCAGCCAAGTCCGTTGCCGCACCAGCCGCAATCGACAAACTGACGGGACCTCCGGTTGCAGTCACGTTCATCGTGAAGCGTCCGCCGCCTTGCGACTGCAGCGAACTCAAAGTCGCACCACTGGCCATGACGTCTGTGAGCGCGAAGCCCGTCACGTCCTTGCCAAAGTCAACCGTAGCCACAAAGTTCGTTTGATTCGTGAGCACTGGTACACTCGTCGTGATCACAGGAACCGCCGTCACTCGGTCCACGCTGCGAGACAACAAATTCGAAACAGCGTTCGCATTCCCAGCCGTATCCGCAACCACACCCGCAGGAATCAGCACTGTCACGGCGCCGTCTGCTGTGGCCGTGATCGTTGCCTTGTAAGTTCCCGTCACAGCGTTCTCGGTGACGAAGTTCGACGCTGTCGCATTAATCAGCGTCAAGTCCGACAAGGTGAATCCCGTCACCGCCTTGCCGAAGACGATGTTGACATCGAATACATTCGTCGCCAACACGTTTGCACTCGTCGACGACAGGACCGGCACCAGCGCCGCCGTATCCACGGTTAACGCGATCGTATTCGAAGCCGTACTCGTATTCCCCGCCGCATCTGTCACAGCACCGGCCGCGAGACTGATGCTTACCGCTCCCGGTGTCGCCGTGATTGGCAATGAATAACGACCTGGGCTGAGCAGTACTGGAGTTCCTACCGTCCCGCCACTGACCGTGACATCGCTCGCGGTCAGTCCCGTAACGGTTTCACCGAACTCCGCGATCACATTGAAGCTCGTCGTATTCGTCCGAGCCGGCTGGTCCGTCGTCAGCACCACACTCGGCGCCGTACGATCCACCGTTCTCACCAGCGGCACCGCCGCCGCATTCTTGTTCCCCGCCACATCATCCACAACACCGGCCGGCAACAAGACCGTCAACGTCCCATCACCACTCGGCGTAATCGTCACCGAGTAAGTCCCCGACGCCGCATCCGTCACTGTCAAATTCGAAGCCGCCCCACCCAGCACCGCTAGGTCACTGAGTGTGAACCCAACCACCGGCTCACCAAAAACGATCGTCGCCAGAAAACTAGCCACATTCGTCGGATCACTCACCGCCGCCGAAATCGTCGGCGTCAATCCAACACTATCGATCGTCCGCACAAGTGGAGCACTCGCCGGAGTCGCATTGCCCGCCGCATCAACGGCAGCCCCCGCCGGAACCGAAATCGTCACGGTGCCATTCGTGCCGGTGAAGGTGAACTGGTAGCGAGCACCTGACAAAATCACAAAATTCGACTTTGTTCCCGACGATACGGACACGTCCGCAAGCGTAAAGCCAGTGACGGTCTCACCAAAATCAACACTCACGTCAAACGTGGTCTGGTTCGTGATTGTCGCCACGTTCGTGCTCAGCACAACTGGCAACGAAGTGCGATCGATCGTACGACTCAAAACACTCGACGCGAGCGTTGCATTACCAGCAGCATCGCGCGCTGCCGCACCGGCAACCTGAACTGTCACCAAGCCGTCAGACGTCGGCGTCACCGTCAGCGAATACTTCCCAGTTGCTGCATCAATCGTTTGCAAATCGCTAGCCGTACCATTGACCACCGTAAGATCCGTCAACGCAAACCCAGTCACCACCTCACCGAAATTCACTGCCACAGTGATCGTGCTGCTGGAACTCACCAGCGGCGTCGTGGTCGCAATCGACGGCGTCACAGCCGTCGTATCCACCGTCACCGCTAGCGGACTCGCCGCAAGGCTCGCATTACCCGCCAAGTCCGTCACGGCACCCGCAGGCAACGCTAATGTCACGGGTCCATCATTCGCGGTTGCCGTGACCAAATATCGCCCAACACCGTTGCCTCGCAAATTACTCAGCACAGCGCCGCTAGCGACAAAATCCGTCAATGCAAACCCATTGACCGCGCCACCAAGGTCGACGCTCACATCAAACGTTGACTGGTTCGTGATACCGCTAACCGGAATACTCATAATCGGCGTCGGTGCAACGCGATCGATCGTGCGAATGAGTGTGTTGGAAGCCACATTATCGCTACCGGCTAGACTCTTCACGACCGCTGCGGAAACAATCACACTGACCACACCGTCGGCCGTTGCCGTAACGTCGAAAGTGTATCGACCACCAACACGATCCACCTCGACGAAGTTAGAAACGGTCCCACCAATCACCGTCGCCTTGTTTGCGGCAAAGCCGGTGACTTCTTGACCGAACACCACCGTCACCGGGAACGTTGCGGTATTCAATTCATTCACGCTCGATGAAGACAGCAAGGGTACGAGTGCCGAGGTATCGACCGTTACGCTCAATCGTGTCGCAGCCAGATTCGCATTGCCGGCAATGTCCGTTACCGCACCAGCACCGAGATCAATCGTCACCAGACCGCTCGCATTACTCAAAGTCACGCTATAGCGACCATTGCCCAACGAAACTGGATCGCTAGCCGTCGCGCCAGCTACGACAAAATCTGACTTCGAGAGCCCCACAATGGGTTCGCCGAAGTTCGCAAACACGTCGAACGTCGTCGCGTTCGTTCGCGACGCAACTGTGGTCGTCAAAACCGCAGTTGGTACAGTTCGATCGAATGTCCGCACCAATGGAACGGCTGCGGCGTTTCCGTTGCCCGCCAAATCCGTTGCCGCATTCGCAGGCAACAGAACGGTGACACTTCCGTCTGCGGACGGTGTAACGGTCGCCGAGTACTTACCGGTCGCCGCATCAACCGTGACCAGATTGGAAGCAACTCCACCCAAAACAGTGAGATCGGCAATCGCAAATCCGACTGCGGCGGCACCAAAGTCGATCGACAACGGGAAACTAGACGCGTTGGACAACACGAGAGTTGTCGAGCCAAGCGTTGGCTGTAATCCGATCGAATCGACGGTCAAGCCAAGCGAAGTCGCCGCCACGTTTGCATTGCCGGCAATGTCGGCCACCACGCCAGCCGCCAAATTGAACGTCACTGGGCCGTCGACCGCTGAGACATTCAATGTGAATCGGCCACCACCGAGCGATTGCAAATTGGTCAGCGTCGCGCCGCTGGCAACGATGTCGTCAACCGTGAACCCCGTCACGGCTTTGCCAAACTCGACGGTGAGTACAAAGTTGCTCTGATTGGTTAACGACGGCACGTTCGCAGAAAGTATTGGTACCGGCAATACGCGGTCAATTGTCCGAACCAACGCATTGGACGCGGCGTTTGCATTGCCCGCAGTGTCGGCAACCACTCCCGCAGCCACCAACACCGAGACCTGGCCGTCCGCAATCGGTGTGACTGTAAACGAGTACCTACCGAGCGAAGCATCGACAGTGGCCAGCCCCGTTGCCGTACCGTTAATCAGCGAGACGTCACTAAGCCCGGACTATTCACCAAGACCGATAGCATTTTAGAGACCCATCGCGTGATTCGTTGCGTTTAAGGAGTTATTCAACGACTTCAAAACCGCAACGAGGATCACGCAATGGGTGAAAGCCAGAGTAACCTTTTTGAGCC
>JBGTAI010000173.1:0-23621 GCA_041749955.1 Pirellulaceae bacterium | reverse complement strand
CCGCCCATGCCACCACCACCCATACCGCCACCCATGCCACCGCCCATGCCGCCGCCCATGCCGCCGCCCATTCCGCCGCCCATGCCGCCGCCACCTAGGTTGATGACTGGGACAACAAGATCGCCGACTGGGTAAACCTTGTTAATGCGGTTTTCTTCAGCAGCATCATTGGTGGTGATCTGGAGAACTTCGTCCTTGATCATGTAGGTCAACTCGAACTCTCGCAGCATCAATCGCAAGAATGAACGAAGCGAGACATTCTTCAAGGTCAACGACACTGGGGTGTCAGGGGTCAAGCCGATTGCTTCCAACGCAGCTCGGTCGACCACAATTGGGATACCATGCGTTTCGCCGATAAGTCGAACCGCAGACTCAAGAGGCTCTTCGATAAACTGTTGGCTCGTTTCGTCACCGAGCGCCTTTTGGATTCGACGCTCCGTTTCATTGTCGCCCACCAATTCGATCGCGCCGTATCGTTCCAACCGTCGTCGGCTCATTCGTTGCCAAATGTCGGCATCGGGATAGACGATTGGCGGTTCGTCAACGAATGGGACCATGGCCTTAAGTACCAAGGAGAATGCATCGACAAAGTTACGTTCACGCATTTCGCGGTAACGACGGTCACGGTCATAGACCTGCAAGCTCAACGGCTCATCGGTAATGTGGCGACCGAAAACAGAGTCTTCGGTGATGGAATCGCCCGCCAACTTGGCCATTGCGAGTGAAACCTCACCGTCAGCCTCTTCGTAGCGGCCTTCGTCAACGAGTGAGTTGAGTTGTTTAGACAGCGTTTCAAGACGTGCTTCGCGTCGGAATGTTTCTTCGAGCAAACGTGATTGCACTACTGCGCCAGCTTGCTTTTCCTGCAGATTGATTTGCATTTCAGCGTATTCCGCTTCACGGCTGCTCGCCATCTGGACCGCTGAACGTACGCGTCCCATCAACTCTTGACGCAATTGAGGATTGATATCTGGCGTTGTTTCAACGATTGACAACAAGCTCTTGAGCGAACCTGCGACACCGGTCGGATCGTTTCGAAGCATGGTAGCAGCACGCCGCAGTTGAGCGTTGACTTCGGATCTCAATCTGCCTTCGACAAGAGTGCGGTCACCGGCGACACGGTCAAGCAAATCGCCGCCAGTTTCAAGTAACTCGTCGTCACCCACTGGATTCACAAAATTGTCGAGCATGCTCGCTCGCGGTGCGACTGGCGTTGGTGCCGGTTGCATCGGAGCCGCAGCTCGCGGCGCTGCATTGACTGGTGGTTGAGCATTGACTGGTGGTTGAGCCGCAGCGGCTGGTGGCTCAGCGAATGCATCGCCGCCGCCGAATACGTCAGCCGCTGGTGTGGCAGGAGCGTCACCCAGCGCGTCACCGAATCCGTTGTCCATAGCATCCGCAGGTGCAGCGGCATCGCCAGCACCACCGAACAACGAATCAAACGGCGAGTCGTCCGCGTTCTGCATCACCAAGCGTTTTGCACTGGACGTTTGTTGTTGGATAACTTGAGCGTCGGCGTTATTCGGATCCGCTTCCAAGGCAAGCTCGGCGACAACTCTTGCACCGCGACGATTGCCCTGTTGAAGTGCCATATTGCTCGCTTTGACCAACTCTTCTGCTCGAGCGGCAAGTGCTCGTGCGGTCTCCCGAAGCATTGGCGAACCCGCTGATGCGAGCATCAAGCCATTGTTCTGCGTCGCGTGTTTGACTAGGCCAGGCAAGAACGAAAAGTCGGGATGACTGGGTTCGATCGAAGCATCGGCGACGATGCGGACCGATGATGTGCTCGTCTCGCCCGTCAGTTGCCAATCGCCAGTGGTTACTTGGTTTGCATACGAACCAATGAGAATCGAGTCACGGTCCAAACGAAGTGGTGGAATGCGATCCGATTGAGGGCTCGTCATGCCCGCAGGCAATTTCGCTTCAGTGATCCAAATCGGTGACATGGTCGCTGAATCGGCAACCGAAGCTCCCATGTCACTCGCCGAAGCTCCAGGGTTGGTTCCCACGACACCGATCATACCGCCGGTTTGGTTTGCCAGGATTCCCATCAACTCAACGTTGATGCTTGGACCAATCGCGACACTATGAACAGAGATGCGATCCGAGCGAAGCGAATTAACAAGAGTTCCGAAACGTCGTTCATCTTGAATCGAATCGATCGACGAACCGTCGCCGATGTAAATGATGCTGCGAGTATGACGTTCTGGTTGACCCACCAGCGTCGCTCGCACCTTATCCAGAACCGTCGCCAAATTTGTATTCCCCAGTGGAAGCCGTTGGCGAAGTTCACTGATGGCCTTGGCAGTTGCAGAGTCCTTGGGCGACGCAAAGCTTCCGCTCAAATCCACCGCTTGCACGTCGGCCGCGAAAATTCGAACGCGATCGTTGCTTCGCAGCTTCGTGAGAATCGACGCCAGAGCTTGATGCGAATCGTTGCGGAACGGACCCACTTGGCTGGCGGACGTGTCCACGATCACCACGATGTCGGCGGCCGCGTCGCGTGTCGATGCAAGCAACGCGTCGTCTGCGGAAGGCTGGATCGACGCAGCAAAAAAGCCTTCGCCGTTTGCTCCCGCACCGTGAGTGAAACTCGCAATCCTCAAGTTTGCGGACTCTTGAGCCGTCGCTGTGAAGCTGAGCCCAGCAACGAGCAACGTGGCAAACGTGAGGCGTTTTGTCGTTTGTGCGACGTTTCGCAATCCCATAGTGACAATCTCCGCTGGTGATTCGGGCTCGCTGGTCACACGAGTCCAAGGGCAGCTTTTGGCTGCGGGTTCAATTAATTTTCGGCAGGTTTGGCCACGCAGTGCGACCATCTTCCCGAAAATTGATAAGGTTCGAAGGTGTTAATTCAGTAGTTTTGAAAAGTTCCCGAGCATCGTCGGTGCTGGTAGTCTATTTCCGCTCGAGCCGTCTCGCCACGAAAAAAACAAGCTTTCAGCAACGACATGTCGGTTCCTTTCCGATTGTAGGTGTTGCAAGTTGCAACACCTGAGGCAAAGTAAAACAGCTCGGTCGATCAAAATGGCTGTTCAGCTTCGCTTCTCGTTAGGAAACGCTACTGGCGTGCCATTCTTGAATTGATTGACGGGCTTTTTGAATTCTTGGACGAGGGGCGGTATTGACGGCAATCAAGCGTTTTTAGCCAGCGTTGCTATCTGCCGGGGAAAACGAAAAAAGGCGAGGCCGATTCCGAAGAACCGACCCCGCCTCGCACGGGGGGACGCTTAATATCTTGGTGTGAGTCAGGTTGTTTTGCGTCACCCAACACAGCAAACAGTAGTTCGGCTTCACGGCTTTGGAGGGCAATCTTGAGTTGGTTAGAGCGAAACTTGCCTGTTTCGTTTGCTCCGCTGTAGAACTGTATCGGTTGCAACGATCTTGAGGCGGATTCGCTTCCCCCCGTGCGTCCAATAGGCATTACGTCAATACTTTTTACGCCAGTTCGCATGTCCACTCACTGATAATCGAGCTGCCTTTGTTGCGAGAGCCCGTTTCCTATACGAGTCATCGCTTTCGGATCCTTACCCTGTGCCAGCAGAAACACGTGCAAGCTAAAAATCTCCCCGAGTCGCTCGATGTGATCGCTGTTGGAGCGCATCCCGACGATGTCGAAATTGCATGCGGCGGAACCTTGGCCAAGCTTGTCCGCCAAGGCTACCGGGTCGGAATCATCGATCTCACCGACGGCGAGCCGACTCCGAATTCTCCGGGGCCTGAGACACGGCTAGCCGAAGCAGCAGCTGCGGCGAAAGTATTGGGGGTTCACGAGCGGATTCAGCTCGGGTTGAGCAATCGTCGGCTTTTTGATTGTTTCGAAACTCGCGTCGCACTCGCGACCGAATTTCGCCGTTGGCGTCCGAGGCTGGTGATCGGGTTTGGGGACAAGACGCCGATGGCTTCGCCTGACCACTGGCAGGCGATGCAAATCACCGATGCGGCAGTGTTCTACAGCCGGCTGACCAAGTGGGACGACCAATTCAAGGGTATCCCGCCGCACGCCGTTTCACGCCAGCTCTATTTTCGTTTGGCTTTCGAATCAGATTTAGTGCCGACGAACCAGCACCATCTCATTGTCGATATTGCGTCGACGCTTGACGCGAAGATCGAGTCCGTGATGTGCTACCGAACGCAGTTCGAACACAAGCCTTACATTGCCGATCGCGTTCGTGCCGCTGCCGTGGTGACAGGGACTCCGGCAGGCGTCGGTGCTGGCGAATCGTTTGCCTCAGCCAAACCGTACGCTGTCGACGATCTCGTTCAAACGCTGATGTTCTGAGTCCGACGCCGTTGTTCTCGCACAGATGCTTCTTACTCAGAAGCCGAATCTTCCGGTTCGTCACCGTCACGATGTCGGGCGTGCAGGTACATCTTGATCGGCACCTCGCCAAACGGCAGGTGATCACGAAGCACACCGAGCAAAAATCGCTGGTAGTCGTTGCTGAATGCTTTCGGCTCGGTGCACATCAGCACGATGGTTGGCGGCTCCGTCGCGACCTGAGTTCCATAGAAAATCTTTGGTCGACGATTTTGGTACAGCCCAGGTGGATGCGCTTCCAAAGCCGCCCGTATGACGCGATTGAGAATTCCGGTGGAAACACGTTCGGATGATTGCTTGAACAACATCGTCGCATGATTCAGCAAGGCTTTGACGTTCTTGCCTGTTTGTCCCGTAATAAACGCGATCGGGGCGTAAGCGAGCGTTGGGAATTGACCACGCAGGTACTTGACCCAGCGGTCCGTTGTGACGGTGCCTTGAAGTTGGTCCCACTTGTTGACAACAAAGATGCACGGCTTGTGATTCTCCATCACGTAACCGAGCAATTGCTTGTCAACTTTGCTGATGGATTCCGTTGCATCAAAGAACATCAAGACCACATCCGCTCGCCGAATGCTGCGTTGGGCGCGGTGCGTTCCGTAGAATTCCAGGTCCGTCCGCTGGCTTTTTCGTTTGCGGAGCCCAGGCGTATCGATCGCCGTGAAGGTCTGGCCGTCCATCTCGAATTGAACGTCCACGCTGTCGCGAGTCGTGCCCGGCACCTCGCTGACGATCATGCGATCGGTTTGTGCAAGCGTGTTGACGAATGTGCTCTTGCCGACGTTTCGCCGCCCGACAATCGCAAGTTTCATCTGCGGGACGCTGTTTGTCTCGTCGGTTGCCTCCGGTAGTCGGTCAACAATTAACTCGAGCAAATCATCGCGGTTCCGATTCTGTAGCGAGCTGACACAAACCAAGTGGCCGCGTCCAAGCTGGTGGAACTCGTCTGCGTTGATATCCATATGATCCGAGTCAGCCTTGTTGGCGACCAAGATCACGGGACGCTCGACGCCTCGAAGCCGGTTTGCGACCAACTCGTCCAAAGGCATCAGTCCGCTGCGGACGTCGACGACGAACAGGATCACGTCTGCCAAATTGATGGCCGTTTCGATTTGGTGACGAATATCAGCCGTTAAGTCGTCGGCATCCTCGACGCCCATTCCGCCAGTATCAATGAGCTCAAAAAAGCGTTCATTTGACTCAATCAGAGTCGTCATGCGGTCACGAGTCACGCCTTCGTAATCGTCGACAATGGCCAAGCGGCGGCGTGCCAGCCAATTAAAAAGGCTACTTTTACCGACATTGGGTCGGCCGACGATCGCGACTTGAGGAACGGACATGCTTGGGCTTCAGGCGTTACTAAAACCGCTAAGCCTACTTGCAACTCGTCGTTTTGAGAACGGGCTCGCTCAATTGCGGGGGTTCGGCGCTGGGACTTGAGTCACTTAGAATCGGGGTTGTGAACCGAGAATCTCGCTCTGACTCGAGCCAATTCGATATCCCCATGACCCAACCCGATTACTTGACTGATCCAGATTCGACACTCGATTCGACGCTTGATGCCAGCGATATTCTCCTCGCGTCGGCATCGCTTGCTGCGCATTTCGAGCGTCTCGGGATGCAGTTTGGGCCCGCGCCAGCCGCGTCGGGAGTCCAGCATTGGACGGAACAATTCGCCGTCGAGACACCCGCGGGATCGACGCCATCGCCCGCCAGATCGCCTGGCGGAACGCCCGCTGGATCGTCGGCAAGGCAGCCACAGCCCGTGACGGTGCCACCTCCCGTTCGCGTTGATTCGAGATCCGACGCATCCACATCGCCGGTACCCGGTCGACCAAGGCCATCCGCCAATCCAACCGCTGGTCACGACACCATCTCGCCGGTAACAGCCGCGGCTGGAGCGTATCCCGGACAATCTCTACCCGTTGTCGAGCGGACGGATCGGCTCAGCGATTTGGCTCGAGTGGTTTCCGGTTGCACTCGCTGTGAAGTGCTGACTAAGTGCCGGACGCAAACGGTTTTTGGCGAAGGCAGCGTCACGCCGCGAGTCGTGTTCTTTGGCGAGGCTCCGGGAGCGGACGAAGATCGTGCGGGCCGACCGTTCGTGGGTTTGGCGGGTCAGTTGCTGACCAAGATGATCCAAGCCTGCACCTTTGCGAGAGAAGACGTTTACATCCTCAACACAGTCAAGTGCCGTCCGCCAGGCAACCGAAACCCCGAACCGGGTGAACTTCAAAATTGTCGCGAGTTTTTCGTGTCACAGTTGGAAGTGCTCTGCCCCGAGTACATCGTGTGCCTTGGTGCAATTAGCAGCCAAGCGTTGCTCGCGAGCACGCTATCGATCGGACGACTGCGTGGAAAGTTTCATCAGTACTACGAAAGCAAGGTCGTCGCGACGTATCACCCTGCGTACCTCTTGCGAAATCCCGATGCCAAAAAAGCGGCCTGGGACGACCTGCAAATGATGCTTCGAGACATGGGAATCAAGCCTGGTCGATAGTGCATTTCTTATAGCATTTGCTAGCAAAAACACGTTGAATTGTTTTGAATTGCTTTTGCAATCTGGCAAGTTTCAGCCTTGACCCATTGGTTCAGATCGGAACAATTCTTGAACCGCCGAGCAATGGAAGCTTGGCACACGGCAGTGGAACTGTCGGGAAACTTTCTTTGGACGCTCATTAAGAGCAGGGAGGCTGTCATGCGTCATTCGGCAAGTCGTGTCGATATTTCTGGTGCTGATTTTTCAAAGGCCAATGTTGTTAAGAGCGATGTTGCGAAGACTCTTGTCACAGGCGTCGACGCGTCAGCCTCTCCAAGCACGCAAGGGTTGCGAAGCTCGGTTGAGTCGCCTCTGCAATGCCTTGCCTCGCATTTGCCAAATGGCAGATTCTTTGCATGTGAAGATGTCCAGTTCACAACAATCGCCACTTCACTCGAAACAGCTTCCGCAGGCCAATTGGTGGTCTATCGAGTCGGTCAACAGTGTCCGATGCAATTCACCGCGGATGCACTGGCACTTGGCGTTGCTGGTATTCTGGCGGAGCAGATTCTCCCGTGTCCGTTACCTCAGTGCATCGTTGGCGACATTGATTTGGCGCTAGCGGAGATCGTTTCAAGCCAACTCGAGCGACCAGATCGACAATTGCTCACGATCGGTGTCACGGGTTCGGCTGGGAAGACCACCACCGCGTTGATGATCGCCAGTGTCCTGCGATCGGCCAACGTTCGTACCGCGTATCAAACGGATCTGGGTGAGTGCGACGGAATCGTTCAATCGACTCAGGAATCACCGCTTGCCACTGCGGCGCCGCTCGTCGTTTGGCTTGGTGAAGCCGTCGATAGTGAGTGTGGTGCCGCGGTCATTGAACTCGATCAAGCTGCGTTGACCTACGGACACTACGACTCGATCGAATTGGATTTGCTTGTCGTCACCGGGCCTGCTGAATCCTCCGATCATTTTGGTCCAACGAGTTTGCAATGTGCTCTAGAACGACTTGCGCCGGATGCCGTCGTGATCACGCCGGCTGACGATCCAAGAATCGAGCGAGTGGTTCGCGAAGCGGGCGTTCGCATGGTCACGTATGGCACAAACCATGCCGCGGATGTCACCGCAAAGATCATTGACCAGTCCGGCGGCATGTCGACGTTGCTCGTCACGAACGATGAGACAACCGTGGCAATGGAAACACCGTTGTGTGGCGGTGCAATGGCCGCGTGTCACTGTGCCGCAGTCACCGTGGGATTGTTGATCGATCAACCACTCGCATCGACAATCGAAGTGCTCGGCAAGGTTCGCCAGTTACCGGGTCGATTGCAATCGATCGCAAACTTTGGGCATCCGACTGTCTATATCGATATCGCAGGCTCTTCCAAACGATTCGCATCGGCTCTTCGGACCACGCGTTCGGTAAGCGAAGGCAAGCTGTGTTGCATCTTGTCGTTAACGGGTGCCGAGAGTCGAGAAGAACTCGCGGAGTACGGTCGCCTTGCAGAGAAGTTTGCTGGCCAGGTCGTATTGACGTGTCATCCGAGTGCAAAGAGCGAATTTTTGCAACTGGCACATTGCGTTCTCGATGGCGTGAAAAAGTGCGCCGCGTTTCGCTGGGTGGCTGATTGGAACCAAGCGATTGATTGGACGGTCGGGCAAGCGAAACCGAATGATACCGTGCTCGTTGTCGGGGGCGTTCGCCGAGCAAGTGCCCAACAGCAACGACGTGAACTTGCGAAGATCGCGGAATGGGTCGACAACGCAATCGAAGCTCGCACGGCGGTCGATACCGCCGAGAAACCCAACCTCAAGATCTTTGGTTGAGTGAGCTGAGTTATTCTTATGGCGCACGAGTCACTCATTCATCTTGGCGCGTCCATGTTGTGACGCCCAGACTTGTGTGAACTCCGCGCCATAGAGCAAGATCATCGACGTGTAGTACACCCACACGAGGATGACGACGAAGGATGCCGCCGTCGAGTCGAGTGCTTCGGCGGGATCGAAGTGGGACAGGTACCACTGGAGTGTCCCGCGGCCGGCGGAGAACAACGCGGTTGTCAGAAAACTGCCCATCCACACGTCACGCCAGGCCACATGCGTGTCGGGCATGAACCGAAATAGTGCTGCGAAAAAGAAGAACACGATAAACAGTGTGACGGATTGGTTGATCCAGCTTGCTGTGTTGGCATGGATACCAACGATCGCGGTGAACTTTTGACCGACTGTCGTGAGTGCTGTCGAAAGCACCAGCGACACGAGCAGCAAGAAGCCCAACCCGAGGATCATCGCGAGCGATACGATGCGTTTGCGAAAGAGGGGGCGAAGGCCCGTTCGGCCAGGATCGGGTTTCACGTTCCAAATCAGATTGAGTGAATCCTGGAGCGCCGCCATCACGCCGGTGGCGCCGATGAGTATTCCGACGATGCTCAACCCAGATGTCCACCACGATCCCCCATGCATCGCGCGATGGTCGAGCAAGTCCGTGATTTGCTGTGCGGCTTCAGCGTTCCCCAGAATCTGGGATGCCTGTTCTTGGACAAGTGTCCGAGCCCTTTGTCGAGCTTCGACGTTCTCGTACGTGACCGTCATGCCCGCAGTCACGAAGGAGAGCAATAGAAATAACAGCGGGGGTAACGCAAAAATGGTGTAGTACGCGAGTGCCGCAGCGAGCGTGGTACAGCGATCGTCAAAAAACTTGGTGATCGTCTTCATTACGAATTTCATTTGCCGTCGCTCTCGAAGTGCCTGCTGCGGGCGGAGTATTTGTCGCAGCCTATGTTTACCGCAGCCAATCTCGGCTCTTTCATGTGGGCTTCTCATTCAGAGCCCACGAGCCGCCAAATAGTACCCTCGTTTGTACTGAAAGCATGAAGCAAGACGCATGATCGGATTTTTTTCGAGTTCGATCACAAAATTTGGCTCGCTTCGGTCGCTCGTCTGTGCCGACTTAAGGAAAAGAGTTCTGTCCACTACAGACTAGGCAAGCGATGCAAACTCAAAAACAGCCACTAATCGCCGTTGTGCTAAGCGAATCGACACGACGACGTGAAACCGTGTTTCACGCATTCGCCTGGCTATCGTGTGTGACCGCGGCTTGGATTGTCTTCGGATATTCCAAAGCGAGCGGACAAGAGATGGTGCGCGGGCAAGAGATCGTGAGAGGGCAAGAGATGGTGAGAGGGCAAGAGTACGAGACGGTAGTGCCCGGACATGATGGATCACCGCAAGACGTTCTGGAGTGGTCCGAGCCGATAGTGAATGGTTACACCGGAGCCGGGTATCTCGTCGAAGGCGCGATGAATTCATCGACACCGCATCGAGTCCTGCAACCACCCGTCGCCAATCCCCTGAGAATGTCTCCGTCACAGTACTCTCAGGTCCCGTATTCTCAGGTCCCGAATTCTCAATCTCCGTACGGCCCGTCGACTGGCAATTCGACTCGCTCGGGTCACGTTGCCAACACAGCCAAGGAAGTCTTCGACGAGACCTTGCACACGGATGGGCCATTGTTGCGACGTTTGCACGAACACAAGCAACCGTCGCAAGCCAAGATCCCTCAAGCGACTGTCGAACCACAATGGAAAACTCCGTACGCCTACGGCTACTTCGGCGCCAGCGGCACGAAGCACTGGATCAAATCGTCTGGCTACCGCGACACGTACAAGCGTTGGACAAAACAGTAGTCCGCAAGTCATTTATCGGTGTTGAATAAACTGCACTTGTGAAACTGCGTTGACATTTCGTATTCCCAGAGTCTCATAAATTCTATCCGTGTGGTTTCACGGATCGTCAAGAGATACGAAGGAAAGGGAACGGATGTCCCAAGAACACGCATCATCAACCAGTCAAGATTGGGCAGACGCACTCGCTAGCCCATCGCTTGAGCTGTGTATCCAAACGCTTCAAAAGCTTTCGGCGTCTGGAAAAGTGACAGGGCTGAGTGCACAGATCGTTGCCTTGGCGGGGAGTAGCGATGACGACGTCCGCACACTGGCAGCGGACGTACTCGAAAGCGGCGTTGCCGTTCAAAGCGATGAGATTCCGGCGCTGGTGCGTTTGCTCACTGAGACCAATGATGGCGAAGTCAGTTATTGGGCGGCGACGTTGTTGGGGCGACTGGGGCGAGATGCCGCGATCGCAGTACCGTCTCTCGAGCATTGTCTGAGTCGATCCCTGTATCTTCCGGCGCGGGAGCGAGCCGCGTGGGCGCTTTGTCGGATTGGTAAGGCTGCGTCGCCGGCAATGCCAACACTCCGCAGCGCAGCGATTGATGGACCGCCACGTTTGAAACGTCTCGCGATCGAGGCACTCGAAGCGATCCGAGGAGCTGCGGCGTAACGGCATCCAGTTCGCTCTACCCAATCAAGACGGCAAGGAGGCCGCTGTGGGTTTGCTATCCCGTAAATCGAGTAAATCCAACCGCAGTCGCACATCGGCGGGCACGGCGGTCGCATCGTCGTTGCTGCGTGGCATCCCTATCGTGCGTTGGATTGGACCGAGCACGACAATCGCCGGTGTTCTTGCTGTGCTTGGGTTTCTGTTTACTGGCCGTATTGATTTCAGCAAGCTCGATAGTCTTACCGGAAACGTCGCGAGCACCGCGAGCGGACCTACTGTCCAACCGGTGAGTCTCAGGAATCTTGGTCTGAAGAAAGCCGAGACCATTCGCATCGCGACATTCAACATCAAGGTGTTTGGAGATAAGAAATCGCAAGACCAGAATGTCATGGGAGTCTTGGCACAAGTCATCAACCAATTCGATGTGGTTGCGATTCAAGAAGTTCGCGGCGGTGATTCAGCGGCGGTAGACCGTTTGATCCAACTGGTGAATCTTTCAGGAGGAAACTACGGGAGCATTCTTAGCGAGCCCATCGGACGCACGAGTCAAAAAGAATCGTATGCGTTTGTCTGGGACCAGTCGCGGATCATGTTCGTGCCGAATAGTGCCTACGTTGTCCAGGACGGTGCGGACCGAATGCACCGCGAACCCATGGTCGCCTCATTCGAAGTTCGGTCAACGTCTGCATCGGGTCGATTGCCGTTCAGTTTCAACATCATCAATGCACACACGGATCCTGACGAAGTGAGTGCTTCAGTGGGAATCAACGAACTGGATGTCTTGGATGATGTGTTTGTTCGTGTGCGTGACTATGAATATCAAACGAATGGTCAGGAAGACACGTTGCTTGTTGGTGACTTGAATGTCGACGTGCGTGGCTTGAGTGAGCTCGGAAAGATTCCGAATGTTGTTTCAGTCGCTGGGGACGTGAAGACGAATACGTTGCGGACCAAAACGTATGATCATATTCTGCTCGATCGAACGGTGACGACGGAATTCACGGGGCGTTTTGGTGTCCTCGATTTCCAAAACGATCTGGGGCTGACTCAAGAGCAAGCCATCCTGGTCAGCGACCATCAACCGGTTTGGGCCGAGTTCAGCGCCTATGAATCGGTGCTCCAGCCCGCGATGGCAGCTGATCCTCGAGCCGGTGTGCCCGTCCAACGCTAGATGAGCGTCCAACGCTAGATGAGCGTCCGACGTAGCGGGCCGGTGAGAACTGTGCCCCATGCTCTCACCGGCCACGCGTCGAACGAGCGCGTCGTACCCGTGTTTTTGTGGACGCTTGCCCTAATTTGCTGAAGGACTGGAAAGCCCTCCGTGGCAAACACACGATTAAGTGAGGAGCGTCCGCTTGCTCGATGTTTCTAGTATCGGACGTCGGTTCGATTTAGGATATGAGGGAATCCATCCAAAACTCTCGGCGAATGACCAAGCGATGTCGACTCCAGAAACGAAATCAAACCGCTCCCAAGCTTCCTTGGCAACGAGTCGTTTGGATCCACCAGAACTGAATTCATCCGCGGTTTGGCGGGCTTTGGCTGGGACGCCCGGTGTGGGCGTGTGCATCATGGATGTGGAAGGACGTTTGCTGTTCATCAACGAGACTGCCACAGTGTTGTTTATTGATGAGTCGATCGAAGACTATCAAGGTAGGTTGATTAGCGAGTTTCAACCGAAACCCTATGTTGAAGAACGTTTGGCAATGATTGCTCGTGTGCTGAGCGAATCTCGCCCCATGGTGATTCGCCATATCTTCCTTGGTCGACGGATTGAATCGACGGTCTGGCCTGTTTACGACAAGACTCCACCGTGCAATCGCGTGATTGTTGTCACTCGCCAAGCTTGTGGGGGAGATAATTTGGGGATGTCGACTCATCAATGCGAGACGATCGAGACGAACTTCATCGACCTAGGCCCGCTCGATGTGCTGACATCACGTGAGTTGGAAGTCTTTACGCTCTTGGGACACGGTATGAGCGTGCCTCGGATTGCGAAATTGTTGCATCGCAGTCCCAAGACGATTGAGCGACACAAATGTGCAATTGCTAAGAAACTTAATGTCAACAGCCAAGCGGAAATGGTGGCTGTCGTGTCTTCCGTGGGACTGGAGATTTCTGACGCAAAGCTAAAGCGAATGCGAGAAGCACTGGGTCGGAAATCGAAAGGAAATTGAAGCGACTGGTTAGCTTGCAGCTTGCGAAGTCGATGCAGGCAACCATCGTTTGACGCCGACGACGATTGCGAGAATCACGGCGCCTCCCATGAGTCCCACCAGCCCATTGAAACTTGCACCAGCAATTGCGGCGAGAACGGAGCCGATCCCGTCGATTTCAGAAAACCAGTGAGTGACGCTTTCCAGTAGGTGGTGAAGCGGCGGGACGTCGTGAACGAGGATGCCACCGCCGACAAGGAACATCGCAATCGTGCCGACAACGGAAAGTGTTTTTAGTAGGTAGGGAGCTGCGACTAAGATCGCTCGGCCGACGCGTTGCTTGAAACTGACTGAGTTGCTGTCGTCGCCTGGCCGAGCGAGCCACAGTCCCAAGTCATCGAGCTTGACGATGCCTGCGACGAGGCCGTAAACCCCAATCGTCATGAGGATCGCGATCGAAACCAGCACAAACAACTTCGTCATGAACGGCGATTCTCCGACAGTGCCGAGCGTGATCACGATAATCTCAGCGGAAAGCACAAAGTCCGTTCGGATCGCGCCGCGAATCTTGTCCTTCTCCACAGCCACCAAATCAACAGCCGGATTCAATGCTGCTGCGTGTAATGCTTCTTCGTGGGACTCGTCTTCGGGCGTGTGTAAGAATTTGTGAGCGAGCTTTTCGCAGCCTTCGAAGCACAAGTACAAGCCGCCAATGATCAACAGCGGAGTGATGGCCCACTCGGCGAGGACGCTCAGCGTCAGCGCCGCTGGGACGAGGATGGCTTTGTTGACGAGCGAGCCTTTCGCGACGGCCCATACGACGGGAATCTCGCGGCTCGCGCTGACTCCCGTGACTTGCTGGGCGTTGAGGGCAAGATCGTCGCCGAGCACTCCCGCCGTATTTTTTGCGGCGACTTTGGTGAGTACGGCGACGTCATCAAGGATCGACGTGATGTCGTCCAAGAGCATGAGAAGTCCACTTGCCACAATGCTTGACCGATCCGGAGAGTTTGAAAGACGCCTGGGGTGGCCAGTTTACCAAAGTCGCTTGGATTGTCGTCGGGGGCTTGGAAAGCTCGCTTTTTTAGGCGGCCTGGGACGTAATCTCGGACTTCGCACGAGCCTTTTCGAGCCGTTTGGCGACTTGCGCGGGTGGCGTTCGCCAACGACGGTGAAGCCACCAGTACTGTTCGACCGACAGCGAGATCGCCTTGGCGAGTTGTGCGTTGTACCACTGAGTCAGCGACGTCACCGATTCACAAATTCGCTCGGGGTCATCCATCGGATCCGCAACGCCGACGCATCCGGATTCGAAACGCATCGGAGTCCCTTCGATGCGACGGGTGTACCCGGCGATCATGGGAGCACCACTGCTCATCGTGAATAGTGCCAGCGCCTTGTGACAGGAAGCTGGGACGCCGAGGAAATCGACCCAGCAGCCTTTGTCGCCGGCATGTTGATCGGCCAGCAGCGAAAGCGTTCCGCCGCTGCGAAGGTGCTCTTCGATTTGCGGAGCACAGCCGATCTTGTCGACCATGAATTGCCCGCGTGCCGCACGAAAACGTCCCACCCAGTCGTTGAGGTAACGATTGTCGAGCCGTCGCGCGATCGAAGTGGTCGGGAATCCCATCAGCCCGATGACATAGCCGCCGATCTCAAAGTTCCCAAAGTGCCCAGTCACAAGCACTGTTGGGCGATCGCTGAGTAAGTGCTGCAAGATCAACTGATTGTCTTTGAATTGGACATGTTCGCTCCAGTTCGACAGATGCAGTCGACGTTGTGCCCATGCGATCTCGAACGACATCAGTAACAGGTGATGCCACATCGCGACTTGCAAGTTGCGAAGTTCTTGTGGCGAGGCGTCTGGGAAACAGCGGCTGATGTTCTCAGCCGTCGTTTTGCTGCGAATTTTCAGCGGGCCGGCTGCCAAGACTGCGATGGTTCGACAAAACGCGTCGCCCATATCAGCCGGCATGGCTTGGACAATCGCGATCAGGACGCGAACGAACGCGTAGGCAGCAAACTCACTAATCCGGGACTGAATCTCCGTCCAGGAAGCGAAATTGACGAGCCGTGAGCGAATTTTTTCGAATCGATTGGTTGTCAGCTGCACCGTGGCAAATCCCTTGGCCATGGATCAAAACGTGGGAGTCGGATTGTGCCCCGAGACCGGGAATCGAATCTAGATGGATTTCGCCCGCCTTGTTGGATTCGCTGCGACACGACACGATTATCGCAAAACCCGAAACTCGTCACCATCGGACTGGATCACCATGTTAGAAGCTTGTGCCGTCGTTTTGGCTGCCGGTAAAGGCACCCGAATGAAAAGCGACCTGCCCAAGGTACTTTGCCAGGTTTGTGGTCGCGCCATGATTCATTTTGTGGTCGATGCGTTGGAAAAAGCTGGCATCGAACGCCAAATCATCGTTGTCGGCTACGAGGCTGAGGCCGTGAAACGCGAACTCGGGTCTCGCTCGTCGAAGCTCGAGTTCGTCCACCAAACAGAGCAACTTGGCACCGGACATGCCGTCCAGATGGCTGCGCCAGCACTGGCGGGACATGAAGGGCTCACCGTTGTGGTCGCTGGCGACTCGCCACTGATCCAATCCTCAAGTCTCGTCAAACTGAGAAAGCACTTTGAAGCGAACCAGCCGGCTTTGCTGCTGGGAACGCTCGAAAAAGAGAATCCGGCAGGACTTGGCCGCATTGTGCGTGACGCCGACGGCGAATTCTGGGGGATCGTCGAGCACAAAGACGCTACCGAAGCCCAGCGAGAGATCCGCGAAGTGAATATGAGCACGTATTTCTTCCGCAACCCGGATTTATTGCAAGCACTTGGTGAACTTTCCAACGAGAATGCCCAGGGTGAGTACTATCTCACGGACTGTGCTCGATTGATGCGAGAGTCCGGCAAGCGTGTCGAAGCGCTGGCTGTGCTCGAACCATGCGAGTCGCTCTCCATTAACAACCCCGAAGAACTCCAACTCGTCGACGAAAAGATGCGGGCGATGGGCTATGCGTGAACTGAAAATATTTAGCGGCCGAGCGAATCGCGAACTCGCGATGAAGATTTGTCGGCACCTGCACCTCGAACCGGCTGCGATCACCCTCGGGAAATTCCCTGACGGCGAGAACTATTGCAAGCTCGATGAAGACGTTCGCGGTCGCGACGTGTTCTTGATCCAGCCAACGTGCCCGCCGGTGAACGATAATTTGTTCGAGTTGCTGGTCATGATTGACTGCTGCAAGCGTGCGAGTGCCGAGCGAATTACGGCTGTGATTCCTTACTTCGGTTACGCTCGACAAGACCGCAAAGACGAGGGACGCGTTCCCATCACCGCCAAGCTCGTCGCCAATCTCATCACGCGTGCCGGAGCGGACCGCGTGCTGACGATGGATTTGCACGCGGCCCAAATTCAAGGTTTCTTTGACGTTCCAGTCGATCACTTGTATGCCGCGCCCGTGCTCAATGAGCACTTCAGTAACCGTGGCTTTAGCGACGACTCGATCGTTGTCGTCAGCCCCGATGAAGGCAGCATCAAGCGAGCTGTCGGTCACGGCAAGCGGCTCGGCGGTAAACTTGCGATCGTCGACAAACGTCGCACAAGTGCCACCGAAGTCCGGCAAAGCACGATCATCGGTGGTCCGGTCGAAGGCAAGATCGCACTGATGTTTGACGATATGATCAGCACGGCGGGGTCGATTTGTGGTGCCGCGAGACTGGTTCATGAAATGGGTGCTGCAGAGATTCACATCGCGTGTACGCACGGCGTCTTGTGTGGACCCGCGATCGAACGATTGCGTGATGCTCCGATTGATTCGATCATCATCACGGACACAATTCCCATCTCCGTTGAGAAACAGCTTCCCAACTTGGTGCAACTCTCCGTCGCACCATTGCTTGCTGAGGCGATCAAACGAATCCACCACGATCAATCGATCAGCGAACTGTTCCGCGAAAGATAGGCACCTAAGCCAGGATCACCCGAGCGACGTTGATGTAGATCACGATGCCGAGGATGTCGACGATCCCAGCAACAAACGGATTGCTCATCATCGCGGGGTCCAGGCCCAGTCGTTTGAACATGATCGGCAATGCGGCACCGCAAAGGCAGCCGCAAATGATCACCGACAAAAGTGTGATCGGAATCACGAGTGCATCGATCCAGCTTGGTGCGACAAAGATGGCGACACCGTAACCAATGGACGCGAGGCACACTCCCAGCACGAGTGACACGACTAACTCGCGGATCATCACTCGCGGCCAATCCTTGAACTGGACTTCGCCACACGTCATCGCGGTAATCACGAGCGTTGCCGACTGGCTGCCGGAATTGCCCCCGGCACTGATGATGAGTGGGATGAACCACACCAGCCACGCGAATTGGTTCAATTCAACTTCATAATGCCGCAGCGCAAACGCGGTGAGCAGCGCCGCAAAGAACAAAATCGTCAGCCAAATGCCGCGTTTCCATGACAGCAGCATGAGCCCAATTCGAAGGAAGTCTTCATCAAGCGGCGTGACGGCAGCGATTCGTTGGGCGTCTTCGGTCAGCTCCTCACGGACAACGTCAATCACGTCATCGTGCGTGATGATGCCTAAGAGTTGACGTCCTGAGTCGACAACCGGAATCGCGAGTAGATTGAAGTGCTCTACTTTTTCCGCGACCGACTCTTGGTCTTCGGTAACCAGCGCCGTGATGACATCCGTTTCCATCATTTCGCCGAGCGTACGATTGGGTTTCCCCAGCGACGAAACCAATTGGCGAGTCGAGACGATGCCGCGAAGCAGATTGTCTTTGTCGACAACGAACAAGTAGTAGATCGTTTCCAGGTCTTCGGCTTGTCGACTCAGTTCCTCGAGTGCTTGGCGGACTGTGAGGCTCTGGTCGAGTTGAGCGACTTCGGTCGTCATGAGCGCGCCGGCGGTCCCTTCTTCGTAGGACCTCAGCCGCTGGATATTGCGTCGATCTTCCACTGGCAAGAGCGGCAAGATTTCGGCGACGCGTTCGTCGGTGAGCTCATGGAGCAAGTCAACGCGGTCGTCCGACGCCATTTCCTCGACGAGTTCGGCGACTTGGGACGGTTCGTGCTTGGCGAGCATCGCCAATTGCCGGTCTTCAGGAAAATAGCCGAAGATCTCGGCTCTTCGCGTCGGTTCAGCGAACTGGAGAACTTCCCAGGCCTCGTCATCATTGAGGCCCTCCATGAACTCGGCTGTTCGGCCGGGATTGAGCGCAGAACAAAACTCTTCCAAATCACCGCGATTCGCGATCGAGAGCATTTCGCGAAGTTCGGGAAGGAAGAGCGTGTTAACCATACAGTGAACTAGTTGCTAACTCGCTCGATGTACTCACCCGTGCGAGTATCGATCTTGACCACATTGCCCGTCTTGATAAATCCAGGTACCAAAAACTCGGCTCCCGTCTCCACCGATGCTGGTTTCGTAACATTCGTGGCGGTGTCACCCTTGGTCCCTGGTGGGCAATCGGTGATCAAAAGTTCGACGTGTTGCGGCGGTTCAACAATGATTGGGAGCCCGTTGTAGATGGTCATCGAACATGGCGTTCCGTCCTTGAGGTACTTCCAGATATCGCCAGCTGTCTCAGCGCTGACTTCGTACTGCTCGAACGTCGTGGTGTGCATGAAGACGAAATCTGTGCCTTGGCGATACAGAAATGTCACTTCTGTGCTCTCGATATCCGCCGCCTCAAGCGAATCGCCCCCTTTGTAGGTACGATCAAGCGTGGTACCACGGACGAGGTTTTTCAGGCGGCACTTGTACATCGCGTTGCCTTTGCCAGGCTTGACGAAGTTCATTTCGGTCATCACGTACGGTTCGCCGTCGATCTGAACTTTGAGTCCCTTGCGAAAATCACTGGTGTTGTAACTAGCCACGGTGGCTCGGCTCCGGTATTCGAGTCAATAGTCGGTTGAAAATACGAAGAGGCGAAAAATCGCAAATGGAGACCCTTCGGGACGATGCGTCCATACAGACGTCCAGAATTCTAGCTGCGCGAGCTGACTTTGTCCCGCCCAGGTCCGATGCTGAAAAGACCGTGTCCGCCGAGGTTGAATCCGCGGTTTTGGCTGCGTCGTCGCCTTGCTCAACGCAAGTCGCCCCAGTCGATTGGCAGACCGCGATGAAACGGGCGATCCGATCCACCAGCGAGTTGCGACGCCGACTCGATTTAGCAACCACACCGGCCCCAGAAACAGCACCGCTCGCCGCCGAGTCCTTTCCAACGTTCGTCCCCCTCGAGTTTCTCAGCAAAATTCAGCCAGGCGACGAACAAGATCCGTTGTTGTTACAGGTCCTCGCATCGCCTCGCGAATCGATTGAGCAGGCAGGCTTTGTTGCCGATCCAGTTGGCGACCTCGTTTCGCTTGCCGATCATGGTGTCTTGCACAAGTACGATGGCCGGGCCTTGATCGTGACGACGGGGGCGTGTGCGGTTCATTGTCGTTATTGTTTTCGTCGAGAATTCCCCTACCAAGACGCCGGTGCTCGACCCAGCGACTGGCACCATGCGATCGAGTACATCGCCGCTCATCCCGAAATCGAGGAAGTCTTGCTCAGTGGTGGTGATCCGCTAACGCTCGTTGACGCATCCCTGTTCCGCTTGATTGAACAACTAGAATCGCTCAGTCACGTTCGCCGATTGCGAATCCATACCCGCATGCCGATCGTCATCCCCCAGCGTTTGACGGACACGCTGGTCAAGCGACTCCATGAAAGTCGTTTGGCATGTTGGCTTGTCGTTCACGCGAACCATCCACGGGAATTGTGCGACGCGGTCTTAGAGCGACTTGAGTTTGCCGTCGACCATGGCATTCCCGTGCTGAACCAATCGGTGCTGCTTCGCGACGTCAACGATGATGTCGAGACACTTGTCGAACTCAGCCGAGTGCTCATCAATCATCGGCTTCAACCGTATTATTTGCACCAGCTCGATCGAGTTCGCGGCGCCGCACATTTCGAAGTGCCCATCGAACGCGGCCGCGAACTGGTGGCGGCGATGCGTGCTCGATTACCCGGGTATGCTGTTCCGATGTACGTTGCCGAATATGCTGGGCATTCGAGCAAAACACCGCTGGAGATCGCGTCGCATCACGACCACGCGTAGCCAAGACCATGTATGTATTCGAGAACCCCGTATTGCAGCGAGAGCTACTCGTTAACCTGCGAACGTCGCGTGCGTTTGTGCTGTTGGCGGTGTATCAAATTTTGCTTGGTATCGTTGTGCTCGCCGCTTGGCCAAGCGATGCCAGGTTGGACCTGACGACGAACCCGCCATCCGCTCGCAAGTTGGTAAACTTGTTCTTCTTGGGGCAATACATCATCGCGTCGCTCATCGCGCCAAGTTTTGCCGCTGGCGCGATCACGGGCGAGAAAGAACGGCGAACTTACGAGATGCTTTTGGCCAGCCCACTGCGTCCTGCGGCCATTGTGATCGGTAAGATGGTCGCTTCGCTGACTCACCTCGTGATCCTGATTATTGCCTCGCTGCCCATCATCGTGCTGTGTTTGCCACTGGGCGGTGTCAGTATCTATGAGGTGCTCGCGGCCTATTTGGGGCTTGGCGTATCAGTGCTTCTGTTTGGCGCGATCGGGATGCTCTGCAGCAGTTACTTTGGTCGCACCAGCAGTTCGCTTGTTGTGAGTTACCTCATCATCTTGCCGCTGGTGTTGTTTGCGGTTTTGGCATGGCAAGCACTCGAATCCGATGGTGAGTTGCGTCTCAAGATCGCACTGATGGTTTGGCCAGCGATCGGCATCGCCGCAGTGATCTTGATGTGCGCGAATGCGGCGGGACGAATGCTCTATCCGCCGGACGTGGGCAGCGAAGGCAAAGAAGTCGTTGACTTGGAACGTGAATCCGAAGAAGCGATCGGTCTCGTGATCAATCCCGATCAATTCCCCGATCGATTGTTCGCGCCGCCCAAGAAACAATCGCTCATGCCGGACGGAACCAATCCGGTTTATGACAAGGAACTGCATAGTGAGATCTTCAGCCAAGGTACGTTGATGCTGAGGTTGGTGATCCAGATCAGCATGCTGTTGGCGATCCCGTTGATGGGAGTGTTTTTGTTCTTGAAGCCCGAGTTCGCGCCGTGGTTCAGCGTGTACGTCATCGTATTCAGTATGCTCGTGGTCCCCGTCTTTTTAGCGGGCAGCATGACGAGCGAACGTGAACGCGAGACGCTCGATTTGCTGCTGACAACGACGCTCACTTCGCGCCAGATTCTTGTGGGTAAGTTCTTGGTCGGCTTTCGCGTGTCTGCCGTGTTGACCGCATTCATTGCTTGGCCAATCCTACTTTCGCTCGTGCTCAACGAACTCTTCTACTCGAACTGGGCAAGTGTCCTGGCGATGCTGGCGATCATCTTGACGGTGTGTCTGGTGAATGCCGTGATCGCTTTGGCATGTTCGTTGTTCCAGCGACGCACCTCGATGGCGCTGATGAGCACGTATGTGGTGTTGTTGCTTTTGTACGTGGCACCGCCAGCCGCGATCGCTTTGCTGGGTATCCTGGATTCGCCCGAGTCGATGTTTGTGTGGGCTCGGCAATTCGAATTC
Source organism: Pirellulaceae bacterium (assembly GCA_041749955.1). Classification (GTDB taxonomy): domain Bacteria; phylum Planctomycetota; class Planctomycetia; order Pirellulales; family Pirellulaceae; genus JBBSJZ01. Next base: position 1,737 of record JBGTAI010000173.1, on the reverse strand, counting down.
ACCAGCCCCTTCTCGGCACTGTTCTCGCTTCCTCTCGATGTGCGTGAGTCACCCGAAGATGAGTTGCCGATCCCGAATTTGGGCAAATGGAGTAACGTGGTCGGTTACTTTGCCTTCAGCAGTGTCTTGGTGGCTGCGGCGTGTTTCGCGATGGTCGCAAGGCTGCGCAGTCGTCGTGGGCTTTCCGAATAAAGTTATCGCAATTCCAGCACACGACGGATTCTCGCAGCGACAGTCGGATCCGACTCAGCCGAGATGCGTTCTCGGAGTAGCTCTTTGATGCTTGCGTCAGGAATCGTTGCCAAGATGTTGATCGCCCGCAACTTCACTTCACGATGTTCGTCATCGAGTAACCAAATCAGCCAAGGACGCGGATCGATTGTTGCGTCGTGCGAGATTCGTTCGATGGTTTCTAATCGGTTTTCAACGCTACCAAGTGACAAGCTTCTTGCTAGTGCGATCTGATGTGAATCCAAGCCGCGACGGATCAGTTCCAATTCAGCTTGGCGTCGCTGTTCTTGATCCGTGCTCGCTAGCCAATAGATGACAGAGCGGACGTTGTAGGTCTGGAGTGGAGCCTCCATCTCGTGGGCGGCTGTCTCGACGATATTCGGCATTTCAGAGACGGGTGGCTCGAATTCTCGCAAATTCACCGTTGTCGGATCTGCTGGAACAAGCGTCGTTGCTGCGGAGTCACCGGCGCTCGAGCGATAGATCGATGGAGCTTCGTTCTCGAAAGAGTCAGTGCTCATCGGCGTGGCGACCGGCGCGTTCGCGTCATTATTCTCTGGCTTCGGCGGCCAATCGATCCACGCATCAGTCTCTTCAGAACCCACGACCGATAGCGGCGCGGACCGAACGACCACGGCTTGCGTTTCGTTTGGATCGAGACTGGCAATTCTTTCTTCTGGGCGACCCGAGATCGTCAATCGAGCCAGAAGGTCTGTCGCTGCAAGATGCAAGGCTCGAGATTCATCGTCGTCGTGTTGGACGTACTCGACGATGGTCTGTTGCAACAAACTCGTCACCCAACCGACGCGAGTGACATCAAGACGATCGGCTGTATTCCGCAGCGATTCGACGAGCACTGCGTGACGTGACTGGCAATTCGCATGGTTCAGCATCGACCAGCGATTTTGGTTGTCGCTGAGTAAGTCGTAAGCTTGGCGTGCAACTAGTCCGTCTTGGTTCGCGAGTTGTTCCACCAGAAACGGCACGCCGAGTTCGTCTAAACCAGCGATCTCAATGAGCCGGAGTGATTGCGCCTCGCTCGGAAGCGTCTCGTAATCGCTCGTCATTTGATAGAGCAGCCAGCGTCGACTTTGGGACGCTAGCAAAACAGTCAAACTCAAAGCGCAAACCGCCACCAGGCACACTTTGAGGGCCGAGTAAAACGCTTGTTTTCGAGAACTCTCCACAACCTGCGGAGGAACGCGAAACGGATTTGCAGCGGGAAATCGTTCGTTCTCACGCATCAGAACAGTTTCTAAACAAGAGAGGGGCAACGCCCCGGGCCAATTCCGGGAAACCTGCGAAGGCTCCGGGAAACTGGATTCTCCTGACGATCGCCAATTCGTAGCAAGATCAATTTCGACCCGCGGGTGCATGACCGGGTTTGTTAGGATTCGATGAGTTTGGTCTTGCGGCGGCGATGGCGGAAGCCGTCGTTTCTGACGCCTCGTCGATTCCAGAAGTCGTCTCGGTGGTGGGTCTCACTCAGGTCATCCGCTTTGAGTT
>JBGTAI010000172.1:0-19978 GCA_041749955.1 Pirellulaceae bacterium | reverse complement strand
CCCTGCAATTTCATTGATTCCGCAACGGTTCTTCGGCAAGCGACAATGCCGCGATCAGCCAATTCACTGCTGATTCGTCGGGCTCCATAGCGTCGCCGATGCTTCCAAAAGATGTCGATGATCATCGGGGAAAGCTCCTCTACCCGCGTTGACTCATCTCGTTCAGTCGCCTCTTGGAATCCATAGAACGAGCTTCGCGAGAGTGAAAGTACCTGACAGACCTCGGTGGCCGATGCTTTCGTCAAATCAATGACTTCTGCCGCCGCGACGAATCGATCACTCAATCGCTTCGGCTGAAAATAGATAATGCTTTTTTTAAAATGTCACGCTCTCGCTCGACTCTCTTCAGCTCGGCTTCCAATTCTTTGACCCGGCTGTCGGGCGACGAAGCAACGGGGCCACTTTGTCGCAACTGTTCTCGTTTCCATCGGTACAGCAAGTTTGTACCTGTCAGGCCGAGCCGGTCGACGATTGAAGTCGCGGTATGGCCGTCGAGCAGCATCTGAACCGCATCGCTCTTAAATTGATCGGTAAACTGACGCCGTGATTTGCTGGTGTCTTTGAGGGGCTTCGTGCTCATTCTGGCAATCTCCTTGAGCGGCCATCCTAAGCCCTGGGCGCGCCCGGGATCAGGTCACCACCTCAGGTAGTCACGTTCGAGAGCGAGCTGTTGCTCAGCAACCGCGAGAGACTCTGAGAGTTTTCCGTCACGACGCAGCTGCCTTGCCTTTGCTCGCAACGCGTCTCGCTTCACCTGACGAGGATCAACGTTTTCGTTGGCACTTTGTTCGTCAGCCGCATTCGGTGGAGCGACGGCAAACCAAGTGCACGATTCGAAACACAACCAACAGGCAACGACAAGCAGAAACAACCGATTCGTACACATCAATGAGATCGCCCCAGAACAACGCTTCGCAACAGTATCAAATTGCCAAAAAAATACTGAGCAGCCCGACGATCGCGAGTGCTCCAACGATCACTCTACACGATCCGTCGCACAACCGAGACTTCCAGAGACAACGTCAGCCCACCGTTTCACCGGGTTTACCAGCAAATAGTCGTTGCACCGCTGGTTTGGTGACTTTGCCCATGGCGTTGCGGGGGAGGGCTTCGACGCAGTGGATCGTTCTTGGGATTTTGTAGGGGGAGATGCGGTCTTTGCACCAGACTCGGAGCGAGTCGAGGTCGAGTGTTGTGTTGGGACGCAGTACGATGGCTGCGGCTACGCTTTCGCCCCAAGTTTCGTCTGGGATGCCGACGACGGCGCATTCGCTGATGGATGGATGATCCAGTAGTGCAGCTTCGATCTCTAACGCAGAAAGCTTGTAGCCGCCGCTCTTGATGATGTCGACGCTGTTGCGACCCATGATGCGGTAGTAGCCGGTTTCCAAGACTGCGATGTCCCCGGTGCGAAACCATCCGTCTTGGAATGACTCGCTCGTTGCCTCAGGACGATTCCAGTATTCGAGAAACACGTTCGCTCCACGAACTTGGATCTCACCTGAGGTGTTTTCGTCGGTGACCTCTTCTCCAGACTCGGACACGAGGCGGATATCGACACCTGGAAGTGGTTGGCCGACTGCGCCTGGCCGTCGCTCGCCGAGATACGGATTCGATAAGGCCATACCAATTTCCGTCATGCCATAACGTTCCAGCAACTTTTGGGTCGTTAGCTCGGTCCATGCTTCGTGGACGCTCGCGGGCAATGCCGCTGACCCAGAGACCATCAGCCGCATTTTGGCAAAGCCATCAACAATCGGCGTGCGATCGACCGTCGGCAAAGACTCAAGTGCCTCAATCAGCTTCACGTAGATGGTTGGAACAGCCATGAAGACTGTGTAGGCATCGCTTGCGACTCGATTCACGATCGTGTCGACGTCGAATCGAGTGAAGGTTTCGATGGTCGCGCCGGTCCAGAGGGCACAGGACATGATGTTGATGATGCCGTGGATATGGTGCAGCGGCAAAAACAAAGGAATCCGATCGTCGGGCTGCCAGTGCCAGGCTTGGACTAGCGATTCGATTTGGGCTTGGATACAGGCGTGCGTGGTGACCACGCCTTTCGGCTTGCTCGTCGTGCCGCTGGTGTAGAGAATCATCGCCCGTCGATTAATATCGATGTCGGGGAGCGATCGATCCTCCGTGTCGTGGATGTCATTGACGATGAGTATGGGAAGCGAAAGACGCTCGCAAAGAGCGACCAATTTAGGTGCTAGCGCCGATGTGGTGATCACGATACTGGCCGCGGAATCCGTCAAGGCATATTCGAGTTCCTGCTCCGTCGCTGAATGACTCAGCGGCATCGCCACACCACCAGCTCGCCAGATTCCCCACAGGCTTCGCACATAGTCAAAGCCTGCAGGAACAAGAAACGCGACTCGAGCTTCGTTCAGGTCGTTGGATTTACCGAGTAGAGATCCAGCCACGGCGGCAGAGCTATGAACCAGTTGCGCGTAGGTAGAGGATGTCGTGTTCTCGAGAATCGCAATGCGATGATTATGTTGGATCGCATGTTCAATTAATGGGAGCAGTGTCATTCGCAATCAAATTCAAATTGTTTAATCTAGCCAACTAAAGCACGAATCGCGATGAAGATGATGGATGGTCCCATCAAGCAGCCAAGACCGGTGTAAAACGTTGCTGTCATCGCACCATAAGGTACAAGTCGCTCATCGGTTGCGGCTAAACCACCAGCAACTCCGCTTGTGGTTCCCATCAGGCCGCCAAAGATCAACGCGGAGCGAGGATTATCCAGACCAATCCACTTGGCAACGAACGGCGTCATTGTCATCACGAGGATCGACTTCACTAAACCAGCTGCCACGCTCAGGGCGATCACATCGCTCGACGCACCGATCGCTGTTCCCGTCACAGGCCCGACAATATACGTCGCTGCGCCACCGCCAATCGTGGTCATGCTGACGGCGTCTCGATAGCCAAACGCATAGGCGACGAGAGCACCGATCGCGAACGATACGATCACGCCTGTGAAAAGCGAAACGATGCCACTGAGTCCCGTTTTCAAGAACTCATCGAGTCGCACGCCAAAAGCGGTTGCCACGATCGCGAAGTCTCGAAGCATGGAGCCGCCCAGAATGCCGATTCCGGCAAGGCACTCGATATCCGCGATTCCTTTTTTTCCTCCAGTGACGATGCCGCCGATATAGGCGAGCAGCAATCCCAATGCGATCGCGATCGCGGAGCCGTGCATTTTGCCGCGAGTCACTTGGCTGGAAAGTGCGTACGAAATCCAAACCACGAGACCAATGAAAGCAAATGCCGTGACGAGCGAGTTCTTGATGAGGATCGACTCGATGGCTTGCCAGAACTCGATCACTGAATGTCCGTTTCATCGAACGAGGCTGTGTCGACAGCTTGACCAAGTCGGCTGATTACCGGCACGAGGGCAAAGCACACGACCACAGCACCGGTGCCGGCGACGATCGCGAGCAGTCCACTGCTCACGGCACTGAGCACGTTCTGGCTCGCGGCCATCGCAACCACGATCGGAATGTAAATGGAGCTCCAAAACAACACGCCACTTTGCGTCGGCTTGGCCATCCGCCCACTCGACTGTAAGCGTCCGGAAATCACAACAAGCAGCAACATCGCGACGCCCACACCGCCCACGTTGTCATCGATTCCAACCAACATGCCGATCAGCTTGCCAACCACGAGCCCCGTGAGCAAACAGAACGCAAGAAGAGCAGTTCCATAGATCGCCATGCGAATGCCCTAGTTCGCTTCTCGATTGTCGTCGATGCCGTTGTTGTTTTTGTCAACGACTCCCGACAATGGATCGCTGGTAACGGCTTGCCATGCGATCTTGCGAAATGTGCGGTCCAGCTCAGGGCTGGGGTAACCGTTTTTGCTCGACAACCGAATGTCGGTTTCGATCAATTCAGGCGATCGTCCATACAGAGTCGCATAGAACACGTAGCCTTCGAGCGACTCCATGCCTTGGCCGAGGTGACCGAGAAAGTCTCGCCACAGCGATCGTTCTTTACCGCCAATCACTTTGTGCAGTCCCTGGACGCCGGGCAGCTCGCCACGATGGTAATGTTCCACCGCGATCACCATCGCACGCGAAGTTGGCAAGACGAAGACACAATTGCCGTAGGTCTCGTTGAGTTCATTCACAAGCGAATGGTACGTTTGACGTTTTTCTTCATGCATCCGCGCGACGACTTCGTTGGTCAGTTCACTTTCGCTCTTTGGGGTCACTTCCAGCTGGTCGAGTTGCGGCCATGCATCGGAAAGATAGAACTTCATGTCTTGTTTGTGCTCGCGGCAAAAGTCGATCCAGCATGAGTAGTACTCTTTACGATCGTTATAGAACGGGCCCCACATCATTGCATCCCACTTGGCATTCGCGATTGCCGTGAGCACTTTGGGGACGGGCTTGCCCTCGAACGCGAAGATTCCGTTTTCTTCTTCCCACTTGTATCGGGCGCTTCCGGTGACGCCGCCGCCGACATGCAAGACTGGCGTTGGTTGATTGAGCCCAGCCGCACGAGCGATGAGCGGCAAGGTCGAGTAGCCTGGCGCCATGAAGCTGTGTCCGGTGCCGACGATTCTGAGCGAGCCATCCGTCGGCTTGTCGTATGACGTCACGACCTCGCCTTTGCGACTGCTCGATTTCTTGTACATCTCCGCGATCTCATCAGGCGACTGGTAGCACATCGCATGCTCGGGAAACCGTTCCGCATCCCAGCCTGGATCCACATAAAAGTTCGTGTTGATCCCAGCACGAGTTTTGGGCGACGTCTTCTTGCTTGGCTCGGCCTCCAATGTCGCGGTTGCTGATTGTGCAAACGCAACGCCTGGCGAGCACCCGCCGACCAAGAAAAGTACACCGGATAGCGACAAACAACGAACGCTGGGGATAAATCGAACACAGATTTTCATCACGCTATATTCACCACGCTTGAGTAGAATCTTGCGAAGACTGGAGGCACGCTAAGATTGTAGCGTATGACGGCGACGGCTTTGCGCACTCTACCGTACTTCTCGTATGTCCAAGGCTCAACGCACTGCGGACTTGTTTTCCGTCCACCGTGTATCCGGCGATTGTGGAAGACTGGAAGAGTGTCCTACTTCTTGTTCACGGTTCTTGTTCACGCGACACTCAGCGAGACTCGTTATAGTAAAAGGGTCTGTTTGTTGCGTCTATTCGGGAGCCACTCATGTTTCGAGCCACGTTCATCGTCACATTGGTCATGCTGGGGCCTCTCGCGGATGGTGCAGATGAACGCGTTTTTGAGGGGCCTTGGAATAATCGGCGTACTGGTTCGAGTGGGACGATGACATGCACGGCGATGGAGGTGGCGCCGGGGCAATGGAAAGCAGTCTTCCGCGGGGCGTTTCAAGGCCAGCCGTTTGAGTACCCGGTCGAATTCAAGGCAGTCACATCTCGCATGGGAAGTGAACTCGCGGGCGGCACTACGATTGACGGGAAACAGTACCAGTGGAAAGGTACGCTCCAAGCGAGCCAATTGCGGGGGCAATACCAAGCGACAAATGGCTGGAACGGAGAGTTTATTTTAAACGAGACTGCGGCTAGTCGGCGGAATGCTCCCATGTCGGTTGAGCCTGAGTCGATCGAAGATGTCGAGATCAGGCCGTTCATTAAGGATGGCGATCACCTGCTGTTTGTGGGCAACAGCTTCATGGCGAACGAAGGGGGCGTTTCGAATTACCTTGAATCAGCTCTGCGAAAACGTGGGATCGATATCACGCACGAAAGTAAATTCGAGCCTGGCAAGTCGCTCAGTGATATGGTGACTCGCGAGGTCGGTGAGGCGATGATGCATCCTGACGTGGACGTAGTCGTGATCACAAGCGGCGATCCGAAGGTGATGAAACAATTCGCTACGAAACTCAAGGACGGCGGAAAGCGTTTGGTCGTGTTCATGACTTGGGAGGAAAAGCATCCTGGGAATCGCGCGACCGTTCCCCAATATACCGCAGCAACTCGCAATGCCGTGCGTACGATGCGGACGCTGGAAAAGGAAACTGGGGCGACGATCATTCCGGCAGCGGTATTGTACCACGACCTTACCGTAAGCCCGCCCGATGGGATGCCGCGTGTCGACTATCTCTGGCGTCAAGGCGATGTTCATCAGAACGCATTAGGAACGATGGCGAACGCGTTGTTGATGACCGCAATGCTAACCGGCGAGTCGCCTGCGGGGTTGAACTTTGACTTCCCACCGTACATCGTCGGCCAGCAACTTCAAGACGAACCTGACCTTCGTTTGACACGCGACCTTCGCGAGGCGCTGCAATATCGCGCTTGGGCGGTCGCACAAGCCTGGCTCAAGGGAAAGACGCATCTCGAATAGCCACATGCTGGCCGCAACCAGAACCTTTGACGCATCCCGCCATGGGAAAGATTGGCGACTACTGGTGACGCAGGGCCTCGATCGGATTCATCCGCGCGGCCTTGTTTGCTGGGTAGACACCGAAGATCACGCCGATGAACACTGAGATGCCAAACGCCAACACGATACTCCACGTGCTCGTGATCGTGGGGATACCGGCAAAATAAGTCACGGCCCAGGGGATCGAAACACCAAGAAAAATGCCGATCAATCCGCCCGTGGTGCTGAGTACAACACACTCAACAAGAAATTGGCGAACGATGTCGCTGCGTCGGGCACCAATCGCTCGTCGGATTCCGATTTCGCGTGTTCGCTCGGTGACTGTTGCGAGCATGATGTTCATGATACCGATACCGCCAACAAGCAATGAAATACCAGCGATCGAACCGAGAACGATGTTCCAGATTTTCTTCTCGTGCTCAGCTTGCTGCAGCAATTCGAGTGGCACGACCACTTCGTAATCGTTCATCGTCCGGTGCTTGTTCGAGACGAGTTTGCGAACCATCTCAGCGGTTTGGGGAACCAAGTCTTCGGACGTCACCGTGATCGCGATCTCGCTCAGTTGATTGCGTTCGTAAGAGCGACTCCCCGCACTCACGATCCGTTGCAACTCACCGAAACGGCTACGAGCGGAAGTGATCGGAATGTAGATGTCTTCGTTTAAATTGTCCGATCCGATTTGGCCGGCAGCTTCATTGCCAGCAGATTGCTGGCTCAGAATTCCCACGACGCGAAAAGCGCCGTCGCCAAGTAACAAAGTGTGGCCTAAGGCGTCTTCGAAAGAAAACAGTTTCTTGGCGGCACCTTCGCTGAGCACGACGACATTCGAAAAATCAGTCAGATCGCTCGTGTCGATAAAGCGACCACGAGCAAGCTTGAGGTTCTTGACGTGTATCAACTCGGGCACCGTACCCAAGACCCGAGCATTCTCAATCCGATTCCTACCACGCACCGCATTCTTTCGAAGCAACGAGATTGGAGCGACATGTTTTACAATCGCTTGGCTGCCCGTTGAGCTATTCTTGAGTCCTTCCAGCGCGCGGAGATCCTCGTGCTTCAATCCGTAGGTCAGCACGGCAACCGACGAGCCACTTGATTGCGTTTCACTACTGTCACTGGACGGTTTCACGCTTCGCACGATAACGTTCGTCGCACCCAACTGTCGAATCTGGTCAACAGCCGCCTTCTTGGAGCCTTCGCCAACGCTCAGCATTGCGATCACAGACGCAACACCGAGAATCGTACCAAGCACCGTCAAGAAGCTTCGCAGCTTATGCAGCAGCAAGTTGCGAATAGCCAGTCGGAAGGTCGCGATCCACACTCAATGTCTCGCTAATTGATGGATGCCACGCCATCAGTCGACGCAACCAACGTCTCCAACGGGTCTTCACCGATCACTTCGACCGGCGCCTCGGGTGGACTTGAATCATCAATGAGGTTGTCAGGATTCAGAACGACCAATTCTCCGGCCTCGATGCCGTTGGTCACCACGACAAATTGGTCATTGCTCAAGCCTAGCGAAACCACACGACGGTCCACCTGGTCGTCATGCTTGACATACAACCAGTTTTGGCCATCGCGTTGCACGACAGCTTGAATCGGTACCGCGTTGACATCGGCAAGGTAATCAACTTTGACTTCGCTAACAGCCGTCATACCAGGCTTCAACGAGAACACGTTTTCATCGATCGTGATAATCGTCTTGTACTTTTGCGTATCTGAGTAGTAATTCCGTTCAGGCAATACAGCGACACTTTTCACCGTGCCACTGTATGAACGATCGGGAAACGCGTCGACAGTCACAGCAACCTTGAGGCCAGGTTGAATTCGATCGAGCGACGACTCGTGGATGCTTGTTTCAACTTGCATCTGAGTCAAATTCGGGATCGAAAATATATGTTGCCTCAAACGAACCGGCGTTCCTTCGCTGATTTCTCCATCGCGAGAGGAAGCTGGCGGAGCATAAGCCACCATGCCGTCTTGTGGTGCGTAGATTTTGCAGTTCGCGAGTTGACGTTGGATACGCGTGAGTCGCTCTTCTTCCTTCGCGAGCTGTTCAGTCCGAGTCGCTAGGATGCCTTGCATTTGGGCCATCTTCGCTTCGTTCGTCAACTTGACCTGCTTCAAGCTCTGGGTCGTCGTTCGCAACTTGCCTTCGAGTTGCAACTCTTGCATTTGACGTTCGAAGTGATTGAGCTTTTGGAATGACGCCATTTGCGTATTCAACTTATTCAGCTTCGCCGCGTAATCGCCCTCGGCCTTCAACAAGCTCAACACCGAGCGATCGAGTTCACTCTTTCCAGCGTATCCGAGCTTGAACAGACTCTCGATGCCTGTGTTGTCGTTACGAGCCAGCTTGAGGTTCATTTCCGCGGCCAGGATCTCATTGTTCAAGTCCTCGATCATCCGCTCGATTGCCTCGAGCGCGAGTTGATGCGAGCCGGTATCGGGATCCTTGAACATCTCCAATTCGAGCTCCGCCAACTTGACGTCGAGCGCAGCTTTTTCAATCGAAGTTTGATTGTCGATATCCTGGTTCTTCAAGTTTGCTTGGGCCTGAATGAACGCACTCTTGGCTTCTTCGGTATCAAGAATTTGATCGTCCAATTCCGCCTGAATCGCACTTTCGTCCAGCTCACAGATCAAGTCGCCTTTGGATACGGACGTCCCGTTGGGAGTGATCCAGATGATCGTGGTCCCATTGATCCCGTCGCTGCGATAATCATCCACCTCGCAAAACACCGGAAGATTACTTTGGCTCTCCAACTGGCCTCGCTCAATCACCGTGATGGGAAGATCTCGTGGTTCGACTTGGAACGTCACCAAACCAGCTGTGGATCTCGCGGACGTACCCGTGTACCAACCGTTTTGCCAGCCGTAAATCGCGGCTGCAGCGAACACGACAATCGGCAACACCCATTTCAATCGCCGCAGCTTCGCCGAAGGAATGGCACCGCGACGGGCAGATGAGACATCTGTACTCAAAGGTTCGATACCGCTTTTCATAGAGGTTTCGCTTTGACAGTTGAGGTAGGAAATTCAAGGCGGGGAATCGTGCTGAGACAGGGTTTCATTGAAAACACCTAGCAAAAACACAGATCCAGTGGGCGGGGGAATCTCTCAGGATTCAAAAACTATTTGCAATCATTGAACACTTTGCGTGTTCATACATCATGCGGCGGGAACCCTAGTATACGGGTTCTGGCAACTGATTGCTATTTAGAAACGTCGACCAATTGCGGAACGTAACCAGCTTTTCTGAGCCTTCAAGGGTCAAAACGTAACCCTCCCGGGCTGACTGGGCCGATTAACTGGCTAATTTGGGCAGGCTGCATTTCTTGGGATCTGAGCTTGCGTACAGGTTCTGCCGAGCCAGGCGACGGGAATTTGCTTTTTTTATGCAAGGCATTTCCCTTCGCATGCGTTTTGCTTGCAAAGCCGCAATCGAGAGGTTTTCGCTGAAAAGTCAAACCATGGCGCTGTTTCTGCGCTGAAAACCTCCCGTAACTCTTCTCGGCAAGATCGGTGCAACGGCTAGTCAACCACTGGTTTCGAGACAAACAAGTAGCCCATATCCCCTAAAGCGCGTGACCGTTACCAAAAATCCAAGCCGGATTCGGCGGCCGGAAAAAGCCGAAAAACCAAGAAAGGCGGACTAATCGGTCCAGGTTAACGCGACTCTGATCAAGGGGGCTGTTAATGCACATGATTGATCAAGTTGGTTGCGAGTGATCGTTTTTTGGAGAGTTCATGCGTCGGTCGTTTCGCAGCACACTATTTCGCATCCATTGCAAAACCTTTGGTTTTGCCGGGTTGGCGTGCGCAGTGACGTGCGTATTGAGTCTCGGTAGCATTGGGTGCAAGCGAGGGTTCTATCTTCGCACGGCGGATCGAGACGCCTACGGACTCATCAACGAGAAAGGTGCTGGACCAACTTGGGCGTTGCAACCAGGATTCAACGTCGAACCGGATTCGCGCAGCCGGTTCCACGATCCGACTTGCGACACTGACCCAACGCTGCCAATTCCGGCACCCCAACTCTACAGCTATGACGTACCGTTGTTGGCAACAGCCGCCCCCGCACCTCGCGACCTCAATCGAACCGCGTCCCAAGCGGAACTTGAGGAGGCTGAACAGGTGCTCGAACCGGATGAGTTGCAAGACGCCGAATCGCCATCAGACCGTGACGTCGATGACACGCAACGTGAGGACGTCACCACATCAGATGCGGAGCAATCGACCTCGCTCGCATCGTATCTTGAAGCTGGGCCGCTTGAGACTGACGATAACCAAGACGTGTCTCCGGCAATCGACGCACTAACGCCGACCAAGCCGGCTCGACTTCCGTTGGTACCTTCGGCTGGAACTGGCACGGATGACGAAAACAACACTGCCGAGGACGAGAAAGCCGATGAATCCCAGTCACCGCTTTCTCTCGTCGAACCCCTTGGCCAAACGCCACTTCCTCGACTCGCCCCCGTACCTCAAGACGCGTGGCTCTCGCTTCCGGAAACTTGCTTGAAACGCATGCTCGAGTTTGAAACTGTGCGTGCCGAATACGAACGCTCATTCAAGCAACCCGTTGACGAGTCCCAGCTCGATGCCGCAGATCGCGTGAACCTCGAGAACATTCTTGAGATCGCGTTGATCAACAGTCGAGAGTACCAGACTCGCAAGGAAACACTGTATCGCACTGCCCTTCGATTGTCGCTTCAACGATTTGATTATGACTTGAAGTTCCTTTCCCGCGGAAACGGAACCTCGCTTGCCTACACGCACGATCGTCGTGGCGGAATCGAAAACAACCGGCTGGGAATCAGTACCGGCACCGGCATTACACGATCGCTCTACTCCGGTGGAAACTTCGTCGCACGTTTCGCCAACGAAGTCGTCTTAACATTCAATGGCCCAGCCGGCGCAAGCAGTTCCGTGGGGTCGCAGATCACGGCCGAGCTGTTCCAACCGATCCTCCAACGCGATGTCAACTTCGAGGCGCTTACGCAAGCCGAACGCGACGTCGTATATGCCGCGAGAGACTTCGTGCGTTTTCGAAAGACGTTGTTCAGTGATCTGGCGGGACGCTATTACTCGTTGCTACTGACGTATCGAAGCATCGCGATCAATACTCAGGATTATTTGAGTAACTTGCGAGAGTTCAATCGTGCCGCTGCGACCGAGCGAGCCGGTCGAATTCCGTTGTTCCAAGTCGACCAGATTGAACAGCAAGTGCTGGGCAGCCGCGGCAACTTGATCAACAGCTGCAACGCGCTCGAGGGTGCAATTGATAATCTGAAGATCCGCATTGGCTTGCCGACTGAGTTGCCGCTGAACCTCGCATTGTCGGAGCTCGAAGACATCAGCGCTCGTGACGAAGCAAGTGTTCTTCGAGAACAATTGTCTCGCAAAAGCCGCGTCTTCTTGCAACAACAAGATCGCGAAGGCACCTCAGTCGCCATTCCCGCGCTCACCGAAGTCGCCCGACGCCTGTTGAGTCTTGCCGAAGTCAACGAACGAATTGGTGAGGCCGACAACACGCAAATCAAAGAGATGCAGGTGCTCGTTACGTTGCTCGAGGCTGAGGAAAAACGAATCGAAGCTCGCAAGAACGAAATGCTTCTCGAGAAGAACTCTCTCGCCAATGATGACGAAGCACAAGTGCTTCCGGCTCAGTTGTTCATTCGTAGCAAAGAAGTCGTGCAGTTAACGCTCGAAGCTGTGCGTCAGGAAATCCTGCTTTTGCAGCAAGTCACCGAGCAATCAGATGAGGCGTCAAAGGATTCGCCCGCAAAATCGAAGATCGACGAGTTTGCTGAATCGTGGATTAAAGAAGTCGAGGCATTCAAGAACCTTGACGAAAAACTCGAGGGAGTTCCGTTTGCCGAACAAGCTGCGCAATTGCCGCTCCTGATCTCGGTCGCCCAAGATCGACTCGCTTCAGCCAAAAAGTTGGAGGACCAGATTCAACGCTCGCTCGAAGACTCGGGGATCACGATGGCAAAAACCGAAGCGGACCTCGAACGCTTGGTGGATGCTGTCCTCACCATTCGAGATCAAATCCCTGGCGGGACGGGTTTGGCCGCACTCGATGTGGATATGGACGAAGCGATGCTAACGGCCCTGGTCCAGCGTTTGGACTTAATGAACCAACGCGGTCAACTCGCCGACTCGTGGCGCCAGATCAAGTATGCCGGCGATGACCTGCGCAGTATTCTGAACTTGCGCGCGTCTCAAGCGATTCGCACTCGGGCCGGTTCGAACAACCCGCTTGACTTCTCGTTCAAAGACAGCACGACGCAATTGTCGATGGACTTTGATACTCCGTTGAATCGCCGCAGCGAACGGAACGACTATCGCTTTGCACTGATCAATTACAACGTCTCACTTCGGCAATTGATCGAAGCTCAAGACCTGGTCAAACTCGGCATTCGAAACGACTTGCGTGCCATTGAGCTGGATCGAAACCAGTACGACATCGCGATCGCAAGTGCCGCACTCGCGTACGATCGAGTCACGAGCACCCGAATGCAAGTCGCCTTGGGGCAAGGCAACGTGTCAGCTCGGGACTTTCTCGAGGCACAACAAGCCTACACGCGATCACTCAGCTCCGTGGCACAACAGCACATCAATTACATTGGCGACCGCATCCAATTCTTCCTTGACTTGGAACAACTCCAAGTCGACCAAGTCAACTTCTGGCCCGACTTGCGTAATGAAAGCTATCCGTTCATGCCAGACATGGATTTCGAGAACGCGTCACCGGATGGCTACGGTACGCTGCCTTGCGGACCTTGGTACAGCCGCTGTATCCGGCGGATGGAGCAAGTTCCGCCTGGGCAAGCGATGAACCATAAACCGATGACGTTGCCGCCTACGAAGGCCGTTTCGAGCGAGTAAGAAAGCGAAGCTCTACTTCGCCAGTGGTGTGGGTGCGGACGACATCGGCGTGGACTGAATATGGTCCAAGCTCTGCTGGAAGTCTTCGCCAACAAACGCCGCGAAGCTCACGACGTCGGCGACGTTGTCTGGGATGTCGAACGTGACTTCCGCAGTCCCGTTGCCGTTTGCGTTGACGGCTTTTCGATCCAGTCGGCTGCCTTCCTTGCCGCCTTTGAATGTCACTGTGAGTACCTGCTCGCCGAGATCGCTTGGCAGCTTGTGCTCAATGCGAACCGTGATTTGCTTGCCATCGATGCGTGCTTCTGGCTTTGCAAACGTGATCAACGAACCGCTCTTCTTGCGAGGTGTTGATTTTGCATCGTTGCGTTTCGTGTTTGGAGCCGCCTTTTTGGTCTTGCCAGCTTTCCGCTCATCCGCCTCTTTTTGCTGGGCCAAAACATACGCTTCGCGAACAGCATCATCGCCGCGGCTTTTGAACACCTCGAGCATGCCATCGTTGGTATCATGCATCCACTTTTCAAGCGTTGTTGTCAGCTTGATAAGCTCCGAATGGTGCTCCGGGGAATTGATGAGATTGTTCAAGCAATCAGGATCGCTTTGAATGTCGTACAGTTCTTCCGGCACACGGTGCTGGTAAAGGTCGTGGCGCAAATGAAGGTTCGTGTCAGTTTTGGCTAATTCCGCCATCCGACGGTACGTCGACGTCCCCGTGGTTGCCGTAGCCATCACTCGCGTGCCGTTGGACCACGGGTTGAAGATATAAAGATACCGCTGCGTTTGGATCGATCGCATCGGATCGCGGGAGCCGCCCGAGTTTTCGTTGTACTCTTTGATCACAAAGTCGCGGTTGGCCTGAGTCTCGCCGCGGAGCAACGTCGCAAAAGAACGACCATCCACGCGCTTGGGATGCTCGATACCAGTCAACTCCAGCAGTGTCGGCAGAATATCCACTGCCGAGATCATGTGTTGCTCATCCACGGCGTCTGCTATCGTCACCCCCGGCACGATCATGAACAACGGCGTATGCGAACTGTGGTGATAGACTTGAGTCTTCGCGAACGGCAACGGCATGCCGTGATCGGAAAGAAACAAAATTACCGTGTTGTCACGTTGCCCGGACTCATCCAGTGCCCTCAGGATCGCACCGACACAATCATCGGCACGACGAACACTCGAGTAGTAGTGCGACAATTCCTTTCGAACCACTGGATCATCAAATAGGAAACCGGGAATCGCGACTTCTTCGGACGTGAACACTCGCGAGGGCACGTTGTCATCCGGCACAGTCGCACCGGCTCGCCCCTCGGCATAAAACGGCTTGTGCGGATCCGCCACATTCATCAGCAAACAGAATGGCTTGCCCGCTTCACGAGCTTCGCTGATGCCTTGCTTCGCCCCATCAAAATACGACTGGGCTGCTTTGACGTCACGTTTCTTGCCGCTAGCGTCGGCATCGAGATCAACGTCCCAAGCTGGATAAGGCGAATATGGCGTCGAGTGCGATACTTTGTGTTGGATCCCCGTGTAATAACCAGCACCCTGCATCAAATCGGCTAAGTGCAAGTGCTTCGCATCGCGTACTTGATAGAAGCCCTCAACACCCGTGCTATGCGGGTACAGCCCCGACCACATCACGTTGCGAGACGGGAAACAGTTCCCAACAACAACGTGGGCACGATTGAATCGCATCCCCTGGTGTGCGAGCGCATCAATATTCGGCGAGGTGTCTGGCATTTCACAACCGAACACCCCAAGCGAATCCGCGCTCATGTCATCCACCGTGATGATCAACACATTCGGCTTCTCCGCCGCGACGACCGTACGGTCGCCAACCAACAAGCTAGAGAAAATCAAAGCAACCAGAACGAAGGACGTAGCGACCCGGTGATAATGGAAAAACATCGTTAGCTTCTACCTAACATTGGAGGGAGGCGTGCTGATGCTGCGCGAGAAGGCAACCAGCAACCCAATAGGAAAAGTGCACACTCAGACAACCATCATAGCACTAACGCCATTCGAAAACACAAACACAACTCAATCACTCGGGCAGGGGCTGGTCTTTGGTTTCCGGTAGGAACATGAGGAAAACGAGTCCGAGCAAGAACATGAATCCGAGCACGGTGATCGCGACTGGCAATTCAAAATTTGACTTCATCCAAGCGGATCCCCAAATCAATACGGGCGCGGCAAGGATGCGGCCGGTGTTGAAACAGAACCCGGCGCCGGTGGCTCGTAAGTGCGTCGGAAATAGCTCGGGGAAGTAGACGGCGTAACCAGCGTGGATGCCTTGTGCAAAGAATCCGAAAATCGGCAACAGGCACAACATCATCGCGTAGCTGTTGAATTGGTACGGCAACCAACACACGCACAACGTCATGATGAGCGCCATCACGTGCATGAACGCAAACGTCGATCGTCGCCCCCAAACCGCACTGAGCGGGCCGAATGCGAGCATCCCAGCGCCGGCTCCAGCTGTTTGAATGAATCCGAATGCGATCTTGGATTTTCTCGAGGCGTCTGGGTCGCCGAGTTTTCGAAGTAAGTCCGCTGCGAGGTCTTGCCCAGCGATCACGACGCCCCAGAACGTCGCTAGTCCCACCATCGCGAGCAACGCGCCGAAGATTGCGTGCGATCGCCAGATCGGCGTGCCAAGCAACTCACTGTAGCTGCCCATGCGTTCGCGTTTGGTCTCCTTGGCGTTCTTCCATGTCTCTGGCTCCTTCACACTGACGCGTACCCAAAGCACCAACAGCGCCGGCACGATGCCAACCAAATACGCCCAACGCCAATTCGCACCGACGGCCAAGCCGACTGCCGCAGCCAACCACAAACCTGCGACGCTCGTCGAGTGAAAGATTCCACTGGCTCGCTCTCTCGCTCGCTTCGGAAAGACTTCTGCGACCAAGGCCGCACCAACAGCCCACTCGCCACCGACACCCATCGCGACCAAGAAACGCAGCGCACCGACGTGCCAAATCTCAGTCGCGAAAGCGGTGAGTCCAGAGAAGACGGAATAGAACAAAATCGTCAACGCCATCACCGGCTTGCGACCCCAGCGGTCGGCCATGGAGCTGAAGAGCCAACCGCCCATCGTCCCACCGATCAAAAAGATGCCGAGGAACTTCTCACCCCAAGACGCCACGCTCGGATGATCTTTCGCGACGTCGAGCAACTCGGGCAACATATCGCCGCGAGTGATGTTGTATAGCTGGCCTTCGAACGCATCGAAGACCCAACCCAGTGACGCAACGGTCAGAACGAGCCATTGGTACCGCGTCACGCCGGCATACCATTTACCCGATTCAGCTAACGTGTCCGATTCAGGTAACTCAGTCGGTTCAGACTTCATTCGATGCAACCTATGTTCGATACAGGCAACGGCTTCTGCTGGCGAATCGATTCTTCGGCAACCAGGCACAAACCGGCTGACCACAACCCGTCGACGCCAGTCGCAATCGGTTTCGTACCGTGACGCACCATCTCGATGCACTGTGCAATTTCTTCTCTCAGCTCAAAGACTTCACCGCTCATCCGCTCCAGCTCGATTTCGTGAACGGTCTCGCCATCAAACACGCGAAGGAAGCTCGTCGGCTCGAGCGTTCGATCAAGTGCACCACTCCAACCAGCCCACAACGCTCCCTTCGTGCCACTGACTTTCACAGTCTGGTGGTGCTCGAACGCCGCCAGCGTTTGCGACACAACGGCGTACGATCCGTTGGGATACTTGAACATGGCACTGAAATTATCGAACAACCCTTTTCGTTCGGCGTCACGCGAGTTTCCGTAAGCGTAAAGCTCAACGGGATCGCCGCTCGACTCCAAGTACCAACGGGCCAAGTCAAAGAAGTGGATCGGTTCTTCAAGCACCCAGCTGCCGACGCGATCTTGATCGTATCGCCAACCGCTCGCTCCTAATCGGTACGGTTTGCGAAGCAATTCAACCAGCACATATTGCGGATCGCCAATCGTGCCACTGTCAATAATCTTCTTGATCTCGCCCCACTGTGATGAAAGTCGAAGCTCATGGCCGACCGCAAGATGCACGCCCGCCGTGTTGGCCTTGGACACGATCGCTTGGCAATCCTCGAGCGTGATCGCCATCGGCTTCTCCAAGAGAATGTGTTTTCCCTTGTCGATCGCCGCCAGCGCGATATCGCGGTGCGTGTTGCTGGGCGTGACGATGTCGATGATGTCGAATGCGGCCGTCGCGATCATCTCGTTTGCATCCGAGAAGATTTGAGCATCTGGATAAAGCGACCCAGCTTCCTGGCGCGATGTGTCCGTGGGTGCGGCGATCGCAACGAGTTTGGAATTCGGGTTCTCAGCGATGGATTGGGCGTGGAACTTTCCCCAGGCCCCAAAGCCAGCTAACGCAAAACGAACAGGTTCCGACATGATGGAAAGGCTAGTTGATGGGTAGGCTAGATAACGAGTAGATAAACGTGAACGTCAACACAGCTAACGAGCTGGGGGTTATCGTCGCGGCGCGGTCGTCAGTGGTGTGACGGGATCAGCCACAAGTCGACCTTGAGCTTCATTGAGCCGACAGGTCGGGATGCGAGGCAACACGTACTTCGCAAATAGATCGCATTCTTCGAGATGCGGGTACCCGCTCAGAATGAACGAACGCATGCCCATATCCATGTAGCGATTCAGCTTCGCGAGCACTTGCTCAGGATCACCCACAATCGCGCTGGCACAACCGCTGCGAGCGAGTCCAATGCCCGACCACAGGTGATCTTCGATATACAGGTCCTTGCTCTGCGCTCGCAATTCGTCTTGGCGCTTCACACCAGCACTTTGGCTGTCCATCGAACGGTTCTTGATCTCTTGCCCCTTGGCGAGATCGAGCTTCGAAATCAATCGATCCGCAGCTTGCTTAGCTTCTTTCTCTGTTTCCCGAACGATCACGTGGGCTCGAAATCCAAAATCGATGACGCGATTATACGATGCCGCTTTATCGGACATGCCTCGCATCGTTTCGAGAATACGGTCTTCCGTTTCCGGCCACATCAAGAACACGTCGCAGTGCTTGGCACACAGGTCTTGTGCCGCTGGTGAGATGCCTCCGAAGTACATCAGCGGCCCACCACGCTGTTGATACGTCTTGGCTGCATCCGTGGACGGCAGCGAAATCTGGTAGTACTCGCCTTGCCATTCGAACGCCCCATCCGTCGTCCATAGCTTTTGCAAAATCTGGATAATCTCGCTGCTACGTTGATAACGGACTTCGTTGCTTTCCTTCGTGCCTGGCATGTCGGATGAAATGATGTTGATGCACAGCCGACCCTTGGCGATGTGATCCACTGTGGCGATTGCTCGAGCGAGCATCGGCGGCCAAACTTCGCCCATTCGCAATGCAACGAGCTGGTTAATTTGCGTCGTTTGCGGCGCCATCGCGGCCGCGAACGTCAACGCGTCCTGGCCAACGATCCATCCCGATGGCAGCAACACGTTTTGAAAGCCGTTGATGTCAGCTTTACGAACGATGTCACCGCAGTGCTCATAGCTGCTGCGGAGCGAATCGTCGTGAACACCAAGAAATTCGTAGTCGTCACCGCACAAGGCTGAGAACCAAGCGACTTCAGCGGTTCGATCCAGCGTTCGGATGTGGACGGATGCCATGATGAGCGATCGAGTAGGAGTTTTAGCGTGTGGCGGGGAGAAAGGGGGGATGTCTTGTCGGACTGCATGACCCGCACGACGATTCTCAGGCGTCAGTTATAGCGGACTGGCGACGCCGAGTGTCACGCGTTAACGCAGTCCAGCCGTAGCGAATTCGGAACTGTTTGCTGCGTCGAGGTGATTGGAGTAAATTCGTTGCACCCTCGATGCAAGCTGTGATCGATGATTCCCACCTCTACTGAACTTCTCTCATGTCCAAAGACCTTTCTCGATTGAGTCGACGCCGCTTTAACGCGATGGCTGGCGTGGCGCTAGCGACACCCTGGGCTGCAACGACATCCGCTCAAAGCAAAAAGCAGCGGCCGGCGCCAAGTGATCGCATTCGCGTCGGTGTGATCGGCCTCGGTTCACGAGGCTTCAATTTGCTCGACGAGTTGCTCAAGCAAGATGATGTCGACGTCACCGTGGTGTGTGATGTCGATCGACTGCATTATCGAGACAACGTTTGGGGCAAAGGCCAGTCGTTTGGTCGTGAGGGGGCGCAGAATCATGTGGAGAAGAAGGGCAAGCCGCGACCAGAATCTGTGGTGGATTTTCGCGAAGTCTGTGGACGAGAGGATTTGGATGCAGTCGTTATCGCGACCCCAGATCACTGGCACGCGCTGTGTACGCTAACGGCTCTTCGCAGCGGCAAGGATGTGTATTGCGAGAAGCCCGTCACGCATTGGTTTAGCGAAGGCTTGGAAGTTTGCAAGGAAGTTAAAGAACGCCAGGCCGTATTTCAAACTGGCTCCCAGCAACGAAGTGACGCGGAGTTTCGGCGGGCTGTGGAGTTGGTGCGAAATGGAGTTCTCGGAAAGATCGAACGCGTCGAAGTTGGCTTGCCACCTGGTTACGAAAGAGTTATTGTCGAAAGTTGTGTTCTTGAAGAAATGAAAAAGGTGGCGCATCCTGCTGAAACTTCAACACCTCAGCCGCCCGAAGTGGGCACAAGGATACGCCATGAACCAGACTAAAACAGACCGACAAGTCACGCCAGTAGACGAACGACTCGATCCCGAAGTGGTTTCCTT
>JBGTAI010000171.1:0-26020 GCA_041749955.1 Pirellulaceae bacterium | reverse complement strand
GTGGGGCTGTGGGGGGAAGCGGACGAGTTTCTCCCGGAGCGATTCGGAGACGTTCGAGTGAACTGGGGCCGCATTCTTCCCGCTGCGACTTGGCAGCTGCAACGAGAGTTGCTTTCGGTACTCGCGGGACCGATTGCGGAGATGATTTATCGTGGTGAGCGGATCGAGCCAGCACGTTACGCCCCCTGGCAAGCGGACTGGGAGCATGCCGTGCGGTGCGTCAGTGCATTGTCGAGGGATCGCAACCGGCAGCT
This sequence comes from Pirellulaceae bacterium, assembly GCA_041749955.1. Taxonomy (GTDB): domain Bacteria; phylum Planctomycetota; class Planctomycetia; order Pirellulales; family Pirellulaceae; genus JBBSJZ01. The sequence goes on along the minus strand of JBGTAI010000171.1, from coordinate 25,766 downwards.
GGAATTGCTTCGTATCGCCTGTGTCGAGCTCGAACGTCGACTCCGCGACGACGATTGCTGGGCCGCGATCGCGTCGGTCGCCGACGAGTTGTTGGCTCACGAACAGCTGGAAGAAGAACAGATCGCGGATTTGCTTGAGTTTTGGCTGAGTCGTCGGCGTTAGGGAGCTAAAAACGCAGCTTCGTCGGTTAGCAACGTTGTCTCGCGATCCGTGTAGAATGGGCACGGTTAAGGTGCCTCGCCAATATCGTCCTACCTCTTTTTCAGTTTCAACATGTCGCAAGCTCCGCTGAAGCTCCGCCAGTACCCGAGATTTCGGGTGCGAGTTTTGTCGCTTTCCACCATCTTATTTTTTGCGACGCTAGTTCTTGCGACGACTGGGTACGCCCAGCCGGTTGTGATCGACCGCATCGAAGACGCCAAGGCGAATCCGGATTTCCTCGTCCAGGGTGAATACGCAGGCGAAAACAAAGCGATGCAAGTGATCGCTCGCGGCGATGGCGAATTCGATATCGTGGTTTTCGAAGGCGGACTTCCCGGTGCGGGTTGGAATGGGACTGAAACACGTCAACTCGATGGGGATGCTGATCTCATTGTTGATTTGGCGGAGTCGATGGGTCTCAAACGCGTCGAGCGAAAGAGTCCGACGCTTGGCGCTACACCGCCGGCTGGCGCGATTGTGCTGTTTGACGGAACACCGGCGTCGGTGGAGAAACATTGGCAGGGCGGGAAGCTGTCACCGGACGGGCTTCTGGTTCAAGGCACGCAAAGCAAAGACACATTCCGCGACTACCAATTGCACTTGGAATTTCGCACTCCCTTCATGCCCTCCGCGAACGGGCAAGCTCGCGGAAACAGTGGTGTCTACCATCAAGGTCGCTACGAAACCCAAATCCTCGATTCATTCGGCTTGAAAGGATTGAATAACGAGACCGGCGGGATCTATGAAGTCAGCGATCCGAGTTTGAACATGTGTTTTCCGCCGCTGAGTTGGCAAACGTATGACGTCCAGTTCACGGCCGCTCGTTATGACGCCGACGGTAAAGAAACGGCACCGGCCCGAATCACGGCAAGAGTCAACGGCGTCTTGGTCCAAAGCGACGTTGCAGTGGCGAAGCCCACACGTGCGGCACCGATGAAAGCGGGTCCGGAGCCCGGACCGATTTATTTGCAAGACCACGGAAATCCCATTCGCTTTCAAAACATCTGGATTCTCCCGCGCGATGCCGAGAAAGACGCGAGACGTCCGATCGTTCCTGCGTACGAACGTTTCTTTGCCCAGGATGCATCGAAGCAAGCCCGAGGCGGTGAGTTGCTGATCAGCTCGCTGGCCTGTGACGCGTGTCACGCAAGTCATGGCAACGCATCGTTGCCGATACAGCGTGGCCCCGATCTTTCCGCGATCGCTGGCCGTGTGCGGCCCAACGCCATCGTTGACATGATCGCTCACCCGCACGCGACTCAATCGGGTACGGTGATGCCGGACCCTTGGTCGCACTTATCCGATGATCAACGGGCCGCGAACGCAGAAGCCATCACGAGTTTTCTGCTTACCCACAGTGCCGGAAAGCTCTCGGATCGAACGGTACCGCAATCCGCTGCAGATCGTGGTAAAGATCTTTATCATTCGATCGGATGTGTTGCCTGTCACGGGTCACAAGAAGGCGCCCCAACGCCCGCATCAACGACGATTCAGTTTGGCAACTTAAGCCAGAAATACACACTGCCATCGTTATCGAAGTTTTTACTGGAACCGCACTTGGTTCGAAGTGGCGGACGAATGCCGCGTCTGACACAAGACTCAAGTGAAGCGTCACAAATTGCAGCGTATCTGTTGCGTGACGTTGTCGTGAAAGCGACACGTGGCAAATTCACACGTCGTGTTTATCGTGGCAGCTGGGAAAACCTACCTGACTTTGCAAATCTCGAAGTCAAAAGCATCAGCGAAGTGGAAGGTCTCAAGATCGACGACATCCAACCCGGCTCGAACTACGGCGTTACGTTCACCGCGAACATCCGCGTCGATCGCCCTGGCCAAGTGGCTTTCCGTTTGACAAGCGATGACGGAGCAAGCCTTCGCATTGGTGACAAGGACATCAGTAACGACGGTATCCATCCAGCAACAACCAAGAACGGAAGGGTCAAACTCGACGAAGGCGTTCATGAAATCGTCGTTTCGTATTTTCAAGGTGGCGGCGAAGCCGTTTTGGATCTTGAAGTAAAAGATCCAGACCTAGGCTGGCTCGACATTGGTGAGTTGGTCGAGGATCCCGGTCGCGATCAAGAACTGAATCTTGTTCCCAACCAGTTCCAAGCAGAGGCAAACTTAGTCGAGAAAGGGAAACAGCTTTTCGTGACGACGGGCTGTGTAAATTGCCACCGCTTCGAGCCAGTCGATGAACGTGAGCCACAACTTGCCAATATTGCTGGCAAGCCACTGAAGGAACTTGACGCGACGAAAGGCTGCTTGGCTGATGATGTTCAATCGCCAGCTGTTGACTATGAACTCACAGCGACTCAGCGTGAATCCGTTCGAGCCGCATTGAAGCTGCGCAGCGAATCAAGAGATTTGACCGTCGATGATGCTGGTCACATCGAGCTAACGATGGCCTCGCTGAACTGTTTCGCTTGTCATGCTCGCGATGGAGTGGGTGGCGTGGAAGTGGATCGCGATGCGTGGTTTCAAACGACGACGCCAGAAATGGGAATTGAAGGCCGTTTGCCGCCGCCGCTGGATGGTGTTGGCGACAAACTCAATGACGCTTACCTGGTAAAGCTATCCAATGAAGGCGCTAGCGAACGACCGTATATGAAAACACGGATGCCGGCTTTCGGACACGAGCACCTCGCGAAATGGCACGAAGCCGTTAAGAAGCTCGATCGTCGTGACGAAATGCCAACGGTTGCGCTGGACGATACGGAAATCAACGTGATCGGCGCCGGTCGCGTTTGCGTGGGCAATTCCGGCCTCGCATGCATCAAGTGTCACCGTTTTGGCGATGAGACCGGTGGTGGCATCGGTGCGATCGACATGCTCAAGATGACCGAGCGATTGCGTCCCGAGTGGTTTTATCGATACTTGCTCGATCCACAGAAATACCGACCGGGGACGCGAATGCCGTCGAGCTTCCTTGAAGGGAAGTCAGCACTCACAAGCGTCTACGACGGCGATCCTGGCAAGCAAGTCGATGCAATGTGGCGTTACCTGTCGCAAGGCAGTGACGCGAAGCCTCCAGTAGGTTTGGTAGCCGGGGCAATCGTTCTTTCGCCCGATGCTCGACCTCGGATCTATCGTAACTTCATCACTGGTTCGAGCCCTCGTGGCATTGCTGTCGGTTATCCAGGTGACATCAATCTTGTCTGGGATGCCGATCAAATGACGATCGTCCAGATTTGGAAAAACGGTTTCATTGATGCCTCCAAACATTGGATCAACCGCGGCCAAGGCAGCCAGCAACCACTCGGTGATGCGATCGTCGAGCTTCCGTCGAGTCCGTCCGTGAGTGCGTTAAAATCCATCAACGAGGCATGGCCAGAGCAATCACTACGTGATCGGGGTGCGAAGTTCCGCGGATATGTGTTGGATTACGCCGGCATGCCAACATTCAAATACGAAACTGACGATTATCTCATCGAAGACAAGCCGATCGTCGTTACTGAGGAAGGCCGTGTCGGTCTGCGTCGTACCATCATCGTTACGCCAATGAGCCCTGCAACCGCCGCCACTCTCGTGTGGAGTGCCGCCCGCGGGAAAATTAAATCAACCGGCGAAGGTAGCTATCGCATCAATGACTTGTATGACGTGAAAATAATCGGCGTCCAAGTGGAACAAGTCTCTGTTGCTGGGGAAGACGAATTACGAGTGTTGCTTCCCACTGGCAAACGAATCGAACTATTGCAAGAAATAACTTGGTAAACCTAGATATGAAAACTACTTTCTCCTTAAGCCGATTCAGCGTATTCGTGTTCGTTGTGGTGCTGTCGCTTGGACAGCATGCGATTGCCCAAGACGCCGCCGAGTCCGACTACTACAAGATCACGCGTTTCGAAACACCGTTGGACGAAACCATCGAAGCATGCGGATTCCAGTTGATGGACGATGGACGCATGGCTGTGTGCTCGCGACGCGGTGACATCTTCATGATCGAGCGACCGTTTGATGAACGCGTCGCGGCAGACCAGTTCAAAGTGTTCGCTCGTGGACTGCATGAGCCACTGAGTCTGTCGACTCGCGATGGATGGTTGTACGCGACCCAGCGACCGGAAGTGACACGAATGCGTGACACGGATGGTGACGGGCTGGCCGATGTGTTCGAAACGTATGCCGATGGCTGGGGCATTTCCGGTGACTATCACGAGTACGCATTCGGATCGAAGTTCGACGCACAAGGCAACATGGCGGTGACGCTTTGTTTAACGGGTTCTTTCAGCAGTAACGTGCCGTTTCGCGGTTGGGCGATGAAGATTTCACCCGACGGCAACGTGACTCCGATGACCAGTGGCGTTCGTTCACCCGGCGGCGTCGGCACGAATTTGGAAGGCGACTTGTTCTACACGGACAACCAAGGCCCCTGGAATGGAACCTGCGGATTGAAACCGCTTCGACAAGGTAAGTTCGTCGGCCACCCAGGCGGCTTTGAGTGGTTCAAACTTTGTGACGACGAAATGGGCGACAAGCCGATCGAACCGGAGAGCGGCAGTCGACTTCACATCCAAGCGGACCGAATCGAACAGCTTGATGTCCCGGCCGTGTTGTTCCCGTATTCAAAAATGGGCCAAAGTGCTTCGGGGATCGCATGTGATTCAACGAATGGAAAGTTTGGACCATTCCCCGGCCAATTGTTCGTCGGCGACCAAACGCACAGTACCGTTATGCGAGTATTCCTGGAGAAGGTGGATGGACGTTACCAAGGTGCCTGCTTTCCGTTCCTCAAAGGATTCGGCAGTGGGAACGTTGGCGTGGAGATGACGCCTTCGGGGAGTCTCTTTGTTGGCGGTACGAATCGAGGCTGGGGCTCAACAGGCCGACTTCCATTCGCGATTGAACGCGTCGACTGGACTGGGCAGCTTCCCATGGAAATCAAGGAGATGCGTTTAACACCCGACGGGTTTGACTTGACGTTTACAAAGCCCGCTGATGCGGCAACAGCCAAAGACGTCAACAGCTATACGCTCAAAACGTATGCGTATGAGTATCGCTCCCAGTACGGTAGTCCCGAAGTGGATCACACCACACCGACCATTTCTGTAGTCGAAGTTTCGGATGACGGGCTGCATGCAAGACTTGTCGTCAGTGGGTTGATGCGCGGCCATGTGCATGAGCTTGATGCGAAGGGCGTACGATCGGCCGCGGGTGAGAAACTCCTACACAGCCAAGCCTATTACACGCTCAACAACTTGATTTCGTCGAACAATCCTTAAGACGATTGCTGCACTGGGGCCGGTGGCGATAGAAAGACTCGCTGAGTGGCACGGCACATTTCCAGGATGAGTTGAGTGTCATTGAGCAAACGCAGCCACTGGGCGTTCTCGTCTTCGGCAGCATGATGCAATCGACTCGCAGCATCGGCGATTGCGTCAATGCGATGCTCGCGGGCCATCGTCGAGAGCTCATCGGCTAGCATCTTGAGCCCCACAGTGTCTTTCGCATCGATTGCTCGTGCAAAGCGTTCGATTTGCATACCGAACTGCATCGCGGTTCGTTTTGAAATTTTGCCGCTCGTTGGACAGTTCGTTACAGATTCCGGCCCTACGACTTTTGCAAAGTGCTCAACGAGTTCAGGATCGAATTGAACGCCGGCGTAACGACGTAATTCCGCGATACACTGATCGTGACTGCGTCCCTTGCGATACGGCTTATCCGATCGCATGGCATCATAACCATCAGCGATCGATAGCAATCGTGCAGCCAACGGTAGATTCGGACCGGCGGGTTCGGACTCGCTGCTAGCTCGATAGCCGTAGGGTGTGTGCAGACATCGAATTACTTCGTCAAGTTCTTCACAATTGAATGTCCCCGCGATAATGCCAGCACCCATGCGGTCATATTGGCGAATCAACTTCCACTCTTCGCGCGAAAGCGGACTTGGCTTGGACAAAATATGGTCCGGCACACCAATCTTGCCGATATCGTGCAACATCGCCGCCGTCTCAAGAATGTACGTTGAACGGTAGTCAAGCAATCCCGTCGCTGCCATCACGCAAAGATCGGCAACGCGCCGGGAGTGTTCGGCCGTCTCGCGATCTCGATACGCCAGTGCACTGACGAGTGCCGTTACAGCTTCGAAGGGTATCAAGCGTTCGCGGTCATACTCATGGACCGGGGTGTTATTTTTGGAGGCGTGAACGGTTGAAGTTGTTTGAGGTGATTCGGCGACGGACGGGTCATAGATAACGACTCGATTACGACCTGTTTCTTTTGCAACGTACAAGCACTGGTCCGCTCGCTGGATAATCGCGACGGCATCTTCGTCGGTACTCTCGAATTCAGAAACACCGATGCTCACAGTCAAGCGAAGTTCTTTTGGTTCATCAAAACGAAGCCCCTCGATCGCGATGCGAATTTTCTCAGCGACAACCAGGGCGGTCCGGGAGTCCTGATTTGGCAACACGACACAGAATTCTTCGCCACCATATCGGCAAACGAGACCAGAGTCGCCAACAGTTTCGTGAAGAGTATTGGCAATGCGACGTAAGACTTCATCGCCGACGGAATGTCCGTGATTGTCATTGATCTGTTTGAAGTGGTCGCTGTCCACCATCAAGCATGCGACGTTTGAATCGCCCAGGTGCGCTTCGCCTAGAATGGGATGGACCGCATCAAAAAACTCACGGCGATTCAAGCAACCGGTGAGCGGGTCACGAGATGCGAGTCGTTGCAGCTCGCTATTTTGGTTGCCAATCTGCTCGCGATAGGTGCGAAGCATGGCAAGCGAGCGTTCCATTTCACTGCGACGCAACTCAACATCAGTCACGTCGCGAAACGTCAGCAAGACACCCCGTATTCCGTGATCAAGTTCAGCGATTGGATTGCTATTGATGAGCAAATAACGCCGATCGCCGTTCTCTCGCTCAAGCAACATCATCTGGTCAGTGAGCGAAATCGCTTCGCTGAGCGACCGTGCCCACGGACTCGTTCCTTTGATACTGAGTGACCAAACCCAGGGTAAACGATCGATCTTTTGTCCCAAGATCGATTGCTTCTCCAGGCCCGTGGTTTCGGAAAAGGAATCATTCGAAAGAACGATCCGCTCGTGTTCGTCAACGATTAACAATCCCTCCGTCAACGTATCGAGTGCTTTTTGCACCCGATCCGGTACGACGGAAGAACTCCGCGTTGGTGAATTTTGGCGGCCGATGCAATAGGAAACGAGTAAGCCAATTGCGGCGATAATGAATATGAGCATTTGTCGTTACACGTTGGATTGGTGCAAGGCATATAGCGTGACCGCTTTGAGCGACCGCGTTTTCAGATATACGTGTAAAGCAACTTTGCGTCACAAGCGGGGGTCCGCGGGCAAGCTGACACCAATCCAGCTTGCTATTCACCACACTCTATGACGCTCGCGCGGGCTCTAACGGTTGTGATGGTTCGTCGGGACACGAAGAGTATCTGAGATTTGGAAACACTTCTCAGATTCTGTTGACAAAATGCAACATAGCGGATCCGTGACCTAGATTCCTAAGGACCAAGGTGCATTCACCCTCTTATACGGGGCGGCGTTCTGTCATCGGCACACTTCGTCCGAGGAATCATTTGCTATGCCTGAACCAACCAACAATCGTCTGCTGCTTGTCGAGTCCGAACCGGTCCTCGCTGAGCTCGCCTCCTATCGACTCGAGCTACTGGGTTACCGCATCGACTGTTGTGGCAGCGGTGCCGAAGCCCTCATAGAGATCGAGCGAGAACAACCACGAATCGTGATCGTCAATACAAAACTAGTTGATAGTGACGGACTGGAGTGGCTCGCTCGACTGAGAACGGAATACTCGGCAACGGATCTCCCGGCACTCGTGTTCTCACTTGATCCAAGCCTCGAGACCGTTGAACGTGCGTTTCACGCGGGAACGCAAGATTATTTAATCACGCCGTTTGATCCAACGGTATTTGAAGACAAAATCCAAAAGTTACTGCAAGCACCTGAAGTCCCATCGAAACGATGGGCATTCCAACTCTTTTAAGCATAGAAGACTAACACCATGCGACGACTTGGCGACGTACTGATCGAGCAAGGAACGCTCACCGCCGAACAAATGGAAAAGTCTTTCGCGAGTAAACCTCGCGAGATCATGTTGGGCGATTGGCTCGTAGAGCAACAGCTACTTTCAACGAGTCAGCTCGGTCGTGCGCTCGCGGAACAATTTGGTGTCCCTTACGTCGACATTGACCCGACCACTGTAAACCCCCAAATCGCCCGTCTCATTCCGTTGGATTTTGCCCGTGATAATGAAGCCTGTGCAATTGCTATCTCGGGTCACTTGATGACTCTCGCGATGGTGGCACCCGATGACATCGAGACAATCGCTGAAGCGGAATTGATGACTGGTTATCAGATCCTTCCGGCTGTCGCGCTAGCCGAAGACATCGCAGGATTGATTAGCCGCGTTTATGACGATCGCAGCGTTGCGAGACAAACCATCGTCGACATGAAGATTTCGGAACTGCACAAGCTCCGAGCTTCCGGCGAAGACACGAGCGTCTCGTCGCTGCGCATGACTGAGCAAGAAGACGCTCCAGTGGTTCGACTAGTGCAAGCGATATTATCGGGAGCCGCCACGGCTGGAGCGAGCGACATACACCTCGAACCGCATAAGCCGGAAATGCGAGTGCGTTACCGGGTCGATGGTGAATTGCAACAGATCATGACGATTCCCAACCACATTGAACAATCCGTCATTATCCGCATCAAAGTCATGGCTGACATGGATACCACCGAGAATCGCCGACCTCAGGACGGCAATCTTGCTGTATTTGAGAATGGCAAACGTGTGGGATTTCGTGTGAGCGGCATTCCCACTGTCGACGGTCAAAAACTCGTACTGCGTCTTCTGGATGAAGGTGCTCGCACGTTCGAACTCGACAAGCTGGGTATGACCCAACGCGATAACACCATGCTGCGTGCCATGATCGACAAACCGCACGGCATGTTCGTCGTCACGGGACCAACCGGCAGTGGTAAGAGCACCACGCTCTATGCCGTACTCCAGCATTTGAACAATGTTGATCGCAACATCGTCACCGTCGAAGACCCTGTCGAATATCGGCTTTCCGGAATTAACCAGGTACAAAGCGACAACGAGTACGGCATGGGCTTCGCGAACGCGCTCAAGTACATCATGCGACAAGACCCTGACGTCATCATGGTCGGCGAAATTCGTGACAGCGAAACAGCATCGACTGCGGTTCAGGCTGCGTTAACTGGCCACTTGCTGATCAGCACTCTGCATACCAATGACGCGGTGGGCGCAGTGCAACGATTGGGCGATCTTGGCGTCGACCGTTTCAAAATTGCGGGCTCGCTTCTGGGCAGCATCGCACAGCGATTACTTCGTTGTGTGTGCGAGAACTGCAAGCGTCCCGTCGCTCCCAATGAGAACTTATTGGATTCCCTGGACCCCGAAGGCACGATTTCGCGTTCCGCCCAGTTCTATCGTGGCGTCGGTTGCAAGAAATGCCTCGGCACTGGGTTTGCTGGCCGGATCCCCGTCTTCGAGATCATGCCGATCACGCCTGAGATCACGGCAGGGATCGAAGCGGGCGTGTCAAATTCGAAGCTACAAGAACTCGCGAACGAAGCCGGAATGGTTGAACTCTCGCGAGCGGGCCTCGAACAGGCACTCGCCGGACGTACGTCGCTCGAGGAAGTGTACTTCAAGACAAGTGGTGACCGACGCAGCAATGAAGCCAAGAAAGCTGGCGGTCGCCGTGACACGGACCCGGTCGTTCACGCCGCGTTGGCCTAATCATGCCCCGTAACCAAACTCATTAGCGATCATTGATGTCTAGATCCTCGACTCTCCCAGCAACGTCTTCAGGCAGCGGTTTGTTTTCCCAAATCGGTCGCATGATTCGCACATTGCAAGCGATCGAAGTTGGCCCCAAACGCCAAGGTCGATCCGCGCGAATTGGCTTGACCCAGCTCTCGCAACTGTTGCGGTTGCTGATGATGCTGCTCGAAAACGGCTTGTCGATGCCGCGAGCCCTTTCGTCGCTGGCGGCTGACCATTCAATGAAGAAGTATCGGGATCTGCTGATCCATATGCGGCTAGTGATTGAAGCAGGCGGTTCGCTCAGTGAAGCAATGAGCCAGTATCCTCGCACATTCACCACCATGCAGATCCAACAGGTACGCATTGGCGAACAGAGTGGCGCTCTGGAGAAGGCGATGGGGCAAATCTGTGAACAAGTCGAGCGCAAGGTCGCGCTGCGAAAACGAATTATCAAGAAAGTTTCGTACCCGATCATGATCACGCTGGCGGGCGGCGGATTGATGATTTTCATGTGCACGTTCGTGGTGCCTGAGTTCGAGAACGTGTATGCAAGCAGTGGAGTTGAGCTTCCAGCGGTAACACAAGTCGTCACAAAAATTAGTCGCCTTGTGATCAACTACGGCTGGATGGTCCTTCCATCTGTCCTATTGTTTGTTGTGCTCTGGAAAACAGCTCGAAAGAACGCTGAGATCGCCCAACGTACTGACGCCTTCATGCTCCGACTGCCCATCATTGGTCCGTGGCTACGTGATGCCGCAGTACTGCAATTCGCGGAAGCGATTTGCTCGATGGTGGAATGCGGCTATACACCCGTCGATGCGGTGAAAGCGGCCTCGGACTGCGTTCGCAATCGTGCTGTGCGGGCTTCGGTAGAGGATGTCAAACGCAGCGTCCAACGTGGCGAGCGACTCAGCACGGAATTGGCCAAACACGATCGATATTTTCCGGCAACGATGTGTCAACTCGTTGGGATCGGCGAACAGTCCGGTGATTTCGAGCGGGCAATGCGGGGAACAACGAATCACTTGCGAGAGCGGCTAGAAACTCGAATCGACGCTAGCGTCGGGATGCTCGAACCGACACTTACCATTCTGCTCGCGATCATGATTGGCGGAATCGTGCTTTCGATTTACACCCCGATGTTCCATATGTTTGAGGTTCTCGAATAATGCTCCATCAACACAACGTTGTTCGTCGCCTTGCGTTTACACTACTTGAAATCATGCTCGCGGTGATCATCGTAGCGACCGTTGCGGCGCTCGGGATCGCTCACGTTCGAAAACCGGCCACGGGCGCTCACCAGAACGCATGCAACATGCATCGCGAAATGCTGCAAGGACTCGCGGAACGTTATACCGAAGAACAGGACGCCGCGCCATCACGAGACCTTCGCGAACTGGTTGGATTGGACTACGTCAACGGCAAACTGCCACGTTGCCCATCAACCGCACAAGCTTACGAATTAAGAAGCGGTGTCGTCAGCTGTCCAACGCATGAAGCCACGCGATAAGGCGTTCCGATCGAATTAAGACTGATCATCAATAAAGCGGTGTCACCCAGACTTCGCTTCCGACTTCGACGCCGAGTACGCGTGCGGCCGAGACAGAGACCGCGAGCGAGTCTGTGCCTAGCGTCATGAGCAGGCTCGTGAACCCGTTTTGCATGGATGCCACAATCGCATTCGGCTTCTCATCCAAAATCGACTTTTCGTCGACAACCTGGTCGACGCGGCACATCCACGAACTCTTCACGGCGGTGATCTCGTCGGTAGCACAACTCACGACGGGGCCAGCGTCAAAGATATCGACCTCATCAGTCTTTTGAAAACCCTGACCTTGAAGCATCGCGAGTGCTGGATGCGTTTCATCGTGCACCTCCCCAATGCTCTCTCGAATTTCGATCGGCAACAGATTGAAGTAAATCGGGTGTTCGGGCATGAGTTCTTCGATGAACTCTTTCGAGACCGTGCTCATCGCATCCGCCACCGAAAACTCAACCGGCACGAAACGCCCAGAAACAGCTTCCCAAAAAGGCACTCGGCCATCGGACTCCGCCTTGCCTCGCATCTCGGCGATCACACGAGCGGCAAACCGATCCCGTTTCGCTGCGATCACGGTAAACCGTGCAAGCGATAGCCAACGACCGCGCCCCTGGCCACGGTACGCTCCGCGCAGAAACAGACTGCCGATTTCCGTCGGTCCGTCATGGACTCGGTTCATCACGAGCATCGTCCGCGTTTGTGACACTCCGAGCATCTTACTCGAGCATTCCTTGGTGACTAATCGATACGAGTAAAACGCTTGGTGGCCACCGGTCTTGGCATAGATTGTCGACGTACCGACAAGTTCACCGCTCTCATCGTTGGCGAGCACCAAGACATAAGGTTCGTCTTTGGTCGATTGCCCCGTGCGGGAAAACGCGAACACGGATTGCTCGACTCGATCGAGGAGTTGTGCCCGATCGAGTTGTAATGTTGTCAGTCCCCGAGTAGCGCTGCGAATGAGCGTTTCGAGCTTGTCGAGGTCTTCGATTTGGACTGCTCGGACCGTCCACATGATGGCTACTCTTTAGGCTGTTGTAACGGCCGCAGATTCCTTGATCGCCGCGACTCGAACCAATGCTTGCTCGAGCAACTCCAACGCTAAGTCGATGTGAGCTTCCGTGGCGATTCCTGGCGGCGGCAAGAACCGAATTCGTGTTGGATCCGCACCACAAACAAAGCCGAGCAGCCCTACATCGAACATCGTGTCCATGAGCAGCTTTGCGTCGTCGTAGCTTCCGTCGCCGGGAGTGATCGCGATCATCATTGCTTCGCCGAAGGGGCCGCTCAGCAATGAGGGGAATTTGTGGCTCAACGACTCCAAGCCAGCTTGGAAGTATTCGCCTCTCACCGCGTTTCGACCTCGCTCGCCAAAACATTTGGCTTCCTCGAGTGCATCAAGTATCGCAAGGCCGGTTGCGATTGATGACGAAGCTCCCGTGAAGGTTTGGCTGATGATCGGCCCAGTCGGCTGGAACGACTCGCGATACAGCGTTGCACAAACTTGTGTGACCTTGCCAACGGTTACGACGTCTGCGAACTCATCGAGCCCGTAGTGCTGGAACGCGAACGGTCGCGTCGTTCGCGAGAAGGACTGGATCTCGTCAAAGATGATCGGAATCCCGGCCTTTCGAAGCGGACCACAAAGAGCTCGAAAGAACTCGGAGCTGCCTGGGTAATAACCGCCTTCACCAGCGATCGGCTCAGCCCAGAAAGCCGCGTATCTTCCAGGATGCCGTTGCAGCAACCGATGCAGCTCGTCCACGGCATAGCGTTGGCTACGCTCTGGATTCGCCGGATCACGAAATGGCAAATAGTCGACGTTGAGTGCCAACGGCAATCCCATGCGATACTTGGCTTTATCCGTCAAAGCGGCCAACGCGATCGAACGTCCGGCGAAGCAATGATCAAACGCAATGATGCGGTCTGCGGGTGATTGTTTATGCAACACGAGTTTCAACGCGTTCTCGTTCGCCATCGCCCCGCTCGTCGACAAGATGCATCGATTCAGCGGTGCACCGGACTGAGTCGCTAGCGAGATCAATCGCTCGCTCATCTCGACGCTCGGTCGGTGCTGTTGCAAATTGCCTTGCATCACCGTGTCCTCAAGTGCCGCGTCGATCGCGGCATCAAGCACTCGCAAGTCGCTGTGTCCGCATCCATGAACACCGATCCCGCCGATCATGTCGAGCTTGACACTTCCATCGGCAAGTTCCACAAACGGTCCGTTCCCAAGCCCAGACGCCAAGTACGGCCAAATCGGCGGACCACCTTTGGTTGCCGACAATCGATCGAGCCACGATTGGTAGGTCGAGGCCATCTCGGCACAGGGCGGTTTCGCTGCGGAAAGCTTTGACGAATGCTCCGCAACAGCTTCAGCAATCAGCCGCTTGGCCTGAGCGATACGAGGATCGTCACGCAGTTGGTCGGCGAGAAGCGTCTTTTTCGAGGCATGGGAGTTCTGGCGATCCAAGGTCAGCTTTCCAAATATTCGTTGGGGATTCGAAGAAACGGCTGGTTTGCGTGCGACACGTTCTACCATAGTAGCGTTTCAATCCGAAAAGGTTCATCCGGGGTGATCGGCGAACTCGAGAATAATGGCGACCACCAGACTGGCTGCGGAGACCAGCGAAGCCAGATCACAATACTCGTCGCTGCTATGCAAACCATTGCCACAAACACCGAGCGTATCCACGTTCGGCAGCCCAAGGTAGGCCAGCTTGCTGCCGTCGCACGCACCTCCCGTATCACGCCAACCAATCGTCCGACCGACCCGCTGGCCGGCTCGCTCAACCGTTTTCTGGAGTGCGACGAACCGGTCATTCGGAATCTTGGGGGGCGCATGGAATTCGCCTTCCATCTCGACGCGAAAACCGTCGGTTGAATATTCCTCAGCCAATTGCCGCATCTGTTCCTGAGTCTGTTTCAGTGCGGCATCGGTATCCACACGCACATTAAGCTGAACCACCGCCTTCGCCGGAACTTGATTGAGCGGACCACCACCGGTTACTTTGCCAACATTGATTTGGACGCCTGTCTCAGGCGAATTCAACGCAGACAAAGCGAGCGTCAACCGAGCCGCCTGGACAATCGCATTGCGTCCGGCCCCTGGATCTCGGCCAGCATGCGCCGAGCAACCGTGGACAATCAACGAAAAGTTCCCCGAACCCTTTCTCGCTCGCACGAGCGTTCCATCGGGCAGCGTCGGTTCGAAAAGCAGCGCCATGTCGAATTGCGGTGCAAGCTCCTGCATCAACAACTTCGATGCGGGCGAACCGATCTCTTCATCGGGATTCAGAAACACCGAGACGCCAACATTCTCCGCCAGCGTCAAATTCATTATCGCCGAGAGTGCAGAATAGATTGTCGCGATCCCGCCCTTCGCGTCCGCCGTTCCGGGACCAATCATCCGGCTGCCATCAACGCGACACGTCGATGGTTGGTGCTCGGCTGGATAAACCGTGTCATAGTGAATCATCATCAGCACTCGCTTCGCAGCCTCAGGTCGCAAGTGCCACAACAGCCCCGGTCCCGTCGGCTGTTCCGCCCATCGTCCATCCTCGCCCAGGACACGAACCGGTGGCAGCTCCATACGAGTGAACTCAACACCCATGTGCTGAAAATCCTCGCAAAGCAATTCCGCCATCTGTCGGAGTCGCTTCTCATCGAGCGACCATGAATTGGTGTCACACCAGCGAGTCAAACGCTCGACACTCTCAGCGTGTTGTTGCTCCAGCCAAGTGATGACGTCCTTCACAGCGTGCTCCCCCTATTCCCACGTTTGATGACTCCTGGGATGCTCCGCCCATGAGTTGGATACTACTTACCATCGCTTCCGCGTCGCTGCTTGGCGTCTATGACATTACCAAGAAAGTCTCCGTCAAGCACAACGCCGTCCCGATCGTGCTGCTTGCGAGCGTGTGCTTCGGCGCTATTGTGTGGTTGCCAATGCTCGTGCTCTCACACACCGAGTCACGAGACATTCTACCATCGATGCTGCGGGTGACGCCGCTGAGCACTTTGGAGCACGCACTCTTGTTTGCCAAGAGCGTGCTCGTCGGGATGTCCTGGACATTTGCGTTCTTTGCAATGAAACACTTGCCGCTCTCGATCGCGGCCCCGATTCGTTCGACCAGTCCCCTGTGGACGATTCTCATCGCGACATTGTTTCTCGGCGAGCGTCCAACGCTGTGGCAGTGGACTGGAATGCTCGTCGTGTTGCTCTCGTTTTGGCGGTTTTCGATGTTGGGAGCACGTGAGGGAATCCACTTCGCTCGCGACCGATTTGTGCTTTGCATGGTTGCTGCGACGTTGCTCGGATCGCTTTCATCGATCTACGACAAAGTCCTCTTGCAAAACATGGCCATCGAACCCGCGACCGTCCAAGCCTGGTTCACGATCTACCTGGTTCCCGTCATGTTGCCGCTCGCGGTGCGTTGGTACAAGCTCGATCGCGAGCGAGTCCCCTTCGAGTTCCGCAAGTCGATCCTCTTGATCAGCCCACTCTTGCTTGCAGCCGACTTCCTCTACTTCACGGCGCTGGCGGACCCAGAAGCACTCGTATCGATCGTCTCGACGCTGCGTCGCTGCAGCGTACTGATCCCATTCCTATTCGGTATCCGAGCTCTCGGCGAAGCGAACTTCCGCAGCAAAGCGACCTGCATCGCCACCATGCTTCTCGGCGTTGTCCTGCTCACTTGGCGGTAGAGCACTTGGATGATGCTTAAATTGGTAACTTGCAAAACTTGACGACCATTTCACACTCAATCGATTGCAAGGGATCAGCTCATTCGCTTGGGAGATGTTCGAAGCCTTCCTCATTCGACCGAGGAGTTGGAGCAATGGAATCCCGACGCAATTAGCATTGCGGTTCTTGCGTCCCACTATTGTTGCGACCCAAAGCTTCAACTTGCGAATGATGCGTGCAGGTTGGATCAAGCCAGGATTTCGGCGGCGACTTCGCCGTAGACATCGGTGAGTCGGAAATCACGTCCGGCGTAGCGATACGTGAGCTTCGTGTGATCGAAACCGAGCAAATGCAGAATCGTGGCGTGAAGATCATGGGTGCCGATCTTGCCTTCGACGGAGGTGCCACCCGTTTCGTCGGTGGCTCCATAACGCATGCCGCCTTTAACGCCGCCGCCGGCCATCCACATCGAATAGCCCTTGTTGTTATGGCGACGTCCATCACCACTGTTGGCTTGGTCTTGCGGACTGCGACCGAACTCGCCACCCCAGAGCACAAGCGTGTCCTTGAGCATGTCGCGATCTTTTAGATCCTGTAGCAGCGCCGCAATCGGACGGTCGATGCCACCGCAATTCTTCGACAGCGCAGTCTTCAAGTTGTTGTGTTGGTCCCAACCGTTCTTGCTGACTTGGATGAAACGAACGCCGGACTCCGCTAACCGACGTGCCATCAAGCACTGGGTTCCAAAGGACTCGGTCAGCGAATCATTCAGTCCATATCGCTCGATCGTTTCGGACGACTCGGCCTTGAGGTCAAGCACCGATGGGACAGAGCTTTGCATGCGATAGGCCAGCTCAAAGGACTGAATCACTCCATCCAATTCAGGATTGCCGGGATGTGATTCCAACAGATCCCGATTCATCTCTTGAATCAGATCGATCTGCGACCGCTGGCGACTGTGAGTGAGATGACGATTTCGGATATCCGATATGCCGCCAGCATCGAGATCAACTCGGGTACCTTGATATGACGCGGGAAGGAACGATGATCCGTAATTCTGGGCGCCACCAAGACTCACGGGATTGATGGTGATGAACCCGGGAAGCTCCTGGTTCTCTGATCCGAGCCCGTATGTCACCCAAGAGCCGAGCGAAGGTCGCACGAAATTGACGCTGCCGGTGTGCAACGCGATCGTGGCTTGCGGGTGCGCGGCATTCGATGTGTGCATGCCGTTGAGCAAGCACAGATCATCGGCGTGACGACTGAGTTCAGGAAACAGTTCACTGATGGGCAAACCACTTTGCCCTTGCGGGCTGAACTTGAATTGAGGCGCAAGGAGTTTGCCTCCTTTGCCGCTAGAGTCACTTGTCGTTTTGCCACCACTGGCTTTCAACGTTGGTTTCCAATCGAATGTATCCAGATGGCTTGGGCCGCCCTGCATGAACAAGAAGATCACACGCTTGGCCTTTGCGGCAAATTGCGGCGGCTTTGGTGCTAGCGGCGACGCGAATTCTTCCGAACCACGCAACAGGTCAGCGTTCATTGCGGCGAAAGCTAGCCATCCAAAACCGGCGGCGGTGTGTTGCAACATGCCACGACGTGTTACCGGCGTAAATGTATGACGGCAAGTGTTCATTGGATTCTGTCGGTAGTTAGTTACGGAATGTATCGGAATTCAGCTGACGAATAGAGAGCTTGGGCGAGTGCCGACCAGCTACTATTGCGATCATCGCCAGAATTGAGAAACGCAAGTGCGCGTTCTGTTTCAACCTTGGTTGGATAGCGGCACAAGGTGTAGGCGTAAGCGTAGCGAACACGTGTTGTCTCATCAGCAAGATCCTGTGCAAGAATCCGCTCGGCAGCTCGATTGGAAACATCGATCACGAACGGATTGTTGAGCATGAAGAGAGCCTGGGGCGGTACCGTTGTCACGTCGCGCTGGCCATTGACTTGATCCGGTTCAGCAAAGTCGAACACCGTGAACATGCCCAGTAATTTTGAACGAACGACAGGCAGATAAACGCTGCGAACTGGTAGCGAAATCGGGTCCAAACCTGTCGCGCCTCGTTTCCGCTTGGTGGTCTTGGAAAGATCCGCGTTGAAATCGCCATCCAACGGCCCGCCGGTTGGCCTTTCCGTTTGCAGCATACCGCCAGCGGCTAAAAGCGAATCGCGAATCGCTTCCGCCTCCAATCGACGCAGGTTCGCACGCCAATACAAACGGTTGTCCTCATCGACTTCTGCATTGGTCGGCAAGTGTTGTTCGCTCAATCGATAAGTCCGGCTGAGCACGATCCAGCGGATCAACGATTTGACGGACCAGCCTTCATTCATGAATCGAGTCGAAAGGTGATCGAGCAATTCAGGGTGCGTTGGTAAAGCACCCGAGGCACCAAAATTGTCTACGGTCTCGACCAAGCCACGACCTAACAGGTGTGCCCAAATTCGGTTGACCATCACTCGCGCCGTCAACGGATGTTCGGGCGATGTCATCCACATGGCCAATTGGAGACGGCCACTGTCGTTCTCCGAAAGTACCGGCGGATGCGTTGTTTTGAAGATGACGGGAAACGCACGCGGCACAACATCGCCCTTGATGTCCGGCTCACCACGTACGCGCAGTGCTAGGTCCGTGACTTCACCCTCGACTGCTGCCATCGCCAGGACCGCATTCAGATCGACCTTTGCCGGAGCAGCATTGCCAGCCTTCTTTGAGGACACTGGCGACGCATCCGTGCCAGTTAGCTCCGAGAGTCGCTCTCGAACCAGAACGAACTCCTGCTTCAGTTTGGCGAGCTCTCGCTTGTTCGTACTCTTGTTCTTTTGCTTCCGTTGCTCAGCTTGTAACTCTGCTAGTCGGCTTTTAAGCTTCGCGATCTCACGATCACTTGTAATCGACTTTGATTGGTTCGACGTGGATGTTGGTGGCAAGTCGAGCCGTGCTAACAGGCTCGGTTGGTAATACTCTTTGTTGCCGCCTTTGTTTTGCTGGCCGCTGAGAGTTTTGGTGCTCGCAAAGATCCCTGCCATCGCGTAGTAATCGGTCTGAGCGATTGGATCGAACTTGTGATCGTGGCAT
This sequence comes from Pirellulaceae bacterium, assembly GCA_041749955.1. Classification (GTDB taxonomy): domain Bacteria; phylum Planctomycetota; class Planctomycetia; order Pirellulales; family Pirellulaceae; genus JBBSJZ01. The sequence continues at coordinate 6,470 of JBGTAI010000171.1, read as the reverse complement.
CGAGCACAACCCAGCGTCAGCCCCATCATGGCTCGACCGATTGTGTCCATTTGGTCATCGATGCGATCGAGCTGGAACTGCTCTCGATCACGTTCATTCAAATCCATTGATCCCAAAGCAAGCAGACCTGTGGCAATGAGTTTTTCTTCGCGGTCTTTGGGGCTGGTCGACTTCAATAAATCTCCAGCCAGCTGTTCCGAGATGAATTGGTTGTACGGCTTGTCCGCGTTGAACGCATCGATGACATAATTTCGATACCGCCAGGCATAGGGAAACGGGATATTTCGTGTCTTGCCAACGGAGTCCGCATACCGAGCCACGTCCAACCAGTGTCGTCCCCAACGCTCACCAAAGCTTGGAGAATCCAGCAAGCGATCAACGACTTTGGCGAGAGCTTCGTCATCCGATCTCGAATCGCGTACAAATTCACCCACCTCGTCGACTGTCGGTGGCAATCCCGTTAGGTCCAATGTCACGCGTCTTATCAACGCAAAACGATTTGCATCGGTTGCGGGTTGCAGGTTGGCTGTTTCAATGCCCGCGAGGATGAATTGATCTAGTTCGTCACGTGGCCAAGAGGTGTTGTTGACTGTTGGCGGCGGCGGGTTCGATACGGGTTGGAATGCCCAGTGTGTTTTGCCCTTTTCCCAGTCGATACCGGCCGCCTTGGCAACGTGCACGCCCTCGCGTGGATCGGGTGCCCCCATCTCGATCCAGTTTTCCAGGACCTCAATTTCGGCCTCCGACAGTTGATACTTTGGAGGCATTTGAAGATCCGAATTCGTATAGCGAACCGACTCCATCAACAGACTATCGTCAGCATTGCCGGGTTCGATCGCGTCGCCCGAATCGCCACCGATGGTCCAGCCTTCTTTCGAATCGAGCAGTAGGCCGCCCTTTACCTTCTCCGCTTCCGCGGAGTGGCATTCGTAGCAGTGCTTGGCGAGCAAAGGACGCACCTTCGCTTCAAAAAACGACAGTTGATCCGCCGTCGGTTCAACAGCAAGAGCCAAGTGATCGTTCGCCGCAAACGCCAGCCAACCCAGCAGCAAGAAAGATTTCTTCAAAGGAGCTAAAAAGTTCATCATCGTCCAGTGCTCAAATGGTGAAATCAGTTCGTGCCGACCCAGACAACGACGCTCGCACAGCACGAGCGTCAAAAACATCAGGTTTGGATCATGTCCAAAATAACGTTCGGCTAGGCGTCGCCCTTCTTTTTTCGCTTGCCAACGTTGATCGCAGTGACGGATTTGCCATCTTCGGACAGACGACACTGGACGGTCGCTCCTTCTTTGACGTCGGCCAGAGTCTTTTTCTCGCCATCGATACTCACTCGAACTTTGTCGGCGACCGTCAAAGTTTTGTCGCTGGTCTCTTTCTTCTCTTTCACAGTAACGGTGATCGTCTTGGCAGCGGCATCCAATGACTTGACTGTTCCCGAAACAGTTTCAACCTTCTTTTTGTCGCCCTTTTCAGCCGCTTGGGAAAAAGCAGCTACAACAAACAAAGCCATTAGCGCCACGGTGGCAACTCGAATTCGGATCATATGCAGAATCTCACAAAACAGGTGGGGAGGTGGCGAGCGAGGCTCGCACAGGCCGGGAATGATTGGGCCTGATCCAACTAAGATGCACGTCTCGCCCACGTTATTTCATAGAGCCAGACAAAATCCCCAAAAACTAGTGGCAAGGTAAACCGCCGACGCAACCACGAGGCCGGCGGATAGGTTCGCGAAACATTCCATGATTGGACATTCCCTGCTTGACATCGGTTAACTTACTCTCTTCCTGATAGCCTTTTGAAAAGTCTTTCGCATGCGTCCCTATATTCTGGCGGAAACAAACTACACACAGGTCAAGGACTGCAATTACGAGGTCGCCGTCCTGCCGATGGGAGCCACTGAACCTCACAACCTGCACTTGCCCTATGGAACAGACACGCTTCAAGCCGAAGCGATCAGCTCGCGAGTTTGCAAAGCCGCCTGGAACCGTGGGGCGAAAGTCGTGATGCTGCCTCCGATTCCCTACGGCACAGAAACGAATCAAGCCAAGTGTCGCTTGTCGATGAATCTGAATCCGTCAACGCTGGGCTACGTGATCAAAGACCTCGTGGATTCCCTCGCGGGACACGGCATTCACAAATTGGTGATCATCAACAGTCACGGCGGCAACGAATTCAAACCGCTGTTGAGAGAACTGAACGGCCAAACGCCAGTGAAGCTATTCCTCTGTGACTGGTTCCGTGGCATCAGTGCGGATGTCCAGAAAGACATCTTCGAAGAACCAGGCGACCACGCTGGCGAAATGGAAACAGCACTCGCCCTCGCTTACTTTAACGACTTTGTGCTGAAAAACGAAGACGGCTCGATCGTGGCCGACGAGGGTGCAGTGAATGCAACGCGTTTTGAAGCGATCAACAACGGCTGGGTCAGCATCACACGCGACTGGCATTTGTTGACCACGAACACCGGCTCGGGGAATCCGCATCCAGCCACGGCCGAAAAGGGTGAGCAATTGATGAATGTGATTGTCGATCGGTTGTCCGACTTCCTCGTCGAGCTCGCTGGGTCGTCGATTGACGAACGGTTCCCGTTTTGAATGAGCCGATATGCTTCGAGTCTCAGAGCTTTCAGTCATCGTCGACATTGATCCGCCGCCAGATCTAAGCCCCTCGCTGAGTATCGATCGGCGTTTGGTTTTCCCTGATGAGTTTTTAGACATTCCACCATTGATAAAGCCGCAATTGCCGACCGTTTCTACGGATTCGTCAACAAGCGAACGTCTGTTGGCCGGCGAGCCCACTGTAAGGTGAAGATGACCGATGCGAATTAGCGGAATCTGTAATTGCGTGAGGTTGATGCAACCGCCGTGGACTGCCAATCGACCGAATCAACGTCGTTGCCCTTGATTGCCCATGCCTACTCCGGCGTCGGCCGCCGGAGTAGGTTCACAGATTTACGGCCAAGGCAGCTACGTTGCTCATGACACGCCCACCTGAGCGTTAAGCATTTTGCGTATGTTCCACTTTGTCTGCGATTGCAGCAACGATCTTGGGTGGGTGCTGGCCGATCCACACCTGTGCGACTAAGAACGCGAAGAGTTTGCCGCAGACTAGATGTTAGTTTTGGAAATGCCGCTTTCTGTGGCCTGCTTAAAATAGCGTTCTCCCCTGAGATCAGCAGAGAACGCTGGGCATTGTCGATAAAAAGAGGCAGAGAGCATCTGTGAGACTATTTACGTCGGCTCTTTGCTTCATTGCTCCGGGTTAGAGATAATTACTCGCCACGAAAGATTTGCATCAGATCGAGAACAAACTCTGGTGGTCCAGGAAGGTCGAACCCCATGCCGCTTTGCCATGCTTCAATGACTTCAGGTGGTGGGCCGCCGAGTCCGAGTTGCTGAGCCATCGCGTGACGCTTGGCGACCCACGGTGGCATACCACCACGGTCCGCTTGAGCGGCATCTCTTGATTGACGCATCTCTAAAACCCAAGCGGGCGGTCCCGGCAGCAAATGACCTTCGCCATTCTCCCATGCAGCGATGACTTCGGCCGGTGGCCCAAACGGTTGTCCCGAGGACTCTTGAGCCTTCGCAAACAGGGGTAACATACAGATTGCTGCGAACACGGTAATCAATAACATTCGCTTCATCACAACGGTCCTTACTAAAGGTTTTCACTTCAAGGCGACGATCGCCTTTGCAAACTTAGTGTGGTGCGCGTACGAATTGGTTACAGGGGCACTGGCAGTTTTTGCGTTTCACCGACGGTTAAATGGCCGCGGGATCAATTGGCAAAAACGTCTTGCGAGCCCAGTCGGCGGTTTCGTGCCACAGTTCGCGTTGCTTTGGACTGAGCACGTCGGCGATCTCCTGTTCCATCAGCGAGAACTCTTGCAAAACCGCCGGCGCGGATGCGTCTCGCAGTGACGTGATGTTGCCGTGGCGAAGGGTGACGATGGCGAGTACTTTCGCTGTCTGTTCGTCACTCATGCTCATGCGGCTTTGCAATTTCGCGGAAAGTTCGCCGGGCAGGACTTCCGGATTCGCGCGATAGTGTTGCATGCGAGACAACATGTACTGCGATGCGCCGACCGCGCCGACGCCGATGCCGCTGGCAAAGACCAACAACAGAACGCAGACCTGCACCCAAGCCGGCAGCGCGCGTCTCCATTGCTGCACGGGCCCCCGCTGCAGTGGAATGGATTTTGATGATGATTGAGTCGATTGATTCATGTGAGTGATTTCATAGCAGCCAGAAGCTGATCCATGGTTGAGTCATCGTGGTCAAACTCGGCAGCAAGGCGGTCATCAACGATGCAGCCGTAGCGATCGTGATGCCTCCAGCAATCAGCGGCGTTCGGTCCAACGGAACCACGATGTGTCGCATGTCGTGAATGCTGGACATCACCGAGTCGGTTACGTCGATGGCTGGCGGCGGAGCGGTTGAACTGCGGGCCGCAAGTTCTCGCAGCCATCGTTCGGGAGCGTCATGCATCATTGTTTGTCTCCTCGGTATTCACTTCTTCCAGCAGGCGCTTCAGTTTCTTTCGGGCTCGATGCGATTGCACTTTCACCATCGTCTGCGTCCAACCCGCCAGCTCAGCAGCCTCAGCCACGGTGCAGTCGTCCCAGTACAGCAAGGTCAGCACCAGTCGATCGCGGTGCGACATCATTTCCAACACCTGATGCAATTGATCACTCGCGTCGGATGCGGTCTGGCAAGGAGTCTGCAAAGCGGCTTGCAGAGTCGGTTCGTTCAGCATCGCATCGCGGCACCGGCGTTCACGAGCCTGTGTTTTCCAAAGTCGGTAACCAACGCGAACTGCGATTTTCCGCAACCAGTGTTCAAACGGACTGCGATGACGAAAAGCGTTCAAGCTCACAAATGCTTCCACAAACACATCGTGAACCAATTCTTCCACGGTCATTGGGTTGCGACTGAAACGTTGCATTTGCGTCGCAATCGTCGACTGGTGTCGCTGCACGATCCGCCGGAACGCTTCTTCATCGCCAGCTCTGGCCGCTGCTATCTCTTGACGTTCCAACGCGACGACCAATGTGTTTGCCGCCGCCTCCGAATGCGCGTCCGAGTCCGGTAACGCTGACGTCAGCACCAGCGTGAAGAATCGCTCCAGTCCGCAATTCAGATCGCGATAGTTCGGCGATAGGGTTATTGTCTGCATCTATTTGCCCGAGTTTCCAACCGTGCCTAGCATTTCCATTCTCGTCACGAAACCGTGTCCATTTTTGTCTGCCTTCGAGAAAAACGAACGAAACGCCAACGGGATTTCGTTCCGATTCAGTTTGCCGTCTTTGTCTTCATCATTGTCCGTAGATACTTTGCTGACGCGAGCTGTCACTTAACGCTCATCCTCGCCGGCCGCCGACGATGCGTCGTTCATCGCCGGGCGGACAGGCCGATTGGCTGCCTTCTTTCGCCCCACCGTTTCCGACGCATCGAGTTGCAATTCACCCTGTAAAGCCTGGCGTTCTGCTTCGTCAATCAAGTTGTCACGATTCGTGTCTCCCCGCAAAAACATCATGGTTTGAACAAACTTGGGCATCGGCGATTCAGCCAGTTCTTCTCGACTGATCTTGTTGTCATTGTTGACGTCAAACGTAAGCAATAACTGCGCTGGGCCAACGCTGTTTGGATTTCGCCCTGCCTGAAACATTTTTGCCGGATCGATCAGTAGGCTATAGGAATCGGACTGTTCCTTGTCACCGTTCGCCTGAGCAATCTTCGCCAAGTCGGCTGTTCCGCCTTCAGCGATGCCGTACAAGTAACGATCGGATCGCAAAAACAGTTCGCCTCGACTGACGGCTGCCGAAGCCTTGAACGGCGTTGCGTCGCCTTCAATCATGTTGGAAGAAAGCAACTTGAATTCGGGAGCGACTTGGAAAACGAAAGAGCCGTTTACTTGCGTCGTGACAATCCATTGATCGCCAGTCTTCAGGAGCGAAGCGTACGTTGTGTTCTTGCCGCTCTTGCCGAGTCGCTCGCGCCACAGAGTCTCTCCCGTCGCGGCGTCCGCACAAGTGAAGATGCCGGCAGTCGCGACCCAGTAGAGTTTTCCCTCATCGTAGATCGGCGAGGGAACGCCCGGCCCGGCATTGCGATTCCACAGAACTTGACTTTGCGTCACATCACCACTGCCACCCATTCGTATCGCCATCACCTTGCTGCTGGCCGCAATGTAGACGACTCCATTTGCGGCAACGGGAGTCGACGTGATGTACTTGCCCAACGACATCTCGACCCACCAATTCAACTTGCCGTTATCAGGGTCGAAGCTCCAGATTTCATCGGCCAACGGGACGATCAGTTCAGTGCGGCCGTCGGTTGATTGGGCCAGAAGTGGCGTAGAGTAACTGCCCTCATAGCGACTCGCTTCAGCTCGCCAGACCTCGGCTCCCGTTTCCGCGTTGAGCGCGATCAAGGCTTGGCTTTCGTCGCATGCATTAACGATC
>JBGTAI010000170.1:0-11995 GCA_041749955.1 Pirellulaceae bacterium | reverse complement strand
CGTCACTACCGGGCCGAGGAACGTCGCCAGCGAAACGCCCGACGCGACCGAGCCCGTCTCGATCGCCGCCTCAGCCAATCCGAGCCCGAATAACCGATCCGCCCGTCCCAACGACACATGGTGCCGTTGGGCGCTTACGGCAAGGGCACTCCTTCACCGACTAGCGGCTTGGGTAACGCCTGCCAAGCCCTTTCGTTCGATTCCAGCTTCGCTAGTCGAAATTGGTCATCGGCTTCAAGATCTGACGGTTGCATCGGCAGTACCAAAGAAAGCAAAAAGAGTAAGACATGGAAAAGAATACTTCGATGGGGTTTCACAATGAGAGCTCCAATGATTGAGAATAGATTCAGCCGAAGCGTGTCACTTAAGGCGTCAGGCTGCGAAAAACGGTACACACGGGAGTCGTCCCGACGATGTAGGTCACACTTCGTTCGAAGGGTTTTGAGCTTGGATCTTCCAACGACAAATTGACTCGACAGAACAAGTTCGCATCGACCGCATCGCCCTGGTCCAAGATCTCGAACGAAGCGAGCTTGACACCCGCTTTCCAATCTAGGTCTTGCACGACAATGTGCGAGTCCTTTGTCTGCCACGAGTCGATCGACTCACCTCGCTGCCAGCTTTCCAGCACAGATTCGAGTGTCGATCTTGCAAGTGTTGGATCAACACGATTCGCTTCGGCAGATGATTGGCAGCCGGACACGATTGTCATCAACGAGGCAACCGTTATGAGGTTGCAAAATGCGATTGCACTTCTGCAATATGAATACATGGTAGGAACTCAATTAAGATGTAACGCACGGAAGGGAAATGAGTACCGGTTGCTCCACTGGAGAGAAGGATAGTTGTCACTAGTGAATGCAAACCGTTGAGAATGAGACCGCAGCAAATAAACGTCGCTGGAGGATCAAGCGTTTTCAAAGATCGCCCTCGAGTGTTTCGCTCCCAGCGCGAGTCCCCACGGCACGCCACAGCTTCAAGTTAACGCTTTCCGTAACGAACTTGACGGAACCATCGCATCGCAACATGTGTGCGCCGCCGATGTGTCGACTGCTGGCTGGCATTGTCGCCTTCGTCGGATAGAAACCGCACGAGCGTCGGTTGGGGACATCGACATGGAGATAAACGTGTTGCCCGTTAATCCAAGGAGCACCCATGAAAATGGGGAACTGAGTCGCAAGGTTGGTGACGTCGGTGGCATAGCACATTTGGATCGCTTCGTCGGGCGTCGCAGGATCTCCGCTGCCCAAAAACACATCCGAATCGACACTAATCATGCCGTTGCTGCCGTCGGTCAACATCCGTTCGGCGAAAGCAGCGGTGTTGCTTGTCCCATCGAGAACGTCCCGGAAACTCAACTGCCGCGCACGAATGAAGGGCCCATCTTGTCGTAAGGGATCTTGCCAAATGTGCTGGCTGCCGACGTTTGCCATGTAGTTCGTCGCGCCTCCCGTTTGTGGTTGAGGATTGTCCAAGTCGGATGGACATCGAAACGTCTGAACCTCGGTTAAGCGTGCAGCACTATTAAAGGGATCAGTGAGTGGTCTGGCAAAATCGATTTGCTCGTGCAAAGCGGATTGCTCGATGTACGGCAAGAGTTGGCTGAGCGCCGAATACCCCGGACTATTGGATGGCGGACGAGTCCCACCCCAAGCGAACGGAAGTGCGTTGTAACTGCCGTGATAATTGTGCAACCCCAAGCCAATTTGCTTCATGTTGTTGCTGCACTGCATGCGTCGTGCGGCCTCGCGAGCAGCTTGTACGGCCGGTAAAAGCAATCCAACGAGGATGCCGATGATTGCAATCACGACCAGCAGTTCAACCAGAGTAAAACCAACTCGACTTTTTTTACTTCGCATCACAAAGACTCCATATGGACAATTGATAAAGCTGAGCACCGCACGCAAATGAACGAGTGCGCATCAGCGAATAAAGAAACGAACACGAAATGAATAGCGGTTCGGACGGCGGGAAAGCCTGAACCGAATCGTCGAATAGTTGTTCTAATGCGCAGGCATCAACTCAAACTTGAATTGAGCTACAACGTGTAGGCGCATGAGATTGCCAGACTGCGAAGGAGATGGACACTCAAGAATGGACTGACTCAAGGCACCTCTCGACGCATAAGGGGCTGATGGCCTCAAACGAGGACAACTGCACCAGCATCAAAGCACGAGGAACTTGATTCAACTCTCGAGAAATCGCTATCCAAAACATACGTCACGCATTCGTTGACTCGCCAAATTGCCATGATAAATAGGCATTTCGGCGTATAACAAATATGCAAAACGCGGTCGGACGAAACTCTAGCAGCGGCCCTGAAGAAGTCGGGGCGGACGGAAGATATCGGAACTTAATCCGAAAGATTGAAAATGATGGACGGTACAGAACGACCTTCGCACAGCGAAGCCTTCGCTACCCCATTGAGTTACAATCGCGTGCACCTTGAGTTGAGGTGATTTCGGCGAATGGGTGACATGATTCACCGGGGTGTCCGGTGATTGTGAACACCCTGGCCCGTGACATCGAAGAGGTGCTGTTGGCAACTCGAGAAGCATTGAGTTTTCAATTGCTGCCGATGATTGGGTTTCGCCAACGTGAGAATTCCCCATCTGCAAGTAATCGCCGCAAGAAGCATTGGCTCTCTGCTGGCAAAACACAAACCCGCACCATAGCAACAGAGAGACTGTTACTCCTCGAACGGCGACTGAGTTTGAAAATGTCAAGATGTGTACGTCCTAAAGACAACACCCGCAAATGTTGTTATTCGGGCTTGTGCTTGAAATAGTACCTTCCTACAAGCCTTACGATGCTAACATCCCGCCTTAAGAAGTCAAGGGAGGCGGGTTTGATCGCATTATTCGTGTACTCATCAAGCCTCCCAGTGATCAGCGAATAGTTGTCAGTGTTGGGGTCTTAGTGAGCTGCTTTTTAGGAGGAGATCTTGTTTAGATGCCAGCGCGCACCGGTGGCCGACACCTGTGTATTCCGTACGTCATCGCGGCGTTGGCGCTGATTGCTTTTTCATCTTTGAAACTAACTTGATCTCGTCGGTTGGTATCTTGGTTATCCAGGCCAACGAGCAACACACCTTACATCAGCGCAGCGACGGCGGTGCCTAATAGGCAATCTAGCCCGTGTTTATCGGATTGTTCGGAGCGGGCTTTCCGTTCGGCCACAGTTCGGCCGCGGCGTTTGGTTTTGATGTAGTACTCAGCAATGACTTGCTCGGCGAACGTGCGTTGCTTTGAGGCGCACTCTCCGAAGATGGAAAGACAACCAAGAGCGCCGTGGGAATCGAACGAGTATCGCAGTTGTCGAGAATACTTAATACACCTTCGTAGAACGTGATGAGTCGATTGGTGCGGTCGACAATATCGTTTCACTTCCGGCGAAAGGGTGGGGTCAAACAATCACACCGAGTGCCGCCGCAATCCCAAAGCGTAAAGTCGAGGTCAAACACGATGAACTGCGGTTTCAGCACGGAAAGCATCCAAACAGAAACAGGTACAACAAATTATCCGATTCGTTTTACCTGACATTCCGCATTCTCGACGAGACTGAGCTTTTGCTCCAACTCAGTAGCGATTTCCTCGACGATTGATTTCTCTAAGTCGCCTTCGACAGTAATCGTCAACCGATCCATGTCGTCGGAAAATCGCACAACCACACCATTCACAAGAATTCGTGCCGATTGCCAATCATCATCATTCTCAGGATCCTTCTGGATTGCTTCGTGTTTAACCTTCGGCACGTACAGACTCAGGAAAGCGGGAAGATTTGGCTCGCCCCCAAGCTCGGATGCCAGGTCGTCTCCATCGTCGTCACTCATTTTAGGAAATTGCTGGTAGAACTTGAGCATCCCGTATTGAAATAGGTGCAGGCCCACTCGATCCTTCCGTGAGACTTGAAAACGGGGCCATTCTCGCTCAGTCAATCGGGTCCAACGGAAATCGTTCAGCGAGAGCGACCAGTCATCAATATTCTCAATGAAGCCATCCGACGTGAGCACGTCACCACCGCGGATCAAGATCGACTGTCCATCGTCCGACAACGACGCCTGATGCTTGTGGATCCAGCCCGGCTGGTCACCGGATGAATCCACCTCTGTGATCGCGAGGGTATCCGTCGCCAGCGAATAGATCGGAGTCATATTCTCACGTCGGTCCACTGGATATCCGATGTTGCCAATAACCAAAATCGCAGCCTCGTCTCGAATCGCGGTTGCAGAATGGAAATCGGTAGGGCGAAAATATTCTTCCGGATAGCCAATAATTCGTAGTTCACCGCTTGGTTGTTCGATGATCACGTCGTTGTAAATATAGAAGTCTGGATCGTAGTGGTCTTCGTGCTCACCAGCGATCCAAAACACGCGACCGTCGGAAAGCTCAGTGCGACTCTGACCCAGCCGGCAACCTGCCCAACCCGGTTCATTTGGGAAATCGACACGACCTATCAGTTTCCCAAGTCGGCTTTTGAAACGTTCGTTTGCATGATACGGATCGACGCAACCTCGGAACAGCCAATGCCACACTGGGTTAGTCATGTCCTCGGCTGGCACTGAGCCGCGGCGTGCTTTCTGCCAACGGCGAAAAAGTTTTGGCGTGACTTCTGGACCGGGCGTTCGATCTTCTTCTGTCGGCTCATCGTTCATGGTAATTCTCCTTGGTCGTTTGACTGCGGTGCAGGCAACGACACATGGATTCAAGAACAAGTTCGCTCACATCGGTCTCTAAATCTCGACTGCGCATACCATGCTTCAGTGCGACTATGCACGTTCATCTGGGCCAGGGTAGAACGTCTTCAATGCTTCGAAAACGCACTTGTATCGGTCCCGCTCGCGGCAAAATAACGGTCGGTTGCGAGCTCTGGCGGTATCAGCGTGGCCGCAAGGATTCGGCGGAATATTCAGCCGTGAGTAAATCGACTAACAGGTTGACCAATTCACGGACCCGGTCGCTATCGGAGACCTCAATGTTTTCTTGACGAATAAATCCGGCACCCTCTTGGCCCGGCTTCGCCAATGTCGCAGGTCCGGATGCCTCCGTTTCAGCAAATAGATTCTCAGCAATCTCCAACAAACCCTCAGGATTGGCAAATTGTGCCACTTGAATTTGACCCACCGACCGCAATTCACTCTCGCCAGATCTTCTGCACTTAACTTCTCCGTTCTCGGCAATTACGATTGCAGTTGCCACGTTAGTAATCGGAATGGATGGCGAGAGCGGTAGCCCCGAGCGTGACGAGCCAAGTACCAAATATCCATTCGCGTCTATGTCAAGATTGCCGACCCGCGCATAAACGTTTGCGCCCGTCTTTGCATCAACTGCATGAAGAAAACCCCGGCCCTCAATCGCAACATCTAAAACGCGACCAGTTTGTTGCATCCGGTTTTGAACATAGACGCGTGTGCCATCTGGTAGCGTCTTCTTTTTGGTTGTCGCAGCCTTCATTAGCTCAATCTGCTGGGCGATTTCGATTGTACGAGCCGCCAACGTGTCCAAATGCTTACTCAGGGTCTCGCGATTCTCTTCCAAGACTGCCCGCGATTCCGAGCTGTTCGGCATCACAAGTTTTGCCTCCAGTTCTCGGAGACTTTCCGAAGCGTCCTTGTAAGCACTGAGGTAGCTTTCTAATTCGATGCTCCGCAACTTTTGGTGCACTTCAGTGACGGAGGGCGAGACCTGAGCCTGTATCGAGAAACAAAACGAAACGACAATCCCAAAGGTTCCAAATAAACGCATTCCCTGCCACGACCAGTTGGAGTTTCAAAAGCGACACATCAAATCTGTCGAATTTGTAGCAGAAACGCGGAGCGTTTGGCAACGAAAAACGCTTCGTAATCGCCCATGCTTTAGCAAGTTGAAAACAACGGCCTCGCCCTCGGGGTTACGTGGGAGAGAACTGGGTAGGGTTGACCCGTAACTATCGTCCGAAGTTTTTTGTATCTATCGTCCATTTCTCATCGCGTTTCAGTTCGCTGTCGTCGCCGAGGAACATCTTCGCGGATTCCTTGCTGGCTTTGAGCTGCCAGTTGAGCCAAGCGAGTGCGACTCGCGTGAATTCGCCACCATGCGGTTGTCGGTAGGTTCCACCATGGCCGACGTCGACGTTTGTCATGGCGATCGGAATGTGATCGACTCGTGAATAGTCGTCCATGGCGTTCTTGTAGGCGATGTCTGATGGCCCACCCATGATGTAAAGCACCGTTCCGTGAAGCTTCTTGAGATCTTCTTTCTTCAATGCCGGCATCGCTGGCATGGGTGATGGACTTGGCAAGACACCGCTGTTGCAAACAACCGACGTGACGATCCTGGGGTCGCTTGAGATTTCGATCGCTTGCAGACCGCCGCAAGACATGCCCATGGCAGCGACTTTTGTGATATCAACTTTCCCAAAATAAGGGCTATCTGGACGAGCGTTCTCCGTAATGATCCAATCCAAAGCCTCAAGCAACTGGTTGGATTGAGTTCTTTGACGCGAAGTTTCGTCACGTGATTCAATTTGGTCGAGCAATCCAATCCCGAGAATGATGTATCCGTGTGAAGCAATCTCGCTGAGAAAGTTCTTGTGCTCTTCAGTGGTGTTGGCACAAGCTCCGTTTCCCCACAACAATATCGGAAGCTTCGTTTCGCTTCCAAATTTTGCTAAATCTTGTGGTCGATAAATGGTCATCCCGGCTAGCAATGATGATTCGGTAGCGATCGCGGAGTATGGTCCCTGTCCACCGTCTTCGACGATGATCTGCTTTGCAGAATCTGTTTTACCCTCGGCATCAGATACTTCCGCGTCGCCTTTCCCCGAATCATTGACGATCGCGGCGTAAGCTGGCTTGGGATTGTCGTTTGCGTCGAACAACAAGGGATGCTGGCCCCGACGCCACGTGCGACGATCGTTCAGTCCCCAAAACGTGACTCGTTCGATCACTTTCTCGTGCTTTTTAAAAATTTGAAAGAGTTTCGCGTAGTCGTCGGCTTGTGCATTGAGGTCTTCGGCCGACGGCGGCGTGCTTGCTTGAGAACGACGACCGCCGAATCCGCCTCCAAATTGCCCGCCCGATGCACCACGAATGGTAACATCCAACTCGGTGATGCTGACCTTCAATCCGAGCGAAGCGTAGTCGGCGATGGCCTTGTCGATGTCGTCAAATGGGACGCCGCCGCTGCGCCAGTGGCCCTGGATGCCAACCGCATGCACGGGTGCTCCCTCAGCAATCAGTCGCTTCAGCAGCACCATCGAGCTATCGTGTTTGGGCCCCGACTCGATGTTGTAGTCGTTATAATACAGCACCGCTTCGGGATCACTCGCGTGTGCGAACTGAAATGCAAGCGTCAGAAACTCCGGACCGAGCGATTGCATCCACTTTGAATCACGCAGATTCTCTGTCTTCGCGGACTGAGCATCGCCACCATCATTAATCGCTTCATTAACGACGTCCCAACTCTGAAGCTTCCCTTTGTATCGTCCGACTAGCGTTTCGATATGCTCCTTCATCCGCTGTTGAACGACCTCCCTGTCATCGCCTTGAAAAAACCAATCGGGAGTTTGCTGATGCCAAACAAGTGTGTGACCGTGTGCGGTCATGTTGTTTTGCTTAGCCCACTGGACCAAGGCGTCGGATTGCTCGAACAGCCACTGATCTTCGCCAGGATGGATCCGTTCGGGCTTCATGCAGTTTTCCGGAGTAACGGCGTTGAAGTGCTCTGAAGCGAGTTGAAGTTCCTCGGTTGAGTATCGAGCCGGCAAATCCCCGGCCAAGCCAACAAGAAACGAACCTTTGAACGCCTCCTTAATCACGCGGTCAATCTTCACGTCAACGACTGGCGTTGGATTGGGCTTTGGCAATGGCACGGGAAGCTCGCGTGTCGCAATCACTTCTTGGCCGCCTCGGCTGCCGAAGGAACGATTCAGCGAGAGACTCCCGCCGTCTCGCTTACCGACGTAGTCGACCCGCATTTCTCGTTCGCCAACTTGGCGGACTTCAGTGAACGAGATCGTTCCGGAATCTATCTTCACGTCAGTGAATTCAACGTCACGCTTTTCATCACCGGTTTCCACTTCCCCGTTGGCCGAGGCACTACCGTCACTGCCTATCACAAAGTGCAAATGATAGGTCTGAGTTCCAAACGGAGTTTCAAAACGAGTGTGCCAGTTTCCGCCAATGCCTTCGTCAACTTTTGACGCTTCGGGTTGCATCAACGTAAGCATCTTCTCGGCATAACGCATTCCAAACTCGCGAGATCCCTCCGAATTGAAGTGCAGCTTGTCATCCGTGGTGCAACCGGCCGACGAAATCACATGCGCGGTCGAGATGGTTTGCGGCAGTTGCTCGAGTATCTCGTTGTGACTCGAGCAACGTCCGCCTTGATCAGCGTGAACCATCTCGCCGGCGAGCAATGGGACAACTTGCGGGTTCAGGCCCAGATCTTGCAATAGGTCGTCATAAACCGACTTGACCTTGCTGGGCCATTGCTTGTCACCCGAGTTGGATTCGCCTTGATGAAGCAGAATACCTTTGATCACGCCATGCTTCTGGGCTTCCTTGGCCATGTCGACCAGGTACTTGTAGGGGTTGTCGTCGTAACCTCGAACAATGCTCTTCATCCAATCCGCCTCGCCCTGAATGTAGGACTGGAATGCATCTTTTAGGAATAGCTCAATCTTGCATCCTGGCACACAAACTTTGATGATGCCGACGCGGACGTTGTCGGGGAGTGATTCGACCATGTTCTTGCCGAAGGAATCGACCATGCAAATGCCTCGGCCACGTGCCGCGAGCGGCGGAACAGCTTGATACCACTGGTCTTTCCGCCAGCCTCGATCCGCGTTATCGAAATCGGCCATCACCAATAGTCGGTCGGAAACATCCCGATCGGCGTCATTCATCTTGCCACCGCTCTCCATGTTGGATTGACCGAAGCAGAGATAAATGTGGAAGTTTGGATCGACCGAATCAGCCATCGCCACTGCTTGTTGACGGTCCGTGTTAGGGCCGCTCTTCAGCGTTGATTTTGCGTTCTCAGACATCAACTCGTCGACTGATGACTCACGTATCGCGGTGGCTTCTTCGCTTGCAAAGTCACCTACCTTGCGTTGAAACTCAATCGAATCTCCAACGATTTTGCCGGTGTACTGAATGCGAATTGTGTTGCCGCCAAGGTCGAGGGTTTCGACGAATGAAATCGTATCGTCTTGCAACTCGACATCAGCAAATTCAACGTCACGAGAACGGCCAGCTAATTCAGCTCTCGCTTTCGCCACGACTTGACCGTCCCGCTTGTCGAAGCTCATGACGTACTTCTGGACTCCAATCTGCGTATTGAAGTCGACATTCCACGTTCCCGAGAGTTTGTCTTCAGGCTGAAACAGCATGGGTGCGAACTCTTTGAGGCTACGACGCCATGATTGCCACTCGTGAGCTGTTTCGGGCGAAAGATAATAATGGGCATTGATTCCAAGCTCTTTCAGTTGCTTGACGGTGTCTCCTGGATCGCCTCCCCGACGCTCGCCACCCACTTCTTTGCTGCCGTAGCTAACAAAGACGAGCTTTACCTTATCCTTGAATCCTTCGGTGCTCTCAACATCTTCCTTGGATATCGTCGCGCCGCTGAAAAGCCCGATGTGCGAAAACTTGTCCATATTGCGGAGCGTAATCGACTTGGTTTCCATGCTTCCCATCGACAAACCAGCCATGGCACGATTGGGTTGATCGGTCAGCGTGCGGAAATGCTTGTCGACGTAGGGAACCAACTCGTCGACGAGAACCGTTTCGAAGCCCTTGATGTCAAAGTTCCGCATCCCGCCCATGCGAATATCATTCGTCATGCCGTAGGTCATCACGATGACGAACGGTTTGATTTTTCCGTCGGCAATCAAATTGTCCATGATCAATCCGGCGTGTCCTTGAACACTCCAGCCGTATTCGTTTTCACCATAGCCGTGTTGCAAATACAGGACTGGGTAGCGAGTTTCTTGATCGCTGTCGTAGCCCGGCGGGGTGTAAACGAATGCGCGTCGCTCGGTATACGTGCTTTCTGAATGGAAGAAGATTTCGCGAACTTGGCCGTGTGGCACGTTCTTCAGCGCGTAAAACTCACGATCATGTGCGGGGATTTCTATGCCACTTCCCCAACGCATTGCGCCAAAGTAGTACGTACTATTTGGATCCGGCACATTCGCACCATCGATGATCAACTCGTAGTAGTGGAATCCTTCATCGAGTGGGCGAGAGTAACCGATCCACGCACCGTCGTCGCCTTTGACGAATTCGGTGCTTTCGCGAAAAGTCGTGGCAACGCTCTTTGCTTCCGGGGCGACGACGCGAAACTTGATGCGACCTTGCGAGTTGACTTGCGGGTACTCCTTGCCTGATTGGTTCGTCGGCGCGGGCTTGAAGTCATCTTTGATGCCCTCGGGTGTTGTGCTGGCATGCTTTTCGTCCGAAGCGGCCGCTGTCTCGTTCGTCGCGTTCGTTGCTTCCGTCCCCTTGTTCTTGTTGGCTGACGCTTCCTGGAAAATCAATTGAGCGAAATGGTACAGGTTGTTGCGCCAATGCGTTGGATCGTGACCGTGCGAGTCAACATTCCAAATGTGCGGAACTTCGTTCTCTTTGAGGTAACGCTGCAAACGTTGGCTGATTCCGATCAGCCCGTCCTTATTGCCACAGGACAGCCACAACAATCTCAATTGCTCTTTTGTCGTTTTTGGCTCGGGAATCAATTCCTCAGACGCTTTCGTGTTCGGCGCGGATGAGAAACCGCCCACCCAAGCAAACGTGTTCAAGTTGGTCAAACCAAAATTCAGCGATTGCCCACCACCCATCGACAAGCCAGCGAGGGCTCGATGTTCGCGATCGGCCTGAACGCTGTAGCGAGACTCGATGGCAGGAATCACGTCGTCGAGCAAGTCTTTCTCAAAGACGGCGAAGGCTGGAGCACTCGCCATCACGTTGCCTTCGGCACGATCGTTCTTCTGCGCGCGACCGTTCGGCATGACCACGATCATCGGAACAGCCTTTCCATCTGCAATCAGATTGTCCAGCAATACGTCAGGCGTCGCAAAACGCTGCCATTCAGTTTCGTCGCCACCGATTCCGTGCAACAAATACAGAACGGGATACTTTTTATCGGACGAGTATCCTGGAGGCGTGTAGATGTTCATCTTCCGAACTGCGCCGACCGTCTTCGAATCGTAGTCGATCAGCTCCAGCTTGCCATGCGGAATGTCTTCGCGCTTTTCGACAATGCTATCCGCTGGATCGGGATAAATCTGTTTGTCATCGGGCCCGATTTCAATCGGTCCACCGAAGCCACCACCGCGTCTTCCTTGGCGAGGTTGTTCCGGGTTTTGCTCCTGTGCTTGCGCTACGAGGCCGGCAACCTGAAGCATGCTCAGCAGAATCAGCGTCAGTAGTTTTTTCATCGCAAAGTCAATTTGGAAAAGTGTGGAGAAGGTGAGACGCAACCGTTTTAACATGTTTATGTGAATAGCGGTCGCGAGCTCAACCAAGATCATATCAACAACGCTGTGCGTTGACGCGATACCGGTGCCAGCGCCAATGAACGGCAAGGCGGTGAAATTGAGTTGTTTCCCCTCCGCTATTGCAAATGCGTTGCGGCTTATGACTTGCTCAAGCGAGGAAAGTCAGGTACTTGGCTGATATGGCATCGACCAACCAAGCGATATTGGCTTAACGGTAGAAGCCGTGTGCGTTGACAATTTCGGAGCGCCCGGATCGCCTCCGTCCAACCGAATGCAAACGGAAATTCCGGCGCACCCGCAAGCCTATTTGCAGATGCACACTTGCAGTTCTCAGTTCGTCCGTCACTGGGTGCCTAGCTATTGCGACTCGCTCGTATACCCCACGCGGCTGAGCGTGGCACAAACTGATATGTATTTGGACTGTCATTTTGGGGGATAATCGTGGCCGTGTTGGAGTTGCCTGGAAATTTCTTGGAGACGCAGGGATGCGACGATTTCTATTCACTGATGAAGT
>JBGTAI010000169.1:0-187458 GCA_041749955.1 Pirellulaceae bacterium | reverse complement strand
TGCACGCACCAGTATTTAGCAAAAGGTGCGTGCAAGCACGGCACCCTACGAAAAGCCAAAGGCGTCAATTTGAAAAAGTGAGTTGCCCTGGTTTCAGACGCACACTCTGTGGTGTCGAAAGCGTGTGTGACGATCACTTATTCAGTGTAAACTACACGATTCCCTACATTGACTCCGCTAATGAAGGTTGTGTGATTGTTTAGTCGTCTGTTCGTTCTGTGTTGTGCAATTTCGTTCTCTGGCTCGCTGGCAAACGCACAGCCACCTAACATTTTGTTGATTCTTTCGGATGACATGGGATATGGCGACTTAGGCTGTACCGGAAGCAGACTCTTGCAGACTCCGCATATCGACTTGCTTGCAAGTTCTGGAGTGCTGTGTACCTCAGCTTACGTTGCGAGTTCCGTTTGCTCGCCATCGCGTGCTGGAATGATCACGGGCCGAGATCCCCGAAGATTCGGGTACGAAGGGAACCTGAATCAATCAGCCGCCGAGTATTCGACGCGACCTGATCTGCTCGGGCTTCCGCAAGGAGAACACACGCTTGCCGATCACTTGAAGGCTGCTGGTTACAAAACGGGATTGATCGGGAAGTGGCATCTCGGATCCGGTGACGGCTTTCATCCCCAGCAGCGCGGGTTTGACTATTTTTGCGGCATGCTCGAAGGCAGTCACACGTACTTCCCCAAGCCAGACCGAAACCAGCTTGAGCGAAACGGTGAGCCGATCAGAGAATTCTCGAGTCCGTACTTAACAGATTTCTTCACCGACGAAGCCATCAAGTGGACGGCCGAAGTTTCAAATGACGCCAACAGCAAGCCTTGGTTCCTTTATCTTTCATACAACGCGCCGCATGGACCGCTCGAAGCGACTGACGCCGACATCGCGAAATTCGAATCGATTCGTGATCCGAAGCGTCGGACTTATGCGGCGATGATGTACGCACTCGATCGTGGTATCGGTCGGATCATCGAACACCTGCGTTCGTCCAACCAATTAGAGAACACGCTCGTGTGTTTTTTTTCGGACAATGGAGGTGCAACGGGGAACGCAAGTTGGAATGGGCCACTGTCGGGCGTGAAGGGAACTTTGCGTGAAGGCGGCGTTCGCGTTCCAATGATTTGGGCATGGCCTGCTCAATTGCCTAGCAATCAACTGCACACCGGCGTCGTGTCGAGCTTGGATTGTTTGCCCTCGTTTCTCGCTGCCGCAGGCGCCAAGTCGCTGCCACTCGGACCAGCACCATCGCATGAGGACAAAAGGAACCGTGAGCGAGCGACGAAAAAGTACGGAGCCTATGACGGCATCGATCTTCTTGGACAACTACGCGGAGAGACTGGGCCCGCTCGCCGGTCACTGTATTGGCGATTGCAAGGGCAAACCGCAATCCTCGATGGATCGGACAAGTTGATCAAGCTCTCTCACAAGCCGGCACAATTGTTTCGCCCCGAGATCGATATTTCAGAAGCGACCGATCGATTCGACAGCGATCGCACTCGGGCGCACGAGCTTTTCCAGATGCTTGGTGAGTGGGAATCGAGCCTGGCAACCGTACCGCTTTGGGATTCATCACCATTCTGGATCAGCGAAAGTGCCAAACAATACGATGGATACCCAGCCCGAACGGAACCTCAATAGATCGCTGACGGCCAATACAGCGCCCTAGGGAATTGAAACCTACTAAAACCGCCACCTCAAAATTGTGCAAAACAAAGGAACATCAGCAACGCGAACTGGAACGTGGATACGCCACCTGCAATCAGTAACGCCCAGTGTTTTCGCCAAATCGAAATCAAGAATACCACGGACATCACGATGACAATTCCGGCGCACTTGAGCCCGATGAATAGGGCTAAATTCGTTAAGAATTCTTGCGTTGGTGTGTCAAGGTGCATGATCCCACGAGCAACAGGATTCACCTCGAGGCTTTCAAGCGAAAGCGCGTAAAGGATCGTCAAATACACGTCGTAAGCCGCCACGATTCCTATCCACGCCGTCATGCAAACCAACGACACTGATGTATTTAGCCATCGTGGGACACCAAAGTATTTTGACTCCCACAGTTCCATTAACAGACTGCGGTCATCGTTCCATCGACTAATTGCGTGACTCACGTTTCGTCTCCCGAGTTTTGCAAAATGAAGTCGTTCGAAGCCAAAAGTGGGCTTTCTTAGCACACTCGCAATGGTTGATCGCAACTAGCGTGCCACGACAGTTTCGCAGCGTCGAATTCGACTGCACGAGTTACGCTTAGGCAGAAGATTTGCCCTACCGAAAACGCTAGCTGCACCGAGGCTACCCGAACGGGGACTCCAGCCAATTGCCATCATTCATCGGCAAACGCCTAATACTCGGGCTTGCTTGCACGCAAAGCTTGCATGCCCGCGATAAATGCGGCGTGTGTGAAACAGCATATGCCTACCGAGCCAGCGTCAACGCTTCGGGCAGCCCTGGCGGCAAGGGGTGGGATTCCGGGTGAAGCACATGGGCGAGAATTTCCAAGCTATCGACAAGGCGTGGGCCTGGACGATTGAAATATGAAGATCCATCGACGACGTAGACTCGCTGATTTTGGACGCACGCCAGTGATTGCCACTGGGGTGTCGCACGGAGAATCGATACGTCTTGCAGAGCACGCTCGGCACTGTAACCGCAGCACGCGATCACCAGAACTTCCGGATTGGCAGCGACGATTTCCTCCCACTTTGTCGTGCGAGATCGCTGGCCAGCGACACCGATTAATTCGCGTCCCCCCGCAAGCGACACGAGCTCAGGATTCCAATGCCCCGAAGAAAACGGTGGGTCGATCCACTCCAGCAGCATCACACCGGGGCGATGCGTGATCGCTTGCGTTCGATCGGAAACAGCGTCCACTCGTTGCTGAAGCTGAACGATATATCTCGCTGCGTGCTCAATACATCCTGCCGCGGCACCCACTTGACGGATGCACTCAAACATATCCGCCACGCAAGTCGGTTCAAGATTGATCACCTTGGGTTGACTCTCCAGCGCGCACGCGGCGGCTTGTACTTCACTTTCGGCCACCGCGCAAACATCGCACAAGGCTTGCGTCACAACTAAGTCTGGCTGCAACGACTCCAGCACATCCCTATCGAGAGAATAGAGAGCCTTCTCAGTTTTCAGTCGTTCACGAACAAGAGCGTCAATTTCAATGCTCGACGCATCATGCGGAATAAGCGTCGTCGTCACCTTGGGCAAACCCACGACATCCGATGGAAAATCGCATTCGTGCGTGACACCAACGAGCTGGTCGCGCAGTCCAAGGCCACAAACGATCTCCGTTGCACTGGGGAGTAACGAAACGATTCGCATGGCATATACCTCACTCGGATAGCAATGGCACATTCTGGAATGTCTGGAAATTGAGGGTCAGCAAGGACGCGATCGCAGGTTTATGAGTGGTACTGAGTTCGTCGAGGCAGGTGTCAATCGCTGCCTGAAAGTCGGCGTAGTTCGTATGGTGTCGCGAGTGCAACGCCTGCTTCTTGACAAACTTCCATAGTCTCTCAATCAGATTCAGGTTCGGCGAATACGACGGCAGGAACAACAATTCGATATTCAATTCCCGTGCCAAGTCGCGGACTAGTTGGCACCGCTGGTACGCAGCATTGTCGAGCACCAAAGTGATCGGCGTCGTGAATCCTGTGGCAGCAATCTTTTGAAGCAACTCGCAGACCGTGTGACTATTGATGTAACCCTGATTGCAGACGCGAATCAATTCTTGTGTAAGCGGATTGATAGCACCCAGCACATTGTACCGCTGACGGCCCGAAGCACCACGCACAAACAACCGCGTCACGCACCAAACCCAACCTAAGAATGACGCCAACACAAAATGAGCCGCATCGACGAATAGCACCGTCCGAGTTCCGGCTTGAGCTTCGGCGAGTCGCGGTTCAAGCTCTGTCCTTTAAAAAATCCGCCTGAGTGGCGGCGTGTTCTTCAACGGATTTCTTCGGCGGCACAGGAATCGCCGCGACCTTCCGCCAACGAAGTCTCAATGTCTCGCGCAGGAACATTCGCACCTGCGTGCTTTGACGACGGACGCCGGTGAGTTGCTCGATACGGTCACACGCCTCAGCTGCGGTCTTGGGAGGCCGCTGACGAAATTCTTCTTCAAGTGACTGGTGATGTGGGGCGAGTTCATTGGTGCGTCCCTTCTCATGAAACTCTCGAATCGCTTCGAGACCACCTTCATCAAAGACATCCAGCACGCGTTGCACGGTCCGCCGCGACACGCTCGCCAGTTCAGCAATTCGCTGATGTGTTTCACCATGCTGCTTCAGCCACAAGATTTCCATTCGCCGTTGAACGCGTGGATTGGGGTGGTAAAAGCGTTCTCGACAGATGCTGGCCAGCACTTCATCAGTGAATAGAAATCGTCGCATCCCTGCGTCTCCAAGAAATTTCCAGGCAACTCCAACACGGCCACGATTATCCCCCAAAATGACAGTCCAAATACATATCAGTTTGTGCCACGCTCAGCCGCGTGGGGTATAGACGCGACGCCCGAGTACCAAGAAAGTCGGATTCAGAGCTTCGAAGCGAACTCGGTCGAATTGTTTCTGGCCGCGAGCGATGTTGATCATTCGCACGTCGACTTCTAGTCCAGCATTCGCAATCACTTCTTGAACAGCGACCAAGTTATCGGGGCTCGAGACGTTCACCACAATTCGCCCGCCATCACCAAGGTGCTTAAGCGACTCAGTGACTAGGTCCGGCACAATACGGCCGCTGCCACCGACAAAGATCGCGTCGGGTGTTCCGATGTCATTGAATGCTGCGGGAGCTTGGCCGTGAACGGGGATCAGCGAAGGCACGTCAAACATTTTGGCGTTCTCGAGCATGACACCGTAATCTTCCGCATCCATTTCGATGGCGTACACTTTTCCTTTGTGAGCGATCGAAGCGGCTTCGATGGCAAGCGAACCGCTACCCGCACCCACGTCCCACACGGTGCTTGTCGGTGTGAGGTCCAGTTCCGCCAGCGCGATGCAGCGGACTTCCGAGGGTGTCAACAATCCTCGCTTGGGCCGCGACTGGAGAAACAAATCGTCTGGATTCCCAAACAGTCGTCGTTGACCGCTGCCACTGGGTCGGTCAGCGGCACCGCGGCGGCGAACCAACACCATCACGTTCATTTCGGAGAACGTTTGGTCTTTGATCGCTTTGAGTTCGCCTTGTGTGACGATTTCGTCGGGCGTGCCGAGGTTCTCGCAAACGTACGCGGTGAAGTAATCGATGCGGCGATCCAAAAGCGCAGCCGCGACGACACTCGGCGAGACGTTCTCGGTTGTGAACAATCCGACTCGCTCAGCCGTGCGGATCGAATCCACGACTCGATCCAAAGGTTGGGTCGCCAAATTCGACAGGTAGGCATCGTCCCAACTTTCCTTCACGCGCGCGAACGCGAGTTGCATGCTGCTCACGTGCGGAACGACTTCGAAGCGGTCTTTGCCGAAATTGTCGGTCAGGAATCTCGCGATGCCATAAAACAGTGGATCGCCTCCGGTCAGCACGACGGTCTTCAAGTCCGAAACTTCACGAATCGAATCGCGAAGTTGGTCTAAGTTGCCGCCGACGACAATCCTCTTTGCCGTGGTATTGGAGACCTTATCGAGCAGCTGTGAGGCACCTATGAGAACTTCGGCGCCCTCAATCAGTTGGCGAGCTTGCCGGGTCAATCCATCCTGTCCGTCATCGCCGATACCGACGATATGAATGCGAGCTGTCAAAGGAGCGAATCCGAGTTTCGAGAAGGAAGCAACTCCTCAAAGCCTACAGTTTTTTCAGTTCCGTGAGAATCTCCTCGGTTGAGGCTCGACCACCATGCGAATCGCTCACTTTGGACCAGCGGACCTTGCCGTCGCGATCAATCACATAGGTCGACGGATAGGCGGTTTCGCGCGGCGCGTCCCAGCGTAATTGCCAATCCGCAACCATTTTCATGCCTGGATCGCGAACCATCACGAGCGGGCTCGGCAGCGTCGTCTTGCCCATGAACTCTTCCGCATGCTTGTCGAGCATCGAGGCTTCGCCGGGGTAAACCAAGATCACACGGTGAGCCAATTTGCCAAGATCTCCAGCGGCCTTGGCGAGTCCACCGACTTGTCGGCTGCACAGCGGGCATTGGTATCCGGGATAGCCGCGAAGCATCACCAAGACGACTGGGCCCTGTTTGTACTCGTCACTCAGCTTCACCTCACCGTCGCTGCCAACGACGGGAAGCGTAAAGTCCGCCACTTGGTCGCCAACAGCAAGTGGCCCCGCTGTCGTCGCTTCCGCAGCCTTTGTTGCGGAGGTCTGGATTGCCAATCCCAATACAAACGCAGCAACGATCAGCGTGCAATCCGTCTTCATATTCAACTCTTTTCAGTCAGAAACTTTAAACTCTGTGCGATGCTTTCGATCGGTGCCGGTGATTGATCCTGTTCGACGTGGCATTGCAGCACACCGATTTCCTTGGCCAGTCGCATGACTTCGGGAATGTCGATGACTCCATCACCAAGTTCTTGGAATGCGTCATGGGGCACTTTGCCCTCGTCGTTGATCGTGCCCATGTCCGCCTTCAAGTCCTTCAAGTGGACTTGCGTGATACGACCAGCGAGTCGACGCATCATCGCGATCGGATCTTGGCCACCGATTTTGACCCAAAAGACGTCGAGTTCGAAATCCATCTTTTGCGGATCAAAGTGTTCAACAAAGATGTCGAAAGCCGTCTTGTCTCCGCCAGCAAATTTCTCGAATTCGAATGAGTGGTTGTGATAGCACATTCGCATTCCCGCTTCACGCACTTTCTCGGCCATCGCGTTGCATCGATCAACGATCGTCTTGCACTTGTCCGCGGTGTCACGTTGGTCGCGTCCGATGTACCCGAACACGATGTGACGTAATCCAAGTCGTTCCGCCAACTCGATCGTCGCCTCAACACTCATAACGTCTTTGTCATCGGGCATCGCGATCGTTTTCCAATCCATGAACCCGCTGTGAACGATCAGCCCATTGTCGCGTGCGATCCGAGCGACTTCGATGGCGTCCGAGTCGATCCCCATCAGCTCGACTTGGCGATAGCCAGCGGCCGCGACTTGCGAAAGCGTTTTCGCTTTATCTTCGGCCATCTGGTTGCGAACGGTGTAAAGCTGGAGCCCGATGCGGTTCATGAACGGCAGGGCGTCAGCACACGCGAGTCGCGGAGCGGCGAAAACGGAAGCCAGTCCGGCTGCGGCTGTCAGCTTAAGCAAAGAACGGCGGTTCACCGAGTTAGTGGAAGACACGTGATGCGTGTTCAGGTGGTTCATGATCCATTCAGGACGCGGGTCCTGTCGATTGGCAAGTTTGCGGTAGGGAAATCTGTCGGGGAAGGAAAAACCCCGTTCCCCCAGTGTATTTGGTCGTCGTGAGCAGACACAACTTTGTTGTTAGCCGTCGCGTTTTTTTCGTTGGCGACGACTGTAGCTTTCAAGCACTTTTCGTTCCGCTCGAGTCAGACTGGCTTCGCCGGATTCGTGGATTTTGGCCAAAATCCGGTCTGCTTCGACTGCTTCTTGCCGGAGCTTACGATCAGGATCATGGATTTTCAGCTTCGCTCGCCGCGAACGTTGGCTCAGATTCTGGCGCCAGTCGCTCAGCCAATCTGCGGACAACCAACCGAAGTTCCAGCGTTGGTAGAAATACGCTCCCGCAAAGCCCGCTCCGGCGAGGTGAACCGAAAAAGCTGTGTTGCTCATCGACTCGACGGAACCGAGCACGCCCAGTGCCCCCAGCAAATCCACGCCAACAAAAATCGCACACAGAACCCAAGCCTTGACCGGGATCACGAACATGAACAGCAGTTCGACGTGCGGATAGTAACAGGCAAAGAGAATGGTCGTGGCGACAACCGCACCGCTCGCACCGATAATCAGTGCGGGTTCTCCCTTCACGACATAAAACAACGAGCCGAGAATCCCACCAACGAAGATCGAGGCAATGTAGAACTTCAGGAATTCAGCGAACCCTAAACGCTGTTCAACCGGTCGGCCGAAGATAAAGAGTCCGAGCATGTTGAAGGCGACGTGATTGAACCCACCATGGACAAAACCATAGGTGAGAAATTGCCACCACATCCAGGGCTTCAGGATTGTGTCAGTCGTCGCGCCCAACATTTCCGCCAAACCGCCATTTGCATTTTGGCCAGAACCCAACCAGTCAATCAAAAACAGTGCGACGTTGATCACGATCAAGATGATCGCCGCGCTCTTTGGTTTCGCTTGTACCGGCTCCCATGACGATCCGTACTCGTCACGTCCGTAATCTCGGTCATACAGACCCATAAGTATCCTCGCTAGCTTGCTTCGCTAGGTGTGTCATTAACATGATTGAATCCATCCGCCGCCAAGCACTCGTGTTCCGTCGTACACAACTGCCGCTTGGCCCGGTGCAATGGCGAGTTGCGGTTCATCGAATACGACGCTGAATCGATCCGGTGAATCTGGTGATAGCTCAACCGTCGCTGGTTTCGGAAGTCCGTTGTAGCGAATTTGCACTTGGGCTTGGGTTGGTACTTCGCTGGGATCGACCAACCAGTTCGCATCGTTAGCGAGCAGCGACGGCAATGCCAACTCGTCTTTCGTGCCAATCACAACTCGCTTGGTCGCTGGTTCGATCCGAATGACAAAATAGGGTTCGCCCATCGCGACGCCTAGCTTTTTGCGTTGGCCCACGGTGAAGGCGTCGATGCCTTTGTGCTCACCGACCACGCGGCCATCGGTGGTGACAATTTCTCCAGCAGCTGCAGCGGCAAACTCAGGGCGTCTGGCTCGGACAAAGTCGCTGTGGTGGCCGGAGGTGACAAAGCAAATCTCTTGGCTGTCTTTCTTGCCAGCAACGCCGAGCCCGAGGCCCTGAGCGATCTCGCGAATTTGAGGCTTCGAGTAGCCGCCGACCGGTAACATCGTTCGCGATAGACGTTCACGACCGATTCCGAACAGCGCGTACGATTGGTCTTTGTCCGAATCGAAGCCGCGGTGCAGCTCAATGTTGTTGAGCATTCGCGAATAGTGACCTGTCGCGACGTAGTCGGCATCCACGCCGTCGGCATAGTCAAACAGCCGACCGAATTTGATCCAGTGGTTGCAACGAACGCACGGGTTGGGGGTTCGGCCGTTCATGTAGTCTTCGACGAAGTAGTCCACGATCCGGCGAAAATCTTCCTGCAGGTCGAGGGCATAGAACGGGATATTCAGCTTCGAAGCGACCCGTCGGGCGTCGGCGGCATCGGTGGCGCTGCAACACCCTTGTTTGTGGTCCGCGCGTGCGGCACCGGCGTCGCCCAGGACGGGCAACATCGGTCGGGCGTCGTCGCCATCCACCCGGCAAACTTCCGCCGAGGCTTCACCGTGACGCATAAAAACGCCGATCACCTCATGCCCAGCCTCAAGCAACAGATGTGCTGCAACGCTGGAGTCGACCCCACCGCTCATCGCTAGTACAACACGTGCCATTGTAAATTTCTTACCCGTCGCAATGATGACGTATTCGTCTGAAAAAGCTGTCTCACTTCCTTCATCTCTACCTTCTATTGTACGCCTGGAGCCCAAAACGTCATGGACGCTGAAATTTATCGCCGCAGCGACGAGATTCGTAAGCGTAAGGAACAACTAGGAGACAGTCTTTGACCACGCTAATAAGCGTGAACAAATCAAAGAAATCGAAGCCAAAATGGCTGAACCGGACTTTTGGAATGACCCCGCCGCGGCCCAAACCGTCATCGGTCAACTGAAGGCACTGCGTAGCATCGTGGGGCCTTTGGACGAATTGTCAACCTCGGTTGGCGATTTGGACTCGCTGCTGGAAATGGGCGAAGAGGAAGCCTCGTTGGCGGCGGAAGTCATTGCGGAGGTGGAACGCCTCGAGAAAATCCTGGATGATCTCGAACTCAAGGCACTTCTGAATGGTCCCAACGACGCCGCACCCGCGATCGTGACGATCAACGCACGCGATGGCGGAACCGACGCGAACGATTGGGCTGAGATGCTGCTTTTGATGTACTCCGCTTGGGCCGTGGGCCAGGACTACAAAATTGAGCTGCTCGACCGCCACGATAACGAAGAAGCGGGAATCAACAGCGCCAGCATCGCCGTCCGTGGACCAATGGCTTATGGCTATTTGAAGGGCGAGGAAGGCATGCATCGGCTCGTTCGCATCAGCCCCTTCAACAGCGAAGGCAAACGCCAAACCAGCTTCGCCGCGGTCGACGTCTCTCCAGAACTTGATGACACCTTTGTTGTAGAAATCGACGAAAAAGACATTCGCGAAGACGTCTATCGGGCCAGTGGTGCGGGTGGGCAACACGTGAACAAGACCAGTAGTGCGGTGCGTTTGACGCACATCCCGACGGGTGTTGTCGCGGCGTGCCAGAACGAACGTAGCCAGCACCAAAACCGTGCGACATGTTGGAAGATTTTGCGATCACGTCTCGCACGGATCGAAGAAGAACGCCGCGAAGCTCTGCTCGCCGACAAGTACGCCAACAAAGCGCGTACAGGATTCGGTAGCCAGATTCGCAATTACTTCTTGCACCCGGATCAACGCGTCAAGGACGCTCGAACCGGCCATTATGTCGGCAGCTTCAATAGCGTGATGGACGGTAGCGAGTTACAAGGTTTCCTCGATGCGTTTCTTCGCCTTCGAGCTGGTCAAGAAATGCCGAACAAGGAATAAACCACCATGGCATCGATTTTCACCAAGATCATCAATCGAGAAATTCCGGCGACCATCCTCCACGAGGATGACGTCTGTATCGCATTGAAAGACATCGCCCCCAAGGCACCCACGCACTTGCTCGTGGTGCCAAAAAAGGAAATTGTCTCGATGGCGGATTTGACCGATGACGACGAAGCGATCATCGGACATTGCATGATCGTCGCAGCAAAAGTTGCGGCCGAAGCCGGACTCGAAGGCGGTTATCGGCTCGTGATCAACACGGGAGCAGATGGAGGCCAGGAAGTGCCGCACATTCACATCCATGTTCTCGGCGGACGAAAATTGACATGGCCGCCCGGATGATCGGTGTCTCGCGATGAGTCCGGTCGGAAGGCAAAACCGGTTCAGTGATCTTGCCGAGCAGCTTCGATCGCTTCGAGACACGGATCGTTACCGCGAACTCGTTCCGAGACGCAGCGACGGAACTCGGCTGATCGGCCCCGATGGCAGACTGCTGATTAACTTCGGCAGCAACGACTACCTCGGATACGCTTCCGAGCCCGCCCTCAGAGACTCAGCCGAGGGTGACTTTGCGTCTGTGGGAAGCTCTGCCAGTGCGCTCGTTTGTGGTTGGTCCGAAGCCCACCAGCAACTCGCAGCGACGATTGCCCATTTCGAGTCGATGGAGCGAGCCGTGCTTTTTCCATCCGGGTACGCGGCATGCTCCGGCACCGTCGCGACGCTTGCACGCGAAGGCGACTTGATCCTCAGCGACTCGCTCAATCACGCGTCGTTGATCGATGGATGCCGACTCAGTCGCGCGACTCGCATCGTGTTCCCACACAGGGACGTTGACTTTGTCGAGACGACATTGCGTGAGCAACGAGGACGTTATTCGCGAGTTTGGATCGTCACTGAGAGTGTATTCAGCATGGATGGCGACGTTGCGCCGCTTTCACAGCTTTGTGACTGTGCCGAGCGATATGATGCTGACATGATCGTCGATGAAGCTCATGCAACGGGCGTGCTTGGTGCGACAGGCTCCGGCGTCTGCGAAGCGATGGGAATTCGCCATCGTGTGGCTGTTCGTATCGGGACACTGAGTAAAGCGATCGGCGCCCAAGGCGGTTTTGCTGCGGCGGAACAAGTTGTCATCGACTACTTAATCAACCATTGCCGTTCGCTGATCTTCAGTACGGCTTTGTCTCCGTGGGTCACGATCCAGGCCACCCGACGCATCGAGCAAATTCGCTGTGACGCGTCACGTCGCGAGACTCTCGCAACTCGCATCGCACAGCTTCATGAATTGCGAGGAGAACCTATTGATGGCTTGCTCACGCCGATTGTTCCGATCGTGATTGGCGAGTGTGCACAGACACTCCAACGTAGCAAACAACTACGTGAAGCTGGTTTCTTTGTTCCCGCGATTCGACCGCCGACCGTGCCTGAAGGAACGTCGCGATTGAGGATTTCGATTTCGGCAAACCACACGAGCGACGACGTGATCGGTTTGGCAAACGCTTTGGCCGGATGCGATGCGTAGCGGCAAGCAAGATCAGGTTTGTCGGTAAGCGATCGCGGCCTTGGAGTAGTGCTCGGCTGCGTGTGCGATCCGTTCGCGGTCCTTGGCCGTGCATTCTCGCACGACTCGAGCTGGAGTTCCCATCACGAGTTGACCGGGGGCGATGACGGTGCCTTCCGTCACGATCGCGCCTGCGGCGACGATGCTGCCAGAGCCGATGACCGCGCCGTTGAGAACGACCGCTCGTATCCCGATGAGCACATCGTCTTCGACCGTCGCACCGTGAACGATCGCGCCGTGGCCAAGCGTCACGCGGTTGCCGATCGTGCACGGGAACCCTGGATCCGCGTGGACCACGCACAAGTCTTGGACGTTCGACGATTCACCAATACGGATCGTCGCCGTGTCACCGCGAACGACCGCGCCGAACCAGATGCTCGAACGAGACCCCAGAATCACCTGTCCGCAAACGACAGATCCCGGAGCGATATACGCTTCGGGATCGATCAGTTCTGGATGGAATTGCGTATCAAGCAAGTTCTTAATTGCCGAATGGATCGTCGGTCATCGAACCGCCAAATGGATCAGCAGCACCTCCAGCAGGCGAGCCGAACGGGTCAGCTCCGCCAGCGGCTGGTGCACCACCAAACGGATCCGCGGCACCGCCGGTCGAGCCACCGAATGGGTCCGCTCCGCCAGCTGCTGGGGCATCGCCACCGGCGACAGGTGCTTCTGGTGGAACGTTGTCCATGACGTTGCCAAAGGCGTCTCGCGAATCAACCTTTGCCGCGCCATCTGCCATGTTGAGGTCGTCGGCAAACGGGTTGTCGGCGACTGCGGCCGGTGCGGCTGGTGGTGGCGACATGGGCGTATTGGCTCGTGGAGCCGCACCGCTGACTTCTTGCGGTTGAGCCTGTTGAATTTCGCCGTACCGCTGAATCGATCTCGCGTTCGCCAACGCCAAGGCATCGAACTTAGCTTTGCGTCGAATCTCTTCGAGCTTGAGCCGGCTGTGTCCCTGGATGCGTGCCAGCGACTTGCCGATCATTGGGTTCGCACCGGCGGTAGCCTCGAGTTCAGCACCTGCTTGCCAGTCAGCTTCCGCTTCGTAGGAACGTCCAGAGCCGCTCGCAGCGAGCCCACGGAAGTAGTAGGCGCGAGGATCTTTCAATCCACCTTGGATCGCCGACGATAAGAATTGATAGGCATCGTTGTGATTGCCGGCAAAGTAAGCATGAACACCACGGCCGTACATGTCGGCAAGAATGGTGTTTTGAGCCTGGGCCGACGAAGTCAGGGAGCAAGCGCCAAGAAGCGTAGCACCAGCAAGACAGAGAGAGCGTAAATTCAGTTTCATAGCGTTAGGATCCTCCTCGAGCGGCATCGGCAATTCAGCCGCTCGAGCTTTGTTCGGTGTTGACTTAATTCGACAAACTCTAGTTGTGTCGATACGGTCCAGCAAACCTTTTCCGATTGTAACGGCCTCAAGCGGCCTGGATCGTCGGTTTTTGCTCCGATTCCGTCCTCTTTCTCAGGTACTCAACCGCCCGCCTCAGCTGGGGATCGACGAGCAAGCCGTCAGCGAGCTCCTGGCCGTCGCTATCCATTTGGGGCTTCGAGTCTGACTCGACGGCGATATCCGTGTCCACTGGCCCCGATTCAGTTGGCCCCGTCTCACTGGATTCAGGCGTGACGAGCGAATCAGTCCCCTCGGCAGCTTCAGTGAGCAGCGGATAGGAGGCTTTTCGCCAACGCATCACCAACTTCTCCAACGACGCGTCGTCGATCGAAACTTCGTAGCCCTCATCAGGCCGCACGCCCCATTCGTCGTCGTCCGTCGCACCCTCGAGCCGATGAATATTCTTGTCGCTTGGTCGGTAGTATCGAGCGATCGTCAATCGCAGGGCGCTGTGGCCGTACTGCAGCGGCATGATTTCTTGCACCGTGCCCTTCCCGTAGCTGCGAACGCCAACAACGGCAGCTCGCTTGTTGTCTTGCAAACAGGCCGCAACGATCTCGCTGGCGCTCGCGGAGTCTCCATCGACAATCACCGTCATCGGCTTATCCGACTGAACCAAAGTCCCAGCCTCTGCCGAGAACGACTCGCTCACTTCACCACCACGCATTCGAGTCGAGACGATCTTGCCCTCATCGAGAAACATGTCACAGATTTCAACGGCCGAGTACAGCAAGCCACCACCATTGCCACGCAAATCAAGAACAAGACCTTCGAATTGATTGTCAAGTTTTGTCAGCACGCTGCGAAGTTCGTCAACCGTTTTATCACCGAAGCTCGTCAAGCGAATGTAAGCGATGCCGGGATCACTTTGGATTCGGTACACCCAGTTGTTACTCGCATCGCGGTGGTCGCCGATCACGGACTCGAGCGCAATCGTGGCACGTGTGATATCGATCGCGACTTCCTTCTCTCGTCGAAGCACCACGAGATGCACCGTCGTCCCCACAGGTCCCTTGAGCCGAGTGCTCACCTCCGTGATCTCGAGTGTTGACACGTCACTGCCGTCCACTCGAACGATGAGGTCGCCTGGCATCAGACCAGCGGCGAGTGCAGGCGAACCGACGAGCGGAGTCACGACCCGAACGGGTTTGCCTTGCTCCGACGGCTCGACGATGATTCCGATCCCAGCAAACTCTTGGTTGATGCTGTCTTGGAACGTTTGGAAAGCCTCGCCCGGAATGAACGAACTGTGCTCATCCAGCGTGCTGGTCATTCCCGTCAGTGCCGATTGAAGCAGCGTTTCAGCATCCACGGGATCGACGTAGTAAGCTTCGATCATGTTGAGCGCATCACCGACAAACAACGCAGGCCTTGTTTGGCGATTCTTCAGGTGGCAAAAGAATGAAACGATAGCCACTAATAAAATGACAGCAAAATTTCTGGGCAACATAACGGTTGGATCGCGTGGGCTCGATTTTTGGATCAGTCAGTTCGTGACTCAGGACTCGTTGATTGTACCAGCGCTGGCACCGGCCTCAGATCCCCGCTTCCACCACCGGCCTATGTCCCTGCAATGGCTCACGTCCCCACAAACGGGACCGGGACAAGAAGGGCGTGCTGTTGGACCCAGGTTTGCAACCCCTCCCAGCTCGTGTATTGGGAGAGTGCCAAGAACAGCAGATAAGTGCCAACTACAGGAAGCATCAACAACCGAACCGTCCAACGCGACAAGCTAGGCCAGAATCCAAACTTCAGCGGCTGGCGGCTGGCGCGTCGCAGTGCCAGGCCCGCCGAGATTCTCGCCGGCAACATGAAAGCCACAAAGAATAAACTGGGCAGCCAAACGACTTCTTGCGGTGTCGCCTCGATCTTGAGTAGGTACAACGGGATCGGCATCAACACCAAGCTGCAAAGCATCGCACCGAACCATGCCCAGGGTGCTTTAAGGAAGTACTGGCGAACCGTTAACACATCAAAGAGTGCTCGCAGTCGATTCTCGGCAGCGAAATGTGCTTGAAGCATCGGCAGGTACAACAGCACGATGCCGAGCGAGATTAAGTACCTTGCGCCAACAAGACCAGCCAAAGGTGTCGTTCCATTGCGGTTCGCAAAGATAATGACGATGGCTGGCAACAAACACACCAACGTCCCAAAGAATCCGCGAGCGCCCAACCAAAACAGTCTCGGTAGTTCCAGCGATACCGTGAATTCCCACAAGCGATCTGGCATGCTCGACCAAGTGCTTGGTCGCCATGCTTGCCGTAAAAAACGCTTCGGCTCTGGCCATAAGTAATGCTTCAGCGTACCGCCCCGCGCCCATACCCAAAGCAGCCAGATAGTCGCGAGAATTGCACACACGATAGCCAACGATCGCAATCGGAGCGATTGATCGGATCCCGGATCAATGACGGCCGCAACGGATTCCCAATGCACGAGTAATTGCACCGGCAACGAAGCTACAAACAATGCCACGACTGCTAACCCGATGCTCCCGGCGCGATCGAGACCATGGAGAGATTCCTTGATCGTGCCACCTCGCGTCAGTCGTCCAGCAACGTCGAGTAAGTAACCAAACGCAATCAGCTGGACCAAAGGGATCGCCGCTAAGAATGCCAAGACGGCGATAAGCGAGGCAACCCTAAAGAGCGTCCGAATGACAACGACAGAAAAACCAACGAATCGTCCGAACCAAGAACGTCGCTGCGGAGCGATCTCACTGCCGATCGCTTCGGAGTCCTTGCTGAGTGCTGCGATACCGGAATCGAATGCTTGTTCGTGCTCGGAAGTTGACTCACCTAGTGACTGAATGAGCACCGCTTGACCCCCGTGCTCGGTGTCGCGTTCATTCATGTCGTTATCGACGGAGATGTTCTCGACGGGGGGCACGTTAACTCACATGGCTCGTTAGCGAGGGAAAGTCGGTTCAGTCACTGGTTGGCTATCCGTTTACTCTTATTCGTAACTCGTTTTATTCGCAGGATCGATAGTAATCTTGGCTGGCGTGATCCTCGAATGACAAAAATTTCTTCTCATTTCGTTCGAAATTCAGTCAACTCCAGGCTGGCGTCTGTCGATCACTTCATTACGCGTCGTTTTGTGGGGGGATACTCAAACGACATCCGTTTCGTGGCTAAACAGTCGCGATATCGGTTGTTGGTGCATTCCCACGATGAACGTATCTTCGCTTTCTACGAATCACTCGCGTTTCGACGCCCGTTCGAATCCAGCACGTCTTCGTGGGCCCATCGCGTTATTTCTCTCGGCTTGTATCGCGAGCCTGAGTCTTCTCCAGACCGGCTGTGTGGCACTCAACATCCCCAGCCAAAGACACCACGATCCGGCTGATAGCGGTGGCATTCTTGGCTCATGGGAGGATCCCGCTCGGCCAGGCCGCGTCCTGAGGGAGATTCTCATGGGACCGCCACCCGAAGCTGGCCTGGATGATTGCGACGACTTCCATGCGTTCGGATCGGAAACGTTGGGGACGGAGCATGCCGGCGAGCCAGAGACGCCCGAGGTGCCTTGGCCTAAATACCATCCCGTGCCAACTCGGCCCGTATTCGGCGGCTAGTCCTTCTCTTTCGTTGCCTCCGCTATTGGATTCATCCGTTGATCCACAGGCGACAGTGAATCCGCCTTCATCGCAACATCGATGCACCTCGATGTTAAGCCAGGCAAACCTTGCGGCGCTTCCACAGCAGCATCAAGCAGCTGGTCGGAATGTACCGATGCAAACACCCGTACCGGTTACTCCGGTGAGAGTGCGCCCGAGTCGACTTGGCTCGTTGCGGAATGGATGTCGAGCTGGCGTGGTTTGACAACTCAGGTGATTCCGAATTGCTTCGGTGGTGCGGGGATTTATGCGACGGACCAACATTGTTTCCCCGAACCTGGGTCGATTGTTTGCAGCAAGCCTGATCGCTGGCTCGTTGCTCAACGGATCAAACGTTTCGGCACAAAATCGCAGCCGCGAGATATCGCCTCGTCGTGAAACAGCGACGGTGATGGCGATACGACGAGCGGGGCCTGCGGTTATCAACATTCACGGCCAGAAAACGGTGCGTGCTACCGCCGCCGGAATGGCCGGAGCGACTGGGCCGGATTCATTCCGCCAAGTCAACGGCATGGGCACGGGTGTCGTGATCGACCCGCGTGGTTATGTCATTACGAACTACCACGTCGTCGAAGACGTCGAGGACATCCGAGTCACGTTGCAAAACGGCGAGACGACCAGCGCCCAACTCATCGCGGCAAGAGTCCGAAACGACTTAGCCTTGGTCAAGATCGACTCGCCGGATCCGTTGCCAACTATTCCTCGAGGCACGAGCAGTGACTTGATGGTTGGCGAAAGCGTGATCGCAATCGGCAACGCATACGGTTATGTCCATACCAGCACCGAAGGCATCATCAGTGCTCTGCACCGAGACGTTCCGGTCAATGAACAACAAGACTACGAAGATCTGATCCAGATCAGCGCCGGAATCAATCCGGGCAACTCTGGAGGTCCGCTGCTGAATATTGACGGCGAGATCATTGGTATCAACGTTGCCGTTCGAGTCGGAGCACAGCAAATTGCGTTTGCGATTCCGATCGACCAAGTCGTTGAGATCGTCACCGAGATGATCGATGAGTACAACGAAAACCGTTTGGCGACAGGGATGCGAACCGACGGCGGCCCACGCGATGGCGACGGTGTCACCGTTGCAAGCGTCACGGCCAGCAGCCCAGCGGCACGCGATGGCTTAAAGAAGGGCGATCGTGTTGTTCGGGTGGGCACTCAAGACGTTGACGATCGACTCGACTTTGCTTTGGCTTTACTCAGTTCTAACGCTGGTGAACCACTCGATATCGAAATTCAACGTCAAGGCGAACGATTGAGTGTTGCCATGCGAACCGAAGCTGGACGAGGTGCAATCTCCGGTAACGAACTCGCTTGGCAAGTCATTGGCATCCAAGCTAAGCCAGTTCCGGATGCGACCATTCGTCGAATGAACTCTCGCATGCGAACAAACTATCGCGGCGGATTGATGATCACTTCTGTGCGTCCTGGTTCTTCCGCAGACGGACAGGGGATTCAAAACGGCGATGTGCTGTTGGGCATTCACGGATGGCAAACGTCGTCGATGAGTGATCTTGTTGGCATCCTTGAACACCCTGAAATTAAGAACGGGCCCAAGGCTCGCTTCTATATCGTTCGACGCGAACAAACCTTCTCTGGTCAACTTCAGCTTGCGGCTCAATCGACGATCGATCGTCGATAGAGATTCGCCAACCGCTTCACGAACGTCCCGGGGCAGGCTCGCCCACGCTTACCGCAGCGTCCGAGCTTGCCGACCCAGCCGGGACGTTCGTCTATTTCAAACGCTAACTAATTCTACCCTTAGCGATCCAGCATTTACGGCTATCGAAATTCGGACTCATCCGAAATCATTCATGGCCATCGAAATGTGATTCAGTCCTACTCGCTAATCATTGGCCTAGTAGAATCTTTCTGACGCCATTTCTCGTTAAGCCAGCTTCCAATCACGGCATTTCGTTAACAAAATCGTGCTTGCGATTTCATCGATTCGTCGTCTTCAGCTAGTGCTTGCCCGCTATCTTTCGCCACTAGATGCCATCTAATGTATGGCGAAGCTTCGTAAGCGAAATTTCTAGATTTTGAATTAAATTCGAGCGGTTACGTCAAATCGACGACGCGTCATTAATTCGCACGACTGATACAACCAGAATTGGTTTTTGGTTGCATTGAATGCATGAGTTTCGATGCGTAAACTTTTAGCTCATTTCTTCCTAAATTCGACTGAATCTGGGTTGAATCGGTCGTGGGGCAAACTAGCCTACCTAAACAAAAACCTACCTGTGTCCATGCAGTCTCACGCTGCAATTTTTAGTTCTCCACCAATGAGGATCCCCCCTGTGAGAAAAGTGTTTAATGTTTTGGCTTGTACTTTGGCTGCTGCAATGTTCAGCGGTCAAGCATCGGCCCAATGTGGTTGCGAAGCAGCGCCTGCACCAGCATGCGGCGGCTGCACCGACACCGTCGGTTCGTCGGTTTCTGTTGGCGGTTGTGGCAGCGAAGTTGTTAGCGGTGGCGGTTGCGGCCCGACTATGACAACGAAAACTGTCATGGTTGCACAACAAGTTACCGAGACCCAAATGGTAACCTCGACCGTGATGCAACAAGAAACGCGTCAGCGTACTTACACCGTCATGAAGAGCGTTCCTCGCGAAGAAGCTCGCACTCGAACCGTCACCAAGTCGGTTCCACGTCAAGTGACCAAGACTCAGACTTACACTGAGATGGTTGCTGAGCAAAAGACCGAAGACTACACGGTTCAAGTTCCCGTAACGACAGAAGTCGAAGAGAGCTACACCGTTCAAGTTCCTAAGGTCAGCACCATCGAAGTTCCGTACACAGTCCAAGTGCCTGTGACGACAAGCGTCGAAGTGCCTTACACTGTTTCGGTTCCTTACCAAGAGACTGCAACACGTAGCTACATGGTCAACGTTCCTTACACGGAAATGGTTGAGCAAAGCTACACGGTTTGCGTTCCTTACACCGAGAACGTCGAGCAAAGCTACACCGTTCAAGTTCCTTACACCGAAGAAGTCGAACAGACTTACACAGTGCAAGTCCCTTACACCGAAACGGTTGAGCAAAGCTACACCGTCAACGTTCCGTACACCGAAACGATGACTGCAACGAAGACTGTTTGCCAAAAGGTTCCAGTCGTTCAGTACCGCACCGTGTCCAAGGACATGGGCAGCTATCAGTGCCAAAGCGTCGAAGTTCCTTCGGCACCAGCTGCTAGCAGCTGTGGCGGCGGATGCGGAAGCAGCAGCTGTGGCGGTTGTGCAAGCAGCTGTGGCGGATGCAACTCAGGTTGCGGAAGTTGTGGCGGCGGATGCGGTGCAGCAGCTGGTTCATGTGGTCCAACGATTGTTCAAAAGCAAGTTTGGGTTCCAAACATTGTTTGCGAACAAGTTCCTTACACGACTTACACGACTCAGCAAACCGAAGTGCCTTACACTTACGAAGTTTCTAAGTGTCGCACCGAGACTCGTACTCGTCCTGTGACGGTTACCAAGTACAACAGCGAAACTAAGACTCGTATGGTTTCGGTTTCCAAGACTCGTACTGAAACACAAACGCGAAGCGTTCCTGTGACTCGTACACGTCAAGAAACACGCACTCGTCAAATCCCAGTGCAAAAGTGCCGTCAAGAAACTCGTACGCAAGAGTACCAAGTCACCAAGATGCGTAGCGAAGAGCGTACTCGTACTGAGCAACGCACAAGCTACACAACTGAGACCAAGACTCGTACGCAAGAAGTAACCAACATGGTTGCTGAAACTCGTACTCGTATGGTTCCAAAGACCAGCATGACGACCGAAACTCGTCAACGCACTCTCACCGTGATGGTTCCTCAAGAAAAGACTCGTGAGTACACAGTAACTGAGTACGATCAAGTTCAAGAAGAAGTCCCATACACTGTGACTGTTGTTGACCAAGTTCCAGAAACCAAGACTGAAGACTACACCGTTTGCGTGCCAGTCCAAGTTCAGAAGGAAGTTCAAGTTTGCAAGACCATCATGGTCCCAACAACTGTTGAAGTTCCAGTTTCGAGCGGTTGCGGTGCAGCTGTAAGCAGCGGCAGTGCAGCAGGTTGTGGCGGTTGCGGTGCAGCACCAGCTGTTAGCACTGGTTGTGGTTGCAACTAATTGAAGTTTAACTCAAGCCCACAAGCTGAGTTCAATTCAACAAAACGAAAGGCCGGCGTCCCCCAAGGATGCCGGCCTTTTTCGTGTTTTCAACGGATTGTCAAAGCGAAACTGCGCTGTTCAATCGCCCGATTGCTAGGGCGACTCGAGTACACGCGAAACACGTACTACCAAGTACGAGCCGCTTCGTAGGCCGTGATCTTGTCTTCGTGCAGAAGCGTTTGAGCGATGTCGTCCAAGCCGTGTAGCAAATTGTGGCGACGGCTCGAATCGACTTCGAATGTTCGCTCAAAGCCACGCCCATCGCTGACCGTTTGGTCTTCGAGGTTGACGGTCAACTGATACGGTGAATGCTCTTCCGCTCGTTTGAACAACTCGTCGATATCAGCGTCGGCGAGCGTGATTGGAAGCAAGCCGTTCTTGAAACAGTTATTGAAGAAGATATCGGCGAATGATGGTGCGATCACACAGCGGAAGCCGTAGTCGTCCAATGCCCAGACCGCATGCTCACGGCTGCTACCGCTGCCAAAGTTCTGGCGAGCGACAAGGATCGACGCGCCTTTGACGTCGATTTGATTCAGCTCGAATGCTGGATTCGGTGTCGTGCCGTCGTCAAGGAATCGCCAATCGAAAAACAGGAACTGACCGAATCCCGAGCGTTCGATTCGTTTGAGGAACTGTTTCGGGATGATTTGATCGGTGTCGACGTTCGCTCGATCGAGTGTCGCGACGACGCCAGTTTGAATAGTGAAGTTTTGCATGGTGAAAGTTATGAGTTGTTGATTGCAGTTGAAAGGGACTGGCCGTACGGCAAGAAGCTGAACGGCAAATGGCCGCGACTTAGGCCTTGTATTTCCAATCGCGGATATCCGTGAAGTGACCTTCGATCGCTGCGGCTGCGGCCATCGCGGGGCTGACCAAGTGCGTTCGGCCGCCCTTGCCTTGGCGGCCTTCGAAGTTGCGGTTGCTGGTGCTCGCACAGCGTTCACCTGGGGCGAGCTTGTCCGGGTTCATCGCCAAACACATGCTGCAGCCCGCTTCTCGCCAGTCGAAACCAGCTTCCTTGAAGACACTGTCGAGTCCCTCGGCTTCCGCTTGGCGTTTGACTTGGCCGCTGCCTGGCACAACCATCGCGCTGACCTTGTCGCTGACGTGGTGGCCTTTGACGACCGCCGCAGCCGCTCGAAGGTCTTCGATGCGTGCATTCGTGCACGAACCGATGAACACACGGTCAATCGTGACGTCTTCGATGCGAGTTTTGGCTTTGAGTCCCATGTAGTCGAGTGCCTGGGCAGTCGACTTTTGATCGGTTGGGTCATCAAAGTCGGACGGATCAGGCACTGAATCCGTGACGCTCAAGACTTGGCCGGGGTTGGTGCCCCAGGTCACTTGGGGCTGGATGTCTTGGCCGCGGTACGTGTTGCAGCGATCGTAAACAGCGCCGGGATCGGACGGCAGCGTCTTCCAACGCTCGACGGCGGCGGCAAAGTCCTTGGGCGACTCGGGCTTGCCGTTGAGGTAATCGAAGGTGATTTGGTCCGGAGCGATCATCCCAGCACGGGCGCCGGCTTCGATGGACATGTTGCACACGGTCATGCGTTCTTCCATCGTTAATCGGCGGACGCAATCCCCGGTGTACTCGAGCACATAACCGGTACCGCCCGCGGTGCCGATTTGGCCGATCAAGTACAGAATCATGTCTTTGGCGGTCACGCCTCGGGAGAGTTCACCGTCGACGCGAAGTTCGAACGTTTTTGGCTTGAATTGCAGCAGCGTCTGGGTCGCCATGACGTGCTCGACTTCGCTGGTGCCGATGCCGAACGCGAGAGCCCCGAATGCACCGTGCGTGGCGGTGTGGCTGTCGCCGCAAACGATCGTCATCCCAGGCTGGGTATAGCCGTTTTCAGGTCCGATGACGTGAACAATGCCCTGGCGGACGTCGCCGATATCGAACAATCGCACGCCGAATTCTTCACAATTCTTGCGGAGCGTCTCAATTTGAAGCCGGCTGATCGGGTCCGCGATCGGCAGACTCCGGTCGCTTGTGGGGACGTTATGGTCCGGCGTCGCGATGGTTCTTTCCGGCCGGCGAATGGGGCGATTGTTCATTCTCAGCCCCTCGAAAGCTTGGGGACTGGTGACTTCGTGGACCAGATGCAGGTCGACGTAGAGGATTGCTGGACCGGAGGAGGGCTGGGAAACGACGTGTTCGTCCCAGATTTTGTCGAGCATGGTTCGCGGTTGAGACATCGATTTTGGCCGCCTGCTACAGCAGCAACGTTGGCTAGTGGAGGAAACTGTCCGAAGTCCTGCCACTGTCAACTGTCATCGCCGGAATGTCAACGGCTTGAGGCTTGTCTTCGCCGGGACATTCATCCCCATTTGACCGGACTTTAGACGGGTTCTTCGATCGAATGGCGAGTTTCCACGCCGCGGCCAGGAACGATTTTGGTCACGTTGACCTTGGTCCGCCGAAGCTCTTCGATTTCCGCTGCCATTTGGGAAATCAGGTTCGCGATCTCCATCCCCGCAGCTTCGCCAATGTGGACCATGAGCGCCTTACGGGCGTTGTAGCTTAAACCAGTCGTTTTCATGTCAGACGTCTTTACGTGAAAAAGTCAAAATGTGCACCCAGGTGCGTCGCGGGAGGGTGTGTCGCCGTTCCGCCGAACAAAACAAAGCCACGTACTAACTTAGGCCATGAATCACGTGATTCGAACGGACTATTCAACAGTCACGCTTTTCGCAAGGTTTCTCGGCTTATCCACGTCACAGCCACGTAGCAGTGCGATGTGGTACGCCAAAAGCTGGAGCGGGACAACCGTTACAATCGGCTGGATAAACTCCGGCACGTGCGGTACCTGGATCACATCGTCCGAAAGGGCCCGGACCTGGGGATCATCATGGCTGGTGATCGCGATTACGGGTCCGCCGC
This sequence comes from Pirellulaceae bacterium, assembly GCA_041749955.1. Taxonomy (GTDB): domain Bacteria; phylum Planctomycetota; class Planctomycetia; order Pirellulales; family Pirellulaceae; genus JBBSJZ01. The sequence continues at coordinate 163,116 of JBGTAI010000169.1, read as the reverse complement.
GAGCACGAACTTCTTCCATATTCGCCATGACTTTGTCATAGGTCGTTCCATTGGGCACAATGAACACACTCGGCGTGGCCTCGTCCACCAAGGCGATCGGACCGTGCTTCATCTCAGCCGCTGGATAACCTTCGGCATGGATGTAGCTGATTTCTTTGAGCTTGAGCGCCCCTTCGAGTGCCGTCGGGAAATTGTATTGTCGACCTAGATAAAGAACAGTTGTCGCATCAACATACTTCTTCGCAACGTCACGGATCTGTTCGGCACACGCGAGTGCCTCTTGCACCGCGCCCGGAAGCGTATGCAACTCATCAATGATCCGCCGACCCGTCTCGTAACTCATGTGTCGCAATCGACCAAAGTACAGCGACAACATTGCCAAGACACAGCACTGGCTTGAATATGCTTTCGTACTCGCGACGCCGATCTCCGGTCCCGCGTGCAAGTAGATGCCGCCATCGGCTGCTTGAGCGATGGAGCTGCCCACGACGTTACAAAGTGCGAGTGTTCGATGCCCTTTGCGTTTTGTTTCGCGAAGCGCGGCAAGCGTGTCGGCCGTCTCACCGCTTTGCGTAATGCCGAACACGAGCGTGTTGTTTTCGATCGGAGGATTGCGATAGCGAAGCTCGCTCGCGTACTCCACCGAGACCGGGATACGGGCGAGTTCTTCGATGAGATACTCACCGACAAGTGCCGAGTGCCAACTTGTGCCACAGCCCGTGAGGATGATCCGCTCAACGGTGCGTAGCTGCTGGGGCGTGAGATTCAATCCGCCAAAAACTGCCGTGCCGTCTTGTTCGTCGAGTCGGCCGCGCATCGCGTTTCGAAGCGATTCGGGTTGCTCATAGATCTCCTTGAGCATGTAGTGATCGAAGCCCTCCAGGCTGACTTCGGTGCTATCAAGCTCCAACGTGCGCACATCAACACGAATCTTGCCTTGATCACGATGCAGAACCGAGAATCCTTCCGGCGTCATCACAGCAATCTGGTGATCCGCCAAGTAAACAATTCGATCGGTTCGTCCTGCGAGAGGCGCCGAATCACTTGCGAGAAAATACTCGCCACGTCCGACACCCAACACGAGTGGGCTGCCAAAGCGGGCAGCGATCAACAAATCCGGTCGGTCACGGAACGCGATCGCCAGTCCATAAGTGCCGCGCAGCTTTGGCAGTGCACCTTGAACCGCCGCCAAGTAACGCAAGTTCGGCTGGTCCGGATTCACCGGAATTTTTTTCAAGCCGTCCGCGATCAAGTGGGCGATGACTTCGCTGTCCGTCGCTGATTTGAAGGTGTAACCCTTTTTGATCAGCTCGTTCTTGAGCAGTTGGTAATTCTCGATCACACCATTGTGAACGAGAACGAGCTCGCCATCGCCACCAAGATGCGGGTGCGCGTTCTCTTCCGTTGCTGGACCGTGCGTTGCCCAACGCGTATGCCCGAGCCCAAGTATTCCTCGCGCAGGTTCTGGTCCGAGCCGATCCGCTAGCGCACTGATTCGCCCAACCGAGCGTGTGACGTGAAAGCCACCGGCTCCATGAATCGCAAGGCCCGCACTGTCGTAACCGCGATACTCCAGCCGTCTCAGCCCCTCAAGCAAGTAGGGGCCAGCATTATCTGCTCCGACGTATCCAACTATTCCGCACATGGGCTTTCCGACCTTACTTAATGAATCGATTTCATCGAGGCGATGCGACTATTCTATGGTACGACCGCGCCTTCTTCGCCACGCGTGGCGCACTCAACTCGATGGATTGTGGGTAAGCGACGCAAGCCGCTCTTAACGCGAAGTTCAGAACCCTTAAGCCGCCTTGCTAGCATTCGATTTTTGAGGGTGACTGACAACAGTTCGTTTCCACCGACCGCCGCTGAGGTGCAATAACACGCTCGTCGGACGCGTGATTCGGGCAATCAGCGACTTTATTTCTTCGGAGTTCAATGCTTCATCCGTGATCGACGCGATGACCACATCTGCAAATCCAACCGTTCGTGAAAAGCGAGACAAGCCCTGTGCCACGGGTTCTGGAAACACCTGTGGACGAACATCAATCGCTCGCATCCGAAGGTGGAAATCCTTCAACGTGATGGGGCCACCCACCATCTCAAATTGGTCAATCGCAGCGTAACGCAATGTCCTGCCGCCAGAGACAGCCAATAACGACTGCATCACAGCATCCGAGCGGAGCCCGTCACCGACGCCGATTTCAAGCACCGACGTGGGCGCCGCCTCCACAACAAGCCGACAAATCTCAGCGTGCTCGCCGCGTGTGACGACCTTGTATTGGCGTGCTGGCTTTGCGGGCTCTGGCTTCACGGACTCTGGCGCAGCGACCTCGGCAAATGGTGCGAGCCGAACAGCTGGGGCGACTGGTGATTTTTTCTTCGTGGTCTTCTTAACACGAGGCTGCGAAGCCTCGGGCGATGCGACCGCTTTCGCCGCGGCTGAGACGGTCGTGGTCGGCGCCACGGGTGCTGGTTTCGTTTCGACCGGTTCAGCCTCAGGTTGCTTCGCGGCTGCGGGTCGCCCGATCAGGGAGTTCCACAATTTCAGCAATGGCATGTCGACTAAACCCCAGCGGTCAGAGCGGAAAAGAGGTTGGGTTATAACGGATCGTATTGTTATTTCGGCAATCGATCGCCAATCAGTCGACAGGATCTTTAGGAGTTCCGGTTGGGCAATCCGCGCCCGAGTATGCGATCTACGTTTCCAGGTGATACCGATTTCGAAAATCATCTGAGATCCATGTGACGATGAAAACGACCAACGCCCAGCGGATTGACCAAGACGGCCCCGCGATTGAAATTTGCGAGCCTCGGCTGGCACTTTCAGCCAGTCTTGCGGGCGAATTACTGCTGGAATCCTTGGGGATCCACCCGATCTCGCTTGAGCCAATCACGATTGAGCCGCTGACCAACACAACGCCAACTATCAACCCGCTTGGCAATCTCGACACTTTCGATCCATCGTCGACCGAAACCCCAGACTTATTCGCTCAAGCCGCCGCACTTCGTGAAACATCCGGTCTCACCGGCCAAGGCCAAACCGTCGCTATCATCGATAGTGGTGTTGCTTGGGACCACGTGGCTTTGGGTGGCGGATTCGGACCAAGCTACCGCGTCGTCGGTGGCTGGGACTTTGCCGAGAACGACAGCAATCCATACGACGATGGGCCTTCCGGGTTTCACGGAACTCACGTCGCCGGAGCGCTCGCTGGCCAGACCGACTCCTTCGCGGGCATCGCCACCGAAGCCGACATCGTTGCTTTGCGAGTGTTCGACGACAACGGCGTTGGCCAATTGCAATGGATCGAATCCGCTTTGCAGTGGGTGCACCAGAACCGCAACTCATTCGAGTCACCCATCACCACCGTCAACCTCTCAGTCGGCGCGGCACTCAATCCAGAGAACTACGCCTCCGCGACTGCGATGCTCGAAGACGAACTTCGCCAACTGAGAGACGATGGCATTCTCGTCTTCGCCGCCTCCGGCAACTTGCAACAAGGCGGCTCGTTCACTGGCGACCCCGTTCTCTATCCTGCATCGAGTGATTCGGTGATCGCTGTGGCTTCCGTTGACGATCAAGGCAACCTGAGCCAATTCGCACAACGAGAATCCGGCATCCTGGCCGCGCCAGGCGAATCGATCTCCAGCAGCGTTCCGGATCACGTCTACGGCTGGGACGGTCACGTCGATGACTTCGCCAGGCTCAGCGGTACAAGCATGGCCGCGCCACAAATCGCTGGCGCGTCCATGCTCGTTCGGCAAGCGATGCTAGAACACGGACTCAATCCGACTGCTGATGAAGTACTCGCACGACTGCGGGACACAAGCATCGAGTACATCGACCCAACTTCGAACGCGTCCTATCGCGTCATCGACTTGGAAGCCGCAACCACATTCACATTTGAAGCGAACATTCCCGACAGCATTCCTGAGGAAGTACCGCCACCAGCGACCAACGCACCAACGGATCACTACGACGGTAGCAACGGCTCGGAATCCGTCACGCTCGACTTCACCAACGGTGTCTTCCTCAGCGTCGGCAGTGCGTCGTATCGATTGGACTTGGCTACCGGCCAAGCCCCATTCGTCATTGACGCTCTTGGCGGAAGCGACACGTTAACTATCATCGGTTCCAGCAGCATCGAACGCTTGGTCTTGCGCCCGACCGAATCGAGTGAACCGAGCCAGCTGACAACTCCAGCCGGTCAATTCGAACTCCGAGGATTCGAACAAGTCGACTTCCGCGGCGGTGGCGGATCCGATCGCGCGGTGCTGTACGATTCTCGTGGAAACGACACGCTCACCTCCGGCCCCTCGCAAGCAACGCTCACCGGTGTCGGTTTCCGATTTGACGTTTCCGCAGTTCCTCGTATCTACGTGCATGCGACTGCGGGTGGGGACGATGCCGCGTTCCTGCACGACTCCGCAGGCGACGATGCGTTGTCCGTGCGACCACAATTCACAAGCCTCAAAGGGGACAACACGTTCCAACTCGCCTACGGGTTCGAGCGTGTTTTCGCCTATGCCGAGGCTGGGGGGAATGACACTGCAGAACTATTCGACTCCGCTGGCGATGACACCATGAGCATCTCGAGCGGTCGAGCGTTGATCAGCAGCGAAGGCTATCAAGTCAGCACGCGTGGTTTCGAAAGCGTTGTCGGTATCGCTTCAGACTCGGGAAATGACATTGCTCGGATTTACGCCGATGCCGCTGGAAACGAATGGCACTCCTCCGACGATCTCGTCCAGTGGACTGGCCAATCCGGAAACGTTCGCATCGCTCGCGGTTTTGAGCGAACCGAAGCCTTCGAAGCGTTCCAGCCAATCAATCTCTCGCAGCTCTCTCTTCCCAGCTGGCTGCGTCGGACCGATCGCGATATTGCGATCGATGGCCAAAACGAAGCCACCGCAACGCGACTGATTTTCGAGCAATTTGGCTCGTCCAACTAACGGGCTGAACAAATCGCCTTGGGTACGGTTATGATCAACGTTTGGTGACCCAACAACCGAACGTTATTCAAACCAGGATCTGAGCCCGTGAAAGTAGGCAGTGGCGGCGGCTTCCGCGCGATTTATTACACCTGGAAAAAAGGTCGTGAAGCGGGCGGTATCTGGAAGCTCTACAAAGCCATGCGCAGTCGTAACTCGTGCAAGACGTGCGCTCTTGGCATGGGCGGCCAAAAAGGCGGCATGGTGAACGAGACCGGTGGCTTTCCCGAGGTCTGCAAGAAAAGCCTCCAAGCCATGGTTGCGGACATGCAGCCCGGCATCGAGCCAACATTCTGGAAGAAAACAAGCGTCGAGGATCTCAAGCGGATGACCCCGCGCGAACTCGAGCACCTCGGTCGCCTCATCCATCCCGTTCGCTATCGCCAAGGCCAAACGCACTACGAAGAAATCACCTGGCTGGAAGCTTTCGATTCAATCGGTGCCAAGCTCCAAGCCACACCCGCCGACGAAACGTTTTGGTACTTCAGCGGTCGCAGCAGCAACGAAGCTGGCTTCTTGATGCAACTACTCGCACGCGTGTACGGCACCAACAACGTCAATAATTGTTCGTTCTATTGCCATCAAGCAAGCGGCGTCGGATTGCAATCCAGCATCGGTACCGGAACCGCCACGATCCAACTCGACGACCTCGAGAAATCCGATTGTGTATTTCTCATCGGCGGGAACCCCGCAAGCAACCATCCACGGCTGATGACAAGCCTGATGCACGTGCGTCGTCGTGGCGGCAGCGTGATCGTGATCAACCCAGTTCGCGAAACGGGCCTGATCAACTTTCGCATCCCCAGCGACATGATCTCGCTGTTCAAAGGCACCAAGGTCGCCTCGCATTACATTCAACCACACATCGGCGGCGACTTGGCACTGCTGTGGGGAATCGCCAAAGCAGTCAAGCAAATCGGTAAGCTCGATGAATCATTCCTGAGCGAACATTGCCGTGACAGCGAAGCGTGGCATCGACGCATCGACGAGCTGACTTGGGAAGAAATCGAAACCAAGTCCGGCGTCTCGCGCCGCGACATCGAATCGATCGCGGAAGTCTACGGCAACTCCAAAAACGCGGTGTTCTCGTGGACGATGGGCATCACGCACCACGCTCACGGTGTACTCAACGTCCAAGCGATTGCGAATCTTGCAATGTGCCGCGGTATGCTCGGCCGAGTGGGTGCTGGCTTGATGCCGATTCGTGGTCACTCCAATGTCCAGGGCATCGGCAGCGTTGGGGTGACGCCAAAACTCAAAGACGAGATCTTCAACTCGCTGCGAGATAAGTTTGGTGTCGTTCTGCCCACAACGCCTGGCAAAGACACCCTCGCATGCATGGAGTCCGCTGATCGTGGCGAAATCAAAGTCGGAATTTGCTTAGGCGGAAACCTTTACGGATCCAATCCCGACTCCACGTTTGCTGACTCCGCAATGTCCAAGCTCGAGTTGAACGTGATGATGAACACGACGATGAACACCGGCCATGCACACGGGCTGGCCCAAGAAACCATCATCCTTCCCGTCCTCGCACGCGACGAGGAACCCGAGCCGACAACGCAAGAATCGATGTTCAATTACGTCCGACTGAGCGACGGTGGCCCACGACGTTTACCTGGACCACGAAGTGAAGTCGAAGTCATTGCCTCGATCGGATCCAGGATTGCTGCCGACGCGCCTGGGTTAGATTGGGACGCAATGAAGCAAACAACAACGATCCGCGATTGGATCGGCGCTGTCGTCCCAGGCTATGAGAAGATCACGACCATCGACGAGACAAAAGAAGAATTCCAAATCGAGGGTCGAACATTCCGCACGCCAACGTTCCCCACGACCGATGGACGCGCGATCTTGCATTGCCATGATCTGCCCACGCTCAAAGGCACCGACAACGACCAATTGCGATTGATGACCGTCCGCAGTGAAGGCCAATTCAACACAGTCGTCTATGAAGAAGAAGACCTGTATCGCAACCAAGAGCGACGCGACTTGATCCTCATGCACCCCGAAGACCTCAAACGTCTCGGGCTCAAAAACGACGAACGAGTTACCGTTCGCAGCGATACCGGATTCATGCCAAACATCTTAGCTCGCGGCTACGATTCGATTCGTCCAGGCAACGCACTCATGTACTACCCCGAATCCAACGTTCTCGTTAGCCGTCACGCCGACCCCCAAAGCAAAACCCCCGCCTTCAAAGGCGTCATCGTCCGAATCGAACGCGAGAGCTAAAGCAACATCACCAGTTCGGTTCGCTCGTAAATGTGATCGTTTGCAAGGTGCTCGGATGCAGCAAAGTCAATCTCGCCGCATGCAAACACATAGGTTGTTGGTTGATGTTGAGCGTTTGCTGATTGCCTAGTGTTTGGTTGGGCAGGTACAGCGGATCACCGACGATGGGAAAGCCAAGTGACCACAGGTGGACTCGGATTTGGTTGGTGCGGCCAGTGATGGGGAACGCTTGGACGCGAGAGGTATTGTCATCGAGTCTTGCTTGGACCCGAAATAGTGTTGTCGCTGGTTGACCTAGGGGATGCGTGATTCTTGCTCCCTTGGTGTCACGTGCCTGCGTCAGTTCGGCTGAGATTCCAATCGGTTGATCACAGCAAAGCTCGTCCCAGGTCACGTGTCCATGGACATGGGCGATGTAAACTTTTGTGACCTCGCGTTTGTCGAACTGGGATTGGACTTGGGCAGCTGCTTGGGCAGTACGACAGAACACGACAACGCCTGTCGTGTTGGCGTCAAGCCGATGCGCTAACCGAAGCTTCTCTCCGGGATAGACCGTTTCCAGCAACTTGGAAAGCGTGTTGCGGTTGAACCGGCCGCTCGGATGCACTGGCAACGGCGCAGGCTTATCCACGACGAGCAAGGATTCGTCTTCGTAAAGAATTTTGATTTCCGCGTTAACGTCAGGTTCCACGATGTCGTGCATCGTTTGCACATACCGCTCGCCAGCGGAAACGATTTGGTCCGGATTGGCTGGTTTGGCAAGCAGTTCAATGTCGCCACGCTCAAGCCACGCATGCCAGTTCGCCAGCGGGGTCGGCGGATGATAGGCCAATAGGAAGTCGATCAGCCGCATTCCCGAGAACTCTTCACGCACCCTCATCACGCGGACATTTTCGTACGGGACGCTTCCGGGCAGCGGATTGAACTGGATGACTTTCACGGGCGTTAGTATTCGGAGCAGACGATTTCTTGCCTAAACGTTCCAAACGGAACCGATTTAGCATCCAGGATACTCGTTTTTTGAACACTGGCCGGTACAGTTTTCGAAGTTGGTTAGACTAGACGTTTCGCCGGTCAACTATTTACCTCGCCAAGTAGCTTCTCCCTAGTTTTATGTCGATCGCTCTGAGTGAATTCTGGACTCGCATGGTACGGCTTGGGCTGGCTGACCCAGACCGTTGCCGTTCCTGGGCGACGTCGTACAGCGAAGCCCACGCGGGCTCGCCACCGTCCGACGCCGTCGCGATCGCCAAATTCTTGATCACGCGAAATGAGCTCACCAAGTTCCAGGCCAAGGCACTGCTGTCGGACGAATTCCGAAAAATTCGCCTCGGAAATTACGTCCAGCGGACGAGCGAACCGGCTCCCTCACCGTTTTCAAATTGGTTGGATTTTCAACAAGTTGGAAATCCGGATTCCAACGCATCAACCACCGGATTTCTCTTAAGACTCAAAAACGACCCGACTGCCGTTCGCATCCACGAATCGCTCAAGCAACAGTCGTCGGTCCAATCGCCAAACATCCAGCCCGTCGATGTCACAATCGCGAACAATCGCCCGGTGCTCGTTTTCTCTTCGCTTGCACCGGGACAGTGCCTGCACGAGTCACTCGACCAGAAGTCTACGTTTCCCAAGAACGAAGTTGCCTCGCTAGCGGTGAAGCTCTCGGGCGCAGTGGCAGCGTTTCATGAGCAAGGACTGATTCATGGACAGGTGCAAGCCGATCGGGTGTGGTTGACGAAAAACGGACAGGTCACTTTGCTGCGTTCGTTAACAACTCGCCCAGTGACACAAGGGACATTTGATTTTGCCACCGCGGCCTCGATCGTTTGGCTTGATGGCAAAGATAACAGCGAATACTACCTCGCACCCGAAGCCGCACAGCAGCAAGCGACGCTGTCGAGTGATGTGTACAGTCTCGGATGTTTGCTGTTTCGACTTGTCACCGGCCGAAGACCGTTCGATGGCACGGACATCGCTTCCATCCGCGCTTCGCACCAGAACGATGTACCGCAGGAACTCGTCGAATCAGTAGCCAAAGGTGAGGCGGGTGATCCGTTGATGCGGATTCTTGCTTTCGCGATTGCGAAGAATCCTCAAGCGAGATTCCAAGACGCGACTCAAATGCATCGGGCACTCGAGGCGATCGCCAAGTCGTACGAACCAGCGACACCAACCGTTGTTCCAGAAGTCGCCAAAACGCCCGCAGAAAAGAAGCCCGTAGCCCAAAAACCATCGCCCGAAGCAAAACCAAAACCGGTGGCTCCAACGCCAACCAAAGCTGTCACGCCAGAAATACGCGTTGCCGCTCCTCAAGCGAAGTCCGCACCACCATCTGCTCCAAAACCAACCGAACCGCCACCAACTAAACCAGAAACGCCAGCGCCCAAAGTAAAGGAAGTTGCCGCGACGGCACCCGAAACGAGTCCGGCTCCTATTCCTACGAGTCCAGAGCCGGAAATCAATACCGAATCACCGACTCCTCGAACGACGAGCGAAACACGCCCATCGACTGAGCCAACTCCGACACGTGTTTCGACGCCAGTGCCAGAACCGACGCCCGTTCAGGCAAGTGCCGCTCCCTCAACTCCTCCGGCGCCCGTGCGACGTCGACGCAAGAAAAAGTCCAAAGCCCCGCTCGTGCTCGGAGGCTTGGGCATCGGCGTCTTAATCATGATGATCAGTTTACTTGCGGGCGTGGGCCAAAAAGACGAAGAGCCACCACCTCGTCCTCGGCCACAATTGCGAGTACCAACGCAAACGGCAGCGGTCCAATCACCTTCGCAAAACTCGAGCAATAACGAAGCGCAAGCAACTGCGAACGGATTTGAACTTGTCGAAAGCGAGCGATTGCTATGGGTGCCGCCGCACGCAAGTGAAACCACGCCACCACCGATTAGCCTACTGCCGCCTGGACCCGGTGCAGTGATCTCATTGCGTTTGAAGCAACTGCAAGACTCACCCACTGGCAAGACGCTTTTGCAAGCCTTCTCGCCTGAACTCTCGGGCCTAGTAGATCAAGCCGCTCAAAGGTCAAAAGTCACCGCCGACCAAATTTCGCGATGCACGATCGCGATGCACCCAGGTCGCGACGGCTGGCCCCAAATCTCACTGGCAATCGAACTCACCGAACCCCAACCACTCAAGGCACTGATTCAACGCTGGGGTGTTTCGGAGGCCAAGACATCCGACGGCGAAACGATCTATGCCGGCGATGAAGTGGAACAAGACGCGTTCTATGTCGAGCCGCAAGAAACATCCGCAGGGGATCCAGGCAACGCGACCATCCAACGATTTGCGGTCGGCTCACTCGATCAAATCCAGCAAGTCGCTTCGATCCAAGGCTCAACCATTCCGCTCACGCCGATCTTGGCTGGGTTGTGGAAATCGGCGAGCGAGACCAGCACGGTGACGGCACTCTTCAACCCCAATTTCTTGTTCACTGATGCGAGACAGATGTTTGATGCTGCGGCGCCACAATTGCGTGATCCGCTGCGTCGGATGTGGATCCCCACAGTCGGTGCGGTCATGATCTCAGCCGACGTGGATAGCGAACGCGTCTACTTAGAAACGCGGATGGCCCCCAGTGGGAACGTAGCCGCACCAACGCTGGTCAATTCGGTTCGCGAATCGTTCCAAGAATTGCCAACCTGGAGCGAGAACTTCATTGTCGGCGCGGTTCCCGATCCGTCATGGAGACTGCTCGCGAATCGCTTGCCGACCATGCTGAGATTCGCTGTTGAACAAACGCGATTCGGAGTCGACAACGGTCACGCGATGTTCAATACGTACCTGCCCGCCGGCGGATTCTCACAGCTCACGATCGCTTCGCTGTTAGCAATGAATACACCCGTTGGCAACATGCCGAACGCCGCCCAGCCAACAACGAGCGAAATGCTAACGGTCGAACAAATGCTCCAGCGCGAGATGTCGATTAGTTTCGATCAAGAGTCACTCGAATTTGCGATCGCAGCAGTCATCTCGGAATTCAAGCGTGTGTTGCCGCCTGGGAATGAATCGCCAACGGTCCGAATCATCGGCGGCGACTTGCAGAAAATGGGAATCACGCAAAACCAGCAGATCCGCGATTTCCGAAAGAGCGGAGTCGCACTGCGAACGGTGCTGACGGATTTGACGTTAGCTGCCAACCCAGACAAAACTGCAACGTCTTCGCACGACCCAAAACAGGCCCTGATCTGGGTGGTTGCGGACGACCCAGAGAAACCAGGCAAGAAGGCGATTTTGGTCACGACGCGTGATGCCGCGGCTGGAAAATACGAGCTTCCGGAAGAGTTTGCACCGCAATAATCGTAACAATCGCAACTTGGTGACTCTTGAAACACTTCTGTAAACAAATCACTTAACCAAAGACTGTGTTTTGGAAAGCTCTAGTTACAATCGATGACGTTCGATTGATACAGGATTTTTTCTAGGAATAAGATCGCATGCGAATCGCCATGAATGGCACGGGTTACGTTGGACTCGTGACCGGAACCTGCTTTGCTGACAGCGGAAATGATGTCATTTGCGTCGACATCAACGAGAAGAAGATCGCGAATCTGCGAGAAGGTAAACTGCCAATCTATGAGCCGGGGCTCAAAGAACTCGTGTTGCGAAACAGTGAAAACGGCCAACTCTCGTTCACGACGAACCTCGCTGAAGCAGTCTCCAACTCGCAAATCATTTACCTCGCTGTTGGCACGCCTCCGTCAGCCGATGGGTCAGCTGATCTAACTGCGCTCAAGACTGTCGTCGATTCGCTCGCTCCACACTTAACCGAAGACGCCATTGTCGTCACCAAGAGCACCGTTCCCGTTGGAACGAACCAGTGGATTTTCGATCGTCTCAAGAGCGTTTTGGGACGTGAAGTTGACGTCGCAAGTAATCCTGAGTTCCTCAAGGAAGGAGCTGCGATTGACGACTTCATGAAGCCGGACCGAGTCGTTGTCGGTGTTCGACGCAACGAGGTGGCTGACGTTCTAAAGGAGCTGTACTCGCCTTTCTTGCGTACCGATCACCCGTTTCTTTCAATGAGCCCACAATCCGCGGAACTCACCAAGTATGTCGCCAATGCGCTCTTGAGCACCAAGATTTCATTCATCAACGAGATGGCAAATCTGTGTGAGCGAATGGGCGGCGATATTAACGATGTCCGCCGCGGAATTGGTCACGACCAACGAATCGGATTCGCGTTTTTGTTCCCTGGTGTTGGTTACGGCGGAAGTTGTTTCCCGAAAGACGTGCGAGCACTCGCCAGTATGGCACGCGATCATGGACTTGTACCGCGAATCATGGATGCTGTCGACGAAGTCAACCAAGAACAAAAGAAAGTGCTGCTTCAAAAAGTTCACTCACATTTCGGTGACACGATCTCTGGTAAACGTTTCGCAATCTGGGGCTTGGCGTTCAAACCACGCACCGATGACATCCGTGAAGCTCCCGCGTTAACGTTGATTGACTTCTTGCTCGAACAGGGTGCCGTGATCCAAGTCCACGACCCTGAGGCGACAGCCAATGTCCGCGAGATTTATGGAACGAAACTGATCTATTGTGAGTCCGCCATGGACGCGCTCAACGGTGCTGATGCTTTGGCGATCAACACCGAGTGGAAGGTCTATCACAACCCTGATTTTGACGAGATGAGAACGCGGATGAACGGTCGAGTTGTCTTCGACGGACGCAATCTCTATAAGCCTGATCGCATGACGAGTCATGGGTTCGTCTATCACAGCATCGGTCGTCCAACGGGTGTGCCCGAGTCGTCCGAAGTCGAATCGCTGAGTTAGTTAATGTTGTTCACGCTCGCCGTCTAGTAACGAGCGAGTGGGTTTTAAATCGCTTTGTTGAGTTGAGTAATCGATGCGAGTGATCGTCACGGGTTCGAGTGGTCTGATCGGTTCAGCAGCAGTACGCCATTGGGATGCTGCTGGTGATGAGGTCATTGGCATCGATAACGATATGCGGGCGACCTTTTTTGGCCCCAGCGGCAGCACTCGCTGGAATCAAAGCCGACTGGAGGCCGAAACCAACAACTTTCGGACGGTTTCGATTGACATACGTGATCGCGAACCAATTCTTGATCTGTTCAAGAACGAACCTCCTGATTTGGTGATTCACTGTGCCGCTCAACCGTCACATGACAAGGCTGCGGCGATCCCATTCTTGGATTTTGAAGTCAACGCTGTCGGCACGCTGAACTTACTCGAGGCGACGCGGCAATTTGCTCCTGAGGCAGTGTTCTGTCACATGAGCACGAACAAAGTTTATGGTGATGCTCCGAACGAGTTGCCATTAAAGGAACTCGAGAGCCGCTGGGAGTACGCCAGAGAAGAAGACTATGACGGCATCGATGAGTCATGTCGAATTGACCAAACCATGCATTCATTGTTTGGAGCGTCGAAAACAGCGGCTGACGTTCTTGCCCAAGAGTACGGCAAATACTTCGGGCTCAAGACAGGCGTCTTTCGCGGCGGTTGCTTGACCGGAGCAAGTCACAGCGGAGTCGAACTTCACGGATTCCTCAGCTACCTCGTCCATGTCGCCGTTGTGGGTAAGCCCTACACGATTTTTGGTTACAAGGGCAAGCAAGTCCGTGACCAAATTGAATGCAGCGACGTTGTCAAAGCCTTCGAAGCATTTGCCAAGAACCCGCGTCCCGGTGAGGTTTACAATATTGGCGGTGGACGTGAAAACGCAGCAAGCGTGTTGGAATGCATCGATTTGATCGAAGAAATCAGCGGCTATCGTGTTCAATGGACGCTCGGTGACGACAATCGCAAGGGCGACCACATTTGCTACATCAGCGATCTGGCAAAGCTGCGACGCGATTATCCGGATTGGGATATCCGAGTCTCGCTTCGAGACATCCTGACTCAGATGATTGGCGCCGAGCAGGAAAAAGCGTCAGCCGTGTAACGCCACTGTCGTGTAACCTGAACTTCGCAAATGCAACGAATTTGTTTTGGCGAGTGGCACAGGCTTTTTGCCTGATATCAAACGGATTTTCGGGTGGCTGGCAGAGTTCTAATTAAGCGGGATGTATCAATTAGGAATCCTGCTTCACCCAGAATAAGGATACGACTTTCTGGAAAAACGATGTTTGTTCACTGCCTGTGCAGGGGTAGAGGTCTAAGTTTGTGGGACATTTCGTTCTAACTGAACTTGCCCTGAACAGTCGCTTTCATGTTCGCCACCGATTTCCTACCGATAAGCGTCGCCACGCTTGTTCCGACAACGTCGGTCGGCATGGATCTTTACCAGGCTGGTGAGGACAAAGGACGCGTCGTCTTGTTCCGAGGCGGAGACTATCCGCTCGAGCTTGCCGATATCGACCGGCTTCACGAGCGAGGCATCAAGCGGCTTTATATTTCGGCGGACAAACGAGACGACTATCAAGCTTATCTGCGACGCATCTCGGAATGTGATCCGGCGCTGGGTGAGGTTTCAATCCAAGCTCGTGTTGGTGCGCTCAACGAAGTTGTGCGAGACATGCTTCGAGCCTCATTCAGCAACAATGATGTCGCCCAAACAGTGCAAGTTGCTGACGACCTAGCCGAAATGGCCTGCAATATTATCAGTCACGATGACTTTGAGTCAAACGATTTGTTTCAAGTCCTCCACCATGATTACACAACGTTCACGCACTCAGCGAACGTTGCCCTGTACTGTACCATGCTTGCCAAGGGACTTGGCTTCGGTGCCGAAGAAATCAAACAAATCACTGCGGGTGGATTGCTACACGATCTTGGCAAACTTGAGATCCCCGAAGCAATACTCTGTAAACCAGGCCGACTGAACGAAGACGAATTCCGCATCATTCAAATGCACCCAATTCTTGGATACCGTCGCTTAGTACACCGCGACGATCTTACCTACGGCCAATTGATGATGGTTTACCAGCATCACGAGCGAATCGACGGAAGCGGCTATCCGGTTGGCGTTCCTGACTCGGAAATTCATCCGTGGGCGAAACTCTGTGCCGTTGTTGACATATTTGAAGCGGTGACGAGTATTCGCCCGTATCGCAAACCGATGCCTCGCGGCGAGGCCATCGAATTACTCCGGCGCGACGCTGGTAAAGCATTAGACTCGGAGATGGTCCAGTGTTGGGCTTCGACTATACAAACCAATTCAACGAACTAGTCGATTCAATCGATTGGACCATCGAACTGCCTTCAGCCTGGGAAAACTTTTTCTCCGAGCGAGGTGAGTGCAGTTCTTACAGCGGTTATGGCCGCAAGAACCGTCGCATCAAAGCCCGATCATACGGGCTGATGTGGTTTGACGAAGGATGGAAACTGGTGAATCGACCAACCCATGTTGTCGGCATCTACACCAAAGACTTCTCGACTCGCGGGTGTGGTTTTATCCTGCCAATGCAGGTTTATCCTGAAGAAGTTCTTCGCATCATCCTACCGACATTCTGGCTGACTCTTCGCGTTGCACGCTGCTATCACGTGAACGAGCATTGTTTTGAGGCTGGCGGTGTACTGATTCGTCAATCGGGACCAAGCGAAGATGCATTCGATTTCCTGGATCAATGTGCGCCCTGTGATAGGTAAGCGAACAAGTCCCGTATTTGGTCATCGCTGAGCTCTTTCAGTAAATCCTCCGGCATCAACGACGTCGGTATCGCTTTGAGCGTTTCCAGTTGATTGCGAGGTAAACTTTCTGTTCGATTGTCCGCCGTTCGCAAAACCACAATGTTGGGATCTTGCGAAACAATCATCCCCGTGACGACTCGTCCGTCGTCGGTGATCGCCGCATAGGACTGGTATCCTTCGCGGATTTCTAGACTCGGCTCGACGATCCCGGCTAACCAAAATTTGACATCGCCTCGTTGATACGCATCCAGTGGCGGACCAATAGCCTCTCCTTCACCGAACAGTCGATGACAGACACCGCATCGCTTCATGAAGAGTGCCTTGCCGGATTCCAAGTCTCCCGAAGATTGGGCACCGAGAGAACCAGCAAGCAACGTCGTCAATCGATTAATTGTCGCTAACTTCTCTGGCGAAAGCATCTCAAATGGCTTGCCAAATGCCTGTTCCACTTGCGATATAACCGTCGGTTCCTCGTAGGTCCTCAAGAGTTGAATCACGTCGGTTGGCACGTCAGTGGCCTTCAATCGCCACTCATTGATTTCCTTGAGTAGAATAAGTGCCCAAGAGGACCGACTGGCTAGTGTCCGGCATGCGGTCTCACGCAATTGGTACTCACCCGAGATGCTGCTGTAGAAAGCTTTAACAAGTTGGTCCGGAATCGTGTCGTCATCGTAACTCGAAAGTGAAACGATGGCTGCTCGCTGCAGAGACGGATCGTCACCAGCGCGACCAGTCGCAAGTCTTAACAACGGGGCAACCGCCGCTGGGTCGCGAATTTCACTCAATGCACGCACCAGTTCGATGCGGATTCCGAGTTCAGTTTCTGAACTTGCTATCGCGGTGAGTGCGAGCTTGACGGCATTGGCTTGGCCGCTTTTTAGCCCCAGCACAAGACCAGCTTCACCTCGCGTTGATTGATAGTGAACCAAGGCAGCGGCGAGTTGTGGTGGTAGAGATGGAATGGCACGCCCTTGGAATGCCTTGTTGAGACTCGCGATCAATACATCCTGCATCTTCTCGTTGGGTGCACGCTCAACAATCGTGTCACAACGGTTCAAGTCCTCGGCAGTACCTCGCGACGCAAACCGCTGAACGAGCCGGCCGAGTAGGTGCTCTTGAGCTAGCGATGATTCCCAAAAATCTGGTTGGTCCAGCAATAACTCCACATCCGGCCATGAGTCCGCATGAGCTTCAAGCACCCACCAATACAATAGCGGTAAATGCGGATCTCGAACGTCTTCGTCTTGCATCACAAGATAACGGAGCATTGCCAAGCCGGTTTTGGCATCGACACGCTTGGCCGTCGATGCCAATTGGCTTCGCACTTGAACATCGGTCTCGGTGCGAGCCAACTCGACGACCTTGCCATGTGATTCATGTCGGTCCCCCAGCAATCGAACGACCCAACGACGAATGTCTAGGTCCGTGTGCTCGAGCCACTTACCCGCTCTTTCACTGGTCAATCCGTTGAGGAGATTCAGTGCCCAAAGCGACTCAAGCGATGCGTCTTGGTTGACGTTCTCGACAAGCTCTGGCACGCACGTGTTGTCACCACGCCAGCCCAACTCAAGCACGGCTCGCTGACGAACCCATTTGTTGGCATGCTTGAACTTATCGATTAGCTCTTTCGCTGGCAGCTTGCTCAAGTCTCCTTCGGAGTACTTGGGGTATGACTGAGTCGGTCGAACGCGATAGATCCGGCCGCTTTCCTTATGCCAATCATCGACCGGGCTCACGTGACTGAGCCGCGTGTCGTACCAGTCCGCGATGTAGACCGCTCCATCAGGCCCCACACCGTTATAGACTGGTCGGAACCAACGATCAGAACTACTCAGTAGGTTCTCTTGATCTTCAGTCTGATAGGTCGAACCTTCTTGAATGAGCTTGCTATTCCAAACAAGATTGTGCAGCGAGTTCGACGCAATCACGCTGCCATCAAAGGGTCGAGGAAATAGACCGCCTTCGTAGACTAAAAATGCCTGAGCGAAACGCCTCGTATCGCCCTTCAACTTCATCGCTCGAAAGTAACCGAAGGCGTAGGGGTTGGTGAGCGGTCCATGTTTCCCCCAGTTCTTCTCCGAGTAACTGCCTTGAGGATAGTAGTAACCGCGTGTGTTTCCACCGTTGGTGCCTGAGAAGACTCTCCCAGCGGAATCAATGTCGAGGCTAAACGTATTGCCACCGCCTTCTGCATAAATCTCGAACTCGCGAGATTCCGGATGGTAGCGCCAAATGCACTGCCCCTCGAAACTAACACCCTTGGTGACACTGGAGCTGATCGTCCCAGTCGTCGTGCTTCCGTTGGCACCATAAAGCCAACCGTCTGGTCCCCACAGCAAACTGTTTGCGACGGAGTGCGTGTCATGCAATCCAAAACCTGATAGCACAACTTCGGGCTCGCTGTCGGGTACGTCATCGCAATCAGCATCCGGATAAAACAGCAAGTACGGTGGATTCAAAACCCAGATCCCACCGCGACCCGTTTGAACCGCACTGGCAATATTGAGACCCGTTAAAACATCTTTGCTTGTGTCATAAAGACCATCACCATCAGTATCCTCATGGACAGTGATCTTATCCAACCCAGGAACACCGCGCGGCGGCGGTTCGGGAACTCGGTCAAACACGGCTCTTAGATACTGATCGTAACGAATGATCTTGAGTCCCGCCGGGAACTGGTATTGGCGGTACTGGACGACCCACATGCGTCCGCGTGAATCCCACGAAAGAAACAGCGGCTGTGAGACTTCGGGTTCATTCGCCACAAGATCCATGGCAAATCCAGCCTGAACGTCGAACGCAGCCAAAGCTTCTTGAGGCGACGTCGGCAGTGAATCGTCAGCCTGTACACCGAGTGCCGAAAAGGACTTCATGATCGCTTCGACTTGCTCATTCCCAGCCACTGAAGCCGACTTTTGTCCTTCTTGGCCAGTCACTGCCGAAGTCATTGCGAAGCAGAACAGCAGATAAAATGAAATATGCAGTTTCATCGTTGAGCTTAGGTGGGTCCGTTGAACACGCGTGTTCGTCCTGAGAATTCGAAGTTCGTCAGTCCAGCCTGGTGCACATCACAGGTATTGCGGGTGAGGACTTGCAGCTGAGAAAATACTCATTCGCGATGTGCATCAACGCCGAAACTTAATTTTAACATTGTAGCAACATCCATTTGACAAAAACTTCTTTGCTCGTTTTTCCTCGCACATTACCTCCCCCTGGAAAAAGCATATAGTGTCCATTAGCTGGCAGGCCGACCCAACCGGGGACACCACAATACTGAACGTTTCGCGACGTGATTGAAGGATCTGAATCAGTTGGACGATATATTTGATACGACCTTGAACATTACTCCGCGTGGCGACACGACTGACAAAAAACGCCGTTCAATCTCAGGCGGAAGTGCCAGTGCTTTTGGAGTAACTGATATCGGTTGCAGGCGTGAAACGAACCAGGACCAGTTCCTGATTGCGCAGCTCAACAAGTCGATGTTGGTTTCGTCGACGAGTTTGCCTGTGGAGACACAGTCGCGGTTGTTCGGTGGCGTACAAGGCCAACTCATGCTGGTTGCCGACGGAATGGGCGGTCATGCCGCCGGTGAACGCGCCAGCAGCCTTGCTGTCGATCATCTTGTCAGTCGATTATTGAACAGCATGCATTGGTTCTTGGATATCGATCACGAGGACGATGAGAAGTTCATCGAAGACCTCAAGGAGCTACTCCAAGACGCACATGCAAGAATCCTTCGTGACTCCTCGGAGAACATTGATCATCGAGGGATGGGAACCACCTTGACGATGGCGCATGTGGTCTGGCCACGACTCTACGTTGTGCACGCTGGAGACACACGTTGCTATTTGGTCCGCAACGGCACCGCCGAACAGCTCACCAAGGATCACACGATGGCGAGACGACTTGTCGAATCGGGTGGAATGAAACCCGAAGACGAAGCAACAAGCCGATGGAGCCACGTGCTGTGGAACGTGCTGGGCGGTCGCGGTGAAGGACAATTGATCGCGGAAGTTCGACGGGTCGATTTGGTCGAAGGCGATTGCCTGGTGTTATGCAGTGACGGCCTGCACCGTTACGTGGATGGTCCCGGTCTTGCCGAAGTTGTCGATCGTTTCGATTCCGCTGAGAACATTTGTAATGAACTGGTGCGGCTCGCAATCCAGGGCGGTGGTGAAGACAACGTCACCGCAATCGTCGCGAAACCACACCCACCCAGAAACCCGAACTCGTTACCAACCTCCACGTCTACGGCACAGACCACTCCAAAACCGAAACCGGTAGTTCTCGACGACACGGACATGGCAATCCCGATTAGCGGCCTGCTCCAACCGAGCGAGGAAGACGCGAAACTCGAAGACACAAACCCGATGTAGAGTGGGCATCTCCAAAACAATGCTTTCCCCTACTCAGTTTTGCTTACAAGAAACGAGACCAAGTCTCTCAGCTCGTCCAACGACATTGTGTGCTCCAGACCTGTCGGCATGATCGACTGAGCTAACGGGTCCTGTGTTTCAATCTCCGTCAGTGGCACTTCGAACGTTGTGCCGTCAGCACCCTGAAAACGCAAGCTGTTGCCGACGCCGGATTTGTCGAGCTTCAGCCCTGTGAGCACTTGGCCACTGACCGTTAAGACTCGCCAGGGAACATACAACGGGCCAATTTCTTTGCTCGGATGAAGAATCGACTCGAGCAATCGCTCGCTTGTCATCGAACCCGAGAGCGACGTCAAATCGGGCCCCGTCTTCGCTCCGCGACCGGAATGAGCATGACAATTCACGCACGTCGTGCGAAAGAAAACCCGCCGACCAGCATCGATGTCGCCGCCTGTGCCAACGAGCTTGTCCCACGCTTTCAGGTCATCCAGCTGGGGGCGTGATGTCGATTCATCATCCCACGCCCGCTTGCGGATACGCGCAGCTTCTTGTCGAGTTTCCAACGGCTGTTTCGGAAGTGCCATCTTGTTAATAAGCGACGAGTATTCCCCGGCGTGACTCGCCAATGAAGCCAAGGCATCCGCTCGCGTTTGCAAATCGACCAAATCGTTCGCCGCGATTGCCGCTAATTCTTTGCGAGCGGTCTCCGTCGCGCGAGCCGACAAGATTCGCACAATTTCAATCGCCAGATTCCGATCTATCGTCTCCGTAATCCAACTTCGAAGCACATCATCGGCGGGCACGTTCGAATCGGCTGGAAGCAACTGAATTCCCATCGCTCGCACACTCGGCGATCGATGGAAATCGGAAACTATATCAACGAGCAACGCTTCAATCGCTGGGTCTCGCGTTCCACGTGACGCACTACCAGATTCCAAGTAGGCAATCGAGGCAATGACCGCAGCAAACAACCTCTTCGAAACGTTAGGACGCGACGTAATGCTGCGGATCGAATCGATGTGCTGTTTCGAGCCTCGCTCGGTCGCCCACCGTATCGCCGTCATCACGACGTCTTCCGATTCACTATTCAATCCCCAATCAATCCATTCGCTTCGCTTAGTGCTCGAGATGCTATCCGGATCCGAAAGCTCACTCCATCGCCAAGCCAACAATGCCCCCATCCGTTGATTGGAAGAAACGAATTGATCGCGACTGATTTTTGAAAGTTGCTGGGATCGAACCAAACCGGTTGCCGCGGATTGGCGAACCCAAGGATCATCGCTGTTGAGTGTTTGCAAGTATTCACCAGCGGATAAGTTACTTTCGCCAACAAGTCGAAGAGATTGTTTCTCAAGCGAAGTCAGTTCAGGCAAGCTGGCGAGGGATGCCACAGGCTCACTCTTTTCGCGGTGGCTAACTCGCCACAGTCGTCCTTTACCGTGGACGGGATAGCTGCGATCGACCCAGTCCGTGATATAGATGGAACCGTCTGGCGCGACCGCCATTCCGACTGGACGAAAGTTTGCGTCGCCTTGGATCACGACTTCGGTCTTGCTCAACCACGAAGCACCATCCGCGGTGAGTTCATAACGTTCAACGCGGTTATCGCCCCAACTCGAAACCCACAACGAGTTCCCGTAAACAAGGACGGCACACGGAGCTTCGCCAGTCCCGGCCGCCATCGGCAGCGTGCCAGGGAACTCTCCATTCCACGACAAAAGCGGGTGCGTTCCGGCGCGGCCAAAACGAAATTGAAATCCGTAATCGCCACCGGGAATCACTTGCAACAATCGACACGGTGGCATCGCATCGGGATCATTGCCCACCGTCCACAATCGGGACTCATTGTCGAAGCACATGCCGAACGGATTCCAAAATCCGGTGGCAATACGATTCAAGTCTTTTCCGTCTTGGGAACAGCTAAAGATGTTGCCGCCTTCACCACCACCGATCTGTTTCGTGCCGTCCGCCGCGATGAGTTCATAGGCTTCACCAAAGTTCTCGCCTTGTCCAACATAAAGCCGCTCGTCAGGACCAAGTGCCAAACCAGCAAGTCCGTTATGCGGGTACTCCGCCGCAGTCTTGAGCGTTAGCAGCACTTCTCGCTGCTCAGCAGTACCGTCGTTATTAGCATCACGAATCCGCACCACTTCGCTGCGAGTTGCCACAGCAAACCAGTCATCAGCGAGCTTCGCGATGCCCATCGTGGCGACACCGCCTTCGTAGAACAATCGCTGGCGATCCAAGACACCGTCGCCATCACTATCGTCAAAGCGATAAATGCGATCCGTTTTTGGTCCTGTGTAATCCTCGGGCGGAAAATGCGTATGGCACTCCACCACCAGCAACCGACCGGCATCGTCAAAACAGCAACCCACCGGCGTCACCAATTCCGGCTCCGCAGCCACCGCCGCGATTTCCCAATCACCGTCCAGCACCCGCGGAGGCTCGACCGCCATAACGGTAAACGCGACAAACAACGGCGATAATCCTGCAATCCATCGAAGGGGTTTGAGCTGGTGGACGTCGAACGGCCACGCATTCCAATTGCAAACGTCTCTGTCAATCGCCATTTAAATTCGCCTTATTGAAAAATGTCGCCGCACTGAATCTAGACCGTTTAGCGAGACGTCCTGCACGCGGCCGAGTGGTGTCACGCAAACGAGACCAGCTAGATATACTCTAGTCGATGACAACATCCGATCCGCAACCAGCGACTATACCTCCAACCATTCGGGATGTGGGCGCGCCGCTTGGGATTGTCGGCGGAACGGTTTGCGGTGTAGCAGCAGCGGTGCTATATACCGCTTCGAATATTGCACTGCGAAAATGCACCGATCTGGACCCGTTCTTGGTGGCTGCGGTGAAAGCGTTTCCGACAGTGATCGTGCTTGGGCCGTTCTTGGTTTGGATGTACTTCAGTCACCAAAATATCCTCACCAACCCTCGTGCAGTTTGGAAATTTGCTGCGGTGGCACTGGTCGGCCAATTCGTGGGCAACGGCGCGTTTCAAGTGGCGTTGGGGATCATTGGACTGGCTAAGTCGGTTCCAATCACCTTAGGCGTTTTGCTCATTGGCGGCGGGCTGCTTGGTCGGTTCATGCTCGGTGAACCACTCAAACGAAAGACACTGCTGGCGATCGCAGTCTTGCTCGCGGCGGTGGTAGTTTTGTCCATCGCCAATGAGGATGCTTCAACGCAAGTCAACGGACCGCTTTGGTTGGGAGCCGCTTGCGCAGCAGCGTCTGGAGCTGCCTACGCAGTGTTCGGCGCGGTCATGCGCCAGACCATGAACAACGGTGTCTCGGCGCCACTTGCGATGTTCATCAGCGGCACCATTGGAAGCATCGCACTATCCGCTTATACGATGACGCGATTGACATTCAATGATCTCGTGGCGATCGATGAACCGCAATGGATCATGATGAGCATCGGCGGCGTGTTCAATCTCACCGCTTTCGTTGCCTTGTCGCTGTCACTGAAATCACTGCCCGTCGTCGCCGTGAACCTCATCAACGCGTCCCAGGTCGCCATGGCAGCAATCGCAGGCGTGCTGCTGTTCGCCGAACCAGTCACATCGAGCCTGATCATGGGACTCGCGTTGACCATTCTCGGACTCTTGATCTTGGGATACCGGGGCCGAACGACTGAAGCGTCGAGCCCAAGCTAAACCCGCGTCAGCTTGGTGATCCGGCCGGTCGCGACCCATTCAGCGACGAACAGATTGCCGTCGTTATCGAAGCATGCATCGTGTGGATGCACGAACTTGCCTTCTTGCCAACGTGACTCGTCCGCCCGAATCGCGAAGCCTTTGGATTTCGCCTTGTCATCCAGCACTCGCTCACGATCATCACCGAGAGTAACAAGCGTCTTGTAGTCTTTGTCGACAATCGAGACTCTCGCGACGAGTTCCGGCACCACCATCAAGTCGCCAAACGTATCGACATTGGCTGGCAAGCCAAAATCAGTAATCGTTCGTTTGTATGTGCCATCAACATCGAGAACTTGCAGCGTGTTGTGCGCTCGGTCCGTCACAACCAGCACGCTTTCGTCGCTGCGGTCATCTAATCCGATTCCATGGGGTGTCGCAAAGGTGCCTTTCCCATCGCCAGCGCCTCCGAAACAAGAAACCCAGTTCCCATCGGCGTCATAGCGGTGGATATAGAACGAGCCATAACCGTCGGCGAGCAAGAAACCGCCATCGGGGAGGAATGTAAAGTTCGTCGGCAAGAATCGGTCGCGTCCCCAGATCTGTTCTGGGTCACTGGCTTCGCCGGCCGCGTACTTGTCACTTTGAGTCGGTGCGTATTGTTGCCAAACCGTTTCGCCAGTCAGCGTGAGCTTCGCGATCGATTTCACGTTTTGGTATGCGGCGACATACAAGTACGGAGTACCGTCTTCGACACGGATCTTCACGCCGTGGCCGCCGCCTTGAAACTGTTCGCCGAAGGCGCGGACGAATTTTCCTTCGGGATCGAAAACGAAAATCGACGGATGGTCGGGAAGTGTCGCACTGCCCTCGTGGATCACGTAGAGGTTATTGTCGGGGTCGACGTCGACGTTGTGCGTCGTTTGCCAGTGATATTGGCTCGGCAACTGAGGCCAAGCGTGGTGAAATTTGAATTGGTAATCACCAGACCCCAGAACGTCCTGTGCGGCAGTTCGCTTGGACGTGATGATTGCTGGGGCGAGAACGGCAGTGGCTGTGGCGGCCTTCAAAAACGTACGGCGGTTCGGATGAGTCTTGGACATGACGAGCCTATCACGTGGGCGGGGACGGTAGTGGGGCCCTTATGTTCGTGGCATCCGACTCTCGGGTCAAGCAGATCGACGTTTGCTATCGCTCCGTACGGCTTTCGAAGCTCACTCACCAGCATTCGGCGATTTCGCAATTCCCGATTCAGTGTTCATGCCATCAAGCCAGCTCAAAACCTTGGAGCGAAATTCGAATTCCGTTAGACCTTCGGTTTTCCACGGCATCGCGTCTTGCTTCGCGAGAGTCTCAAGTTGGCGGAGACAGCAACTGAGTTGCGACTGGATCGCTTGCTGTTCTTGGTCAGTCAAAGGTTCTCGAACCAGGTGCAAGCGTTGGCCGCGGTCCAGCGTATGAAGCCGTTGCAGGAGTCCGTTCTCCGCCGCAAGTCGCTCACCATCGACGAACACACGTCGTAGTTCGCCAGCGACGTTGAATTGAAAGACCAAGTCCGCACCTGCGTATAGACTCACTTGGCCTTGCGGTCGAAACCCAACGAACCAAACGGTCGAGTCAACAAGAATCTCGCCACGAATTGGCATCGCTCGACCGTCACGCAATAGATCTTCACGGTCTTGCTCGCTTAGTGCCATGTCTCCGCCTCGCCAATCGGCTCCACACATTTCGCATCGGCATTGCGAACATTGCCTACGTGTCTGGAAACAGGTGTTCGTCGCAGCAACTCGTTCGGTGCCGGCACAAACAGTGACTGCAGCGACTCAGTATCGTGGTTCGCGGGATCGAGCCAACGATCGAAATCGTTATCCGCCAGGATCACAGGCATGCGATCGTGAATGTCGCTGGTGAATTCATTGCCAACAGTCGTCAGGATGGTGCAGGTCTTTATCGACGCGGCCTCGTTCGTCTCGATACTCTTGGCTGCTTTGCGATTTTCTTCCCAAAGCCCAGCCATCGCAAAGACTTCGCCGCCAGCATGCTCGATCAGATACGGTTGCTTCGCTTTGCCATCCGTTTTCCATTCGTAATATCCATCGCTGATTACGAGACAACGGCGTGAGGCGAATGCTTTACGGAACGACGGTTTCTCAGCGACCGTTTCGCTGCGAGCGTTAATCATACGGCTGCCGATCGCGAGGTCATCCGCCCACGACGGAACCAGCCCCCAACGAAACAAATCAAGCTGGCGAGGTCCACCGGTGGTGTAACGAACCACACAAGCGACCGATTGGGTCGGCGCGATGTTGTAGCGAGGCGCCAACGAATTCATCGCTTCAGTGCAGGGCGGCGCGTTGTCCATGTCTGGCAAAAACATTTGCAGCCAATGGATCGGGGCAGCTCGAAGAGTAAAACGTCCGCACACAGAGGTAACAATTCTTGTAAACGTTCGAAAGCCCGTCAGATCTGGCATCACGACGACGTGGAATCATGCACCAGTTGTACAAAACTGCGTCAGGCAAGAACAATCACCACGTGTCACCAAGCCGATGCAGGTGGCAGATGCGCCTCCGCACCAGCCACCCGCATACAGCCCTGGACCCCGACGGTTTTCGCCGGAAAAAACGCTTGGAAACTGGTGATCTTGGCGTGAATCCTTTGGGGAAAGGAATCGTCACCCATCCACCGGTTCCTAGCGAGCTCGTTCATCCATTGCAGTTTTCGGGCCGCAAGCGGAATTACATCAGGCTCAACCGCCGAATTCTCTTGGTTCCAGCATTCGCGACGGAAACAGCATGGCGCTGTCAAAATGTGGTGATCTGGTTAAGCTCACTGATTGGCCGTCGAGAACTTGTCGGCCTTGGTTTCAAAAATGGCCCCGCCGACCGACGTGAGTTGGATCCTTGAATTTCCCGCTGCTGTTTCGCGTACTCGGAACGATCTGTCTGTTGATCGGCGGCTCGATGCTATTCAGCCTGCCGTTCGCGCTACCGAGTCTGTCGGTCCGAACGCATCTTCCGCCGGCGACTGGGATCGAATGGCGAGGCGTGACGGGCTTGGTCGCAAGTACGGCGATTTGCGTCATCTTGGGGATCATCATGCGGCTGATCGGACGCGGTCAACGCTCGACTCAGTTATTCCAAAAGGAAGCGATGGCCATCGTCGGACTGAGTTGGGTTCTCGCAACCGTGCTGGGAGCACTTCCGTTTTATCTCAGCCAAACGTGTATTCGAGCGGACCAGCCGATCACGTTCATTGAGGCGATGTTCGAGTCTCAGTCCGGTTTCAGCACCACGGGTGCGACGGTGTTGACGGATTTAGAGACGCCAGAATTGATTCCGCATTGCATTCTTTTTTGGAGATCGTGGACACACTTTCTCGGCGGACTCGGGATTGTGGTGTTGTTTGTCGCGATTCTTGGTCAGGGGTCGGCGGGTAAAGCGATGATGCGGGCGGAGATGCCTGGTCCGACCAAGGAAGGCAGCATGCCTCGGATGCAACACACGGCACTCGCGTTTGCCGCGATCTATGTCGGCCTGAATGTATTGCTCACGGTTATCTATCGATTCGAGGGCATGACGCTGTTTGATGCGCTGTGTCATGCGTTTGGCACGATGGCGACCGGCGGTTTCAGCACTTACAACCGCAGCCTTGGCGGTTTTGACAGCCCAGCGATCGAGTACACGACGATCCTCTTTATGGTGCTTGCCGGAACGAACTTCACGCTGCTGTATTTGACGCTCTTTGTCAGTCCTCGGCGATTGATTCGCGACGTCGAGTTCCAAGTGTTTGTTGGCATCATCGCGATCGTGACAATCGGCGTCGTGTTCTTTGGCATGCGAAGCCAAGATGCTGGGTTCGAGACGCTGTCCTCATCGATGCGTAACGGGATGTTTCAAGTCGTTTCTGTCATTACAACGACTGGCTACGGCACTGCTGACTTTGACCAATGGAACAACTTCGGTCGCGGCATCTTGCTGCTTCTGATGTTTGTCGGCGGTTGCGCCGGCAGCACGGGTGGTGGCATGAAAGTGATTCGCCATATTTTGTTCTACAAGATTTTGCGCCGCGAGATCGAGCGAGCACACCATCCGCGAGTTGTGCGACACGTGCGATTGGGCGGTGTGGCGATCGAGGACCCATCGATTGCCCATGGAATCGTCGTGTACTTTTCCATGATCTTGGCGATATTTGTGTTCTCATGGCTCGCACTGATCACGTTTGAGCCCAACAGCCCCTGGGGTGTGATCGAGACCGCATCGGGCGGCGAGACAGTGGCGCATGCGCCAGGATTTTCGCCTGCTGGTGATGCCCAGTTGGAGAAGCGATTGCTCAAGGGCACCTTGGATGAGAAGCTTTTGGATTCCGCTAGCGCGGTCGCTGCAACCCTCAACAACATTGGCCCCGGCTTGGGCGTTGTCGGAGCGACTCGCAATTACGCTGATTTTAGCCAGGGAGCCAAAATGCTGTTCGTGTGGCTGATGATGCTCGGACGAGTGGAGATTTTCAGCGTGCTTGTGCTGATCTTCCCAGGCTTTTGGCGTCGCGTTTGATACTGGAGCATCGCGTGGGGGCTCGACTTGTTTGGAAACCAACGCGTCATATTGAAACGGCAGCAAAGCAGATGCACTGTCCGAAGCACAAACTCGAACAGTGCAATGAAACGCTCGCTTGGTAGGTCAGTGGTGCCGACTAGCGAGTGAAGGCCAGGCCGCCGGTGGTCGCACCGTCGAGTTTGAATGTGAAGCCGTTCTCACTCGCAATCCATGTGCCTCGCATTTGCTGTTGGTCATTGGCACGAACCAGGTTCAGTTGCCCGTTCTCGAGTTGATAGGTGCCCGAGAATGTGCTCGCGGCGCCAGACTTGGTCGCAGTCCAGGTGAATTGACCGTTGTCGTTCAAGATCAATTCGACCGATTGATTGCCAGGTAGCGATACCTTCCACGTACCGATGTTCGCATTTGCGATCGCAGGTTTTGCTGCAGTGAACTCGGGAATGCTTACCGCATTCGACGCTGTGTCTGCTGCGGGTGCTGGGTCCAGTGTCAAGGACGCCAACATTTGCAGCGCGGATGTTGTTGGTTGATTCGCAACGGATGGTGCCTGAGTCGGAGTTTCTGAGGCTGCCTGCAAAGGGCTCGTTGAAGTCGGCGCGACAGTTGTCGAGACTTGCTGAGTCGCTACCGGTTGAGATTGTGGAATCGACGAGATGATCGACGAAGCCTGGATCGGTTGTGTATCGATCGGTTGGGAATAAACAGGTTGGGAGTAAACCGGTTGAGCATAAACAGGTTGGGAATACGCTGGTTGTGCGTAAGCTGGCTGCGAAACAACGGTCGGTCGATACGCCGAGTGAGATGCGACCGACGATCGCACGACGGCATGGAGGCCGCCACCGCCGAATCCGATGCTGATTCCGCCTCGGCTACCACCGCCACCGCCACTGCCGCCTCGTCCGCCGCAGGCAGTTGCTGGGACGGTTTGGATGGTGCTGCAGGCGATCACGCTGGCGATCATGAATCGTTTGAAGTTCTTGGTCATGGCTTGGGTTCCTTGAAGCGAATGTTTTCGGGCGAATTGAGAAAGCGGGTGGCGAGCGTTTGCTTGCCGAGAGTCCAAGCGTGAGTCGTTTCCGTGTGTTACAGCTCATTCTTGGAAAACGAAAAAAGGGACGAGATCCGCTTGAGTCACCTCGAGCGTCACACGTCCCTTTTCCAAGCGAACCCCTCGCCTCACACGTCCTTTGAGTGGTCGTTGCCTGTTACCGCTGGCTACTGTGCCAGCAGCTTATTGTGCCAGCCAGGAAGCCAGCGTTTCGGCGGCTGTTTTTTCGTCCGCCTTTGGTTTGAGTTCCTTGGCCATCGCGGATGAAATTCGAGCCACGTACTCGATCGTGCCCTTGATCGCTTCGTCGGGGGCGGTTGCATCCAGCTTGGCGACATAGATCACCAAGTGTTCACCGGCGTCGTTCTTTTCGATGGCCCAGGCACCAATCTTGGTAACTGAACTTTGGCGTAGCAGGCGGTTCATCAGCTCGGTTGTCGGTTCTTCCTTGCTGACCTGAACCAACGACCAGATCTTCCGCACGTCCGCCCGCTCGAAGTACTCGGTATCCTTCGCGACGTAGACCGTTTGGGTCGTTTCGTCGGCGAGTTTTCGTTCGACTTGATAATGCCCCGTGGCGTTGACGGTATGTTCGATACCAGCATCTTCGAGCAGCTTTTTGCTGGCGACGGGAGCCTGTTTCCAACCGCTGGCTAACAGTGATCGGATCTCGGAGATGTCGACGCAGAAGCTGATCAAGGAATTGTCGGGTGAGAACGATTGGGCCAGCGCGACTAATTTACCTTCGCTGTCGACGATGGGGCCGCCACTATCACCAGGCTGAATCGGGCTTTGAGTCTCGACGGCGCGAAAGTTATGTTCGCCATGATTCGACTTGAATTTCTTGTCGTAAACAGCTCGTACTGAACCAGACGTGGATACCCACATCACGTCACTGTTCCCAGGGTTACCGACGAGCTCAATCTTCGAGCCAGGCTTGATGCTCTTTTCTGCCATTTCGATTGCTTTGACATCATCGGGCAATTTCGGCAGTTGAATGAGTGCCAAGTCCAGGCGTCGATCGACTGAGACCACCTTACCGGGCTGGGCCAGCTTCAACACATTATCCAGGTAATGTTTGCGTTTAACTTGCGGAATGCCGTCGTTGATGTCCGCAAAGAATACAACAACCGTACGGCTATCACCGACCACGTGTGCGTTGGTCAGTACGATTCTTTTCTCCGCATCGACGAGCACGCCAGTGCCGGTGGCCGTTTCATTGTCTGCGTCGCTGGTCACGATCCAGGCAGTCGATTGAACGACGCGAGCGTACGTTTCAGCATCGCCACGGGCCGAAGCCGCAGTCAAACTTACGATAGCGATGAACAGATAGCGGTTGACCAACGAGGGGGCCAGCGAGAAGGCCAGCGAACGAATGGGTAGTGGTTCTTGTTTGAGCATGATTGAGTACCTCGAAGGGTGTGAGTTGTTTGGGGCGATGATTGGGTAAGCGAAAACTCGGGCAAAACGTTACGAGCTTGCCTTCGAAAACTTGATCAAACTGCCTGATTTGCCTGACGAATCAATAACTCTCAACTCCATCGTGGTCGCTGTGATGGATTGGATTTGGAATTTCACGTCGGCTTTTCCGGCTTCGGAGAGCGTCAGTTGATCCGCTTTTCGCAGCAGCGTCCCGGAGGAGATGGCGGATTGTTTGCCGGCGACGTGAGCCATTTTGAAGGTCCCGTCGCTGTTCAATTCGATCGCGATTGACGCCTTGGAAGGTAACGTCGCAGCCCACTTCCCAACGATCGAGACGGAGTTGCTGGCGGCGAGAGTTGAGTCGTTCACAGACACTTTGGACGACGTGGGTGTCGATGCTGCCTTAAGTTTTATCCATGTATCGGCATAAACGATCGCGGTGTCCGCCAAGCTCAATAATCTGCTCTTCAGCACTTTGGCAGTGACGTCGCGGTTGGCGAAAGCCGTTCTCAGGTAGACCATTTTCTCCTCGCTATCGAACACAAACGATGCGTCGTCGATTTGGTTACTTGCGGTCATCAAGGCAAGGAGAGTTTCGCCATTCACGGTTGCGTCTTTCTCGATTCTGACCAGCGACATTCGGCACACAACTCGGTCTTGTTCAACGTCGACGACCATCGCGACAGGTAACTTCCATCCGACACTCTCCACGTTGATGGACACCGATTCTTTGCCTGGCTTCGGCTCGAAGCCAGCTGATCTCAATGCAATGGTCAGTGAATTTGGTCCGGTAATGCGGTCGAAGCTCGTCGAACCGTCTTGGGTAGCGACCTTCGATGAGGCCGCCGCCGTGGTTGCGAAGACGGATTCCATAGCAATTTCGGAGAACAAGGCATCGTCGGCCTTCGCAGCGCCCGTAAGGAAATGACAGGCAACGAACAACGCACAAGAGAGTCGGCATCTCATTGAAAAACTCACGGAAACGGGAAAGACGAATGGGGGTTCTTCTTCTCCAAGCGTGAGCGACACCGTTTTGTTACTGACGCGAAACCAGTTCAGAAAGTTTTCAAACTTTCTCGTAACACATCCGAGCTGCCGTCGCTTGGTCGGTTAGTCAAGTGACGCCCAGCGACGATGAGCCCCGGCAGACTCTCGATCGCTTCCTCAACTATCTCTGCCATGTATCGGAGAACCTAACGATGTTCAAGAAAGTCCTGTTCGCAATCGCCCCGATGATGTTGCTCGCCTGTTCAGTTCAAGCGAACGACGATTTACTCACCGCCATCGCCAAGATGGACACTGACAATGTCGCTCAAGTCGACACCAACACCGACAAACTCGGCCAAGCGGATGTCGACGCCTTGCTCGGTGATGATCAAGAAAACAGCAAGGACGCAATCGCCGCGTGCTTTCGTCGGTTTGGCGGTTATAGCAGCAGTTATGGAAGCTATGGCGGCTTCAACTACGGCTTCCGCTCTTACTCGAACTGGTACAGCCCGTGCTACACGAGCTACCCAACGTACAACCACTGCTACACGCCGACTTACACGTACTACACGCCAAGCTACTCGTGCTACACACCTTGCTACACCAGCTATTGGGGTTGCTACTAAGCACAGCGGCCGCGGCTAACGCGGTAAGACACACACTCCATGCCTGGCAACTCTCCCTTGGGGTTGCCAGGCATTTTTCGTATTCCAAAATTTAACTTACTCAAAGGTCTTCCTATGATCACCATCCGATTAGTTCGTTTCACAGTCGCTGCCTGTGTCACGACCACGATTGCATTCTGTTTCGCGACGATTGCCCACAGCCAAACAATTGACACATCACATGTTCTCAGCGGCAAACCTCGTTGCGACCACGTCATCTCGCTCGTGATGCGGCATGGCGTCAACCGCAGTGTCGACAACTCGTCTACCGGCCAACTCGCTGGATCGACGCCGTTCGGATTGGCTTCCATTGCATCGAACGAGATCGGCGATTTGCAGATCGTTTCCGTGCAGCGGTGTGCTGACGTGCCGGAACTTTGCGGACCACGATTCACCATCGTTGTGATGAACCAAAGCCAGCATCGAGTCGATGGTGTTGACGTGTCCGTGGTCGCGTTATTGGGAGCGATTCAACCTCTCTGTCCCAACGCGACCGTTCGGACTTGTGCGATTGAGCCATTCACCGCCGCACAAGTGGAGGTCACGCTTCCCATCGAAGCATTGTCGATGGGGAATCATAACGGTGCAGTGATTGGCTTCCAAAAGTTGGTCGTCGCCATCGACAGCCGTGATGAGTGGATCGAAGTGAATGAGGCCAACAACGTTCAAGCCTTGTTCGCTTCAGCCATCCCAGTCGCCGCCACCTTGGTAACACAAGTCAGCACCGACGTTTCACGAACGGAAGTTGTCCCGAATGAGTCCACACCGGTTGCCCCGTCCCAGTCCATCGGCTCCATTCAAAGCCCATCAGCAACGACGGGTACCGTCGACGTCGACGAGTTGCGACTAGCCGTTGAAAAGCTGGGAGCGAACACGGCGGAAGTCGCTGGCAGTACGAATTGAAACGCCACGAAGACGTTGGCTCGGCGAAAGCTGTTCGGTTTCTCAGGAGACTGAACCGCTTTTGCCGTTGGATTGTGAACCGTGCTACTCGGGAATCGCCATCACCTTAGTCGACAAGACTTGTCCCATTTGTGACCAAGCTCGCACGACACGTCGGTGAATGAACGAAGCCACAAAGATTCCGAGCATTCCAGCGACGACGGCGGCCAGCATGAACAATCGCGACGAAGAGGGGCTCGACATCATCAAAGCGCCGCCGACCAACGGCAAAACCGCCGCGATCAAGATATAGACTTCGCCACGATTCAAAGCGCGAGTCGCTCGCGAATCAAACTCTGAATCCTGCATCGTGTTGCGTAAACACAGCGGATAGAACACGAACGTGGCCAACCAAGCCATGCCAAAGTACGGATACGCCATCGCAATCCCGCCACAGATCAACGACGACAAAATCAATTGCATCGATGCCATCCACTGAAAATCGGCGTTCAGGTAGTGAAAGACCAGTGCGAATAAGATGCCCGAAGAAATCCACATGGAACCACCGATGATCGCCGCTCGCTGACCCAACTCGAGCATGTTGCCCAAGTCACGGCTTTCGACACGTTGATCCTGGCGAGCACACTCGACGGCGCGAACCATGCTCCGTGTTTGCCAGATGGCAAAGACAATCGCCAACGGAAAGTAAGTCAGGTTCACGATCCACGAAATGGAACGAAGAGCCTCCTTCAATTGCGGCGTCTGCATGACTTCGTTCATGTTGTATTGGTAGTTCAGCCCGCCAGCGATGGCGTGAGGAATCAAGAGCACCAAACATGCCATCACCCACGGCGACTGGCGCGACAACCATGCTCGCCAAGATGATTCGGGCGGATCAAACAGAGTCGCCGCTTGCGGATACAGCGACAATCGTAATCGCCCTGCCATCTCGGCCCCATCGCCAAATCGCTCGGACAGTTCAACCGACAATGCTCGTCGGAGCGTCTTTTCCAACACTCGCTCCGACGCAGCGTGTGCTGCCTGCTTGTCGACCTTGGGTGTTAAAAATGGGCGGTTGCGAGCCGCAAGCTGCTCCGCGACGGCCTCGCTCCATGTCAAACGATATTCGTTACTCGCAAAAGGACGCTGGCCTTGCCACAACTCCCATAACAACACCGCCAACGAATACAAATCGGCCGGCTCGCGAATTTTATCTTGAGCGCTGTGATCCTTGTCGATGACCGCGCCGAGATGCTCAGGCGACATGTAGGCAAGCGAACCACCAAGCGATGCGGTCTTACCGGCGTGCTCAGCGGACTCAGAGAAACTGACGTTAAAATCAGCGAGCTTAGGAATCCCTTCGGCGGACAACAGCACGTTGGCCGGTTTGACATCGCGATGAAGGATCTGTTGCGAGTGGGCTTCATGGAGTGCCCGACAAAGATGAACCCCCACCCAAGCAACCACTTGTGGCCACGGTGATACGGAAATCCAATCCCGTGTTTCGGATTGATCGGGAACCACTTGAGCAGCATCGAGTAATTGATCGTCGACGGATCGAAGCAGCAACCATCCGCCGACAGCAGTTTGGCTGTACTCGGTCCGGTGCGAACGAAACGCTTTCACCACGTCAGCTAAAGTTCCACCGGGCACAAATTGCATGTACAAGAGATGCAACGATTCTTCGTCGAGCAAGCGTTGGTCAAACACGCGAACGATGTTGGGGTGATCGAATTGGGCGAGTGACTGGGACTCGCCGCCTCGACCGCGCGAGACCTTCAATGCGACCAACCTTCGCATGGAGAGTTGCTGGGCCAAATAGACGTGAGCGAATGCTCCCTCGCCGAGCTTTTGCAGGATCAAAAAGTCATCGATTTGTTCGCCCATGCCGATTTCGGGAGGCACGTCGGGCTTGGCGGCGGATGTAATGGCATTGATGGACTGTTCCAGCGGCGTCAGCATCGTCCCCAGCTGTGGATAACGATCTTGGTATTCGGCATGATGCGGCGATTCACCCAAATCCCTTCGTAATTGCATCTCCTCCATCACCAAATCGATCGGCACGTTATCGACCGACAACAATCTCGGTTCAACAG
This sequence comes from Pirellulaceae bacterium, assembly GCA_041749955.1. Taxonomy (GTDB): domain Bacteria; phylum Planctomycetota; class Planctomycetia; order Pirellulales; family Pirellulaceae; genus JBBSJZ01. Next base: position 127,608 of record JBGTAI010000169.1, on the reverse strand, counting down.
CCAAATAAGCGTCAATCCGGCGCAACTCGCCGGACTCAACCGACATTGCCATATCGAGCTTGACCAATTCCACCAGCAGCATTCGCTTGGAATCGTGGTCCAGTTCAGGCAAATACGCTTTCAATTCGGACGGATCGGCCACACAACCATTCTCCGCCAACCGCTGCAGACACTCGCCCAGCCAATCGTCTGCGTCCATTGGTGCAGCATCGGAGGAGATCGAAGTATTCACAGTTGTCAGCTCGATGGTCGTGTGCGGTAAAAGATTCGCTATTCTAGTGGTAATCCCCCCGCCACAGCAGAGCTGGTGGAATGCGTGCTTCTGGGGGTGAACTGGTTCGGTGACGAGGAAATCCAACATGTCCAGCAACGATTCGATCGGTGAAGGCGAAGATTCGGCCGAAGCGATTGACGAAGCATTGATTGCTCGAATTAGGCAGCATGATTCGGAATCACTCGGGCGATATATCGAGCTTCACCGCATGGCTTTGATTGGCTTCCTGCGATCGATCACCACCACGCGTCTGCTCAGTGCGGTTGAGCTTGATGACTTGATGCAAGAGGTTGCCGCCTCAGCCATTTCCAGCTTAGAAACGGCCCCGCTTGACGAGTACGAACCGATGCAATGGTTGCAACAAGTCGCTCGCCGCCGCGTGGTGGACGCGCATCGTTTCCACTTTGGTGCCCAACGACGTGATTCAAGTCGCCAGCAATCCTTGCACGCACCAGCCGGTGGCGGCGATCAAGACATGGGGCTCGAGCACTTGTTGGCGGCAAGCATGACGTCGCCCAGTGCTGCGTTCAGCCAAGATGTCCGTCTGAACCGAATGCAGCAGGCGATCGCAAGTTTGGGCGAAGAGCAACGAAACGTCATTCGAATGAGATATGTCGACGGCTTAGCGACGAAACAAATCGCAGAGCAACTTGGCAAAACCGACGTCGCCATTCGGGTGCTATTGTCGCGAAGCATGCGACAGCTGGAGAAACTGCTCGAGGATGTAAAGCCGACGCGTTAATCCAGCGCATTCGGCTTCAATGAAGTTACCAGCGAACAGTCGAGATCGAGCGATTGGTTCGCGGGTTCGAGGCATTTACCATGCTCGGTTGACGTTTTTGCGAACGAGTGTGCAGCCTCTTCGATGATGGGCTGCTGGACTGGATTGCTAGAATCCAGAGTCTGAACTCGAATTCTCCCCAGACAGCCAAAGCCGAAGCACATCAGACCAGCAATGACGACGGATTCAACGAAGTAAGTCTTCACGATTTGGCTCCTTTGGGTGATGGGCGGGGTCATACCATCATCCAAGCGGGACTGTCGCCGATACGTTACAAGCAAATCCACCTCATTGCTAAAATCCGTTTTTGAACACAGCGCCCCGGAATTGGTAAACTGGTGCCAGTGCTATTGTGAAGAATCTCGCCGGTCGCAGGATTACCTGCGACCGCCCGCTCGAACTGCGAATCTAGCCTCATATGATGTTCACTCGATCCATGGTTCTGCGAACGCTCGTATTTCTGCTGATAACGGCATTTGGTGCCGGTGCAGGTTCCATTGCCAATGCCCAGGACGTTGCCAATGCCCAGGAACCGGACGCGGCGCAGCCGAAATTGAACGGCAACCGTCGTGCGATCATGATTGAGTTCGACGAGGACATTAATCCGCTCAGCGGCGCATTGCTGGAACGGCGTTTCAAAGAAGCTCTCGACGGCGATTACGACGTCGTCATTTTTGATGTTCACAGCCCCGGCGGGTTCACGTCGGTGACGTTCGAGTTGATGGACATGTTGCTCGATGCGAAGGACGTCGAGACCGTCGCGTGGATCGAAAAAGATGCGATCAGCGGCGCCGCGTTGCTTTCGCTCGCAGCGGACAAGATCATCATGCGGCCTGATGCCCGAATCGGTGACGCGGGTGAAATCGTGATGGGCGAAGACGGTGCTTTCCGTTACACCGAAGCCAAGAGTCGCAGCTTCTTGGCTCAAAAGGCTCGCGATACGGCGAAAGCGACGGGTCGACCGGAAGTACTCGCCGAGAAGATGACGGACAAAGATATGGTTGTCTTCACCGCCACGAAAAAGTCCGACGGCTCGACACGGTTGTTTTCCGACAAGGAATGGGAGACGCTCGCGGATGCTGACGATTGGGAACGGGGCAAGCCAATTCGCGAAGGCGGCAAGGAAATGTTCTTTATCGCTAATGGCGAGCGAGCCGTCGAACTGGGGCTCGCGGACTTCACGGCGAACGACCGCTCCGAGCTTGCAAATATTCTCGGTGTCAGCGAACCGATTCCAGTGATGCATCGCACTTGGGTCGACACGTTGATCTTGATTCTTAATTCTGGGTTCGTGACATTCTTGCTGCTGATCATCGGGATGATCGCGTTGGTGATCGAACTCAGTGCAGCCGGGTTTGGTATCGGCGGTTTAGTATCGACGCTCTGCTTCGGTTTGTTTTTCTGGAGCCGGTTTCTCGGTGGCACCTCCGGCTGGTTGGAAGTGACACTGTTCGTGGTGGGATTGATGTTCATCGCCGCCGAGCTGTTTGTCATCCCAGGCTTTGGAGTCGCCGGTGTGGCTGGGGTCGGATTGACGCTCGGTTCGCTCGTGATGGCATCGCGACGAGTGATCTTCCCAGAGACTGGCGAAGACTTGATGAGTTTGAGCGTCGATGTGCTGACGGTACTCGGTGCATTTGCCGGTTTCTTGGTGGCACTGTTGTTCTTGTCGAACTACATCGGCGAGATACCGGGGCTGAGTCGCTTGACGCTGCGCCCACAATTCGCGGGTGATCCGAGTGTCGAAGCGGAGGCCGATGCAAAATCAGGCGTGCCGTGGCAAATGGTTGATGTCGGTGACGAGGGCAGTGCCATTTCGTCACTGAGACCAAGTGGAAAGGTCCAGTTCGGGGACGCGATCGTGGACGTTATCACGGAAGGCGACTTCGTGGACTCCGGCTCGCGAGTTCGAATCGTCACCAAGCAAGGCACACGAATCGTTGTTCGCTGTATGGGATAACTCGTGTGTGACGATTTACTCGCGATTGAGTTCAGCGATTTGGTCGTTGAGAGTGAGTGTGTCGTACACGTAGCCGATACCGAACAGGCCTCCGGTGCACAGGTAAATCGCGCCCGTGATGATTTTGCCCATGTAGAAGCGGTGAATGCCGAAGAGCCCGAGAAACAGATGCAGCAGCCAAGCCACGGCATAGTCGATGCGACCGAGCGGGTATCGCCGTTCCGCTTCCTCGGCCATCGCCGGGATTAAAAAGAAGTCGACGATCCAGCCGACCAGGAACAGTCCGCCGGTAAAGAACCACAGGACGCCAGTGAGCGGTTTGCCGAAGTAGAAGCGGTGGGCACCCGTGAAACCTAACACCCAAAACAGGTAACCGACGAGAATCGGATGCGAGGGCGCCGGGGATTCAATGGATGTGGTGTTCGTGTGGAAGGACGTGCCAGGGCTAAATGTATTCGCGTTGGACATGGTTGATCAGCAGTGTCAAAAGGGAAGTGTTTCGATCTCAGTAGTGCAAAGCCGGGGCCAAAGATGCATTCGCTGGGAAATGCCCAATCTTGGCAACAGCGAACACGCTGCTAGAGTGAACGAAAACACACTGCGGCAATTGGGTCTATGCGATACGTCGAACTTCATTGCAAAAGCAATTTCTCATTTCTCGAGGGTGCGTCGCATCCAGACGAGTTGGTGGAACGCGCCGCGGCGATTGGTTACTCAGGGCTCGCGTTGACCGATTATGCGTCACTTGCTGGGGTTGTGCGTGGGCTGACTCCGGCACGGGAACTTGGATTCACGTATCTCGTGGGTAGCGAGATTCATTGCGTGGATGCTCCGCCGCTTGTGCTGTGGCCTAGCGACCGTGCGGCGTACGGACGCTTATGTCGTCTGATCTCTCGCGGTCGCCAACGTTGCGACAAAGGCAGTTGCGAAATTCGCTGGAGCGATATCGTCGAGCTCAATGAGGGAATGATCGCAGCGATGTTGCCGCTGCCCGACAAGGAAAGTTCTTTTTTGCGGACCCAGTTCCGTGAGCTGTTTGACGATCGCGGTTACTTGCTTTGCGAAGTCCACCGGGGAGCTGATGACGACGGCGAGATTGCGCGGCTGCGTCGATTGTCGATTGACAATGACGTGCCACTCGTTGCCGCGGGCGGTGTCTATTACCACACTGCGGAGCGAATGTTGATGCACGATTGTGTGACGGCAATCCGCGAAGGCTCGACGATCGACGAGGTCAGCCAAAAGCGGTTCGCCAACAGCCAACGGCATTTACGTTCTCTCGAAGAGATCGCGTTTCTGTTTCGCGATGTTCCCGACGCGATCGCTCGAACGAACGAGATTGCTCAGCGGTGCGTGTTTCGGCTGGATGACTTGCGATACGAGTACCCCGAAGAGATCGCGCCTCCGGGCATCACGCCGCTTGAGCACCTCAAACGGCTAACGTGGCAAGGAGCCAAACAACGCTGGCCGGGCCAAGTACCCGACAAAGTCATTGAGATGATTCGACACGAGATGTCGATCATCCAAGACATGCGGTACGAAGCCTATTTCTTAACGGTATGGGATATCGTTCGATTCGCTCGCGAGCAAAAGATCTTGTGCCAAGGTCGAGGCTCCGCAGCCAACTCGGTCGTGTGTTATTGCTTGGGGATTACTGAGGTTGATCCGAGCCAGACGGAGTTGCTGTTCGAGCGTTTCATCAGTCGCGAGCGCAACGAGGCGCCAGACATTGACGTCGACTTTGAGCACCAACGACGCGAAGAAGTGCTGCAGTACTTGTATCGCAAGTACGGACGTGATCGAGCGGGTATGACGGCGACAGTCACGACCTATCGTTCGCGAAGTGCGATTCGAGAAGTCGGCAAGTCGCTCGGCGTATCAGCGGATTGCATCGACCAACTCGCGAAACTCTCCGGCAGCTACAGCGGCGAACCACTCGAGAATGAGCGGATCCGTGACAGCGGTTTGGATCCTGATTCAACGATGGGCAAACGATTCGTCTATCTCGTGAAAACGCTAGTTGGATTTCCTCGCCACCTGTCACAGCATGTTGGCGGGATGGTGATGACGGCTGGGAACTTATGTGAGTTATGCCCGATCGAGAACGCAGCCATGGATGGTCGCACGGTCATCCAGTGGGACAAGGACGACTTGGATGAGTTGGGGATCCTGAAAGTGGACGTACTCGCGCTGGGGATGTTGTCGGCGCTACATCGGTGCTTTGATTTGCTTCGAGATCATCACAAGACCCACTTGTCGCTTGCCACGATTCCGTCGGATGATCGGCCGACCTATGAGATGATTTGTCGCGCGGACACGATGGGGGTGTTTCAAATCGAGAGCCGAGCCCAAATGAGCATGCTGCCTCGATTACGACCGCAGTGCTTTTACGATCTCGTGATCGAAGTCGCGATCGTGCGACCGGGACCGATCCAGGGCAACATGGTGCATCCGTTCTTGAAAGCTCGCGAGAATCCTGAGTTGGCGATCTATCCCAACGAGGCCATTCGAGGTGTGTTGGAAAAGACGCTCGGCGTGCCGCTGTTTCAGGAACAGGCGATGCGACTGGCTGTCGTCGCAGGCGGTTTTACGCCTGGGGAAGCAGATCAACTGCGTCGAGCGATGGCTGCGTGGCGACGTCCAGGTGTGATCGACAAGTTTCGAATCAAGCTCATGGAAGGGATGAAACGAACGGGGCTCAGTGACGAGTTTGCCGAGCACGTGTTCAATCAAATTCGCGGGTTTGGTGAGTACGGTTTTCCAGAGTCGCATGCGGCGAGCTTTGCGTTACTGGTTTATGCGTCGTGTTATTTGAAGTGTCATTACCCAGCGGCGTTTTGTGTGGCGCTATTGAATAGTCAACCGCTGGGGTTCTATGCACCAGCACAATTGGTCGCCAACGCTCGCGAGCATGGCGTGCGAATTCGCAGTGTCGATATCAACCACAGCGATTGGGACGCGACGCTTGAGGCGGACCCGAATCGACCGCAGCCAGCGATCCGATTGGGGCTCGCTTCGGTCCGTGGATTGTCGATTGACACCGCAACACAGTGGGTCGAAGAACGCAAGGAAAACGGACCCTACAAAAGCGTCTCGGACTTAGTGAGTCGGACGCGTGTTGGCAAAGCGATGCTTGCGACGCTAGCGGATGCGGACGCGCTAGGTTCGATATCCGGTGACCGGCGAGCGGCGGTATGGCAGTCGCTGGGCCAGGAAGCTCGCCCTGGTGATCAACCGCTGCTGGAAGGCGTCATCGACGAGGATGCTGTGCCAGAGGAGCTTCAACCGATGTCGATGCTCGAAGAAGTCTATGCGGACTATCACATGACGGGATTGAGCTTGAAGGGCCATCCGATGTCGTTCGCCCGACGTGAACTTGAACGATTGAATTGCGTGCGAGCGAGTGACTTACCAACGCTTCGAGACGGACGTCACGTTCGCGTCGCGGGCTTGGTATTGATGCGCCAGCGACCAAGCACGGCTAAGGGGATTACGTTCGTGACGCTTGAAGACGAGACGGGCTCGATCAACTTGGTGTTGTTCGTGGCGGTATGGGACCGCTTCTTTAAGATCGCTCGCGCCAGCAACGCTTGGCTAGTGGATGGCAAACTCGAAAATCGCGGGGGAGTCATTCACGTGATCGTCGGTCGGCTCACGGACTTGAGCGACGAAGTCGACGGGCTCAATGTTCGCTCACGCGATTTTCACTAAGTGCGGTCTTCGTTGAAACCGCCTCAAGAACGTTGTTAGAGCACGGACTCAGCCACAAGTCGTTCGCGATGAAACTGGAACAGCGTGATGTGCCATTCGCCACGGTCAAATTGCTTATCGACTTCGTACTCAAGTTCGACTTGCAACTTTTGATTTGGGTCGCCGTTCCTGTCGACCCACAGCGTGTCTACCTTTTGGCGACCCCAGTTAACAAAAACTCGGGTGCTATAGAGTTGCCAATCAGCTGTATCGGCTTTGTCTCGGATGTCCATCAGGATCCCGTTGTTATCGAGCATCTCGGTGAGGCCTTTTGCTGCGGCCTCGTTCTGTTCATAGAACTCTTTGACGGGCATGGTAGGCAGAAAACGTGAGCGATACGGTTTTTGGAGTTCTGAGACCAACTCCCATTCGCCGCGTGCAATCAGCTCGAAGTACTCTTTCACAAACTGTTCGGCCTGGCCTCCGAGCGTCTGCTCTTTCGCCAAGGGCAGGAAAAAACCGCAGGCGGCAAAGGTAGTTGCCAGAACGAGACCCATTTTCGCGGCAAAAGTGCCGACCGGAATCCCATCGATTGCTGGGCGAAGAGCGATCAGCCCAAACACCAACGCTGCAAACGGCAACAAAAGCAGTGGCCGACCAAGCATCGCGAGTGAGCTCAAAAGGCCGAGAAGCAGGCAAACGAATCCTGAAAAGCGAACTGGGGTCTGAGCATCATCCAACTCATAACCCGCTTCAGCTCCCATTCGCGGGGTCGATGGGCTTGCTACCGATTCAATACTCATGGACGACGTGTAAAAAAGAGTGCGTTTTTGAAATAGTGTACAAAATCCGAGAGTCTGGCCCAACCACGAATCACGGTGCAATGGCACACTACGCGACCAAGCATCTGATGGTTTGCCAGTAACTTGGAAAACTAATTCGCCAACGAGAACATTCAGAAAAAAGCCGCAACGACGCCATAACCGGCGCCGAAGGCACCACCAAATCCCGTCAAAAGACGATCTCGAGTTTGCTAAGCCGCTCTTCGAGCCGTGCGGATCGCTGAATCCGGATCGACGCCCATGGCTTCGCAAAGCCACGTCGCGGCGCGATTTGAGGCGCCAGGCTGGGCATATTTGGCACACAGCTCATCGAGCTGGGCCAGCGTTTGTCGATAGTACAACGAATCCGAGACGAACGCGGAAATCGACTCCGTGAGGAACTCAACCGCAGGCTCGACCGAGCCAACCGAGACCATTTCGGGAAATACTTTTCGTCCCGCCATCAGGTTCGGCAACGTCAGCGAATCGACACCGATCATCACCCGGCCAAATGTGTGCAAAAAACGTCCAACTCGGTACACCACCGCAGCCGGAGTCCGACGAGCCATCAACTCCAGGCTGACCGAACCGCTCACCATCATCGCACAATGTGACGCCTCGATGACTTCGCTGGTACGCCCCACGAAAAAATCAATCGGCAAGTCGCGATCCAGCTCGGTGAGTTGATTGCGACACCAAACGCATTGGCTGTCTCGATAGGCTGCGACGAGGAATCGGACGCCCGGATGTCGCTTGGTGAGTTCGCGAATGGAAGCCAACATCATGGGCCAGTTACGTCGAACTTCGTGTTCACGAGAACCTGGCAGTACTGCAACGAGTTGCTGGCTCTTCGCGATTTTCTGCAGCCGCTGCAGCACTCGGGAATCCAATGGCTGGGACGCTACCGCGTCAAAGAACGGGTGGCCAACAAATGTATTCGGAATGTTGTGCTTCGAGAAATACTGCTGCTCAATCGGCAACACGGAAAGAACGTGATCGACGGTGCGTCGCATTTTTCGAGTTCGCCAGCCGCCCCACGCCCAGAGTTGCGGAGGGCAGTAGTAATAAACCGGGATCTTGTGTTGCTGAGCCCGTTTGGCGATGTGCCAATTGAACCCTGGAAAGTCAACCAGAACGACGGCATCAACATCGCCGGCGCGAAATGCGTCCTCTGCTGAGTCGACAAACTGAAAAAACTGGCGTAGTTTCGGTAAAACTTCGAGAAGGCCGACCACGGCATGTTGCGTCAAATCAGTATCTAACTGACATCCAGCAACACTCATTGCATCGCCACCAAACCCGCGTGTTTGGATCGACGGCGCTAGTCGTCTCAACTCGTTGATCAGCCTTGCAGCGTGCTGGTCACCGCTAGGTTCGCCGACGGAGAAGAAGATCGTTTTCGACATCACTGGGAGCCTGAGGCTGAAACAAAGAATCTCACAGCCAAGCAATAGTGAAAATGACACATCAAAGTCAACGGGAATCGACTCGACTGAACCGGATTGAGAACTCTGAATCTCGACGAATTTGCGTCGCGAGTCTCGTCATAAAGCAAAAAAAACGACCCGGCGAGGGTTTCCCCCGGCCGGGTCGCTTTGGGTCACGTCTGAGGATTCAGCTCAACGTCATTCGCGATTAACGAACGAAGCTTGCACTGGCCTGAATGACGCGACGCTTGCTGGTCACACTTGCACTCGGATCCACCATTGGTGCTGGTGGCATCGGAGCGGATTCCATTGTTGGAGCTGACATCATCGGAACAGCTGAACCGCAGCTGCTGCAACCCGAATCACATCCGCTGTCGCAGCCGCTGTCACAGCAGCTCTTCTTGCAGCCGAGGTTGCCGAAGAGCTTCTTCAGCAAGCCACCGCACTTCTTGGTGCCACAGCCACAGCTGTCGCAGCCAGTGTCACATCCCATGTCGCAGCCGCCGCAAGCAGGTGCTTCGCAGCCACAGGCTGGTTCTGCACAACCGCATGCTGGTGCTTCGCAGCCGCTGTCGCAACCGGAGTCACAGCAGCTCTTCTTGCAGCTGAAAAGCTTTGCAAGCAAGCCACCGCACTTCTTCTTGCCACAGCCACATGCAGGTGCTTCGCAACCACAAGCTGGATCAGATGCACAGCCACAAGCAGGTGCTTCGCAACCGCACGCTGGCTCAGATGCACATCCGCAAGCTGGAGCTTCGCAACCGCAAGCTGGTTCTGCACATCCGCATGACGACTTGTTACAGCCGAGCTTGCTCAGCAGGCCACAGCCCTTGGCTTCACAACCACAAGCTGGTTCTGCACATCCGCAAGCTGGAGCTTCGCATCCGCAAGCTGGTTCGCACGATGGAACATCGCATCCGGTGTCACAGCAGCTGCTGTGACTTCCGCAGCCCTTAAGGCCGAGCATTCGGTCGAGCAAGTCGAAGCCATAGCTTTGGCTACAAACTGAACTGCCGATTACTAAAGTCAGGGTCAAAATGATTTTTTTCATTGGAGCCACGTCTCCCAAACGTAATCTCGCGTTGATTTTATTCGCGATAGTTGAATTGGTCTCGCACGCAATCAGTCGCCACCGATGATTTGATAGGTGCGGTCGTTGGACGAAGTCGCCGACGATCGAACCTCAACAAATCTCATGAGCACTAAGCAGGTCAGGTGCGGGACACCCGGCCCGCCGACTTCGTTCAGCTCACTTGTTAATCGATTTAGCGGTCGGAAAATTGGGTCGTCCGCCGCTAGGCTTCTGTACGACATGTGAGGCAAACCCTCATATCGCAAGACTTGGACATCCAGTGTCCCAGCCTCCATTGTCTTCGTTGACATCCAAACCTGAGTCAGCCACGAGCTGCCAGGGTTGAACAGTCAGACAATGGAGATATCGACAAGGGCAAGATTGTGAATCAATCTTCTCGCCCATTTTCCCTCGCTTGCTAAGCTTTACCGGTGGGGCAATAACATCGCAATTTGCCGAGAAATCCCAAGGAAACGATGGTGACCTCCGGTTCTGCTCCTTTGGCTGTTTATGCTGGCGGTGCCACGCTTACAACCGGCATAAATGTCCAGCCGGGCAATGGGACGGCCTAATTGGTGGTGCCGTTAACCACCTGGCCTGCGACTCACTTTACCATCGCGATTGCGAGTTCAACCGTTCGTTGAAGGACCTGACAGTGCACGATTCCCACCGACCTGAGGTGATTCACCTGCCTGAAATCACGCCTGTGGCTTGCCCCTGCGGAATGGCGCGTCGCGCGTTCGGAGATTCGCCAGACTTTCCCGGTACCGTTCACCTAACGGAAATCAGCATTGATGCACGATGCCATTACCACAAGCATCACACTGAGGTTTATGTCATCCTCGAGTGTGAAACAAACGCAACGATTGAATTGAACGGGAAATCCGTCCCATTGCGCCCGCATACCTCCGTTCTGATTCCACCAGGCGTGCGACATCGAGCCTGCGGACGCATGAAAGCACTGATCATTTGCACCCCGAATTTTGATTCCGAAGATGAACACTTTGACGATGACGCCCTGCAGGGATCAACTTCCCCGGTGTCTGGCGAGTGAGTAATCCGATTCCATTGGCGGCCGCGATGCAACATCTCCACTAGTCCTGATGGGGTGGTTCGTATAGCGTCCAAGTCGTCGCACACGTTGACTGCGACTACACTTTGGTAAAGATTAGTTCTGTCTGGCGCAGAAATTTGCTTGGCTCATAGGGCAAATTGGCCTCAAGCCGCCGCACGTTTTGCTAACGTGTTCACTCTCATTCGCCTGACGGATGGAATATCACGGAACTCCCGCTCGGATTACAGCAAGGTTACAGCCAACGAAGAAGAAAACGAGTAAAACGATTGTCGCAATCGGGTCGCTCGCTCGTATGATTGTAATTCGGTATCCGTCCATCAGATCTCGCCGTCGGCACGAGCGAGTCCAAGTTAACCCACCAACCACTTCGCAAAATCACCTGTATTTTCATGCGTAACAACGAATTTTCGACCTGGAGCTTGCTCATTGGCGCCTCCCTGCTGGGAAGCCTCACGACGATGGCATTCACAGGCTGTAAGCCGCCTGCACGCAATAGGTCCAACGTGAATGTTTCCACCGAGGCGTACTCGATCGATGAAGCGAACAGCAACCTCACCGATAGCAATCTCACCGATAGCAATCTCACCGACAGTAATCTCACGGGCTGGGACAGCAATGTGACGGCCGCCGACTCCAATCTCACGGGATCGGCAGGCATCGTCGAAGTGCCGCTTGCTAGCGTTGGCGCAGTGCAACCAGCAATGAAGGCCGTGGCTGAACCGGTTGCTGCTGAACCGGTTGCTGCTGAACCGGCGACGAAGCCTAAGCCAACGCCTGAGCCAGAAACAAAAGCCGAACCTGCTCCGATGACTAAACCGGAGCCAACAGTGGAAGCAACTCCCAAAAAAGAGGCTGAGCCGACACCTGAGCCTGCTGCCAAGGCAACAGCCACCGAACTGTCGACAACGGAGCTTGCGAAACCAGAAGATGTCTTGAGTGCTGGTGGCGATTGGCCGCAGTGGGGCGGAACACGATTACGGAACAACGTCCCGAACATCAAGAATCTGCCTATCGAATGGAACATCGGCAAGTTCGATCGCAAGACTGGCGAGTGGGACAACAGCAAAGCAGAGAACATTCGTTGGTACGCGAATCTGGGTAGCCAAACGTACGGTAATCCAGTGATCGCCAACGGCCGTGTGTACGTCGGTACCAACAACGGAGCCGGCTACCTAACGCGTTACCCGGCAGACGTCGATTTGGGATGCTTGCTTTGCTTTGATGAAAAGGATGGAAAACTTCTTTGGCAGCACAGCAGCGAGAAGCTGATTACTGGCCGGGTTCACGATTGGCCTCTGCAAGGTATCTGTGCCGCACCACTCGTCGAAGGCGATCGCTTGTGGTTTGTCACAAGCCGTGGCGAAGTGCGATGTTTGGACACTGCTGGTTTTCATGACGACGAAGACGATGGTCCCGTTACTAATGAACCAGCTTTTGTTGCCGAAATCATGGACGCCGGTCCTGACTATGAAGAGTCGTTAAAGTCACTCAACAATGGCACCTTTACGCCTGCGATCACTGAGCTACTTGCTAAATCAGGCGAAGCACTCGAAGGCGATGTCACCGTCAAGACCGTGACCGAAGGCAAGGCCTGGGTCGCCTCCGGTAACTTTTCCGGTGTGGACCGTGAACTCACGATCAAACAAATTGGACCACGGATCAGTTTCTTCAAGTCACTCGGCGTGAACGACAAGACGGATGCAGACGTGATTTGGGTGTTCAACATGATGGACACCCTTGGTGTTAGTCAACACAACATGTGCTCGTGCAGCGTGACGGCGTATGACGACTACTTGTTCGTCAATACTAGCAACGGTCTCGATGAATCACACATCAACTTGCCAGCTCCGAACGCACCGAGTTTCATCTGCATGAATAAGAACACGGGCGAAGTGCTGTGGACCGACGCGTCACCGGCAACCAACATCCTTCACGGACAATGGTCGAGCCCCGCCGTGGCTGAGCTCGGTGGTGTCGTCCAAGCCTTGTTCGCTGGGGGCGACGGATACCTTTACAGCTTCAAGGCCGACGGCGGCAGTGACAGCAAGCCAGAGCTGCTTTGGAAATTTGACTGTAACCCGAAGACATCGAAGTGGATCCTCGGCGGCGAGGGTACCCGCAATAACTTGATTGCAACGCCCGTCGTTTACAACGATTTGGTTTATATCGCTGTGGGCCAAGACCCGGAACACGGTGAAGGCGAAGGGCATCTGTGGTGCATCGATCCGACGAAGCGAGGGGACGTGTCTCCACAATTGGCGGTGCTGCTCGAAGACGCCAAGCGATCGCCCATCGCACACAAACGCATTCAAGCGGTTGAAGAAGAAAAGGGTGAAGCCGCAATCGATAATCCGAACAGCGCTGCTCTTTGGCACTACACCATGGCGGACCAAAACGCGGACGGGGAATACGACTTTGAGGAGGAAATGCACCGCACGATCGGGACCTGTGCAATCAAGGACGACGTCCTTTACGTTGCCGACTTCTCCGGACTCGTGCATTGCCTCAGTGCAAAGGGAAGCGATGATGGAAAGCCAGTCGTTCACTTTACCTATGACATGCTCGCTCAAAGTTGGGGCAGCCCATTGATCGCAGACGGTCACGTCTTTATCGGCGACGAAGATGGTGACGTTGCAATCTTTGAATTCGGTGCTGAGAACAAAGAGCCGATTGCCGAGATCAATATGGGCACCAGTGTCTATAGCACCCCCGTCGGTGCAAACGACACGATTTACGTCAGCACGAAAGACAAGCTGTTTGCAATCGGGTTGTCAAAGTAGCCATGGCCAAGACACTTGTGGACTGTGGAAATTGCGGTCCGGATTACAACGCGATTCGTCAAATGGCGAACGCCAATTTCAATGCAGCTGTGATTCAAACGCACGGTGCCGAAGACACGCTTGAATTGCTTCGAACCAGGCACGTGGACCTAGTGACCGTCAATCGAAAGCTCGATCGGGACTACACGGACGGCATGGAAGTCATTCGCCAAATCAAGGCCGAGGCGGAACTGCGATCCATCCCCGTCATGCTGGTGACAAATTACGAAGAGCAACAGCAACTGGCAATCGAACTCGGTGCCGTTCACGGTTTCGGAAAGCTGGCGCTTCGTGATCCAGCAACCCGCGATTTGTTAGCTCCGTACTTGAGCGCCGATTCGTCCGCCAATGGTGCAGAGTCGTCCAAGCTTGACTCCAAAACCGGCGTCGATGGTTAAGTCGCGAATGAACGGTCCATTTCGAAAAATGCTATCGGCCAAGATTCATCGCGCCACCGTCACCGGTGCCGATGTCAATTACGAAGGTAGTATCACGATCCCGCCCGAACTGCTCGAGGCTGCCGGGATTCACCCTTACGAGGCGGTGAATGTTTGGAACGTGACCCGCGGCACACGCTTGGAGACCTACGCGATCCTTGGTGAGCCGGGTAGCAGTGACATTTGTGCAAACGGTGCCGCAGCACACCTCATCCGACCTGGTGATCATGTGATCCTGGCAACTTACGCTTTTGTGCCCGAGGACAAAGCAGCCTCGCATCGGCCGCGTATCGTGTTTGTGGATGACCAGAACAAAATCACCCACATGGGGCATGAAATTGCTGGTCCGAATGTACGTCCGGTAACCTCCTAGGCCTCCAACGGCCCAAAACACGCTTTAAATGGCGTTTGACAACCTAAACATCACGAGTTCGGTGGTTCGTGGCAAAGGCAATGATCGTTGCGACAACGCCCGTGAACTTAGGCAAATTGCCGATTGTTTGCTCGAGGCAGCACATTCCGTGGGAAACGTGGTTGAGCGATTTTTTGCCGGAAACTATGGTAATGCCGCCCATGTGAATCTAAATCACGGGTCATGAGTCGGGAAATGCCGCCGACAACGTAAAGTCGCAAGAAGAATGAAGTACCGACAACTCGATAAAATCCTCACGCTAGAGCCAGGCGTGCGACTCGTCGGCCAACGGACTTTGGACAGCCAAGAGGAGTATTTGCTCGACCATTTCCCGCGATTTCCGGTGATGCCTGGAGTGATGATGCTCGAGGCGCTCCAGCAGGCTGGAATGTGGCTGATTCGTGTGACCGACGACTTTACCCACCCGCTGGTCTTGCTTCGGGAGGTACGAAGCGTCAAGTTTGGTGACTTTCTCGTGCCGGGAGAGACCTTGCTAGTAACGGCGGAAATCGTCAAACAACAGGATGATATTTTCACCGTGAAGGCGACGGGCTCCAAAGAAGACAAAGTAACCGTCTCGGCTCGCCTTATTTTTGAACGTCGTTTTTCCGGCGACCCCGAACGACTAGGGACCGACGAAGACGTCTGTTCCCGAGTTAAAGAACAATTCAACAAACTATTCGGCGACAGCATTCATGTGAATGTCTGAACGCAACGCCCGATAAGCCTCTGAAATACACAACCACCCCACTAAGGATAATTGAATGGCTCTTTCTCAAGACGAAATTTTCGAAAAGGTACAAGTCGCACTCGTGGATGCACTCGGTGTCGACGATGACGAAGTGACTCGTGAAGCGACTCTCGTGGGCGACCTCGGCGCAGAATCGATCGACTTCTTGGACATAGTTTTCAAACTCGAAAAATCGTTCGGCATCACGATCCCTCGCGAAGAACTTTCGCCAGAAGACATTTTGACAAACAGTCAATATGTCCAAGACGGTATCGTCACCGGCGAAGGCATGGCTGAATTGAAGCGCCGCATGCCTTGGGCGAACCTCACTGAGTTTGAGAAGAACCCACGCGTTCAAGACTTCGGCAATTTGCTGACTGCTGGCGATTTGTGCAATTACGTCGGCAGCAAGGTTGGCGAGTAAACGATATGCGCTGGCTTTGGGTCGATCGCTTTACCGAATTCGTTAGCGGCAGTCATGCCTCGGGAATTAAGAATGTTTCGTTGGACGAGGAAGTCGTCGACGAATACTGCCCGGGATATCCGATGTTACCGTTAACGTTGATCATCGAAGGCTTGGCCCAGCTCGGCGGAATTCTCGTTGCGGAACATTTCGGATTCGAAAAACGAGTCGTGTTGGCGAAGGTGGGCAAGGCGATTTATCACCAGCCCGCGCGGCCCGGAGACCAATTGAAGTACTTCGTCCGTATCGAAGCGACCCAGCATGATGGAGCAACAGTGTCCTGCACAAGCCACTGTGACGGGACACTCCAAGCAGAAATCGAAATCATGTTTGCGTTTCTCGAAGAGGGGCGGTTTACTTCGGGACCACTGTTCAACCCCGGCGATCTTGGCGCGATGTTGAGATTGATGAGCATGTTCCATGTCGCAGTCGATGCGGACGGCAACCCGCTACGTCACTACACCAATATTTGAAACAACGTTTTTCGTCCTTTCACAAAACGCTTAACTGTTTAGAAAGTTTGCTCCATGCGTCGCCGCGTTGTCGTCACCGGAATCGGCATGATCAACCCCATGGGGCACGATACCGCCACGGTCTGGTCGGGACTCCAAGAGAGCAAGAGTGGTGTCGGGTACACCACGTTGTTCGATGCGAGTGGGTTCCCCACCAAGATCAGTGCTGAAGTCAAAAACTGGGATATCACCCAGGCCGGTGAGCCCGCCGAGAAATGGGCGAACCGAGGACGGCATACCAAGTTCGCCGTCGGTGCGGCAAAGCAAGCGATGGCTGACAGCGGTGTTCTCGACTCGATCAAGGATCCCGTTCGCTTCGGTGTCTATTTGGGGAGCGGCGAAGGGAACCAGGACTTCACCACCTTCAGCCGCATGATGTGCGCGGCACTCGCGAGCGGTGAATACTGCGCCGCAGATTTCATCAAGGCTGGCTTGGAGCTACTTGACCCGACCAAGGAACTTGAGCAAGAACCGAACATGCCGGCCGCTCACCTGGCGACGATGTTCAACGCTCAAGGCCCCAATTTCAATTGCCTGACGGCCTGTGCCGCGAGCAGCCAAGCGGTCGGCGAAGCGACTGAGATCATTCGTCGTGGCGACGCGGACGTGATGCTCGCCGGTGGCACCCACAGCATGATCCATCCGTTCGGTGTCACTGGGTTCAACCTACTCACCGCACTGAGCACTCGGAACGACGATCCGACCAAAGCAAGTCGCCCATTCGATCGCACGCGAGATGGCTTCGTGCTCGGCGAAGGTTCAGCGATGGTCATTCTCGAAGAACTCGAATCGGCGAAACGACGCGGGGCCAAAATCTATGGCGAAGTCGCTGGATACGGCACCACCGCGGACGCGTACCGAATCACCGACATCCCACCCGACGGCCACGGTGGTATCGCGGCGATGCGAATGGCGATCGCGAATGCGGGACTGAACCCGTCGCAAATCAACTACGTCAATGCGCACGGCACCAGCACGACCGTGAACGACAAAGTCGAATCACATGCGTGTCACACCGTTTTTGGTGCGGACGCTCCCAAGATTCCGGTCAGTAGCACGAAGAGCATGATGGGGCACTTAATCGCGGCCGCCGGCGTCACCGAAATGATCGTTTGTTTGCTGGCGATTCGCGACTCGGTGCTACCGCCGACGATCAATTATGAAAACCCAGATCCCGAGTGCGATCTCGATTACGTTCCCAACGAAGCCCGCCAAGCACCGGTCAACTACGCTTTGAACAACAGCTTCGGATTCGGTGGCCAGAACGTCACGCTCTGCTTGAGTCGCTTTGAAGGTTAATGATGTTCACTGATGCCGAATTGAACGCGTTCTTGGAAGAGGCACTACCGCCGGCGCGATCTTCGGAATTGGAACATCTACTTCGAACGGATAAAGAATTGCGATCTCGATTGCTCGAAGTGCGTGGCCGAGATAACGCGGGACTGCATACGATCGGTTCTATCTGGCGACGTCACCGCGTCTCGTGCCCATCGCGAGCCGAGTTGGGCCAGTTTCTACTCGAGACTCTCGATGAGGAACCAGCGAGCTACATTCGATTCCATCTCGAATCCATTGGTTGTCGCTATTGCCAAGCCAACCTAGCTGACTTGCAAGAAGCGTCAAATGATATCGCCCAACCCCAGGTGCGCCGTCAACGCTATTTCGAAACGAGCGCAGGCTACTTGCGACGCGAATAAAAAAAACCGCTCCGTGTTGACCGTGACTTCCCCCCGGAAAACGGTCGCCACATCGCGGCTTCTCTCTCTCGTTGCTGGTGGGACGTTCTTCCGACGCCGTGAAATCGCTCTCACAACTACGCCCAACCAACACGAACCATCTCGAACATCGGCTGACTATGCCGCCACGCGGTAAAGCATCTTTTCCAATCGGTCGAGCGTCGAAACCAGATCGTTCCATTGCGAAACAACGTTAAGTGTCTCCAATGATTTGGCGTCGCGACGATCAAAGCCCTGTTCGCTCACGCTGACCGTTGAACCGAGTACGGCAACTCGCTGTGAGCGGTCGGTTGTATCTTGAAAACTATCGACGTCCGAGTCGATCGTGCCGCTAGGTGCTGACTCGAGGTTCATGACTTGCCCCAACACTTGATGGACGGCCCACACAGCCGCCTTTTGAGTCGATTCCGCTTGAACGATCGTGCGGAGTGTACCGGATTGGACGTAGTACTTGGCCATGATGAATCTTCCGTGTTTGACTATGCGAGAGAGAGTTTTGCGTTTTTTTCACCGGCGTTTCCCCGGTACTCTAATATTCGCCGATCCCGTGACACGTTAGGTCATTGCGAAGGAAATTTTTCTAAATGATCGTTTTTTGAGTGCCAGCACCGTTCTGGTCCCAGCCTCGACCTCAGCGCCGCCGCGGTGCTCGCAAGCTGATACGATATTTGCTTGTTGATTGAATGCTTCCTTCGCGCTTCCCCAGTCGAACTACTCATGAAACTCATCCACCACGGCGCGCAAGATGGTGTGACCGGCTCCTGTCACCACCTCTTCTGGAACGACACCAAAAGCCTGCTCGTCGATTGCGGCACATTCCAAGGCAACGACGCGAGAAAGCACCCGAACCCAGAAATCGAATTCTCGATCAAGGGAATCGAAGCCCTTTTGCTGACACACGTTCATATCGATCACGTCGGTCGAGTCCCCTATCTGCTTGCCGCGGGGTTTGATGCACCTGTTTTCTGTTCCGCACCGACTGCCAAACTCTTACCGCTTGTGATGGAAGACGCGCTCAAGATTGGCTTCACGCGGTCACGACGTTTGATTGAACAGTTCCTCGACAAGATCGACCGTTTATTGCATCCGATCCCATACGGCGAGTGGCGAGAAATCACCAAGGACGTAAAGATTCGACTAAGTCCGGCTGGTCACGTACTCGGCTCAGCGATTATCGAAGTCGAATTGCCATCTGGCGAGATTGTGGTCTTCTCTGGCGACTTGGGGACGGGCACTGATCCACTACTCAAAACCGCCAAGAGTCCACCACGTGCGGACTTGCTTGTGCTCGAAAGCACCTACGGCGACAAGCTGCACCCATCGGAGAGCGATCGACAAAAGGAACTCGAAGGAATTCTTTGCAAGACACTCGACAACAAAGGTGTCACGATTATTCCGGCCTTCAGTCTCGGTCGAACGCAAACCTTGCTGTTCGAGATGAACAACATCTTCGAGCGACTGCAGGGATCACCGATGTGTGATCACATCAAAAATGTGGACGTCATTGTCGACTCGCCGCTCGCTTCGCGATTCACTCAAATCTACGAACAACTCCAAGAATATTGGGGCGAAGAAGCTCAGACGGTGCTGAAGATCGACGATCAACCACTTGTCTTTGAGAATCTAACGACCGTTGCTGATCATCAAGAGCACAAAGCCACGATCGCCCACATTGCGAAGCACGAGTTACCAGCAATCGTCATCGCCGGCAGCGGTATGTGTACGGGCGGACGAATTGTGAACTATTTGAAAGAGTTCATCGGCGACCCAAAGAGCGATATTGTCTTCTGTGGGTACCAGGCATCCGGAACGCCGGGCCACTACATCGGACGCGGCAGCGATTGGGTACGACTGGACGGCAGGAAATACGACATTCGCGCGGGAGTGCATCATTTGCAGGGATACTCTGCCCACGGCGACCAAGCGGATTTGCTCCGCTTCGTCGAAGACATGCAAGAGCCACCCAAAGCCATCCGGCTCGTCCACGGCGACTACCAACCCAAACAAGTCCTCACCCAGAAACTTACTGAGCGGGGCTACAACGTCATTTGATTCCAACCGATTGGCTACGGCCAAAGCGAGCTGTTTTCTAGTTCCAGCAGTTTCTGAAATCGCTCGATGGTTGGCTCGTCGGCGACGTTGGGTAAGTTCATTTCAAGTAAGACGTTTTGCAACGTGAGAACGAGTCGCTCGAGTTTTGCTTCGCGACGTTCTAGCGACTCGATTTCATTCGTGAGCGACGAAATCTGTGTTTGAACGTGCACCAGCGATTGTGATTCTTCAAAGGACTCAATCAACTTCACGAATTCATCGCCGCGTGTACTGGTCCATTGGGTGATAATCGGCGAAAAGCCTTGCTCTCGAAACTCTGGGTTGGCTTGGTTGAGTGATCGACGGACCTCTTCGATTAGCGTTGCCTCAGAATCCGAAAGGTCCGCTACCGCCGAATACTTCTTGTCGATTTTCTCGGAGAGTTTTTTACGTTGTCGCTGGATCCGGCGAACGGAAAGATCACCGGGCAGCTCGAGCATAGAAGCGAGCTTAGTAATGATCTCAATTTGATCAGCTCTCGCCAATGACAGTATTTCGTCGATTGAACGGTCGAGTGAATTCGTTTTGATCGCGATATCGGGTGCATCGGTTCTGCTAAGCAGTCCTCCAAAAATGGACCGCACAAAACCTTGCGATTCTACTTCGATGGGCTCGATTTCGAACTTGCTGTATTTCCGGAGGACGACATCGGACGTCTTCATCGGTACGTCGATCGTATCACAGGTGATCATGGCATACGCATGTGCCTCAGCCATGCTGACTCGACCGTCCTTGTCATAGTCCGCTTGAATCACGTCAACGCCATCGCGAGACCTGCCATCCAACGCCGCCCAAAAGTACGAACTGTATTCCTGGTAGTTTGCCTCGTCGATTGCTGGTGTGCATCCTGCGGACGCACGATCGTGTCGCTGGGAAAAGAAACCGCATCGCGGACGCTCGCTTAAACCAAATTTGCGATTGCCTTCGCGGAACACGATTTCAGCGAACCCACCGCTGTAACACTGAACCATCACGACCATGACTT
This sequence comes from Pirellulaceae bacterium, assembly GCA_041749955.1. Lineage (GTDB taxonomy): Bacteria > Planctomycetota > Planctomycetia > Pirellulales > Pirellulaceae > JBBSJZ01. Next base: position 106,323 of record JBGTAI010000169.1, on the reverse strand, counting down.
GCACGTTTGGGGCAAATCGATCAAGCCAGTCAGTGAACTCGCTCGCTCGTAGCTCTTCATCGCCCCACAGAATGATCGAAGTGTCGCGAGGATGCTCTGAGGCGATGAGTCTCGCCTCATCGTCGTCGTAAGCGTAGTCATCCGAATTGGCTGGGCCGCCGTGGGCGGTGACATACAACACCAATCGATCTCCATCGCCAAGCTCATCGGCGAGTTGTCGCATCAATTCATCCAAATGCTGTTTGTCGGCCGGGCCTTCTTGGGCGATCGGATGATGATTTCGATAACGAAGCGAGATCCAATATTCGTCTCCGATAATTCGGCACATCCACTTCATCGCTGGCGATGACTCTGCGGAATCATCGATATACTGCAGATCAGGTTCCGACGCCGAACCGTCAGCGAAGAGAATCCGATGATCCAGCGGTTGTGGATGATTATCAGCCAAGACTCGCGAGAAATACTCGACATTCTTCTCCAGCGAGACTTGATTGTTCTCTGGATCTGGACCGCCCCCGATGGTCACAAACACGTCACGTGCACGGGCGGATTCCAAACTGTTCGAACACAGAAAAACCAGGGCGCAAATAACCCAGAAGTGTTGGCGAGACATGAGGTCCAGTAAGCAGGGTGAGAAACGGAACGCGCGGCACCGTTCTATGTTACTTCACCCGGCTTGGCCTGCCACGTGGTAACGCTACAGTGTTTCTTCTCCTGTTGATTTGCCTGCAATTCAAGGCTACCTAGCGTGAACACTGATTCAAAATTTGACGTTGCGATAGTCGGCGCGGGGCTCGCCGGACTCTCTTGCGCCAAAGTACTTCACCAACGTGGAAAGTCCGTCGTCGTGCTCGAAGCCAGTGACCGCGTCGGCGGCCGTGTTCGAACGGAATCGCTGGATGGCTTTACACTCGACTACGGTTTCCAGGTACTCCTAACCGCCTACCCCGCCTGTCGAGAGCTACTCGATTACGACGCTCTCGACCTGAAGCCGTTCGAGCCAGGCGCACTGATTCGTTCATCGGGAAAATTCACCGTCCTTTCGGATCCCTGGCGGGCACCGAGCCAAGCGGTCGCCACCGCGATGAGTCCCGTAGGCTCATTTCTTGACAAACTTCGAATCGCGAAACTGCGGTGGCAAAGCCGGCGAGGCACGCTTGAAGATTTGTATTTGCGACCGGAAACGACGACCCTCGAGCGACTGCGAGCGATCGGATTCTCCGACGCGATGATCAAGTCCTTTTTTGTGCCCTTCCTCGGTGGCGTATTTCTTGACGAATCGCTTTCAACGTCAAGCCGCATGCTCGAGTTTGTGATGCGAATGTTTGCCGAAGGTGACATCGCCGTTCCCAGTCATGGCATGGCCGCAATCCCGAGACAACTCACAGATGCGTTACCCGATGGGGCCATTCGGTTGCGATCGACGGTTACTCAGGTCGACCCCACCCAAGTCACGTTAAGTGATGGCGAAGTGATTCAAGCAGATCACGTCGTTGTCGCAACGGAAAGTAATGCTGCTGCGAGATTGCTCGGTTTGCCGACGCTAGCAACTGAGTGGTCCGGCACGACGACGATGTACTTTGCTAGCAGTGTGGCGATCGAGTCTCGACCGATGCTGATGCTTCGTGGCGACGAATCGGGACCGATCCAGACCGCGACGGTACTCAGTCGCGTGGCTCCAAGCTATGCACCACCTGGACAATCGCTCGCTAGCGTTAGCATCTCGGATCAAATCACCAAGCCAAACCAATGCGGTGACTCAAGCGGACTTGTCACCGCGGTACGAGACCAACTCTCAAGCTGGCTACCTGGCGAGGGGGGCTGGCGGTTGCTGCAAACCTTTCGCGTCCCGTTTGGTTTGCCTCGAAATTCCCTCGTGGATATCATGAATCCGTCAAGCATCGCTCCGCATGACGGAGTATGGATTTGCGGCGATTTTTGCGAAACACCTAGCATTCAGGGGGCAATGAACAGTGGACTGAGAGTCGCAAATACCATCTTGGGCTAGCTTGAAACACAAGTGGACCGTGTAGAATGGCGGGTCCACAGTTGACGAACGCCATTGATTGGAAAAGGCGTTTCTTCAGAACCTTTCGTACGTTTTTCGCAGGAATAGATAATCACATGTCAAAGATGTTTCTTGGCGCTGCGTTGTTGGTTGCAATGACTTCGACGTATGCAGGTGCTGCCGACGCAACGGAGAGTCTCAAACAAGGTGACCCGATTGGTCCGTTCATCGTTACCAAGGTCGCGGGAGCCGAGGATGATGGAATCGAAACTGGCGAGTCCCTGTGTTATCGATGCCGTTATGGGTCTCGCCCCATGGTGATGGTATTTTCGCGAGACGCTGGAACTGGCGTTGCTAAACTCGTCAAGGAAATTGATTCAGCGGTTACAGCGAACCCAAGCTCTGAACTGAAAGGACTTGTAACGTTGCTTGGCAATGATCGTGACGCGCTCAAACAACAAGCAACACAAATGGTCAAGGATTCGGGTGCCAAGCATATTCCAATGGTAATTTCCGAGGACCCTGAGCACGGCCCAAGTAATTACGGTCTTGATGACTCAGCCGATGTGACCGTCGTTGTCGCCAACGATAGCCAAGTTGTCACAACACATTCCTTCAAGGCGGGCAGTGTCGATGTCGCCAAGGTCATGAGCGAAGTCAAACAGCTCCTGAATTAGCGAGTCACACTTACGACGATCCGATCGCAACCACCAGCCTCTTGAGGCGGGTGGTTATTTTTTTGCACTCGGCCCTCTTTCGTGACCTATCGTTCCTCATAGAGGAGTCTGCACGACGCACCGGGTGGCATGGCGTGTCGGTTGTGACGATTGTCGCGATTGCGCATCCGTCAGCATGCTGTGTGGCTTCTCTGAATCATGCGATAGAGACGTTGTCTATCGCTAATTCCGAACATCCAGAATGCTGAGAGAATAAGCATGATCCTTCGATACGTTGGTCTTGTCGTACTCACTTTTGCAAGCACAGTGACGTCTGTGGCTGCAACTTCGAGCCAAACAGGTGCCAACGATCCTCACGCTGCATCGCCCGCTGACCCACGCTTGGTTTTGGGAAGCGAAACGTGCGTGAAGTGCCACGCGGGTGAAGTCAAGTCCCAGCTAACAACACCACACGTGCGTACGTTCGATGAATTGCATCGTCGACCTGAAGCCGCTGCGATCGCTGCGAAGCTTGGCCTACAGTCGATCAAACATGAGGGTCGATGTGTCGCTTGTCACTATACCCAGCAAGCCGAACCCGCAACCGGAAACGTCCATGCGATCGCTGGCGTTTCCTGCGAGTCCTGCCACGGTGGTGCGAGAAACTGGCTCGAACTCCATCATGATTATGGTGGCGAAGGCATTACACGCTTGACGGAATCGCCTCAGCATCGACATCAACGCCTGCAGCGAAGCATCGACGCTGGCATGCGAAATCCAGCAAACGTGTTTTTGGTCGCGCAGAGCTGCTATCGTTGCCACACGACTGCGGACGAACAACTTGTCAATGTTGGCGGACACAGTGTCGGTAGTTTGGAATTCGAATTCGTTGCTTGGAGCCAAGGCACCCAGCGACATAATTTTGCTCGTACCGACGGAATGAGCAATCAAGTCAGTTCACCAGAACGGCTGCGAGTGATGTTCGTTGCCGGCATGATGGCTGAACTCGAAGCGACACTGCGGGCTACCGCCGCGGCAACCGAAAAGGCCAAATATGGCGTGAACGCAGCCCAACGGGCCGCACGAGCAGCCGCTCGGCTGAAGAGCGTGAGCCAGAAAGTAGCGATTCCAGAGGTCACCGAGGCCGTACGCGTCTTTGAAACGGTTACGCTCAAACTTAATAATCATGCCGAACTGACGTCGGCTGCTGATGCGATCGCTCGTTTAGGTGACGATTTCGCCCGAATTCATGATGGAAGAGCACTTTCGGCTCTCGATCCATTTATCCCAGAACCGGCTCGCTAGAAGTAGTCCGCGGCCGCACTCGTTTGTGTCGTCGTTCGATCCGAGACATAATGTTTGCTCTTGTCTAGGGCAGACTTATCATTCGGATGGCGTAAACGATGCAGAGACGACTTTTCATTGAACTATCAAGTATTCTTGTTTTAGTTGCGTGTTCGGCCGTTACGACACTTGCTGACGACGATGTGCAACCGTTTGGAGACTCCGTTCCCGTTGGCATGCCGGGCCAGCCGGGGCTTCCCGTCATTGGCCCGGATGGGCAACCGATGAAGCCGAATGGCAAGCCGGCCAAGCCAGACGATAAGTCTCAAGCCAAGCCAGGCGACGATGCCAAGAAGTCTGAGTCGCCGGAACCCAAGGTGATCCGACGCGATGCGAAGACCGGCGGTGACTCAGACCCCGATGAGCTGAAGGCGACGGTCGGTGACGACGGCCGCGTTGCCTTCGAGTTTAGAAACCAGCCTTGGATCGATCTGGTTCAATGGCTCGCTGAGATCTCAAAGCTACCGTTGGATTGGCAGGAGCTTCCGGCTGATCGAGTCAACCTAACGAGCCCGGGCAGGTACACCGTCGAAGAGACTCGCGACCTGTTCAATCGCCACCTTCTCGCGCGCGGCTACACCCTGCTCAAAATGGATGGCGGCTTGATCGTTGCCAAGACCGAGAACATCAACCCGGCAATCGTCCCACGCGTTGAACCTGAACAACTCTCTGGATTGACTCCTCACACGTTCGTTCGCACGTCGCTTGATGTCGGTTGGTTATCAGCTGAGAAATTGGCTGAGGAACTAAAACCGATGATCAGCAGTAACGGTCGACTGACCGCGCTCACGTCGACCAATCGGATCGAAGCGATGGACGCTGCGATTAACTTGCTCCAAATCTCCGTATTACTCGACCAGGAACGCAACCTCTCCAGCCGCGAAGCGCTTGCGCCGGAGTTTCGCCTTCGCTACTTACCAGCGGAAGAGGCCAAATCGATGCTCGAAGAATTCTTGGGTGTCAAGAAAGAGAAGGAAGCACCGATGAGCCCGCAACAGATGCAGATGATGCAGCAGATGCAGCAACAAAACGGCAACGCGCCTGGACCGCCGAAGAAAGAAAAGGAGGTTTCGATCGTAGCAAACGTTCGCCAAAACTCGATCATCATTCGTGCTGAGCGAGATCGAATTGCGGTTGCGACGGAGTTCCTCAAGCGAGTTGACGTTCCGAGTGACACGATGGTATCGCTTTCGGATATCCAGAGTCGTGTGCAAGTTTATCGCTTGGCATCACTTGACCCTGAAAAGCTCCTCGAGATCGTCAGCGAAATGAACGTGCTCGAGCCCTCGACGAGAATGCGTGTCGACAAAGAGAACAAAGCGTTAATCGTCTCCGGAAGTGGTGCGGATCGATTCATCATCTCGTCGCTGATCGAGCGACTTGATGGCAGCGGCCGCAAATTCGAAGTGCTCCAACTCCGTCGACTCGATGCAACGGAGGTCGCCGAGTCGATTGAATTCTTGATGGGAAAGAAGAAGGAAGAGAAACAAGATTCTCGTCGTTCTTACTATTTCTACGACCCCTATAGCCGCGATGACAAGAAAAGTGATGGTGATGATTTTCGCGTCGCCGCAAACGAACGCTATCGCCAAATTTTGATTTGGGCGAACGAAATTGAGATGGAAGAAGTTCGCTCGCTGCTCGTGAAGCTTGGTGAATTGCCACCTGAGGGTGGAAGCCGCCAGCCGTTCCGTGTGATCGACGCGGCCGCGACACCTGAGACCTATGAGTACCTGCAGCAGCTCCGTGCTCAATGGCAACGTCTGGCGCCAAACGAAATCGAATTACCCGACCCCGAATCGTTCAAAGATCCAAACGCGGACGCGAAATCCAACGCCGAAACGCCAATGGACAGCGAAGAGTCGGAAAAGACAAACAATCGTGCGATTGAGTTAGATGAGAACAAAGTCCCACCCGAAGACGTGACGAACTTCAGCGACCCGAGCCATACCATCACTAACACGCTGGTTCAGGTCACCGCAGCACAACTCTCAGCCGACGAAGACTCCACCGCTCGCCCAACGATTGAGTCGGCTCGCGATTTTGATCGAATGTTTCGTGGCGGCGATCAACGCCAACCCGACACCACGGTCCCGAGTCGCGATCAATCTCAAGACAACACCAAGCCAGCCCCGATCCAAATCACGGTAGATCGCAATGGAAACTTATTGCTCACAAGCGACGACACCAAGGCACTAGATCGGCTCGAGGACCTAATGCTCCAAGTCGCTCCACCACAACGACCTTACCGTGTGTTCGCCATCAAGAATGCGTCGGCGAGCTGGATGCTGCTCAACCTCGAAGACTACTTCAAGGACGCCGAAGAGTCTGGAGATAAAGATTCCGATCGATTCTTTGGCTGGTATTTTGGGATCGACAACAACAAAAAAGACACCAAGAAACCAGGGCTCGGAGCCGGAGTGAAGCTACGTTTCGTATCCGACAATGACACCAATACGATTGTCGTGAGCGGTGCGACTAGCGAACAACTCAAAACGATCGCGGAACTAATCGAATTATGGGACGTGCCCGAGCCAGTCAATAAACGAAAGACGCGATTTACCAAGTTAATTCCAGTGACTTATGGTAAAGCAGATAAAATTGCGGAAACGGTGAAGGATGCCTATCGCGACTTACTCAGCAGCAACGACAAGGCATTTCAAAAGACCCAGGGGGGTAAGCCTGGCGGAGAATCCAAGGATGAACCACGCAACCGTGGCGGCAACGGCGCAGGCTTTGTCGACGCAGGCAGTGGGAATGAAGGGGGTGGCGAAGACTTTTCCTTTAAGGGTAAGTTATCTATTGGAATTGATGATATTGGAAACACGTTGCTCGTCAGTGCCGAAGGCGAGCCGCTACTAGAACTCGTTTCCGATATGATCAAGCAACTCGACGAAGCCTCGCAACCACGTGGTGAAGTCGAAGTCATCCAATTATCAGGCGGCTTAAGTGGTAGAACACTTGAAGATGCACTTCAAGCCTTTGGTGCGGCGTCGAAACAGAAGTCGGGTGTTGACCGACCGAAACGCTTGCAAGAACAGTCCAAAGAGTAATTTGCTCCATAACAAGGCGGCACTCTGATTGATGGCTGAGACATGGGCACGACTCGTCGGGCGTTTTCGATTGTGGATCGTCGTCGGATGGTTCATTGTCGCAATCGGCGCTCGAATGCTCGCGCCCTCGTGGGATGAGGTCGCATTCGATGGCGACTTTGACTATTTGCCACCCGCGATGACGAGTGTGGCTGGTGGCCGCATGCTCGATGAGGCTTTTCCGGGAGACCGAAGCCGAAGCCAAGTTGTGCTGTTCATGGGACGCGAGAACGGCGATCTGAACAAGCGAGACGAGTTGGTCGGTTTAGACTTGCTCCGACGTTTGTACCATCGACTTGCCGAGGTGAGTTGGCAACGAGCTATTTCTCAGGGCTATGTTCGTGGCAAACCTGATTCGAACCAACCTTGGGGACGATGGATCGAGCTGACGCAAGAAGCGTTGAACAATGCGATCGAGATCGACAAACGCTTTTATGAACTGCTTGGTGATCGAGTCCCAGAGACGGCGGCAAGCCTCGACGAGCCTCGCCTCGCCATTGCTTATTGGGATCGCGCCAAGCTCTTCGAAAGTCTCGGTGCGGAAACCGAGAAAATTGCCAGCGACTATGAAGCGGCACTCGTCTTATTTCCGAATCTGCCCAAGCAGTTCACACCTGTTGCCGATCGAGACTTGTCGGCTTGGTCAAACTTGCTTGACATTCTTTCGTGGGAAGATGCGATCATCGGCCGACGACTCAAGACGAGCGGAGCACAAATGGCAGTGCTGCAGCTATCCAGTGAGCTGGCCGCGACAGAGAACATCGCGACAATCGAAGCGATCGACGAATTAATTGCGAAAGTCCAAGCGTACAGCGGACAATTCGCCGATCCCGGGTTGCGGCTACTGAAAACAGGATCCGCGGCAATCGGCGGCGAGACTTTGATTGCGGCTCGTGCGGCAATTCAGTACACAGAAATCTTCACGATCATCATGATTTTGACGATTCTGGTTGTGGTCTATCGAGCGCCGCTACTCGTTGCCGTTCCGATGATTTCGATTGGCATCGCCGTCGTCACGTCCACTGCGCTGGTGACTTGGTTGACTCAAGCAAGCGCGAATCATGCGCTCATGGGATTGGATTTGCGTGTCTTTACGACCAGCCGAATCTTTGTGGTCGTGATTTTGTTTGGTGCTGGGACGGATTACTGTTTGTTCCTGATCGCTCGCTTGCGAGAAGAAGCCGCGTTGGCCGCAACTTGGTCCGAAGCGAGTAGCCGAGCATTGTCGGGTGTTAGTGGAGCGTTGCTGGGAAGTGCGTTCACGACCATCGTTGGGTTAGGAATGCTGTGGATCGCCGAGTTTGGCAAGTTCCACTACACCGGGCCAATCATCGGGCTGTGCTTATCGGTCGGCTTGCTTGTCTGTATGACGTTCACGCCAGCGTTATTGCAACTACTCGGCCCGCGAGTTTTCTGGCCAAGCAAGATCGGCCAGATGACCTCTCCAGATGGATCGGCACCGTCGTATCCGCTTACCAACACAAGTGGTCTGGGGGCTGGCGTTTGGCCAACGATATCGCTGTTCATTACGCGACGCCCCGTGGCGCTACTTACGATCGGAATCGGAGTACTCCTGTTGCCAGCGATTCATGGTTGGCGGAACGAAGACCATGTCACGTACGATCTCAGTAGCGAGTTGGGAAGCCAAGCGGAGAGCCGCCGAGGTCTGACGCTCATGCAGCAGCACTTTGCGATCGGAGAGCTGAATCCCGTCACGATACTCGTTAAGAAAAACGAGTCGATCGACCAAGAAACGCTTGAGGCTGACACCAAACAGCTCGCAAAGAGTCTTTATTCGATCCCCAAAGTCGTTGCCGTTCGTACGTCGGACGACCCGCTCGGAGATTTTCCTCCCGACCGTGAAATGGGGTTACTCAGCGGGGACGCATGGCGTCGACGCGCACTCCAGAAACACCGCATCGCGAAGCAATACTTTTTCTCCTCAGCTGCTGGATTTGAAAACAAGCTTGCTCGGCTTGACGTGGTTGTCGACGGTGATCCGTTCTCGATCGAGACCGCGAAAGTCGTTTCACAGATTGAATCGGAATTGAAGAGCAAGTCAAACGATCGTGCATCGGCTTGGTTTGGTGCGAGCGTCTTATTCACGGGCACGACACCATCAATCATCGACTTGCGAGAAGTGACACTTCGAGACAATCAGCGAATCAAAATCGCAGTCGTTCTCGCCGTGTTCTTGGTGCTTTTGTTGATGATCCGCCAAATCGGTCTGTGTCTGTACCTGATTGGAACGGTGCTGCTCAGTTACTACGCAACATTGGGTTTGAGCTTGGCTTGGTTCCGTTGGATGTACGGTGACGAGTTTGTCGGCCTTGATTGGAAGTTGCCGTTATTCTTGTTTGTCATCCTGGTAGCCGTCGGCCAAGACTACAACGTTTATCTCGTCGCACGCGTACTCGAAGAACAAAAGAAGTTGGGCTGGGTCACGGCACTTCGCAAAGCGGTCTCACGCACCGGGGGAATCATTACCGCGTGCGGACTGGTCATGGCTGCGACATTCTTTAGCATGACCAGCTCAGCATGGTTTCCGCCGATCGCCAAGTTTTTCGGAATGGCAGGCAACGACGAAGTGGTTGCACTGCGCGGGATCATCGAACTCGGATTCGCGTTAGGACTTGGCGTGCTGATTGACACCTTCTATGTCCGCACGATCCTAGTCCCGAGCTTCATCACCATTCTCGGTCGATGGAAATCACGAAGCTCAAACGCGTCTTAGTCGCCGACGCCTAGGTCTTCGTCGCAAGCCCGTTGCATCAGGTTCCATTCCGCTTCTTCGTGCGCCTCGAACGCCCATCGAAATTGCCGATAGCGACCGAGCACAGCTTCGATTCGGCGAGTATGATCACTCGCCACGTCGCTAGCGGCCTCCGCGACAATCCGCATGTCTTCGAAAAGCTCGACGTGCTGGAGCTTCAAATACTCAGCCGAACAGATGAGCTCTGGATTGCCGTCACTTGAGATATTCAAGTAGCCTTCGGCTTCTTCTAAAGCGAAATGAAGCGAGAGCTGGTCCCGAAGATTATTAAAGAGGTCCTGCAGTTCGCTCCAGTGATTCACCGCAATTCGGGAATCACATGTTAGCTCGTCAATCGCTGAACCTAACTCGTGCAAACGTGAGTTGTCTTCTCTCAGTTCACGACGCAATCGTATGCTCCGAGCCTTGGAGCTAAATTTAGACACCATGACAAATTCCTCAAACGTGTGAGTTCCTCGGATCATTGAGGTCTCGCTCATTATAGGCTTTGCTCGCAACAGACAATTCAAAAATTGCGAAAAGGTTGAATTGCTTGGTACCTTATCACAGCCAGCTCAACTGCCTCTGACAACCGGAGAGCAAATTATGCGCCGGTGGCTATCGTCGATTTCGGCCTGGGCCAAACGCCCATTCGGCTCCACCGTAAAATGCAAACCGTGTTGCGTTGAAACCGAGCGTTTCTTCGTAGTCTTCGTCTAGCAAATTGTCGACGCGCGAGAACAAACGCCATCGGTCATTGAGCCGATACCAACCCGACATGTCGACTCGCCAATAGGATTCGTTGATAGCGTTACCGGTGTCCACGCGGTCACCCACATAGTTTGCTGTCAGAGCAAAGTTGGCACGATTGCTTGCAAGAGATCGGTTCCACCCCAATGACCATTTGTCACGCGGACGTCGAAGCAGCCCCAGTCCAGTGTCTCGGTTGCGAGTATCGGTAAACGTATAGTTCGCAAACAGCGTCGTACGAGGATCGAGTCGATAGAGTGAAGTCAACTCGACTCCACTCGCTAAACCGCTACCCACGTTTTCCAACAAGAATGTCCCAAAATCGAAAATGATCAAGTCTTCGAGATCATTGCGGAAGTAGGTCGCGTCAACGATTAAACGGTCATCAGCGAATCGTTGCTCGAAGCCAACATCCCAGCCCTTGCTGCGTTCTGGACGTAGATTCACGCTGCCAACAAACGGGTCAAACAATTCCGCTAGCGCTGGTGCTCGAAATCCGGTCCCCAGTGAAGCGTGTGCTGCAGTGCTCGTGCCAGGAATTTCCCACCGGGCTGTGGTTCTGTAGGTGAATGCGCTTCCGAAAAACGTGTAGTCGTCCCATCGCCCGCCTCCGGTGAGGTACAGCTGGTCAAAGAAGCTCGTATTCAGAAGCACGAATCCACCAAGGTTGTCCTGACGGCGATTACCAATGTCGGCATTGCGAGCAGTATCTTCGTGGTAGTCGACACCGGAAGTAGCGACCCAACGTGTTGAGTCAGCGTCAACGAGGACCATATCTTGTTGCCAGTCGACTCGACCGCTGCGACCGTAGAACGGTCCGCCAAACGGTGCGTTGGACACTCGATCATACTGTGTATAACCACCACCAAAGCGATGCGTCCACATTCCGTCTAGCATGGTTAACGTCGCTTGAACGCGTGCGAACGTGTTCGCTTGATCGACCGACGATGGATCATCTTGAGGCAGACCAAAACCGAAGTCGATTCCAGTGTGTGCGTTTGTATGCCGCAGGACAACGTCGACGTTGAGGTTCTCGGTGAGGTTCCAACCAAGACGACTGCTGATCGTTCCATTACTGTATCCGTCCGCTTCTACGTTGCCGGGCGGGCGTGATGCAGCGGAAAAACCGTTGGTGTCCAAGTAGCTCGCGCCGAGGCTGTAGTAGAAACGGTCGGTGCCACCGGAAACCGCTCCGGCTTCGCGTGACGTTGCATACGTACCGCCCATCACGCTGGCTGTGCCACGAAGTGGCCCCGAACCTCGCTTGGTGATGATATTCACAACGCCGCCAATCGCATCGCTTCCGTATAAGGTGCTTTGCGGTCCTCGCAACACTTCGATGCGATCGATTTCATCAACGGAAAGAAAGGAAAAGTCGAACGCACCGCCAGCACTTCCGACGTCATTGATCGACATGCCGTCCAGCAGAACCTTCGTCTGGTTACCGTTTGCGCCACGGATGAATACCGACGACAACTGCCCCGCGCCACCGCTGCGGTTGACATCCACGCCTGCGACGCTTCGCAACACCTCCGCGACTTCCACTTGGCCGCTATTACGAATCATCTCGCTGCTGATGACCGTCAGCGCACTGCCGACTTGTGAACCGCTGATTTGCGTGCGTGTTGCTGAGACAACATCCTGAGACGGCAGCGGCTGGAGTGGAAACTGTCCGCTAGAAGCGTCTCCAGATCCGCCGGACAAACTTTGAGCTGAGACTGGCACCTGTGGCACAGCTTGCTGAGTTGATTCACGAGCGCCTGGAGATGCAGCGGCTGGATTGCGAGGCACGACGGCATCGTCCACTGATGCTGAATCCTGCGGCTTCATCTCAGCCGGGATGATCACTTCAGCAGGAAGTGCATCGGGCCGCGGAACTGGCTGCGCCTCGACCACTTCTGTTTCTGGTATCTCGACTCGGGGCGTTTGCTCGTTGACCTGAGCAAATACAGAAGCTCCAGGGGCCAGCAACATAAGTAACAGACCGCAAATCAAAGCGGACTTCGACGATTTCAGAATAGCAAAAAACATCATCTACCAACATTGCGAACGAAAGAACCGCTGAGACTGGCGATTTCTCTTGGGATACGCATCGGCAGGATTGTCGAGGTTGCCCGAGTTAGTGGGGCAACAGTGTGGTGATTCTTTCGTTTGTAGTGATGCGTCGCTCGGGTAGGGTAAGGCGTACCGATTGAAACGGCGAATGTTTCACGCCAAATCAACGGGAAACGGCATCACATCGGCAAGGCTTGTCGCTCCCATTCGAAGCATCAACAAGCGATCCAGTCCAAGGGCAACGCCAGAGCACGGTGGCATTCCACGTCGCATCGCTTGCACGAGACTCGTTTCAACCTTCAATTCTGGAAGTCCGCACTCTTTGCGTCTTTGGTTGTTCTCGTGTCCTCGTCGAACCAATTCATCGGCATCGAGCAATTCCTCGTAGCCGTTGGCCAACTCGATTCCATGAAAATAAAGTTCGAACCTCGCCGCGAATCGTGGGTCATGGGGCAAGACGCGTGCTAGCGCAGCTTGTGTGGCTGGATAGTCGCGGAGAACGACTGGGTACTCGACACCCAACTCGGGCTGAATGAACTCGCTAATCAACACGTCCAGCATCGCATCGCGGTCCGTTCGAATTGAATCCGCGAGCGAGCGATCCACTTTCGCAACGATCGCATGCAAGTCGTCGAGCGATACGTCGAGCGGATGAATACCGAGGTGTGTGACGAAGGCGTCGGCGTAAGCAATCGTATCGCAACGAGAAACGTCAAGCATTTTACGGATGAAGTGCCGCACCAGTTCGATTTCCTCATCCACATCACGATCTCGATGGTACCACTCGAGCATGATGAACTCGACGTTGTGAATTCGACCAGCTTCGCCAGCTCGAAATACGGGGCCAATGCTGTAGATTGACGGTGCACCCTCCACGAGCATCCGCTTCATCGCGGACTCTGGCGAGGACTGGAGAAAGAACCTTTCGCGTCCGGGCGAGCTCGGCAACCCCATCTTTCGAGCGTCAATACTGATCGAGTCGATGTAGGCATCAACAACACAATCACCGCTGAGACACGGTGGTTGAACTTCAAAGAAATCGCGAGAATCGAAGAAGGCACGAACTTCGTGCAGCAGACTCGCTCGTGCGGTCACCATTTCGTACAAACGACTCAACCTTCGGCTCCTTGACCAATCTAGGACGCATGGGCACCGAAGCCCACGCTGATTAAAGTGAGTGAGGATAATCGCAAGAGTGCTTCATCGCACGGCCCCACGAATTCCACTGGCCACGAATACAATTGGCCCCGACTAGAACTGCCCCCGACTTCCACCCGCGACCGACAGCTTCGTTTGACTGTGTCTGAATCCAATACACCCGCGAATCGCTACGCTCGACAAAAACAGTTCGCGCCGGTCGGCAAAGAAGGGCATGAACGCATTGCATCGGCACGCGTCGCCATTCTCGGTTGCGGAGCGCTCGGAACGGTCGCTGCGGAAATCCTTGTTCGGGCTGGGGTAGGCAGTATTCGCTTGGTCGACCGCGACATTGTGGAATGGACGAACTTGCAGCGACAATCGTTGTTCGACGAGACGGATGCGGTGCAGGCACGATCGAAAGCGGAAGCTGCGGCGGAGCGTTTAACTCAGATCAACTCGAGCATTACGATCGAACCGCACGTGGTCGATATCACAAGCGACAACATTTCTTCGGTGCTCGCGGATTGTGATCTGGTGATCGATGCCGCTGACAACTTCAGCGTGCGTTTTTTGCTCAATGATTGGTCACTCGCGACGAAGACGGCGTGGGTACACGGCGGCTGCGTTGGTGCAGGTGGCCAAGTCCGTCTGTTCACTGGCCAAGGCAAACCGTGTTTTCGCTGTCTCGTGCCGGAACTGCCTCCGGCGGCTGTGGTTGCGACGTGCGATACCGCCGGCGTTCTCGGTGGCGCGACGCACGCGATCGCAAGCTTGCAGTCGCTGGAAGCCATCAAGTGGCTTGCGGGTCATACCAACGCGGTTCGCAGCAGCGTCTTGTCGATCGATTTTTGGAACAATCGCATTCGAGAAATCGAGATCGATGAGCGACTGAGCGAGAATTGTGTGGCGTGCCGCGGTAACCTTGAGTTTCTTCAAGGCCAGCGTAGTCGAGCGAACGTGACCGCGGTCATGTGTGGTCGCGACACAGTCCAGCTGAGCATGAACCAGTCAAACTCGCCGGTGAACTTTGAAGCATTCGCTCAGCGGTGGAAGGGCTTGGGACGCGTACAAATGACGCGGTTCTTTATTCGGCTGCATGTCGATGAAACGACGCAGCTGACTCTATTTCGTGACGGACGAGTGCTGGTGAGCGGAACATCAGAAGTCGCGAAAGCCCGATCGCTACATGACCGATATATCGGAAGCTAAGTCGCGCGTTGTGAACCTTGCGATGGGGTGGTCCATTGCCCCATGCCCCAGTGTGTCACTTGGCGTTTCCAGTCTTCGACAAGTGCGCCAATGAGGAACGTTGCGTTGGAGAGGTAACGCGGAGCGAGTCGCTTCGGATCGCTTAGCATTCGATACGCCCATTCCATGCCGATCTTCTGCCAGATTTCCGGTGCGCGTCGAGCTGTGCCTGCGATAAAATCGAACGATGCACCGAGTTGGATGCTGACCGGTACGCCAAGTCGTCGATAGTTTTCGTAAATCCAACGTTCGCCTTTGGGCTGACCGAAAGCAACGAGCAAGATGTCTGTCTTCGCGTCGCGAATTCGGGCGTCTTGGTGCGTTTGTTCGTCGTTGCTGAGCTTGCGGAATGGTGGTGATTCGATACCAGCGATCTGGAGGCCCGGATAGAGTTGAACGAGCTTGCTAGCACAGCGGTTTGCGACGCCTGGTTCGCCGCCAAGAAAGTAGATACGAAAACCACGGTCGCGAGCTGTCTCGGCGAGTCGATAAATCATCTCACTTCCAGCCACTCGTTCGCTCAGTGGGTTGTTCGTAAGACGGCTTCGCCAAACGATCGGCTGGCCATCCGCGAGAATCAATGATGCCGCAGCAGTGATCGGGCGCATATCGGGTTGGCGATGATGCAGCATCGCGTAATTCAAATTGGCTGTGATGACGTAGCTTGGTACTCGGCGCGCCACGAGCCCAGCGATTCGCTCGACCGCTTGTTCGAGCGTGACCCGGTCAAAGGGGACGTCCCAAATGGTGACGCGGTCACGGTTCGTGATAGCAACTTGCTCGCGTGCTTCCGATTGCCCTTGTTCGTTGAATCGTTCGAGTCCAACGGAGGGTTTTTCTGGGCGTGACTGAGGAGCAACTGGGGCGACAACAACGGGAGCGAATGAAACGTTTGAATCGAGAACTTGAGGAAACATTCGAATGCCGAGTACGGATGGAGTGTCACTAGGAAGGTATTGACTTACAATCCAATCCAACAACCTGTGTGGCCATTGGAAATCCATTAGTGCTTGAGACCTGGATCACTGAACCCTAGGTCACTGTCGGCGGTACTTGCCGTTGAGTTGCGGCGACGAACAGTGCGTGACGAGAGTTCGACGAACGATTAAATCGAATGTAGGGGTTTTAAGTTGAGGTATTGGAAGACGTGAAATCATCCACCACAGTCGTCATCACAGTCGAAGGCTTGAGCGCTGCGGCGTTGTCGTGTTACGGATCGTCATGGAACGAGACGCCACAGCTGGACGCAATCGCAGCCGACGGATGTGTTTGGAGCCATGTCGTCGCTGCATCTACGGATCCGCTCTCAGTCTTCGCTTCTTGGGTTGGAACAGGGACGGCACCCTGGTGGGCGGCGGTGAGAGGCGAAGGCAGCGTTGAGCTGTTTACCGATGATGCTCGACTCACCAAGCTCGACTTCTTGTCGGGATTTGATCGTGTCGAGCTGGTTGCCGAAAAGACGATTCGCGTCCGAACTCGCCCGCGAGATCATGTCGACCAGACTCGCGCCGGACGGTTATTCGCTGCGGCGTTGGACCGAATGGACCAGAGCGACCGCCCCAGACTGATTTGGATTCATTGCTCCAGCCTGGTCAAATGTTGGGATGCACCTCGATATTTGGCGCTGGTCGACGATACGCCGGACGAAGACACCGAACCAAACGATGATGTCGAACTGATTGAGCTTGAGTCCGAAGAACAGCCCTCGCCCCTCGCACCCGCTAGTGTGTTTGATTCGATTGAACCTCCCGATTTCCAACTTGAGCCAGATTGCCATCCTGATTTAGCGATGAGCTGGATGCGCACGTATGGCTGCCAAGTCCGGCTGCTTGATTTGCTCATTGGGCTGGTTCGGGGCTATGAACCACTTGCTGGAGCCGATTTGATGGTCGCTGGCACGAGTGGCTTTGCTCTCGGTGAGAACGGATGGGTTGGAGCGAACTGCCCTCGAGTTCGTTCCAGCTTGATACGAACGCCGTTGCTTATGAGTCGACCGAAGTCGCTTCGGGTACCCCAACTGATTTCGTCGGACGAGGTTCCAGCGTTGATGGCGAAGCTAGCCGATAACACGTCACCGGTCGTGACGTCCGCACAATGGGCACATCGTCAAACCGAGCTAGAACCTTGCATCAGCACCGTTAGCCGCGATGGGGCAATATTCATCACAACGCCAAGTTGGTTCTTTGTCGAGGAGACGACGGGCGAGCAATTTCTATATTTGAAGCCCGACGATATAGGCGACGTGAACGACATCTCAAGGTTGAGAGGCGATGTCGTCCAGACGCTGAGAGCCCAAGCAAGCGAAATAGCCGCAAGCAGCCAGTCAATCCAGTAACAACCCATTCAGTAGCAGACCAAAAAAAACCTCGCCAGTCATTATGAGGGCGAGGTCTATAGTAAACCAATCATCTCAGGTGAGATTAGATGTCAGTGTTGGCATCTGGAGTTGGAACTGGAGGAGCGTCGCTAGCGCTGTCAACAGCTTCGCTAGCTACAGGTGCTGGCGGAACAGCCTCTGATGCAGCTGGTGCAGCTTCGGCGGCTGGAGCAGCAGCTTCGGCGGCAGGGGCAGCAGCTTCAGCGGCAGGAGCAGCAGCTTCGGCAACTGGTGCAGGTGCACTGCTAGCTGATTCCGCAGTTTGAACGCTGCCTGGGACGAGTGTCTCGCCTGGAGCAAGGTCGTAGCCTTCGGCACTCACTGGAGCACTTTCCATCATGGGGGCTGCTTCGCCGCCACAGCAAGGTGCTGCAACTGGAGCAGCTTCGCAGCAAGGTGCTGGTTCTGGAGCTACTTCGCAGCATGGTGCTAGTGCTGGAGCAGCTTCGCAGCACGGTGCTGGTTGTACTTCGCAGCATGGTTCTGGAGCTGGCTCGCAGCAGGTCGGCTCAGGAGCACAGCATTTCTTTGCAGCATGCTTTGCCTTGATGTTCGAAATAAGTTGGCACTTTGCAGCGTGAATTTTCGCGAACAAACCACCTCCACAATGACCCGCTTGGGCCGACGATCCTGTTGCCAACGTCGCACCAACGAAAAGTGCAAAGACGGCAACTCCACTCACTAAAGTCCGATTCATCGATATCTCCAATTGATTCGGTGTAGTTAGGTGCGATCCGAATTCGCACACGATCTTGATAGGCCCGACGTGTCCTAGGGCCAGTTAAACTCAGGTAGCCGTTACATCACGGCTAACCGCAACTACGTCAGCCCCCGACAAAAACAAAATAGGGGCTTTGCGAAGCAAATGCACTTCACGTAGTTTCGGATGTACGTTAGCTGTGTCGCCGGCAATGTCAATTGCCCCATGTCCCATTTTGGGGACTTAGGCAAAATTTGAGCCCGGGATTCCGAGAGCAGGCAGACCGCGAATTTTCGAGGGCGTCCCCCAAGAATGGGGAAAATTTGGCGAACTACTGTGGACGGCTAGCCGAAGTCGGACTCGAGCAAGCCCCCACCGTGACGGAATTGGCGAGGGGGCGACGACTCTCGAATACTGACCCATCTACTCATAAAGACGTCAAAAAGACGATGTTTCAGCCCAAACCAGTTTGCTTCGCTCGCGGTGTGCTGACTTTTTTGGCTCGAGCACACCCGCAATGCAAAATTCAACCAAACCGTATTCAACCAGACTGTAGTTTCAATCTCAGCTCAGCGAGTCGAGCTGTTGCCTGGTATACCCGCTTGCTTGGGAACCGCATTTTCCGACTGCGACATCTCGACGCCTCCGAGGATTTGCATCATCGAATTACCGTCCTCGAAATTAATGATCTCTGGATCCATCCCAGGCTCAAATTCCATGGCCAAACCAGAAATGCGCCAACCAGTTGCTTCTCGCTGAAGGGCCCAAACAACCTGAAAATCCGATTGCCCACCGTCGTTGTTTGGCTCACTCCAGATGCTGTGAACGAGCATCGAATCTGGGTCATTGGGAATGGCTTCCCCGCGAGTCACGTTGAAAGAGGCGTCTGGGGAGCCGATCGGCTGCACGCTACGCCCAATTCGTCGCAATTCCGATTGAGCACGCTGGGTCAGCAAAGTCCCAGCCCCCGAATCTTCCCCACCGCGACGCACTTGGTCGAGAAACTGGCTCACAATGTCGGTCGGCTGTGGCGTTGTATTTGCGGCAATCCGGCTTGTTGCTTGAGCATTGGTGGTGTCCGCGGTCGGTGTGTTTCCACCGCAACCGATCATTCCGGAGCAAATCAGTGTGGATGCGATCGCGCGGGTCGCGTAACGGGCAAGATCGTACTGGGCGAATTTACGAGTCATGACGATTCACAGTTGGATGGAGGGTTGCTGACCAAATCGAGAATCCCGTGTACGCTCCGAGGCCAAGCTGAGTCAAGCCAGATCCGAACTTTGGTCCTCACCACAAGACTGTGGTAAGTCGTTAGAAATTGCTAGGTTTCATTGGATATGCGGTGTGGGAGAAGTCGTAATCATTGGCATTCGACTATCGGCCAATTTGTGTTTGCGACACAATGGCACCACCAAACGCTCCACCGCCTCACACTTACATCGCCGCCTATTTGGGCGGATCAATTGCGGCAATGGCTTTAGGTACCCGACTCCTGTGCATTCACCTCCTTTATTTTTATTTCCAGTGCCTCGATACAGACGAGTGCGATTCGTTAGTTTCAGTTCGGAAAAGCAGCAATGTCCGCGGATAAATCGAAATTTAACGAGCCTGGTATGAATGAAGCGAGCGTCATCGAAGTCGACGGCCAGCATGTCGATCTACGCAACCGTACATTGGCGGCATTCTTGGCTTGGCTCGTTCCTGGGGCGGGTCACTTCTATCAAGGCCGCTATGCCAAAGGCAGTTTGTTCGTGGTTTGCATCTTGGCAACTTGGGTGCTCGGATTCGCGTTGGGCGGCGGCCACGTGGTCTACGCATCCTTCGCACCGGGCGACGTGCGATGGCATTACGTTTTGCAGGCCGGCGTGGGAGCGGCTGCGCTTCCGGCGCTCGTCCAAGGCAACCACATGCGAGTCAACACCGACGCGAATGGAAGAACCGTCCGCGGTTACGAACCCCGGTGGGGTGGGTTCATGGCGCCTCCGCATCGTCCCGTTTCCGAGGACAATGCTGACGAAGTGTCGGCATGGTACGCCCGCCACGGAGCTGGCTACGAAATGGGAAGCTGGTACACGATGATCGCGGGGCTGCTCAATATTCTGGTGATTTATGATGCGTACGCCGGTCCCCTTGCGATCCCCATCAGCGGACGAAAGAAGGAACCAGCGGAGGAAAAGGCGGCTGAAGACTCCGCTCAGCTCGATTCTTAAAGTCTGATCCGCGACGACGCCAACTTATTTACATCACAAGCTCCCACAGTTCCATGTTGCCGATCTCACCTACTTACTTGCTTTATTATCTGCCACTGATTGTGTCGATTTCGCTAGTGTTTGGCGCAACTCGGCATGAGAACACTGCGTTGATTCTGCAGCATGCTCTCGGTACCGCTCGATGGATCACCGGTTTCATGACAATCATCTTTGTGATTCTCTATGGTATCGGTTTGGTTATTTAGAACGCGTTGCATAGCGGGCGTAATTGATGCGAGTCCTTATCCTGGGTGGTGGAACCGTCGGTCGGTGGATCGCGGATATGCTGTGCCGCCGACGTCACAGCGTCACGGTGATCGATAGCGACCCGGATGTGGTGCGCCAAATCAACAACGATTTGGATGTTCAAGCGATCCAAGGCAGTGCTTCACAAAGCACGGTGCTGTTCCAGGCGGACGTGTGCGGCGCCGACCTTTGCCTCGCTGTCACCGGCGACGACGAAGTCAACATTGTCGCAGCCAGCATGTCCAAAGCGTTGGGAGTCCGCCGCGCAGTCGCGAGAGTGTACGCCCCCGCGTTTCGAGACCTGAGCACGTTTGACTATCAACGTCACTTCGGCATCGACAACTTACTTAGCCTCGAGCAATTATCCGCCTTCGAAATTGCGAGAGCCATTCGCAATCCAGACGCAATTCCGCTTGAGCACTTTGCGAGAGGGCAACTCGAAGTTTACGAAATGGATGTCAGCGCTCGCAGCGAAGCCGCTGGGAAAAAGCTGAGGAACATCAAACTGCCCGGAGGCGTGCGTATTGGCTCACTCGCCCGCGAAGGACGCATGTGGATTGCCAGCGGCGAAGACGAAATTCACGCAGGAGATCGCGTCAGCTTGGTAGGCATTCCAGACGCAGTATCGAAAACGAGAATCTATTTCGGGAGCAGTAATGACAACAAGACTCGCCAAAGAGTCATGATCGCTGGTGGCGGTGAAATTGGTTACCACCTCGCCAATTCACTGAGTCCGCACGACTATCGAATCGTGCTCTTGGAACATGATCTCCAGCGGTGCGAACAACTGGCTAAGCTGCTACCAGATGTCACCATCATCAAGGCCAATGCGAACAGCCGCAGCGTCCTTGAAGATGAAGGCGGGGGCACCGTGGATTATTTCGTCGCATGCACTGGTAATGACGAGAGCAACATCATGGCGGGCGTCGAAGCTCGCGAGCTTGGTGCAAACCGAGTGATGTGCATGGTCGGTCGACCTGATTATGCGAATGTCGTCGGCAAACTAGGAATCGATGTTGCCGTCAGCGAACGTGACGTCGTTGCCCGGCAAACCCTTGGGTTTCTTAACGTCGGCGCTGTCATCAGCCAAAGCCGTCTGCCAGGAAGTTCGATCGGCGTTTACGAACTCGAAATCGTCGAGGGTGCTGCCGTGACACAAGCAACGCTCGCCGAATTACCGCTTGCCGGGCGTTGTCTGATCTCGGCAATCCAGCGAGACGGTTTCGTTCGAGTCCCGACAGCCAACGACAAGCTCAAACCAGGCGACATCATCGTCGCATTGATGGATCAATCCACGACCGAAGACTGCTTGCCGCTTTTTGATCCCAAATAATCCGCACCGATTACTTTCGTTCCGAGCCAAATCGTTGAACTGAGTTTACTTCGACTCGGGCGTCTTTGGCTCCGACTTATCCGAACTCGACTCATCGCTTGACTTAAAATTCAATGACGCACTGTTCATACAATACCGCAATCCTGTGGGTGCTGGCCCATCACTGAACACGTGGCCCAAGTGAGCGTTGCATCGCTCACAGTGAACTTCCGTTCGCGGATAAAGCATCTTCCAGTCGCGTTTGGTACCAACACTCGTGTCCTTGATGGGCGCGTAAAAGCTCGGCCATCCAGTACCCGAATCAAACTTGGTTTCGCTGCTGAATAGTGGCAAATCACAAACAACGCACAAATACGATCCATCCTCTTTATTGTTCCAGTACGCGTTACGAAACGCCGGTTCCGTACCTTCTTGCTGTGTTACCTTGTACTGCATTGGCAACAAGATCCGTCTCAACTCAGCCTTGGTCTTGGGCTTATAAGTTTCCGACTCATCCGAGCTAGTCGGATCGTCGGCCAATCCAAAAGACATCCCAAAAACGATTGCGACCAGCAACACCATGCTAATCCGAAAGAAATTGGAGCTTGTCCAATGTTGAGTCATTGCCATCGTTTAACTCCGGACCTAAATCGAGAATGAGCAACGCATCTGTTGAAACAACTTCGAGTTTCGCTTGATCGACGCACCTAATTATAGAAGCGAGACTAGACGCGAACATAGCTTAGATTGCAGATCTCCATACAAAAACAACAATGAACATCCAGAGCTTTTTCCCGCCAAACGGCCAACCCAAGGGCCAAGTTTCGCTGTTCCAGAGCAAGGAAAAGCACCAATAAACGGACAATTCAGTGCCAATTGATCGAGTTTAAGTGGAGGTGCCTTCGGGCGGAGTCGTCTGTTCGCTACGATGCCCGAACGATGGAAGACCCACTTGCACTGGTTTCGCTCACCCTTATTTTGTGCGCGGGCATATTTATTCAGTCCGCTGCCGGATTCGCCGCTGGGTTACTAATCGTCCCAGCGATGCTGTGGTGCGGTTATTCGATTCCAGAGGCTCAGACGTCGCTACTTGTGGCCACGATTCCGCAAAACTTGTGGGGCGTGTGGTCGTTTCGCGACAGCGTATCGGGGCGGAACATCGCGTGGCCGGGTTTCGGACGTTTACTTTTCCTTCCCATCGGAATTGGTGTTCTGCATAGCTTAGAGTCCTTCTCGATCTTGACGCTTCGCCAGATCGTCGGTGGAGTCGTGCTAGCAATGACATTGGCCATTATGTGGTTCCACCCGCGACCCCAACCACAAATTCATCGAGCGTGGAGCTGGATTGCTTTTCCTTTGTCGGGTTTCCTCCAGGGGCTTGTTGGAATGGGAGGACCCGCGATGGTGTTTTGGGTGCAAGCGCATGATTGGGACACGCGACAATCACGCGCATTCTTGTTCACGATGTATTCGATCAGCCTAGCGCCCGCACTCACGATCTTGTATTTAGTCTTTGGAGATCGAATTATTCGTCCTGGCCTCGTGGCGATGTTGCTCATCCCGATCTTATGGGCTGTCACTTTTGCGGGCTTGAGATTCGGTACCTGGCTCGGAAAACGACGGTTGCGTCGCATGACATTGGGCTTGCTTTTATTGATGGGCCTCGCCGGTTTGGCGGCGCCGATGCTCAGCACGCCACGTCGAACGGATCTTCCGACAGAACCGACAATGTCAATCAAGCCATAAATGAAATCACAGCGAACGAGATTCTCGCCAGACTATCGAACAGCCTCATTGATCCACTGGCTCAACTCGCTCAATTCGCCGATTGCATCTGCCCCAGCTGTCTCGATTGCTTGACGCGGCATACTCGAAACCGTGCACGAATCAGGCGTTTGAACATAAACTTTGCCCCCAAGAGATCGAATTGCGTCAGCACCTGTGGCGCCGTCGCGTCCCATTCCCGTCAGAATCACGACTAGCGTTCTTGAGCCATAAACGTTTAATGCTGAACGTAAGGTGACATCGATCGCCGGACGACATCCGTTTTCGACTTCACCATCATCAAGTCGCAATCTAGGTTCACCTGCGGAGCCATCGATAAGCATATGGTGTCCACCGGGAGCCAGGTAAACATTCCCTGGATGCATCATCATTCCCTCCGTCGCTTCCGTAACCGGGAGAGGACAAATGGCACTGAGTCGCTGGGCCAACGGCTTGGAAAAGCCTGGTGGGATATGTTGTACGACGCACACGGGAACTTGAAGATTCCCTCTCAAACCGCCAAGCAAAGTACGGAGCGCCGCGGGACCGCCCGTGCTAGACCCAACAAGAACGAGTCCAATCTTCTCCGCGTGAATGTCTAGCTTAGGCGCGCTCCCATGGCCTATTTCAACTGCATTTGTCGTTTGACCAACGACGCTTTGGTTCGCTTTCTGAACAACTAGCGATTGTCCGACAAAGCTAGATTCCGAAACGCCTCCAGACGCGAGACCTCCGTTTCGGACTCGCTCGATGATTGGGACTACAATTTGCGAGATTTTTAAGCGAAGCTGCCGCACATTCTCGTCCCGATTGCGGCTAGCGGGCGTTTCAACAACTCCTGCGGCACCCAACGCCATCGCTTGAGTGAAGAACGGAATCCCTGGTCCGTTCTGGCGACCGCAAACAAGCACTGCGATCGAGGGATGGCGTTGTTTAATCTCTTTGAGTAGCTCGAGAACGTTCACTCCCGGCATATCAAGATCAAGAGTAACTAAGTCAGGACCCACCGCATCGACAACTTCAATGGCGGCCTGACGTTCCGAAGCATTGCCGACAACTCGTACACCGGAGATGAATGACAATGCATCACGCAACAACAATCTTGCGAGCGCCGAATCATCGACGATCACTGTGCGCAATTCCCTGCTTTGACCCGTGGCGTTAACGCCAAATTTCATCCGCTTCCCCCGCCCGATGCGTTCTGGGAAGCCATTCGCCTGATCGCGTCACTAGCGAGCTGATAACGATCTTCAAGAAAGTGCTGGAGCCTCGCAGGATCGAACGGCTTGACGATGAAGTCCATTGCTCCAGCCGAAATACAACCGAGCAGCTTCTCTTTCTGGTTCACGGCACTCACCATCACGACATTCGCTTTGGGATCAAGATTGCGAATGGATTGAAGCGTGGTGAGTCCATCGATCCCGGGCATCACAAGGTCCATCGTGATCAGATCGTACCGATTCGCTTGGTGCAGTTCGATCGCCTTTTCACCATTGGGAGCCTGTGTAATTCGCTTCCAACCAGCAGCCTCCGCGATGACTTGGATTTTCAGCCGCATCATCTGCGCGTCGTCAACGATCAGTAACGAAGGCTCTGCCTGAGGGCTCAGGGCTTGGCGTGCATCTTGTTCGTTCATCACAGCTCCAACATCTCACCGCGAACGGTCACGACACGGAGAATACCGTCTCGAGTATCAAAGAACAGCTTCCGTCCGTTGCTACCGCCGCATTCGGACGCCGACAAAGTAAGCCCCAATCTCGTCACCGATTGCCGAACCGCTTCTGCATTCAGCTCGCCAATCGTCTCGCGAGCGGCACCGTTACTTGCCGTCGCGTTGCCAAACATACAAGCCGCCCCAGCCATCTTGACCACCGTACGGCTGCGAGATCCGCCGGCCGCTTCGATCAGACTCAGTAAATGGTCTGGCGCCGCGTCGCCGAATTTGCCTGCGGTCGCATCGGTCAACCCCGTATCGCCCGAAAGCGACATGGATGGGAGCGACACGTGGGCAGCTGCGACCACTTTCTTCACAGGCTCAAACATGAACAGACCAACGCACGACCCCACAAGCATCCCGGCGATGCCGTCATGCTCGACGATAGCGGCTCGGCCAATGCCAAGTCGTACCACGAGACGCTCTGGATCAGGTTGCCAAATAGCGCTACTCACGCGCTCCCCCTCGCCCAATGAGCTCGCCCAATCAGCAAACTCGAATCGAATTTGTAACGAGACTGAATCATTTCACCAATTCGGATAGTCGTTTCCACACGGACGGTTGCCAGACCATCACCAGTCTGGTTGCAATCGAACGGCCCACAACCTGAAAACTTGAACTGGCTGACCAAATTCGGTCCCCCATTTCCGCTAACTCGCGGGCTTCAATCTCGATCACGGCTGATTCCATCAAACTGCCGGCAAACTGTTGTTCGACAAATGGGGGCGTCGGGATAAGCGAAAGCCCCCCTTGTGCTCCATGTTCAATGGACTCGGCAACTGTGTTCAAAAATGCACACCCCACCACATTGGCAGTTTCTGCGAGCGTCGACCGTTCTGTTTCAGTCCATGTTTCGGGTTCTGCGGAAACGTCCGCCTGCATCAATGCAACCGAAATCAGGCCTGCCGCAGCCTCAGGCGTCCACGCCAACAACAAACGCCCAGCGGACTCTGACAAGCGATTTGCAGAAGATCCGCTCGGATCCGCTTGAGAAACGAGCACTTCCATGCTCGCACAGCACAAAATGGCGTCGGGGTCCGCTAACTTGGATTCAAGAGCCATCGCCGATTCAGCGGACTCGTCCGATTCCTCGGCAACGACTTCAACATCCAGCAAATGCGAAAGCGCCACGGCGGCGGAACAAAGTCCGGCGTGGGCGATCGTGGCGAATCGGTTGGAAGCTTCAGCCGACATTCATTGGCCTTGCGAGACGTGAAGGAAAACGCGGAAACCGGAACTACCTGATCGTGGCGAATCAACGACCTGCGTACAAGTATGGGTCCTATTGTACCAGTCGCAACGGTCACCACCTCGAAAAGTACCGGACTTGTCATTCTGTTGCCCGGACAATCGGACTTTCTTGACTTCCAGTGCGCTCGTTTCGATAGATTGAACTATTCTATTGACTGAAGTCGGTTCTTCTCTTTGCCAGGTTTTTTCCATGTCGCAGTCACATCTTCCCCTCCCCAACAGCGGATCCGGCTCGCCCAGTCGCGCCGTCAAGGACACGGCAAGCGACCAAATGATTTTTCAATTCGTCGGGTTCCGCTTAGGTGACCGCGACTACGCATTTCCGATCGACCAAACTCGCGAAATTGTCGAATTACAGACAATCACTCCGACGCCGGAAGTTCCCTCACATGTTGCTGGCGTCAGCAATCTGCGAGGGCAGATCATCCCGATCGTGGATCTACAACGACTTTTGATCCCCGATTCCCCTCGAACCCATTCCAAACAAGCGGTCGTCGTCGAGGTCAATGGACAGTTGACGGGATGCCTCGTCGATTCGGTCACCCGAGTCGTTCGCATTCCTCAAAGCAATATCCAAACGGCCGATGAAGTCCTTGATGACCATCGAATGCGTAGCGTGGATGGCTTTGCCCGCAATGATGACACGATCATGATCCTCCTGGACGCCGCACGACTACTTAGCCGAGAGTGATTGCGATCTCGCATCTCCCACACAATCACGACCATCCATTCGTTATCAAAACTCACCTTTCACTCTCTTCACCGATTGTCTGTAGTCACGATGAGCAACGCCGAAGAAACGAACGAACCAAAATCGCGTCGCACAACCAAGAAAGCGACGACTGCGCGAAGCCCCAAGGCGACTAAGAAAGCCACGACATCTCGAAGTCCTAAGTCGACCAAGACATCGACCGTTAAGTCGCTCGCCAAGGCACCCGCCGCCAAGCGATCAAGAACATCCGCCGTCGTCCGCGCTAGCAAGTCGACACACCCAGGAATCGATGATTTGCACTTCTTTCAGCAAGTTGTCGAAAACTCGACCAGCCGCATCATGGTGGCAGATCGCGAGTTCAATATCACTTACATGAACCCGGCGTCGATTGAACTGCTGAACCAACTACAGTCGCTACTGCCTTGCCCCGTCAACGAAATGATGGGCAAGAAGATTGATATGTTTCACAAGGATCCCTCGCACCAGCACGCAATGCTCTCCGACCTGCGGAATTTGCCGCACGAGGCGACTATCAAACTCGGTCCTGAGACGCTCTTGCTCAAAGTCTCGGCACTGATGGGGCCCGATGGTGAGCACGTTGGTTCGCTGTTGAATTGGGAACGAATCACCAAAGAAGTTCAATTGCGCCAACGCGAACACATCTTGTTCGAAGACCAGAAAGCCGCGCAAGCACAATTGGACGAAGCCATCGGCCGCCTACTCGAAGTGGTTACCGCCGCATCCGCAGGCGACCTGACTCGCGTCGTGGATACCGGCGACACGATCTCCAGTGAGTTCCATCGGCTCACCGACGGCGTTCGCCAAATGATCTCCGATCTTCGCGAACTCATTGCCCAAATCATCGATTCATCAGATCAGCAAAACGAAGGTGCTCAAGCGATCGCCGAGAGCGCCGCCGGCTTAAGCGATGGCGCCCAAGCCCAAGCAGCAAGCGTCGAAGTTGTCACGAATGCAGTCCAGCGGCTCACCGATTCGATCGACTTGATCGCTGTGAACTCAACCGATGCTCGCATGCAGGCTGAGGAAACAGCCAGCCTTGCTAAGAACGGTGGCAAAACGGTTCGTCTTGCCATTGATGCAATGCGATTGATCAAAACAAGCAGCAACCAAATCAATGAGATCATCCAAGTCATCGGTGAAATCGCGTCACAAACGAACCTCCTCGCACTCAATGCTGCGATCGAAGCCGCTCGTGCTGGGGAACATGGACTCGGCTTCTCGGTTGTCGCGGATGAAGTCCGTAAACTTGCTGAACGAAGCAGTGAAGCCGCCAAGGAAATCACTTCGCTCATCAAAGAATCGACACAGCGAGTCGCTGACGGAAGCGAATTGTCCGAACGCGTCGGAGCGTCCCTTGCCGCGATCGGCGGTGCAGCCGAGAAGACTGCTGGAAGTATCCGCGAGATCGATGAGCTCACCGAACAGCAAAGTAAGAGCGCCGCAGACGTCCGAAAAGCGATCCGTGACGTGGCCGACACGACGGAAGCCAACGCCGCCGCTAGCGAAGAACTTGCCGCAAGTAGCGAAGAACTCGGCTCACAAGCCACGGTCTTGCGAGAACTGACGTCACGCTTCCGAACGTAAAAACGCTCGAAAAGGCGTTGTCAACCGAAAGAAATCTGGTTTTCGGGCGTGGTGACTTGGATCACAGCGCCCGGTGGTGCATACTCGGTGGCTTCCCACCCCACGCTTCCTCGCACCTCCTGGAAACCCACCATGCTGCGTTTTGTTGCCAGCTCATTGGCTCTTTCGCTTTTCGCTATCTCGATTGCCCACGCCGAAGCGCCAATCAGCGCTCCCGCGGAATCAGGCATGACCTCCCTATTCAATGGCAAAGACCTGACTGGATGGAGCGGCGATCCGCGACTTTGGTTAGTCAAAGATGGTGTCATTCACGGTGAAACGACCCCGGAAAATGTTGCCGCCGGTAATACGTTTCTGATTTGGCAAGATGGTTCGACCAAGAACTTTGAACTGCGTCTGTCGTATCGCTGCAACGCGACCAACAACTCTGGCATCCAATACCGTTCCAAGCACATCACCGACAAGAACGTCAAAAACAAATGGGTCGTTCGCGGTTATCAACACGAAGGTCGCAACGAAGTCGACTTCCCGAACATTTCCGGCTTCATCTATGACGAAGGCGGAAAACGCGGTCGCGTTTGCATGGTTGGCGAAATCGCTAAGTGGGAAGACGGCAAGAAGGTCGTTACCGGAAAGCTGATTGACGAAGCCGAGTTCAAGTCGCTGTTCAAACTCGATGATTGGAATGAAGTTGTCATCATCGGAAACGGCAGCAATATCCAACACTTCATGAACGGCCGCAAAATCCTCGATTTCACCGACGATGCCGAACACGCCCTGCTCGACGGTGTACTCGCTCTGCAACTGCACGCCGGCAAGCCGATGTGGGCCGAGTTCAAAGACATCCGTATCAAGAGCCTTGATTAGTCTCGACTCAATCCAGCAAGCTCGATCACTGTCTCTCGTGCATCACTGTCTCTCACGTATCACCGATCCGTGAGAGATTTTTTTTGCTTTCTCCGCAAACTTTTCCGCTCGTCAATCGTCATTCTCTTGGGTTAACAACGCTTGAACTCATGAAGGCGAACTTATGCACGCTGCGCCACAGACTTGGTCGATTCGACTTACTTGCTCGCTGCTCACAGCAACTCTTTTCGCGATCCAAGGCTGCGGAGCGAATTACGAGAATGCTGCCGTAACAACCGAAATGTCAAGGATTGAGCCTGTTTCGGAGTCGATGCAAACTAGCATCCAGGCAACACCGGAAATGGACGCTGACGAAGCCAGTAAAACCGGAAAACCGTCGCCACCAATCAAACGTCGAATCATCTACAAAACGGAAGTCGGTCTTGTCGTCAAAGACTATGACGTATTCGAGGCCAAGTTTCCTGCGATCGTCGAGAGCCTTGGCGGTTTCATTTCCAAATCAGAAACGAATCGTCGATACAGCAACGAACAATCAGGCATTTGGGTCGCGAGAATCCCTGTCGATCGCTACACCGAATTCCTCCAAGGCGTTGACGGCCTGGGGTTCTCAGAATCACGTTGCGAGGATGCTCAAGATGTGACTGACGAGTTTGTCGACACGGAAGCCCGAATCCGAAACAATCGAAAACTCGAAGAACGCATCATCCAAATGCTCGAAGATCGGACCGGCAAGCTGAGTGATGTGCTCGAAATTGAACGAGAACTCGCTCGCGTTCGCGAAGAAATCGAGCGGATGGAAGGGCACCTGAGAGTCTTGGCCGATCGCAGCGTCATGGCAACGATTACGATTCGATGTCGCGAAGAAGAACATTACACACCTCCAGCCGCCCCAACACTTGTTTCGAGGCTGTCGAACTCTTGGTCCGGCTCGCTGGCATCCCTTCAATTCGTCGGTGAGAATCTGCTCGTGGCCTTCGTCGCACTCATCCCTTGGGCTGTCGTGTTCGGTACCCCGACGTTGCTATTGGGGCTGTTGATTCGGCGACGAATTCGGCGAAAGACCTGAGTAACGTTTTAGGCAACGGTGATTTCGCAAGCCACAAAACCAACTAAAATCGCAATCGAACCAAGAGCCGATCGTGTCCAAAATCTCGTGTCCGAAATTTCGTGTTCATGGCGTCATGCTACTCGAATGAACCAGCCCACCTTCAAGCGGACGCTATCCGTCAATTGGTTCGACGTCCACGCTCACACTTAAAATCGGATGTCCGCTACCCAGCACCACGCCTCGCATCGGGCTGACGTCCTCGTAATCACGTCCGACGCAAATTGGCACATGGTCGGTTCCACAGACGCACGCGTTGGTAGGATCGAGGTCGACCCATCCGTGCTCAGCACCGGCATAAACGCTCAGCCACGCATGCGACTCGTCCGCTCCCACGAGGCGCTCTTTGCCTTCAAGCGGATGTGTTCGGAGATAGCCGCTCACATAACGTGCCGGCAACCCAATTGAACGCAAACACGCGATTTGGATATGGGCAAAATCTTGACAAACCCCCGCACGTTTTTGAAAAGCTTCGTAGGTCGGAGTATCCACCTTCGTGGCCGTCTTGTCATAGCGGAACTCCGAGTGAATTCGCTTGGTCAAGTCAAACGCGGCGTCGATGATCTGTCGCCCTTCGGCAAATGATGGTCGAGCAAATGCCGCATAGTCCTCACAGCGAGTGATCAAATTCGAGTCGCGAGAAAACTCACCAACCGAAGTCCAATTCGGATCCTCTCCCGAACGAACGAACTTAACAACTTGCTCCCATGGCGGCGATTGTTTGCAATCCATCCAAGGAGCCGTTGAGATCGCAATCTCGCTGGTGACCGTCACGGTGAGTTGTCGATGGTTGGACTCGATGGCAAACGAGTAAACCTTGTTACCGAAATAGTCATCATGCTCGTCGACGAAATCCGGCGGCGGCTCGATTTCCGTCGAAACATCAAAGCACTCGACATGATCAAAATTGCGAGGGTTCATTCGCAATTGGTTCTGGCAAATCGCGACCGGATCGCTATACCGATACTCAGTTCGATGTTTGATTCGGTAACGCACAGGAGCTTTCTCAGTCATGATAAGTGGAAGTGCAACGAGGGTCCTCAATCGGGAATGCTTCGACCAGTTAGCGTTTGCTCTTGCCCCGTATGAATTAGGTATCGGGCTGACACGGCATCGGACAACGCGGGCAATGCCTCGATCAGTATTTGCAACAGGTCATTGAGGTTGCGTCGGTGCATGTTCGCGTCGCACGTTGCGAGCTGATAGGGGTCCGACTTTCGAATGACATACGACAAATACTCGGCGGCCTTCTGGTCACTTCCGAGCGTCACCTCCGCCGCGTCGATCGGCATTTGGCTGACAAGTTTCTCGATGGCTTGGACCTGAAATGCGATCGAACGCGGATTGGACTGGTCCGTGATCAACAAGTCGAGCACCGGCGCTGGCTGAAGCGATAGCAAATAGCGAGTGCGGTACGTCATCAAACTGTCGGTTGCTTCGAGCACCGATTCGAACAAAGACCGCTCATCGGACTCACTTCGCACGAGCGTTGCCGCGAGCAGTTCAGCGGTTTGATACGCACGCTCAATGCGTCGACCAAGCTGCAGAAACCGCCAACCGTGTGTTCTCGTAATGCTCTCGCTTGCTAAGCCGGCAAACGCAAGTAGATCACGAATCAGCTGGTTGAGTGTCTCGATCGATCCGCCGATATCGATCGTGTGAGCGGCTCGCGGAAGTGTTAACTCTGCCTTGAGTCGCATCACGATCTGGTACGCGTCCAATGAAATCCGGTCTCGCACGGCCGACGCTTTATCCGCCGCATTGAGGACACTCATCTGCAGCCCGCGCGGCGGTTGGCGATCAAATATCGACGACGGAAGCATTCGATCCAACGGCGGCAATGAGCTGACGAGACCCGCGATTGCATAGTCAGGCTCGATTTGACCAACCGCGGCGATCGCTGCCGTCAATCTTGGCAGCTCTTTCAGTTCGCCGATATTCGTTTCGCCAGCCAATCTCACCATCGTCGTTCGCAGTAGCCTTGCCGTCGACTCCGCTCGTTCAACGTTGCGTCCGAGCCAAAACAAGTTCTCGGCCACACGGCTTGGCAACTCCGCACCGCTTCGCGTCAAGCGAATCAAAGTGCCCGGAGGAGGAAGTAATGTCGTTTCTTGGTCCACCGGCTTGTCATCGATGACCCAGCAATCTTGGCCAAGTCGTCCGCTCGTGATCGAATGATCGAGCGATTCGGATTGGGGACTGACTCGCACAAACCCACCGGGCATCACATCAATGCTATCGGCGGACTGCACATGAAACGTCCTCAGTGCCATGTGCCAAGATTCGAGCTGGCCGTTGTTCCAAACTGGCGTCGTACTTCGCTGGCAATGCGGTTGAGCCACGTATCGATGCGGGTTCGCCTGGATCGCCGCAATCAACTCTTTCTTCGCTGGTGCCGATAATTGCGATGGAACGAGTGGCTTTGAATCCGATACCGCCAAGGCTGGACGCACCACAAGCGAATCCAAATTTGCTAGCACATACTGTTTTTCTTTCTCACCACCACACCAATACGTCGCAATGTTCGGAAGCACCAACTCTTCGGACAGCAGAAACCGCGAAGCCGCGGGCAGGAACGGCAACAATGCCGGCATCTGAACCAGAGTACTTCCAATGCAGTTCGCTACCGCAACCGTGCCACCGCGAATCGCTTGAAGCAATCCCGTCACACCTTCGAGCGATGAAGGGTCCAATTCGAGAGGATCACATTTGTCGTCGGAAACATGTCGCCACAAGACTTCGATCGGTAGCAAGCCACCGAGAGTCTTGAGATTCAGCCGATTTCCGCGTACCGCCAAATCGCGACCTTGCACGAGCGTGAAACCAAGATACCGTGCAAGATAAGTATCCTCGAAGTATCGATAGCTATTGTCGCCCGGCGTCAGGATCACGACACGAGGATTCTCCTGTTTTGTCGACGCCAACGAACGCATGCGCCCGCGAAGCCGGTCAAAGAAACTGGCAAGTCGCCGAACATTCGATTGACGAATGAGTTGCGGCAAAAGTCGGCTGGTCAGAATTCGATTCTCGAGCAGATAACCCAACCCTGTTGGTGCTCGCGTGCGATCTCCCGTCACCCACCACGCACCCTTGCTGTCTCTGGCTAAATCAGTCGCCGTGACATGTAGCCGCAAACCACCGGCGGGCGGCAAGTCATGATAGGCACGCTTGAACAACGGATTGGACCAAAGCAATTCCGCGGGGATGATTCGCTCTTTGAGCAAACGTTGTGGTCCCAGGATGTCCGACAAGACCGCCTCCAGCACTCGCATTCGTTGCTGCAAACCGGCTTCGAGTCGCGTCCATGTCGACGCATCAAAAGCAAGCGGGACCACGGAAAGCTGCCAAGGACGACTTTGTCCGTCGATATCGCCAATGGCATTGAACGTTGCACCGCTTTCACGGACCGAGCGATCGCTTTCCGCGACGAATTCCTTCATCCCGTCGGGGCCAGCAGCATCAAAAAAGTCGGCAATCAATTGCCAACCCGGCCTCAGTTCGCCCGTCGGAGTCTTGCACTCGTCGTAGCTCAGTTGAGTTGGCGCGTATTGGACAAAGGGCGTGGTCGAAGTCAATGTCGGATTCAATGGCGTGGGCCAATCACGAGAATACTGTTCCGCCGCAGTCCGCCTGGTCCGCAGCCTAGCTCACTATGATAGATGAGCCCATCGAACTCCTGAACGCCACTATCACGTACAAGTGGCAATCAGTTAAAGAAATCTTCATTCATCCCGTTACCGATCTGGTTCAACTCGGTTTGGAGATGGTCGACAAATTCGTGCATCCCCCCAGCAATCACTTCTTTCACACTCGTTTTACTGAGCCGGTGACGCAACTTGCTGATTTGCGTTTTTGCGGTTCCTGGTTCCTTCAGGTTGGAATCTTCATGGATTTCCCGAAGCGACCAATCTGCTCCCGCGATACAGAACAATACGCTGCGAGGAAAGATTGGGTTGAACAGGAAGAACTCAACGACTTTTTCAATATCGATCATGTGATGATCGCGACGATACGCTTCGAATCCGCTGATCGCCAGCAACAGCGCCGACCACTGCATGTCGTCAATCGCCGTCCCGACGTCGTCCACTTTAGGCAACAAATTGAAGTACTTCACGTCCAAAATTCGCGACGTCTTGTCCGCTCGTTCAAGCAACCGACCAACGTTGATGAAGTGCCAACCCGAATCATGCGACATCGTTCCGTCAATGATTCCGCTCCAAAGCAACGCGTGCTGGCGAACGGCGTCAAAAAACTTACTGGGCGATTCCAACGTTGGTTGGCGAGAAGCGTCTTTGACGAAGTGGTAGAACGAGTTGAGTTGCTCAAACACTTCCGATGACAACGTTTCGCGAACGGATCTCGCGTTCTCGCGTGCGTGATGCAGGCATGACAGCATCGAGTTCGAATAATCGCGATCGAAAGCCAGATACGTTGTCACGTTCTTTGCATTTGGCTTGCCGTAGCGTTCCGCGAAATCCTTGTCGTCCGCTGTTACACGAATCAGTGGCTCCCATGGATCGACAAACCGTTGCTGTTGGTCAATCGTCAGGTCGTGAGTCACCTCCAAAAAACGCGCAAGGTTCTCTGCCCGCTCGACTTGGCGGCTCATCCAGTAAATCGACTCGGCAACACGTGACAGCATGAGTAGTTTTGGTAGGTTTGAACTGAGCTAAAAATCTTTGGCGATACCGCGCCGGAAACACGCTTTCCAGCACTCGCGGTAACGTCCCAACAGAAAACTTTACGAGGGTGCCGACACGTCTTGGCCGTAGTCAGCAATCACCCAAGTATCCTTGCTACCACCGCCCTGGGACGAATTCACCACCAACGAGCCTTTCTTCAAAGCCACGCGTGTTAACCCACCAGGCAATACCCAAATGTCGTCTCCGCCACACAAGATGTACGGACGCAAGTCAACGTGGCGGCCCTCGATCTTGTCGCCCACGACCGTCGGTACTCGCGAGAGCGACAACGTCGGCTGAGCGATGTAGTTGCGTGGATTCTTCTCGACTGCGGCTGCAAACTCCGCGCGTTCTTCCGATGTCGCATGCGGCCCAATCAAAATGCCGTAACCACCCGACTCGTTCGCGGCCTTCACAACCAACTTGTCCATATTGCTCAACACGTACTTGCGATCTTCATCTCGCAAGCAAACGTACGTCGGCACATTCGCGAGAATCTGTTCCTCGCCAAGGTAATACCGAATCATGTCGGGGACGTACGCGTAGATCACTTTGTCATCCGCCACGCCAGTCCCAGGCGCATTGGCCAATGCAATGTTCCCAGCCCGATAAACGTCCATGATCCCCGGGACACCGAGTACCGAATCTTTGCGGAATACGGTCGGGTCCAAGAACGTGTCGTCAACGCGTCGGTAGATGACGTCAACTCGCTGCAACCCGTCGGTCGTTCGCATGTAGACATAGCCCTTCTCGACGAGCAAGTCGCGTCCCTCGACGAGTTGCACGCCCATTTGCTGGGCCAAATACGAATGCTCGTAATAGGCACTGTTGTAAACACCAGGTGTCAGCACAGCGACGGTTGGATCGGTGATGTCCTCACGCGCTAAACTGCGAAGCATCTGGTACAGCCTCGCGGGATAGTCAAACACCGGCCGCACTTGGGACGCTTCGAAGACTTGTGGAAAGTTCTTCTTCATCACCATTCGGTTTTGCAACACATACGACACGCCCGACGGACAACGCAGGTTGTCTT
The DNA here is from genome assembly GCA_041749955.1 of Pirellulaceae bacterium. Classification (GTDB taxonomy): domain Bacteria; phylum Planctomycetota; class Planctomycetia; order Pirellulales; family Pirellulaceae; genus JBBSJZ01. The sequence goes on along the minus strand of JBGTAI010000169.1, from coordinate 69,661 downwards.
CAAGCACGTACACGGCACCGGTATCATCGCGAACGAGGTCCGTCCCGGTAATGTGACACCACACACCACGAGGCGGTTTCAATCCCATGCACTGAGGCAAGAACGTTGGTGCCGAATCGATCAACTCTTTCGGTAACACACCGTCTTTGACGATTGCTTGCTCGTTGTAGATGTCACTGAGAAAGCAATTCAGCGCCTTGATCCGTTGCTTCAAACCCGCGTCGATGTGTCGCCACAAAATCGAAGACACGATTCGTGGGATCACGTCAAAGGGCATGATCTTCTCGGTACCAGCATTATCGCTGTAGACCGTGAAGGTGATTCCCATGCGGTACAACGACCGTTCGATTGCCGTTTGCCGCTGGACCAACTCACCTCGCTGCAAACGGTTCAGCAGCCCGACGAGTGCTTCGCCTTCGGGTCGAGCATGCCCGGTTTGGTCGAGCAACTCGTCAAAGAAGCCTTCGCATTGGTAGCCATCCAAAAGCAAAGGGCCAGACGATTGAGATTGTGACTGCGATGGTCCCGATTGGGATTGGTTCATCATGAAAAACGAACGCTCGTCTCGAGTTGATTCATTGACACTAACGAAATGTTAAACGGACGCATCCGCACCCGTCGTCGATTTGTTCGGTTCCGCCTCGCGAACAGTCGTCTAACTCGCAGTTTATCGCGTTCCATGGGCTTCGGTTAGCCCCAACGACGAAGCCATGTTTCGAGAATCAAGAGATTCCAAAGACGGTAGCCGTGATTCTGGGCTCCGCTCTGGTGGCTGTCGACAAGCGACCGGATCGCTTCGGGACGCATGAAGGCGTAAATTCTCGCATCATCAGCAAGCAAGGTGTCTCGAACACGCTCTCGCAATTCACCGCGGAACCAGCCTGCGATGGGCACACCGAACCCCATTTTGCTTCGCGTCCAGATTGTCTCAGGAATCATCGACCCGAATGCATCTCGCAAAATCAGCTTCCCGCGCGAGCCACGGAATTTCAAATTCACCGGCATCGAAGCCGCGAGCTCAACCACTCGGTAATCGAGCATCGGCTGGCGAACTTCCAAACCATGAGCCATCGAGGCAATGTCGACTTTCGTCATCAAGTCGCATGGCAAGTACGTCAACACGTCACTCATCGACGCTTGCGTGACCACATCGCGACCACTGGATCGCTGCCAGTTCTGGTTCAAAAACTCAAACGGGTCTTCGTCGGGCAACTCCGAGAGAAAATCATCTCGATAAATCGACGCACGAAGCGACTCGGGAAAAATTTGAAGCCAGTTCAAGTAGCGTCTCACCGACGACTGGCCAAGCGCTTCGAGAAATCGCTTCCCGCGCCGAACAATCGATCGCCGACGATTCGAGTCCGGCAATCGCTGGATCAGCCCAATGCCCGGCATTCGATGCAGCGGAAAACATCGCTGTAGATGCTTACTCAGCCACAACGCTCTGTAACGTTCGTATCCAGCAAACAACTCGTCGCCACCATCACCCGAAAGCGCCACGGTGACTTTGCGTTTAGTCAACTCCGACAAGTACCACGTCGGGATCGCTGACGAATCGCCGAACGGCTCATCGTAATGCCACACGAGTTTGTCGAGTAGCTCAATGCCACTCGGGTTCACTTCGAAACGCTCGTGATTCGTCCCCAAATGCTGAGCGACCTGCGCCGCGTAGTGCGTCTCGTCAAACTCCGCGTCCGAGAACCCGATGCTAAACGTGTGCACCGGCTCCGAAGATTGTGACTGTGCAATTGCCGTGATCAACGACGAATCAATACCGCCTGAAAGAAACGATCCGAGCGGCACATCACTCTGGAGTCGCAACCGCACCGAGTCTGTGAGCAACTCTTGCAGCTTCTCGACAGCCACCTCGCGCGTCATCGCGACTTCGTGACTGGGGTCAAAATCCCAATATCGCTGAACGGTCAATCGTCCGTTTTCGTAAACGGCAAAGTGCCCCGGCGGCAACTTATAGACCCCCTTCCAAATGGTCTTGGGATGAGGGACGTATTGATACATGAGGAAGTCATCGATCGCGCCCGGGTCGATGTCTTTGCAAACACCGGGGACTGCGGCAAGGCATTTCAGCTCGCTGCCGAAGATCATCCGGTGTTCGTCAAACGCGTAATAAAGCGGCTTTTGACCGATGCGATCGCGTGCAATCACAAGCCGATTGCGATTCGCATCCCACAGGCCGATCGCGAACATCCCGTTGAGATGCTTGAAACAATCCGTTCCGATATCTTCGTAAAGGTGCAGAATCGATTCGCCGTCACCATGCGTCGCAAAGTGGTGGCCGGCCCCTTCAAGCCGCTTACGCAGATCGCGAAAATTGTAGATCTCGCCGTTGAACACCAATCGGACCGAACCGTCTTCGTTGGGCATCGGTTGGCGTGCACCTTCGAGATCGATGATGCTGAGCCGACGAAATCCAAGGGCTGCTGCGGAGCGCCCAAAGTCGTTTGCGGGCGATGGACTGAACCAAGTCTGGGAATCGTCTGGCCCACGGTGCGCGATCGAAGATGTCATCGCATCCAAAGTCGCAGCATCGATGCGGGCGAGTTCGCTCGACCAAACGCCTCCCGTAATTCCGCACATCGAGTTCTGTCTCTCAGGAATAGGATTTTGGGCCGACCATACGCGTCCGGCCCAAAACATCGGATCCGACCCATCTATAGCGGCGTACGCAAGCGACTATGCCTGAATCTCTCGGATATCTGAGATCAGGTCTCGCATGAATTGATACCTGTCTCCGGGTCGCTTTTGAAGTGCCCGCATCACAACCGCGTCCGCAGCCGCTGGGATGTTTCGGTCGGGGCTACGCACGCTCGGCGGAACCACATCGACGTTCTTGATGTTGTGGAACGTCTCGTCGATGTTCGCTCCACGAAACGGCTCACGAAGCGCAAGCATGTCGTACAGCACGACGCCAGCGCTAAACACATCAGTCCGTTCGTCGATTCCGCGATTGCCGTCGACCTGCTCTGGCGACATGTAAAGCGGTGTACCCGGACGCTGGCCACCGCCCGTCAATGTTCGCAATTGGTCATTTGAATCACCAGCTTTCTTCAAAACGCTCTGCCGAATCGCTTCGTTGTCGTCGGTATGTCCCCAAACCTTGGCCACGCCCCAATCCAACAAAATGACCTCGCCGAAATTCCCCACCCAGATATTCTCGGGCTTCACATCCCGGTGGATCACCCCGCGCGCGTGTGCGTAAGCGAGCGCCTGGCAAGCCCCAATCACGACCTCCAGCCGTTCGGCGATCGAGTACGCATTGATCGTCGCCTCGTCTGCTCGAGCAATCCGTTTGAGGACTTCAAAGAAGTTTTCCCCCGAAATTCGCTTCATGACGAAGTAGATTCCCTCGACGGGATCATCCCCGATGTCGTAAACCGGCACGGTATTGGGGTGTTGAAGCTGTGCCGTCACCCGAGCTTCCCGAAGCAGCCTTCGACGTTCCCGGAGATCTGTCCGGGTTTCCGGCAACAGCGACTTAATCGCAACCGTCCGCCCCGTCACCGGATCAAAAGCCGACCTTAGAATCGCGCTCCCCCCCCGCGACATGTCACGAATCCCCGTATACCGAGCCAACCCCGCCGGAACATCCCGGGGCAAATCCGGATCCGTCGCCGATAAAATGATTGCTGGTTCAGATGCAGACATGAATGTTCGCGAGTAATGTGAAAGGCTAAATAGTCGGATACTGGCGTCGAGAGTTTACGCTGGCTCGTCGTAAAAATGCAAAGCAAACCAGCTCAAAACCCAAATTCTAGAGTCGCTGAGATACGGCGAGCGCTACGTTACCCAGGGTTCGCATTGTGGGTAAATCAACGGCTTTTGGATGCTTTTAGCCGAACTCCTTTGAACTCGCATAAAGCACAAGAACTTGACATCAATGCTAGTACATTCGACAATCGTAGTGTTCACTCGCTTAATCAAACGCTAGCCCTGCGATCTAAGAAGCGGGATCCTTCCATGACATGTCTCACATGTCACTCTTCATTTAAAGCCTAAGCAAATGCAGCGGATTTCTTGCCTTCGAAGGCCAGTTGCTCAACTAATGATCGTGACTCTGGCGTTAATTTCCTTCGCCAAGCCTGCAGCAGCATACAAGCCAGAAGACCCTCAAATTGTCGCAATGGTCGAGAAGTCGATCAAGTATCTGGAATCGCTCACGGAAGAACAGATTCGACAAACGCCATACGGAGGCAATGACGGCCAGGTTTTCCTTGTAGCGTACACACATTTCAAATATGTTCATGACGAAGACGCGAAAGTCGTAAAGCTTGGATTAAAGGTCGCTACTGATTTCATCTCCAAGATCAAGAAGCAGCCGAGGGAGTTCAACACTTCCCCCAAATCCGTCTACGAATTGTCAATGGCGCTATTGCTTCTATCAGAAGTCGCTCCGATCGAACGTGCGGACGATTTACAATTTCTAGCTAACTCACTCGTCGATTCACAGAAGCCGACCGGTAGCTATGGGTATCCGGATCGCAACACTGGCGACGTATCTATGGTTCAGTACGTAGCACTGGCAACCTGGACACTCGACCATGCTGGCGTGAATGTTTCGCTTGACCGCCTCAATCGACTCTTGGCATGGATGATGCGAGTCCAGGATGTGAGCGGGGTATGGCCATACCAAGGTGAGGATCCTGGCCCCGGAAGAGGACTGATCACTCAGCCCAAAGAAGAAATGTCTGTTCAAATGGGGCTCGCCGGTGGTAGCGCCGTTCTCATTCTCTCGGACGTATTTCGAATTTGGGACAATGCAATCGGCGGAGCGAAAATCGAGGGATTGCCCAAGGCGCTCAAACAAGTCGATAAGTCGGACGTTGTGCAACAAAGACGAAAACGATCACCAGTCAAGCAGGAGGATGTGATCTCTGCATTGCGACGTATGGATTCGTTTCGGGGCCGAAATCAGTTCGTCCGTGTTAAAGGTCACGATTGGTACTACTACTACCTTTACACGCTTGAACGCTACGAGAGCTTTTTCGAACTAGCAACTGGAAATTCGCTCTCCAACGCCTGGTACGATGACAATGTAGCTGAGCTCATGAAAGTTCAGGACGGCTCTGGAGCGTTTGGAGCGAAAGACTCTTCACTACTTGGTTCGCCCGTAAGCACCTGCTTTGCTGTGCTGTTTCTTATTCGAAGCACGCAGAAGGCAATTGCAAGTATCAGCAAAGGATCAATGCGAGGCGGATACGGAATCCCAAAAAACACGGCTGACATCCAAGTCAACGGCTCACAAATCGTATCGAAACCAGTGTCAGAATCCGTGGAGAATTTGCTAGGCTTGCTTGAGGATGATGGCGCCGACAGCATTGAGGGCAAATCCATTCCCGATGACTTAAAGCTTGAAACTAATCCGGCTGCGAGAAAATCGCAACTAGATCGACTTATGCGTCTCCTGCGTGGGAGCAAGTCATGGCAAGCAAGACGCGTTGCAGCTCGATTGCTAGGTAAGAGCGACGACGTTACGGTCGTCCCTACTTTGATTTATGCGCTGAGCGACCCAGATAAAATGGCTGCGAGCTATGCGTTGGACGGACTTAACTTCATCAGCCGAAAATTTAGCAGTGACGTCAAGATGAAGGACCTAACGTCAGGCGAAATCAGGAAATTGCAGCAGTCTTGGGTCGAGTGGTATCGGGCTTTCGACCCAAGCTACACTAATAGCGAAAGCTTCTAGCACCACATATTTAGGTCTAACAATCGCTGCACGACCAAGATACAGCAGGCTGATCGAAACAACTCTCAAGCACGACAACGACTGTGAAAATCCTGTTCCTGTCATCCGGCAAGAGTGTGCCGTCGTCTCGGTTCAGAATCCAGCCCTTCGTAAAGCAGTTTAATAATCACGGTCACACCTGCGCAATCGCACATAGCTTTCCAGAGAAGTATGAGCATTATAAATGGATTGGATTCCGGCTCAGCCAGTATCTAAAACGCGGCACACGAGCTTGGCATTGGCTTGCAGCTTACTTTCGCGAGTTTGACATTATTTATGTTGAACGTGAGATTTTCGATACCGACCAGATTGATATGGAGATTAAATTTCGGTCGATATGCCAACGGATGGTGCTGGATATTGACGATGCTGTCTTTCTCAGGTACCCCAAGAAGTTCGATAAACTTCTACCAATGGCAGACCTCGTTGTCTGTGGAAATAGATTTATCCAAGACTACGTTCGCCCGACCAACAAATCATCCATTTGCATCCCAACATGCATTGATTTGGACAACTACACCTCGACTGTCTCACATTCAACAACAACTCACCCCGTCGTCGGCTGGATGGGCACAAGTGGCAATCTTAATAACCTACAAGTTGCTGCCACCGCACTTAGAACAGTCGCGAAGGAAATCCCCTTCACCCTTCAAATTGTTGTGCCTGACATCGCGACACTTCAACGACTTGACTTGCAGGGTGTTTCTATTGACCACCGAAAGTGGACAGCGGAAACCGAGATCGACCTGTTGATGAAAATGAGTGTTGGATTAATGCCTCTTTTACAGCAGGACAATTGGAATCAATACAAGTGCGGTGCTAAGCTCTTGCAGTACCTCGCCGTTGGTGTACCTGGTATCGCGACGCCCGTTGGAATAAATGCCGACATCCTGGATCGCAACTTATCGGGAATCTTAGCGACAACCACCGATCAATGGACCGTAGCCCTAAGGGAACTCTTGAACCAACCAGCAACGCGACAACAAATGGGAGAACATGGTCGCGCCCTCGTTTGTGAGTCATATTCGATTCAGGCTAATTATCCGGTTTTGGAAAAATCGCTGCTTCAACTGTTGTAGTACGATTTCGAAACAGAGCTGCCCCCCTCAACTGTGTCTCATAGGCTATTGGTATGGAGTACCAATTGATTCAGCAAGCCGAGCCTTGCGATTTCGGGGCGGAAACGCAAGGACGAAACCGTTTCCATGCAATTCCAAATTTGGATTCAGATTTGCATCATTGAATAGCGTGCTCTTCCACTTCAAGCAAAGACGCATTTGCTCAATTTCAACGATTGATTTCGGCACGTCACGCGACACTTGTTCGAGAATGGCTGACCGGTGAAGCAGTACCTCAGAGTAAGGTGTCCACAATACTTTTAGACCTAGCAGACCGAGTTTGAGACAAAGATCTACTGCATACAAGCAGTCGCCAAACTCTTGCTCATCAAACATCCCCCCTTGAACGAACCCGCTCCTGTTGAAGACCGCACAACTCGCGGACACCGCCGCAAATTCCCTGGCAACATCCGTTGCAAAGTATGCACCGCACGATCCTCGTCCAACATGACCTCCAATTTGATAATGGTCAAATACAAACCCAGAGTGCAGCAGAAATCCAGAAACACCAAGTATCTTCGACCCCACTACACCGATTCCTTCTCGGCTAGCCTGGCTTGCGAGTTCGCCGAGCCAGCTTGGAACGCAAACCTCAACCTGACTGTCAACAAAACAGAGCAGGTCTGAACAACAGCGTCTTGCAGCAATATTCCCTTTCGCAGCTCTCGTACTCGTAGGTTCACAACGGACAGATTCAACACGACTGTCGAGACTCGACGAACCTGAGCTTCGTGATTCATGCTCCGCTTCCGTTTCTACAACATAGATTTTGTAATTCGGAAAATTAGTATTCCGCAAGATGCTGGAAACACAACGATTGATCGACTGTGAATCGTTGCCGCCGTTAACGATTACGGCTACTGACTCGCTAGCGGGGCAAACGTACTTGACTCGATACTGACCAACCGTCGCGCCAAACTCCACACTAGCGGTCTCGCCTAATCGTTCAACATGCGAGCTAATACCACGTATTGCCGCATCATAGGCGTAGCTCTTTGCGGAGGTATCCAACGCCACAGAACCCTCAATTGCACGCCAATGATAGAGGATGTACGGGATATGTCTAATTCGCGGCGTGGTCGTCAATTCCGAACATCGCAACACAAGATCGTAGTCCTGGCTCCCCTCAAAACCCTTTCGAAAACAACCAGCCGATATTACAAGCGTTCGACGATACACACCGAGGTGCGATATGAAGTTAGTCGACCGCAGTAAATTTGCGTTCCAGGCCGGCTTGAATTGCGGTTCGTACCGCTGTCCTTCGTCGCTAATTTTATCTTCATCACTGTAGACAATATCGAGCGACGGATCCCTATTTAGTTCAAGAGCGACCATATATAAAGCATGTTCTGCGAGCAGGTCGTCATGGTCCAGGAGTGCCACGAATTCACCTTTCGCCAGCTCCAACGCGGAATTGGATGCTAGTGAAATATGCCCATTCTCAGCACGAAAATCGCACCGAATTCGCGAGTCAAGTCGCATATACTTTTCAAGTATATCGCGGACATGCGGAGCTGTTGAAGCGTCATCTGCGATGCACAACTCCCAATTCATGTATAGCTGACATCGAACGGATTCGATCGCCTCTGTTAACCAACGCTCCGGCGGGTTGTAGGTCGGCATGATGATCGAGATGAGCGGGCCCTTCGTCAGTTTCGCAGCGTTCTCCTGAAGCAACTGGTGCTCATCGTCTGACCAAGAATCATACCTATCTATCCACTCAGAGTAGCTTAAACGGCGCTGCCGTATCGCCAATTTAAGTCCCGATATCAACCAAGAAAAAGCATCCCTGGACCCGTTGGCTCGCCAACGCCACATCAATAGATTGATGGCCATGGAGATGCTTCGTCTATTCTTCGTTGGTTTTTGCATTTCCAGGAGATTCACACCGCAAGGAGATTGTCGGCAGATTGGAATGAGGTAATTCTGTCGCTCGGATTTCTAACTACGTGACAGGTCCAGAAGTGAAAAATCTTGCCTGCTCTTTGTGAGCCCCGGGTTGTAATAGGGATCTCGAAGCAAACGATGCGACCATCGCTCGTAGATCCACTCGAGTGCATTCGGACCCTGAATTTGCATTCGGCTTGTAGATTCCATGTGGTAGAAAACAACATACGGGGTGTAAACTACCATCGACTGCTTCTCTCTCAACTTTAGGCAGAAATCGATGTCATTGAAGGCTACAGGAAACCTGGCTGCATCGAGACCCCCAAATTCTAGGTAAACCGATCTGCGTATCATGGCACACGCCATCGTTACAGCGGAATAGTTCCTAACGACATCTCGATAATTTCCGTAGCTGGGCTCGGCATCAGGAACAAACTTGAACGCGTGCCCCGCGCAACCAAAGATACCAAGCACGACACCAGCATGCTGGATTCGGTCATCAGGATACAGGAGCTTGACGCCAACAATACCCACGGAGTCTCGCTGTGCGTGCTCCAACATGGATTGTATCCAATCAGGCGTCATTAATCGCGTATCGTCGTTGAGGAGCACCACGTACTCTGCGTCCGTCTTCGATACCGCAAAATTATTGATTGCCGAAAAGTTGAAAGGCTTGTCACGAAACTCGATCCGCCGCACCGATCTGCCTTGAGACACTAACTGCTTGCAAAAACTATCTACTTCATCGAATAAAGAATTGTCGACGACACAGCATTCATAGTTGGTGTAAGTCGTCAGCGCGAAAATGCTTTCTAAACATGTTCGCAGGTTCGAAACACTCCCTCCCGATGGGATGATAATGCTAACGCGAGGTGTCTCGAAAAGCCGATAGCGAACACGCCAGCAACCACTTGGCCCACCCTCTTCAACACTCGCGTCAATTCCGCGTCTGAGCAAAGCAGCCTCTAGCGAGGCTTTCTCATGATCATCATGCAATGCGACGTCAATCAACCGCGTAGCAATCACATTACCTCGCGAATAAAGCACAGCCGGAATATGAACCACTGGATCGCCGGACTCAACACTTCTAAGAGTCAGTCCATACTCAATCTCACGTATCGAAGCTCCCACATTGCTTCCGTCCGCATCGAGCACTGAAGCACGATAGACACAAAGCCGCCCGATGTAGTTTTGGCTAAGCAAGAGATCGGGCGACCAATCTGGCTTCAGAAGCGGAGCCGATCTGCGACCATGGTCATCAACTTGATCTTCGTCCGAATAAACCAGCGACGCGGACGGACATTCGCTCAATTCTAGTGCAATTCGGAGCAGCGCATCATGATGCAAAACGTCGCCTGCCCCAAGGAAACAGAAATAGTCTCCACGTATTTCAGTCGAGAGTGCATTAACCAGGCCACGTGAGCTGACTAAGCTCAGGTTTAACTTCTCCAAAAGCCCAGATGCAGTGAGCACGTCACCCGAGGCAGGGGTAAAGTCGCTGCAAGCCGTGTCTGTTACGATGACACAGTTGTAACAACCGTAAATCTGACTTGCGACCGACGCAAGAGCACGTTCATACATCGCATTGGCGATCGACCCCGCATCAATCACGACGGTAATTTTCGGCAGCGACGTCATATGCTGCTGCACTGCTCGATAGTATGCAACTTCGCCTTCTGTTGGACGACGGTTCTCTACATGTTGCTCGTAGAGCTCTGCCGGTGTATCACAGGCAGGTGGCTGCGCGGTGAAACGCCCTCCTCGCAATACGCTTAACATTCGCCAAACGCTGTGTTTAATTGCCTGCATAAGTACCTTTGGCAAATTGAAAATCCGTAACGTCGCTTTCGTTTCTTTTTCGCAGAGATTGTAGTCAAAGAATAGCATGGGTAAAATCACGGTATCTCTAAAGCAAGCGCGCGAACGACCTTAGCTCCACTTAAAACTAGCTGGTCAATGCCCGACTCGCTCATTAGTTCAGTTATGTGTCAAACCGTTACCCTGTATACTGCTCTTCGAAAATAAGTAGCCACGTGATTTCACACAGAAGAGTCGTTAAAGCAGAATCGCCATGGTCGTTAGTCGACTTCACAGAACTACTGGCACATAAGGACCTTCTGCGGTTTCTCATTTGGCGACAAATTAAAGTTCGCTACTCACAGAGCGTAATCGGAATCGGCTGGGCTGTCGTCCAACCGCTGTTTTCAATGATCATGTTTACCATTGTATTTGGACGACTTGCTGGAATGGAAAGCGAGGGGGCACCCTACGAATTATTCAGTTTCGTTGCACTGGTTCCATGGATTTATTTTTCGAACTCGGTAACGGAGGGGGTTGGCAGCCTGATTAATGAAGCCAACATGCTCAGTAAAGTCTATTTCCCAAGAGTTCTACTACCGCTTTCTGCAGTAATCGCAAAGCTCCTTGACTTCTCAATCGCCATGTTATTCTTGGCTTGCATGCTTGCGGTATACCGCACGCCATTGAGCTTGAACTTGTTGGCTTTGCCTATCCTGGTAACATTGATGATCGCCGTGTCCGCTGGACTGAGCATTGGCTTGGCTGGATTGGCGGTACAGTACCGAGATGTGAAACATGGCCTTGCATTCGCGATGCAACTGGCAATGTATGCGTCACCTGTTGTCTACCCAACAAGCTTGATACCCATCAAATATCAGTGGATCTATTCCTTGAATCCGATGGTCGGCATCATTGAAGGATTCAGAAGTGCGTTTTTGGGGACACAGGTGATCCCGTGGCATTTCCTCGGCATGTCCACACTAGGCGCGGCTGCTGTTTTGGCTTGGGGGCTCGCTGCCTTTCGCAAGCGAGAAAGAACGTTCGCGGACCTTGCTTAGCTCTGCTTCACAGTCCGCGAGGCCTAGCGTGCGATTGCACCAGAAGGGCGGCGATATTTCCCCGACGCACGGACGACGATGCTCGTATACTTGCGTCCGATCCAAATCAACTTTTGCCCCGCCGCTTACCTTGCCTGAGGGAATGCAAGCTACTGCGTTGAGAACTACATTACGTCACCCAAAATCGCTTGGGTGACATGTCTGGCAAAAAGGCAAACTAGAATCACAGCGGGCTGCAAAATCAATGCGGAACACAATGATCTCCGTCCAAAACGTATCAAAACTCTATCGCATTGGCAAAAGGGACAGGCTACCGGATACGCTATTCGGAGCAATGCGGTCTATTGCCGCAACTCCGTGGCGAAGATACCGAACGTTGCGTGATCAGAATATTGGTCGATCTGAGCAGGATGACACCAACGAAACGTTGTGGGCTCTCCGGGACGTTTCCTTCGACGTCATGCCGGGTGATGTCCTGGGAATCATTGGCCGAAATGGAGCTGGAAAAAGCACTCTATTGAAAATCCTGAGCCAAGTTACAAGCCCGACATACGGACAGGTCGAACTGAACGGAAGGGTGAGCAGCCTACTAGAAGTCGGGACGGGATTTCATCCAGAACTAACCGGACGAGAGAACGTCTACATGAACGGAACGATCCTCGGAATGACCAAGACAGAAATCGATGGCAGGTTTGAAGCGATCGTCGATTTTAGCGGTATCGAGAAATTTATTGACACGCCGACAAAACGATACTCGTCGGGAATGCAGATGCGACTTGCGTTTGCGGTTGCTGCTCACCTTGAGCCAGAAATCATGATTGTTGATGAAGTTCTAGCCGTCGGCGATGCAAAGTTCCAAGCTCGCTGCATTTCCAAAATGAAGGAAACGGCAGAGTCTGGTAGAACAGTGCTTTTCGTTACTCACAACCTCAGCCTTGCGAAACAGTTTTGCACTTCTGCGATTGTCTTGAGTGAGGGGAAAATCATTACAACGGGATCTGTTGACAAGTCGATTGCGGCCTATCACGCAATGGACGCGGACCAAAGTTCTCTTGGCCTTCGCTCAAGACTCAATCGAACCGGTATGGGCCGCTATCGATTTAGTGAGGTGCTAGTTCACGGCAAGGAAGGTGTGGACACACCATGCAGTTGCGGCGAAGCATTCCGCTTTTGCGTCACACTCGAGCGAAACCCGAACAGATTGCAAAGCAATTCGAAGGTGAATGTAGCGATCGTCTTCAAGAACCAATCGGGCTTGATACTCACGACTTTGTCAACGCACTTCGTAAACTCAGGAACTGAGCTTGCGGGCCAATCGATGCAAGTACAGTTTTCCGGGGAACGCACGCCTTTCGTTCCAGGCATCTACTACATTGACCTTTGGTGTGGAGATGATGACGGAGATCAAGATTTTGTGCATGACGCTGCCCAGATTGAAATTGCCGCAGGGTGCTTCTTTGATCAGACTGACGATCTTCGGTTACCTGATGCCAAGCTGCATGGAAGTGTCATGATTCCATATGAAACCGCAGTAATGCACCTGTAAACGCAAATGGGTTCCTGACATCCACATTCATTTTTTAAAATTCCCAGTCACTTGATTGAAGGTCATCTTCATGCCGCAAAGCGAGCATTGGGCGATTCCCTGGATACTTGATGTATGCGACTTTGTTAAGCCGACCTCTGTTCTAGATATCGGAATCGGGATGGGTGAATACGGCTTCCTCGTTCGACAAAAACTAGATATCGGCATTGGCAACTTGCTTCCGAAGACTTGGGAATTGAAAATTGTCGGTGTTGAAATTTTTCCGGACTACGCAAATCCGATATGGGACCATTACTACAATTCAGTATTTCGAGGCGACTGTCGTGATTTCCTTCGCGATAGCCAAGAATGCTGGGATCTCGTTCTAATGAATGACGTCATTGAACACTTCGAGCGAGACGAGGCATTGAAGCTAATTGAGCGGATTCGGAAAATTGCAGGGTGCTTAGTTATTACGACGCCTCTTGGTGAGTATCCCCAAGGCGCTGAGTATGGAAACATCGCTGAAACACATCTAAGCACATGGTTTCCGTCCGACTTTGAGCTATTGGGCGGTTCAACCCATGTTGTTCACAGAACGTTCTTGACCGTTTTTTCCGACGACCCTCGGTTCCACACAAAGGTGAAGCGACTCCCGTCGCTGAGTTTTCCGGAAGTGCCGTCCAGAGAAAACAGCTTGATTCAAAAAATCAAAGACAAGCTCAAAAAGCACCTCCAGCTCTTAACTAATGGTTCATGGTATCGCCACCCTTGAAACACGAATCAACGGTGAACGAAATGAATAAAAACAACGATCTATCTGTTGCAGTTGTGATACCCTATTTTCGCAAGATGCCGTTTGTATACGCAGCGGTGAAGTCTGCACTCAACCAATCGACTACTCCTGTCGAGATAATCGTGGTCGACGATGGCTCGGAGGACAATGTAGCGGAAGTGATCTCGAGCATCGATTCGCGTGTGCAACTAATTACTCAAACGAATGCAGGCCCTTCCGTTGCTAGGAATCGAGGCTGGCAAGCTAGTCACGCTAGCCATATTTTGTTTCTGGACGCAGACGATCTGCTACTGCCTAGGTCGATCGAGACGCTACTTGCAGCAACTCAGTCGGATAACGACGCGGTCGCCGTTATGGGATTTGAACGGTTCTATGAAACACCAGGTGACTTCAACGAGTCAAGAAGAGTTCCACCAGTAAATTTCGTGCCGATGCCCAGTTTGTTAATGGAGAATGTCACCGCTATTCATGGCGTCCTAATTCCCAGAGTTGCTTTAACAGACACTTCAGGGTTTGACGAAAACATGAAGCATTGCGAGGACTGGGATCTATGGGTGAGGGTTGCCGTTAAGGGCTATAAGTTTATCCCCGTCGACTACACAGGCGCGTACTACCGGACAACCAGTCAGTCGTTAAGCTCCGACCACCAGAATATGATTAAGGGTCACACTCGAATTTTGGAAAAGCTGGCTCGGCAAGCAACCGTTGAGCCAAACTCTGATCGCATACCGATGCGAATTTTGGCCAACGAACTTCGCGTTCGACTTCACAAGTCATGGCGAAATGCACGCCCACGCACGGAATGGCTTGACATCCATGATCTACTCGCACAAATGGAAGTGGTAGAACGCGACAGTCCAAATTCGTTCTCTAGCAAAGCGTTCAACTTGCTTCCATTTCGAATCAAAGAGCGACTACGATATCTTATCTTTTGCCGTCACGATGAGATTTGCGACGAACTAGCCAGATAGAATCACATCGCGTTGCATGCCATCTATGTCCGATGCAGATTATCCAGTCTAGTGAAAACTTAAAAAAACCCAGCCAACGGATTGGCCGGGTTTCTCTCGGGATACCTTACTGAGTAGCCAGTCTTAGCACCTAGGCCATTGCTGGTAACTTCGCGCCCTTGACCGTGGTGATGATCGCGCTGGCGACCATGTATGGGTCAGCATTGGATGCTGGGCGACGGTCTTCGAGCCAACCCTTCCAGCCGTGCTCTACGGTGAAAATTGGAATTCGGATCGATGCTCCGCGGTCCATGATGCCGTAGCTGAACTTGTCGATCGACTGCGTTTCATGCAAACCAGTCAAACGCTGGTTGTTGTCTGCACCGTAGACGTCGATGTGTTCCTTGATACGCGGCTGGAACGCTTCGCAAATCGCGTCGTAGACTTCTTTGCTACCACAGGTGCGAAGTGTCTCGTTACTGAAGTTGGCGTGCATACCGCTGCCGTTCCAGTCACCCTTGACTGGCTTGCAGTGATAGTTGATCGCGACGCCGTACTTTTCAGCGACGCGTTCGAGCAAGTAACGAGCAACCCAAATTTCATCTCCGGCGCGTGCAGCACCCTTGGCGAAACATTGGAACTCCCATTGGCCCTTCGCAACTTCACCGTTGATACCTTCGACGTTGAGTCCGGCATTCAAGCAAAGCTCGAGGTGCTCTTCAACAATGTCGCGACCGACAGCTCGCTCTGCACCTACGCTGCAGTAGTACGGGCCTTGCGGAGCCGGATAGCCTTCTTTGGGGAAGCCCAATGGCTTTTGTGTTTCAGGATCCCAAAGAAAATATTCTTGTTCGAAGCCGAACCAGAAATCATTGTCGTCATCCATGATTGTCGAACGACCGTTGGTCTTGTGCGGTGTCTTGTCCGAGTTAAGGACTTCACACATCACGATGTAGCCGGTTCCGAGGCGATCTGGATCGGGACAAATGAAGACTGGCTTGAGCAACAGGTCGGACTTGCCGCCACTGGATTGCATCGTGCTGCTGCCGTCGAACGACCACATTTTGCAGTCTTCGAGGTTGCCACTGAAGTCTGCCTCAATCTTGGTTTTCCCACGGAGGGTCTGAGTTGGCTGATAACCGTCGAGCCAAATGTACTCGAGTTTGCACTTGGTCATGTAATCGATTCTCCCTAGCGTATCTTCAAAAGAGTTGACCGTGCGAATGGGACACGTCTGTTGAACAGACAACAGATGGCCGACCCGCTGTTTACTACCACTACCTACCTACCGCAAAGAATCGCGTCGTATCATCCGACCAAAGCTGACCGGATTCCGCCGTGAACACGACGTCGTCTAGAACCTAGAGCGAGCTCGAGCAATTCAAAACCACATCTACAATAACTAATTTTTCATGCCGCGAAAGTGTTTGTCCCGCAAGACTTTCGGTTGGTCGAATTTTTGCTCGATCATCCTGCATAGCCCGCACAGTTTCCGGCCCCACTAACCCGTTGTCCGCAAATGAGTCGCGGGAACCCAACGCCAGCCCTACGATCTCCATCAAAGCATCGTTTTTGTCGGCGCCGAACTGACTCGCGGCAGATTCCTTGCCATGCCCACGGCTAGTGTGGGTAGCACACTTTCTTGGGTCGATTTCTTTGACTTGAGGGCCTGTTAACGACAATAATCCGCCACTGTAAAGAGAAGGGCGGCTAGTTCCATGGATTCAGCTGGCCGAAATCTTGCGATGACGGTGTCGATGTTTCATCGGTCAAACAGCCGAGAGGAAAGGCTGAGTTGATAATCAAGAGATTGGATTTTTGGTTCAGTGACGCAAAGCGATCGAGGTCATCAAGCCCTCTAGGTGGAGTCGATTCGCTAGGCAACCTTGCGGTGAAAAATACACCAAATTAGCGTGGGTCTGCACCGCGTTTGAACCGGCCCGTTGAAGCCTGGCGACTAGGCCACGTCGCCTCTGAACGCTCTAATGTATTGGAAATCGTGTCGCGGATCGCACCGAACCGGGGTGCCGCAACATCCTCAACAACCCATAGGAAGGAATCATGTCCAATCGACCCGACAACCCGTTCCAGCAAGGCGGCCCAGGAACGATGTACAATGACCAACAGGTCAAGAAGAGTGGCAGCAAAGTTTGGCTGTGGGTGTTGGGAATTATCGGCGGACTGACGGTGATTGGTGCGCTCGTTTGCTGTGGCGGCGGCTATTTCGGCTACCAAGCGGTGACCAACATGATCGCAGAAGCTTACAAGAGCCAACTTCAAGGCAACCCGGTCATCGTTGAGCACGTTGGCGAAATCGAATCCATGAAGTTGAATCTGACAACCACCCAAGAACAGGCCCAATCGTCGGGCGGCATGATGGCGTTTGATATTGTTGGATCCAAGAGCTCGGCAACCCTCTTGGTCCGCCAGGCTCCAGGAGGTGATGGCACCGCGATTGCAGACGCGGAACTCTTGATGCCGGACGGTACTCGACACGACGTCCCAATCGACGACTTTGGCGATGACTTTGGTGTCGAGATGGGCGACGACGCGGGTGATGGATCACAGCCCACCCCCGGCGAATCGATTGACATTCAGCTGAACGAATTCAATTCGACTGAACCAACGACAGCCCCTTAAAATACAAACCAGAATCAACGAGCAAGAACACTTCCCTTTTTTACTTTTGAGAACAAGCTTTAGACGCATGAAAGTTGCAACCTTCGATACGACCCGCGGCACCATTCGCATTGAACTCTTCGCCGACAAAACGCCTAAGACATTCGCGAACTTCGAAAAACTCTGCAAAGAAGAGTTCTACGACGGGCTCCAGTTTCACCGTGTAATCCCCGATTTCATGGTCCAAGGTGGTTGTCCGCAAGGAACGGGAACGGGCGGACCAGGCTACAAGTTCGAAGACGAATTCGATTCGTCACTGACTCACGACGGTCCAGGCGTCTTGTCGATGGCGAATGCTGGCCCCAACACGAACGGCTCGCAATTTTTCATCACTCACGTCGCAACGCCTTGGTTGGACGGCAAACACAGCGTGTTTGGCAAAGTGATCGAAGGTCAAGACGTTGTCGATTCCATCGAAAAAGGCGACACCATGACCACCGTTCGTGTGACTGAAGAATAGGCACCCTCCAACCCGAGACGCGTGATTGCGATGCGAAGTTTCTCACTCTTAATGATCGCGATGTTTGCTGTAAACACTTGCGCTGATGAACCGATTCGGTTGTTCATCGGCACCGGTGGCGATGGCATCTATGCATCAAAGTTCGACACAAAGACCGGCAAGCTTTCGCAGCCTGAGATGATGGCGGAAACGAATCGGCCGAGCTTCGTTTGGGCAACGCCGGAGACCAATTCGCTTTACAGCGTTTCGGAAACGCGTCGCGGTGCTGAGAAAGACGCGTCCATCATCGCTTGGTCCGTCGATGAAACGAACGGCAAGCTGACGATGCGAAGCCACCAAGATGCGATGGGTGACGGCCCGTGTTTCGTGTGTGTCAACGAGGATCGGACTTACGCCGCCGTTGCCAATTACGGCAGCGGCTCGGTTGCGGTCTATCCGGTCAAACCCGACGGAAGTGTCGATCCAGCCAGCGGTAGCGTTCAGCATGCTGGCTCGAGCGTCATCGCCAATCGCCAGGGTGGGCCTCACGCGCACAGCATTCGATTCGACCCCAGCGGCAAGCGACTCGCCGCAGCCGACCTGGGGACTGACAAAATTTACTTGTACGACCTCGGCACGGATGGCGCGCTGGCTCCGTCCAATCCACCAGCGATTGATCTGGATCCCGGCGCCGGCCCACGCCACTTTGTGTTCTCGCCAGACAACCAGTTTCTGTTAGCACTCAGCGAAATATCTGGCACGATCACGACCTATCGTTATGCTCCACCGAAAGTGGAGAAGCTTTCGGTCGTCAGCACGATGGCTGACGGGACGACAGCCGAAGCAGCCAAAGCATCTGCGGAAATCTTGTTTCACCCCAACGGCAAATTCGTCTATTGCAGCAACCGTGGTCCGAACGAGATCGCCGGGTTCGCCTACAATGCCGAAACGGGAACACTCAAACGCTTGTTCGGCATATCGAGCGGTGGCGAGCATCCGCGAAACTTTCGGTTCTCCCCAGACGGACGATACATGCTTGTTGCCAACCAAAACAGCAACAACATCGTGGTGTTCTCCGTCGACGAAACGAGCGGTGAACTCAAACCGACTGGTGAGGTACTCGAAGTCGATAAGCCGATGTGCTTGAAGTTCTGGATCAACCCGACGCCTTAGCCGATTCGAATTGATGCCCTCCACTTTAACGCGAGTCGTTTTACGTTGGGGCTTGGGCGTGTCGGTAGGGACAATTCTTGTTGCTTTGACTTCGCCGCTTTTTATCCGCAGCTATTTACCGACGCCGGTCAACTCGATTCGCAACGTTTGGACGTTGCAACCAGGCTCCACTTACCGATGGCGAAGCGAAGGCTACGCAAGCACACACATCGGGCCGCTAGGGATGCCAGGCGTTCGCTCGATGGATGCTGGATCCGAATCAAGACTCGCTCGTTTCGCCCTGTGGGGTGACTCGCAAGCCGAAGGGGTCAGTGTTCCGGATGACGCCAAAATTTTTGCGGTTGCCGAACGGCTCACCGCTGAACAAGGAAATCCGATTCACGTTTACCCGCTCGCGAGAAGTGGAGATGACGCTCGCGATTGGCTCACGCAAATGCCAAACGTTGAGTCACATCTGAAGCTCGCGGGGCATATTCTTCTCGTTGTCGATCTGCCTGACTTGGCCGTCGCAATTGAACCAACCAAAACAAACAGTCGTGGAGAGTTTGAGCAATCGATCACAAAGCTTCTTCCCGCGTTTGTGATCCACGGCATTCGAAACCTTGCCTTTGAGCAAGACGGCAGCCAACCACGAAGCTTGCGGTTGAGTATCGGTCCAGTCGCTCCGTCAACGAACATACTCGTGTTGCCGGACAAGGAGCAGGTTGTCAATACAACCGTTGCGAGTGACATATGGACCGATGTGTTTGCAACGATCCGCAACCGCACGTCGCTTCCAGTCATTGTGCTGTATGCACCGCCGGTTCCCGTCATCATGCAGGGCAAAGTTCGTATCGACGACGGGAACGAGGTAGTGTTACCCGAGATCCGCGAAGCTGCGATGCAGTCCGACATCACTTGGGTTGATCTGCGTGAGCCGCTTACCAAGTCATCACTAGCGGGCAAGTGGCCACGTGGGTTCCACAATGGCCAATTCGGTGTCGGTCATTTGAACGAGCTTGGTAACGAAATTGTTGCACGATCGCTTGTCGATGTCGTGAGCCAACTCGAACTCGAAAATTGAGTCGGCATATCGCATGGTCTTCTCACAAATCGAGTTTCTTGTCTTCTTGATCGTCGTGCTGGCGATCACGTGGTCATGCCGAGTTCGCGTGGCTCGCAACATTGTGCTGCTCGTTGCGAGCTATTACTTCTACGCATATTGGGACGTCCGCTTTTGTGCGTTGCTGGTAGCCTCGACGATCGTTGACTTTGCTGTCGCGAGAAAAATCGATGCGAGCGAAGATGATTCGATTCGCTGGCGGTGGCTCGTGGTCAGCCTCATAAGCAATCTTGGTGTGTTGGCGTTCTTTAAGTACTTCAACTTCTTTATCGAATCAGCCACGTTGTTGTTGGAGCCTCTGGGACTTAGTACTAGCACCCTCAATATCGTCTTGCCGGTCGGCATTTCGTTTTACACGTTCCAAACACTGAGCTACACGATCGACGTGTACCGGCGAAAGTTAAGGCCTGTTTCGAGCTTTCTAGATTTCTCGCTGTACGTTGCATTCTTTCCTCAGCTCGTTGCCGGTCCCATTGTTCGAGCGCGGGAGTTGCTTCCTCAGCTTGCAACGGTACCGCAATGGTCGAAACGCAGGTTTTACGCCGGATCACAACAGTTGCTTCGTGGCGCGGTGAAGAAAGTGTTGCTTGCCGATCGGTTGGGCGAAGCTGTTGACGTCGTGTTCGCTGGTCCCGATCTCTACAGCGGCTGGACGTTGTACTTGGCGGCGTTCGCGTATGCTGGCCAGATTTACTATGACTTTTCCGGCTACAGCGACATGGCGATCGGTGTTGCTAAGATGCTTGGCTACCGCTTTCCCGTCAATTTCCGGCATCCGTATTTAGCAACGTCGCTGAGTGATTTCTGGCACCGATGGCACATGACGTTGTCTCGTTGGCTTAGAGATTACCTCTACATTCCGCTTGGTGGTAACCGTGGCGGTGGCTGGTCGGTGTATCGCAATCTCATGATCACGATGACGCTTGGTGGATTGTGGCACGGTGCTGCATGGACCTTCGTCGCGTGGGGAGTTCTTCACGGCACTGGCTTGGCGGTACAACGGTTCGCATCGCAATCCTTGGGACTTCGGTTGCCAAAGCTCGTCGGTTGGACACTCACGATGATCGTGGTGCTCATCGGGTGGATTCTGTTCCGCAGCAGTGACTTCAGCGCCGCAAGCGTGTATCTCGCACGCATGCTGACGCTTGCGGACGGAATCGATTGGTTCCCACCGCTCGTGATCGGGGCACTCGCATGTCTTGTCTTGGAACACACAGCCTGGCGAACACGTTTGAGACTGGCGATGCGATTACCAGCCCTCGCGTGGTACAGCCCCATCGCCACGTCAATCATGATTTGGGCTCTCGTGCTTTACGCACCGAAAGGCTTCCGACCGTTCGTTTACTTCCAGTTTTGAAGGAAATTGGTCTGTCGCGGCTGTTTCGGCTATACTGTGAAGAACATTGGAACGACTTGCGATTGTGAGCCACTCATGCATCAACAGATCAAATCACTTCTGCGATACCAGCCGTTCATGCCTTTCACCGTCGTGATGAGCAACGGCTCCTCACACACCGTGCGGCATCCTGAGAATGCGTTGCTGAGTAAGCACTTTCTTTACGTTGTCGATGCTGATGATGCCGAACAAGTTACAAATTTATACTTGCTGCACATTGCCGAATTGAAAACCACTGCACCGACAGAAGCTCGTTAACCCACAACGAGCGTCGATTTCGTCGCTCGAAATCGCAACTGTTTGATCGGGCCTAGTGCTCTCGAGTCGAGTCATGTTTTTCGCATCGCCTCCCAGCGAATCCGATGTTCAGGGCTCGTCACGCGCAGGAATGTCAGCCCCAGAACCGCCGTGACACCCATCGCGATGGCCGCGGCGATCAGGAACATGATCATGATCTGGTAACGAACGGCCTCCATCGGCAACGCACCCCCGAGAATCTGGCCGGTCATCATTCCGGGCAAGCTCACCAATCCGGTGACCGACATCGTATTCAGGATCGGCATCATGGCTGTTCTCGCGGCACTCGCGAACGTATCGCGACAACTTTCCCAACGTGTCGCACCGAGCGTGAGCAGCATCTCGATTTCGCCTCGCCGCCGCTTCATCTCTTCGAGAAATCGATCCAAACCCAACGAGATCGCAGTGAGTGAATTGCCGAGTACCATGCCCAAAAGCGGTATCAACACATGCGGGTCGTACCAAACTTTCGGTCGGACCACCAACAGAATCGCAATCGCACTGACAATCCACGCGCTTGCTGCGACCGAGAACAGTGCGTTCCAGTAAATGCCACGGTATCGATGTTCGACCCGACGAACGGCTGAGACACCAGCAATCAACGTCATCGTCACGGCCAAGGCAAGAATCAGAACCGGGTCTCCGATTTCGAACAACTGTCCGAGCACCAAACCAATGAGTGCAAGCTGGATGGTCATTCTCGCGGCGCTGATCAAGATGCTCTTTGCCAGACCCAAACGCAACGCAATTGAAATCGCGACATTCACGAGAATCATGAGCGAAGCGATCGCAACACCCGACCAAGACAGCAAGAAATCAGGTTCATTCACAAGCTGGACTCACCGTGTGCAGTGGTTTGGCTTGAACCGACGGATACAACACGCCCCGATTCAAGTTGGATGATACGATCGCAACGTCGTTTGATTTGATCTGGATCGTGACTGGTCCACGCGTAAGCGTGACCGGGCGACGATTCAAACCAATTGTCAATTAATCGCTCGATCGCATTCGTCGATTCCGCATCAAGCGAGGCCGTTGGTTCGTCTAATAGCAAAACCTCTGGCTCGAGTTGGATCGCACGAAGCAGCGAAACGATCTGCTGTTCACCACCGCTGAGACTCTCAACCGGTTGTTCCAGCAATGCATTTGTCTTCCCAGCCTTGTCGAGCCATGACTCGTAATCCATATCGGCGGAGGTGGTTGCTGAACTCGCTAAACGCAACGGCAACACAAGATTCTCGCGGACGGTTCCCACAACAAACGATGGACGCTGTGGGACGTAAATGACCTGCTGACGAAACGTAGGGATTTCTTTCGACGTAGGAATTTTCCCGTGATAGAAAACGTCACCCGCGTCGACTGGATCCAGCTTCACTAACGCGCGAAACAAGCTTGACTTACCACTGCCGCTTTGCCCCACGAGCCCAACACGGTCACCAGCAAGAACGTCAAAATCGACGCCGTCCAGAATCGCAGCACTGCCGTCTTTGCGACGCCGTGTTAGGTTTCTCGCAGCGATGATTGCTGGGGTTGTGTTCATACGCGAGGTTTCATTCCGTTTCGAGTCGCGGTGGCGGCAAACGGATCTTCGGGCCAGAAGTGCTTCGGATAGCGTGCTCGTAAGTCTTTGCGAACTTGTACGTAGGTTGTTTCCCAAAAGCGTCGTAAGTCGTCCGTGATTTGCTGGGTTCGGCGATTTGGTCCGAGCAAATGAAATTGGATGGGGACGCGACCGCGTGCGATGCGAGGCGTGTCGTGCCAACCAAAGAGTTCTTGCAACTTCACCGCCATCATCGGCGGCTTTCCGATCTCGTATTGAATGGTGATCTCGTTGCCGCTGGGCACCTTCATGCTCGACGGCGCCTCGTGCTCGATCAATTGATAGTGCGCATAGTCAAGTTGGTTGCGGACACAATCGCCCCACGCCGATCGAGACAACTCGTCAATTGACAGGCACTTCGTTGCCAGGGTGAGCCGCGTCTCATCGAACCAAGACTCATCAAACGCCGGAAGCGTTTCTGATCCGAGCGTCTGACGCAAGAACTCGATTCGTGCTAGCAGCGAAAGGAGTGACTCATTCTCCGGTGGCTGGCTCCGTGCCCAGATCACTTTTGCCTTGGCAGCAAGTACTTCACCGGACTGCGGCGAGCGTTTGCACTGGATCGGTGTTTCGCTCAATAGCAAATCAAGAAAGTACTCGCGCCGCCGTGCGACAAGCGATCCGGTCGCCTCATTAAACAGTGGCTCATCGACAACTCGCAACCATCTCGCATCGAGCCACTCTTTCTCAATGCTTGCCGCCAGACTGACACGTGCGTCCCCGTCGATCGAGTCAACCTTCAAGCACAGTAGCAACTCACTGTCTCGAAGTGCCGGTATACCGCTGAGCCGGACGCCTTTGCCACCAACCATCACCGCCGTCTCACCACCAACCTCACGTCGACGAGCGACACGGTCGGGAAATGCGGATAGCAATGCATGTGTTAGCCGGTCAGTCGCGGAAGTCCTTTTGTCGGGATCCCGCGTTGGCTTGATTTCGCAAACGGAACTGACCAGTTGTTTCACCACACGATCGATCTGGCGCATCGCGGGCGAGTGCCGAAGCGAACGATCCTGACCGTGCAGTGCGCTGGCAACCCGCTCAATCGCGTCGAGAAGGTCGCCACCGTGATCGCTCCCTCGACTCTTCGAAGCAGGCGCAGACGAACTGCGAAACGGGTCTCGCTCGGTAAGCAGTGCCGCTGCAATCGCGGCTTCTTCGACTACACCCGCCTCGGACGCGGCAACAAGTAGCTTGGCAAGCCGTGGATGGACTGGCAATTGTGCCATGGATTCGCCAAGTAGCGTGATCCGACTCGCATCGTCAATCGCGCCAAGCCGACGAAGCAATTCATTCGCGTGCTCGATGGCTTCCTGGCGTGGCGGATCAAGCCAAGGGAATTGAGATGAATCGTTCTCGCCCCAGGTTGCGAGCACTAACGAAGCAGAAGCAAAATCGGCTCGCAATACTTCGGGTGCATCGACCGCTGTGCGACCTCGGTGCGCGGACGCATGCCAAAGTCTCCAACAGGCTCCCGGTTGTGTTCGGCCCGCACGTCCAGCTCGCTGTTCCGCCGATGCTTGCGAAATGGATTCGAGACTCAATCGTGGCAATCCGACGTTGGGCTCAAACCGGGCAGTACGCGCTTGGCCAGAATCAATAACGCCCGTCACTCCGTCAATCGTGATGGAAGTCTCAGCCACGTTTGTGGAGAGAATGATCTTGCGCCGGTTCGAATGGCGAAGCACACGATCTTGCTCGGCAACGGGCAAGTCCGCGTAGAGTTGGTGAATATCACAGTCGTTGGCGATGCCCATCGACTCAATCGCTCGCTGGGTTCGCTGGATCTCACCGACACCGGGAAGAAACACGAGCAAATGACCGTCGGTCGCGGAGAGTGCTTCTGGGAGCACAGCCGCGACTTGCTCGATGATCGATTCGCGACTGTTTGCGGGGCGATAGTGAATCTCGACCGGATACATGCGGCCTTCGCTTGTGACGGCATTTGCATCACCGAGAAACGCGACGAGTGGCTCGCTTTGGAGAGTTGCCGACATCACGACCAATCGCAGATCCTCGCGAAATTCACGTCGCACTCTTGTGATCATTCCAAGTGCCAAGTCCGACTCCAGACTCCGCTCATGGAACTCATCCAGTAGCACACACGAGACGTCTTCGAGCAATGGATCGGATTGCAACCGCCGCAGCAGCATCCCATAAGTCAGCACAAGCAGTCGAGTTTGCTTGGACTCGCGGCGATCGAAGCGGACGTGGTATCCAACGGTATCACCGAGTTCGCAACCGACCAGGCGTGCCAGTTGTGCAGCGGCCGTTCTCGCGGCAAGACGTCGTGGCTGGGCCAGTAGTATTTGGCCTGGAGGCAATTCCCGACAACCAAGAATCGCTGGAGGAACTCCCGTCGTTTTCCCAGCACCCGGCGGAGCCTTAAGCACCACCGAGCGGGACTGAATCAACCCACGCAGAATGTCCGGCAGACAATCGTGGATCGGCAGAAATTCGTTTTGCGACGTACCCACAATATTGGTCTCAATGGGATCGCGTGCGGTCCCACATGTTGAAAACTACGCGGCGCCGAGGCCGATGCATCGTCGCCAAGCGCTCATTTGGCCCAAGTGCATCATCGTGTGTCCGCCGACATAGAAGGCGTGCATCGCACCGATCGTTGGGAACTTTCCTCGCATCGGCTCGTTCGGATTCTCGACAGCAAATAATGCATCGTCTGCGGTTTCGAGTGTCGCAATCGCTCGATTCAGACCCGTGAAGTATCGCTCGGTGATCTTGTCCATCGCCGGATACACCGAGCCATCGGGATCGTCCACGCACTTTACTTGATGCGAAAAGACTTTTTCGAATTCGGCACTCGGCATAATCGATGACGCGTCGCCACCAAGTTGCTCCACAATCCGACACGAATACAAGCTCAAGTGACCGAGGATAAACGCCGGGTGATTCGATTCGATCGGCTGTCCACCGACGGTGGCAAATCGAGCAAATTGTTCAGGCGTGACATCTTTGAGTAACCGCTCGCTATACCCGAGACTGAGTTTCGCGGACGCAGCAATCATGGGACCGATCGTTGGCATCAAATTTGTTCCAATGGAGATAAAGACTTAAACCAGTTCTAACGCGGCGGCGACGACGGCTCGTGACTTCTCGAGTCCCTCTTTTGCGACGGCGACCGCATCTCGTTTCCAGTAGTCTGGATTAAACAGCTCCAATGAAAAAGCCCCCGCGAATCCGTTTCTTAAGAGCATCGCAATCGTCTCGGGCAGCGGGCAGACGCCATCGCCTGGGAACACACGATCCTTGTCCGCGATCTTGTCGATTGACGGTTCGGCTGGATAGTCGTTGATGTGGAACACATGCATCCGCGACGCTTCGATCATCCCCAGCGACGCGAAATCGTTGCCGCCTTTGTAGATGTGATAGAAATCGGGCAGCACGCAAGCATCTGGATGACCACTCGCAGTCGCCACATAAGCAAGCTCACCGAGTTTGCTGAGCGTCGGTGAGAATCCCCACAGTTCCAGTTGCGGTGTCACGCCAGCTTCGTGCCCGACTTCGAGAAGTGCCCGGTATCGAGTCGCGATCGTCTCAAGCGAAGGTCCAGCGGACTTGTGCGCACCAATTGGCGGCGCTGCGATGCGAGATCCACCGATTGCCGATACCAGTGCCATGTCACGTCGAGCGTCTTCGAGTGCCTTGGCTCGCGCCTCGTCGTCGTCAACGATCCACTGAGCAAAACCAATCGCACTGTCGACTTTCAATCCAGCGTCGGCGATTTGTTTTTGCAAGTCCGCAAGACTGCCGCCGCCATCGACGTACTTTTGCAGGTCTCCGATCCAAGGCTCAATCGAGTCATATCCAGCTTCGGCCGCGACGCGAACTTGCTCCGGCACCGACAAGTTCTGGCCGCGAAGCGTGCTCATGTTCAAGCAAAAACGCACTGGCATGTCGCTGGACTCCGATTCGGCAGCATGACTAGATTGCAAACGGCTCACTGCGGACGCTGCGGCGATGGCGCCACCAGCAAGAAAAAGCGAACGACGATCGATCATGGTTGAAACTCAGATGCAAGCACAGCGTGGGGAAACAGGCGGGGACGCATGATTCTAGTCCCGGCCGAGAATCATTGCACCGGCGCCACAAGCTGGAAGATCCAGATTCCGCTCGCTTCGGACTTAAGGACGACTAGCGACCTGAACGCTGGCAATCGGATAAACACGTTGAAACTCAGCCATCGCGAGGGAGCGAAGTTCACCTTGCAGCGTGTTGATTGCCATCCGGTACGCATCGTAGGCTGCACCCTGATTGCCCGCGCGATACTGTGCTCGCGCATAACGAACGAGTTGCTTGCCTTCCTCGGTTCGCTCGGCCATTGTCGCTTGCCGACTCGCGTCGTGCGGTCCCTTGAGCGAACGCGGATCGGCACCGAGGATTGCTCGCTCCATCGCGTCCAAGTCAATGATCGTCGCATGCACGCTCGCGCCGGAACCGCCCAACGCGGAGCCCGCAGCTCGCGAGCCGAGGCGTCGCTGGGAACTCGATGCTGCCGAGTAGCGTCCGCCGAGATACGCGGAACCTGAATCAGGCACCAAAACAATTCCGGAATAAGAGAACGTGCTGATCGACGGAAGCTGCACCACTTGAGCATGCGATTGGGATGCAAAAGCCCCACCCAGCAAAGTCGCCACGACGATCGTTCGCACGACGAAATACATCAACTTATTTTCCGCTCGCTGAGACTTCTGTCTTTCGTTTGTCGCTGAAGTGCTCGTCGAACTTCTTGACTTTACTACGGACGACTGCTTGGCAATAACCCGCGTTCGGGTTGCGTGCGAAGTAATCTTGGTGATACTCCTCAGCAGTATAAAACTTTGAAGCTGGTTCGAGCGTCGTAACGATCGGTGAACGAAACTCGCCGGAGGCGTCGAGCTTTTTGATGTAGGCTTCGGCTCGAGCTTTCTCGTCGGCATCATGATAGAAAATGGCGCTTCGATACTGAGTCCCTGCGTCGGCACCTTGTCGATTGAGCGTCGTTGGATCGTGGGTCTTGAAGAACACTTCGAGTAACTCTTCGTACTTGGCCACACTGGGGTCGTAATAGATCTCGACAGCCTCAGCGTGCCCGGTTGTGCCGGTGCAAACTGACTTGTAATCAGGGTTGGGCATTTGACCGCCAATGTAGCCGGAGACCACTTCGCCGACGCCTTCCATGCGCTCGAACACGGCTTCGGTACACCAGAAACATCCACCAGCAAAAGTTGCCACCGATTGTTTCTTGCTCTCCGACGCATCGGTAGCAGCACTCGCTGCGGCGGTCGAAGCGGGTTCAGGTTTCTGGGCGGTGCAACTGGTCACGACCACACCCAGCGTCAAAGTCATCATGGCGGTAAGTCGAACACCATTCAGATGTCGAAGGCTCAGGATCATATAAAGACTCGCTTATCCAACGGCACTTTCAAATTTCGCACGCGACGCTCGCGTGCCGATACAGGCTATGTGGTGGCCAGGTAGCCCAAATACGATAGTTTCAAGATTCGACACTTTCGAGCTCTACCCGTCCCATGAAGGATACGCATCCGGCGAGCCGAAGGTGCGTTTCTTTCTAAAAACGCAACTCCCAAACTGCCTGTGACCGCCTTCTTCGACCTTCACTATACCGTTGCTGACGCGGAAATCGACGCCCAACAGCACGTTCACAACCTCCGTTACCTCCAATGGACGCTGTGGGCCGCCCGCGACCACAGTGCCTCTTGGGGCTGGGACGCCGCCGCGAAGCTGGAATTGGGAATCGGCTGGGTTGTTCGCAGCCACGAAATCACCTACCGAGCCGCCGCGCTAGCTGGTGACGAAATCATCGTGCGAACTTGGGTCAGTGAGCTTGGCCGTGTAGCCTCTCGACGCCGTTTTGTGATTTGCCGCCCAGCTGACCAGACACTTTTGGCACGAGGCGAAACCCGCTGGGCACTGGTCGACTTGAACGTGCGTCGAGCGATCGAGATCGGTCCCGAAGTCGTTTCGATGATCCCAGTTCTTGAAAAATCACCACCAATGCCCTGGGATGATATCAATGAGTGAGACCGTTACCGACTCCACCCCAACTCGCCCCGACCGCTGGGTCACGATTTTTTTGAAGGTCATCGGTAGCACGGCGCTGCTCGCATTCATCGCCGCCGTGATGCCTGAAAAGTGGATCGTCGAGATTGCCGAAGAGCTCGGCTTCGATCCGTTCCCGCACTCGCCGCTCACGTTCTATCTCGCTCGCAACCTGTCACTGTTGTACGGATTCACTGGCGCGGCATTGTGGTTGGTCGCTTTGGATCTGGAGCGTTATCGTCCGCTCGTGTTTTGGATAGCGATCGGCACGATCACCTTTGGCATCCTGCAAGCCATCGTCGACTCACTCTCGGGCCTGCCGACGTGGTGGACACTCGGCGAGTCTCTCTCCACGATCTTTGGAGGGTGTGCACTTCTATACTTGGAACGACTCGCAAGCAAGTCGCATCAGTCTCAGTGAATCATTGCGATCGCAAACCTGTTTGCTCTATTGATCGCCGCCTTACCGAAGCTCGATGAGTGAGAGCTCTGGTGGGCACCAGAGCCGAAGTAAGTGAACGCCGCCTAGGCCTCGAGTGACGTGGAGTGTGGTGGGTCGTTTGTAGAAGTCGCCAGAAGCGTAGCGGCTTCCGTGGTAACTCGGGCTCATCAAGGGTCCAACGAGCGGCAAGCGACCTTGGCCGCCGTGGGTGTGACCAGCAAGCATGAGCTGGACACCATGTCGTCGGGCCCAGGTGAGTTGGTCGGGACTGTGACTGAGGAGAAGCCGAAACACTCCTTCCGCGTCGCGTTCGATTGCAGGTCTAGGAAACCACGGGTGCTCGTTGCCAATGATCTCGACGCTCACGCCACGAAGTTGACGTCGGATTGCATTGGTTGCGACATCGACCCAACCTGCTCGGGTTAACTCAGCCCGTGTTTCACCTGGGTCGATGACTCGTGTATCGTGATTGCCCAAGATGTAGTAACAACCGTCGGGGCACGTGGCTTTGTTAAACAGGTCGTACAGCCATGCGATGCAGGGCTGTTTATCAATCACGTCACCAGTCATTGCAAACATATCCGGTTTCCACAAGTTCGCTTGCTTGATCACAAACGCCATGTACTCGGGGTCGATGTGGCCCGTGAGATGGATGTCGGAAAGATGTGCGATGCGATAGCCGACCAGCTCGCTTGGTAAACCAACAACCGGGAGCTGAATGTGCTCCACAGAGAGATCGAAGATTTGGTTACAAGGAATGCGTGCTTCTAGCTTGCATTTCTTCGTTCGAGCTAGCGAGATTCCCGTTTTGTCTTCGACATTGTGGTAGGTGATCGTTCGCGGCGCATTGACCCATTCGAGTCGAAAGATCGGTCGCCACAAAAGCCAAGGGATTCCAAACAGAATCCACGCAGACAAGCAAGCAATTGCATAACCTACAAGCACGACAGGCATCGCGGACGCAGGCCAGGTCCCCTGCGTAAACATCCGTATTTCGTCGGTGTAGAACGCATACGCCAACGGCGGAAGCACAAGCATCGTGACAAAAAAGAACTTCTCGATTTGCTTGATCCGGCGACGCGGCAGCCCTGTAGAATTCAAGCGGTTGTAAATCGCTAAGTGCAATCCAACGTGACCGACGAGAACCGCGAACACGATCAGGTAACCGAGAAAAGCATTCATGTACAAAACTCAGAGTGCTTTCGGTCGAATCGTTTGAACGTGGCGAACATGCGATGAATCGCTCAGGCCCGACCAGTTGTCGAGCTTGCATTCAAAGTGAGCGATCGCAGCGGTTGGCATTTCAGTGAATCGATCAGCGAGCACCGAGGCAAGATGCGAAATACCAGGGTTGTGGCACAGGATCAGCAACCGTTTCGAATTCCCAGCGAGCGTGTGAATGGCCCCGAGAATCGCTTCAGCACTGGCGAGGTACAAAGTATCAACAAAATCCACAGATATCGTTGACGCCCAGCTTTCATTCATCAACGCGATCGTCTCTCGAGTGCGAGTCGAAGTACTCGAAAGCACTCGATCCGGTAGGAGATCTTGATCGGCAAGCCACTGGGCCATTCGCGGTGCGTCACCGCGACCTCGTGCGTTGAGTGATCGATCATGATCCCTTTGGCCAGAAACACTCCAGTCACTTTTTGCATGTCGCATCAACAAGAGTTGAAGTGCGGATGATGATTCGACAGGCACCGAGTTCATTGAAAAGATCCTTCCATGCTAAGACGAATAACGCTTCGTCGTCTGGGTTCTTACGACTCCAGCGGCGCTGCTTCAAGCAGACTGCTGATGAGAGGCAGTAGCTGCTTTTTGCGACTGACAACGTTATCTAGTTTGTAGAGGTTATTTTCGAGTTCTGGGTAATTGATTTCTTCCCAGCCATCCGGCTCATGATTCATTAGCAGCAAACTTCCATTGCTTGCAATATCCGTCACTAACAACGCAGAGAACTCCAAATTGCCCTGTTTTGCCAAATTGTCGAGTGCTTTCGTGAGTTCATCTTTACGTTGCCAAAACAGATCGAAACCAATTTCCTCGATTTGAGAAATGGAGAACCTTCGACCGGACTCTTCGAATTCTTTACAGTCTTCGCGAACCACCTGCTCTGGAGAACAGGTCCGCAGCGCCGAGCCGATTTCGAAAAAGTCGTTTGCATACTGTTCCAAATCAACTTTGCAAAAATTCTGGAGCCAGCTCAACGTTTCGCGATCAACATCCGTGGTGGTTGGCGAACGAAGGTACAAGGTGTCGCTGATCATGCCGGACGCCATGCACAAGGCGATGCCCGCCGTCGGTTCGAGATTGTGTTGGCGAAACATTCGTGCGACGAGCGTGCATGTCGAACCGACTGGCTCCATGAAGAACCGAATTGGCTTTGAGGACTTGAGCGATCCACCAAGACGATGGTGGTCCAGTACTTCAATGATGTCAGCGTCCTCCGCTCCTTGAACTGCTTGCGAGATTTCGTTGTGGTCAACCAGGACTAATTCGGCCTTCGGCGGATTGACCAGATCGCTCTTGCTGAGCACGCCCATGAGTCGGTTGTTATCCAGAACGGGAAACACTGTTTGGGGCGAGCGGAAAATCTGGTTGCGAGCCGCAGCGATCGACATCTTGGCTGGCAGCGTTACGAATTGACGTTCGATGCAGTCGCGAATGGCGCGTGCGGCCTTGATCCGCATCGTCGTTGTTGCGGTATCATACGGGCTCACGATCACAGCAACATTCCTAGCTTGAGCGAGTTGCAGCAGACCGCTGGAAAGTTCGTAGCCACCCGTGATAACGAGTGCGCGAACACCCATCTCGATCGCGGGAAGCTGGATCGTAGGGCGGTCGCCGCTAACAACGAGCAATCGATCTGCGGAGAATCGTTTCAACCGTTCAGTGAATCCACCAGCACTCATCGCACCTACTGTGACAATCAGGTCGTCTTCGCGACCAGGATCGACAGAGTGTTGGAATGAACCGCCCAAGACCGAAACGATCTTGCTCAGGTTACTTTTGATCTGGCGCGATTCGACTGGGTCCACGCCGCCTTGGAAAACTAACTCGAGCAGATCCAGTAGTGTCACGAGGCCGACGAGTTCGTCATTGTCGTCAAGCACAGGGATCGCACGGAGTTCGTGTTCGTTCATCCGCTGGTAGACTTCGTAAAAAACGTCGCTATCGCGAGCGACGACAACGTCTCGCCTGCATACGTCCTCAACTTCGGCCCGCACATCCATGATAATTCGCGGCGCGGCAAGTTTCGCTTTACGAAGAGCAAATTCGGTACGTTGGTTTGGCGGACCACAACACGCGGCGATTGCGTCCGGACGAGTTGTGCGACGCAAGAAGTCCGCGTAGGCAATCGCACTACAGATTGCATCGGTATCGGGGTTACGATGGCCAAAGACGAAGCAAGGCATTGTCGAGATTTGTTGGGATAGCGGAATCAGAAGCGAACGACTCGTTCAACGACTCGTTCGCTAATCAGATCAGGAATCAACTTATTTGGCTACGATGCATTTCGTCGCGGCCTGCAAGATTTGGTCGGGTTCGCTCATTCGACCTTCACCCAGTTCACGACAAGACAACCAACCGGATTCTGGGCCGACAACATGGACCCCGTCAGCCCGCAACTGGTCAATGTTTCGCTGGACCGCAGCCTTGGTCCACATGGCCGTGCTCATTGCTGGAGCAATCAGTACAGGCGAAGTCGTTTGCAAGTAAAGCGTCGAAATTAAATCGTCGGCGATTCCTAACGCAAATTTAGCAATCAAGTTCGCGGTCGCTGGCGCGACGATCATCAAATCGATGTCACGCGATAGCTCGATGTGAGCACCCAGTGGAAACACATTGGGATCGATTGTGTCCGTAGCGACTGGGCGTGAGGAGAGTGCAGCCAAGGTCGCGGCGCCGATGAACTGTGTGGATGAATGACTCATCGCGACGCGAACATCGAAACCGGACTGGGCTAACTTGCTACAGAGCATCGCTGACTTGTAGGCAGCGATGCCACCGCCGATGGCGAGCAAGATTGCTCGCCGAGACTCACTCATAGATCGGAAGCGTCGAGGTCAGGACCTTCAGTCGATGCGGCTTGAGCCGTCAACTCTTCGAGCGTCGCCACTTCGTTGTCCATGTTCAGGACAATCTTGTCTTGCATGATTTCTTGCAACACGATGGACATCTTGTCGTGCGTGTCAACGTTCACAAGCGCGCGACTGCCCTGCGTCAATTGAACCAAACGTTTCTGGATCAGTGTGCTGAGTTTGAATCGGCCACCGACTTTGTTGACGATCTCTTCTTCTTTTAGCTCTTCGAGCATGGAGTGCTTTCTTTCTGGTCGTTCAGTATTTGGCAGATGTCAGTGACGGCGGTATCAACCGCGCCATTAGTGATTTCGTATTGGTAACGTGGCATGTACAACATCTCAGCCGCAGCTGTTTCAAGCCGCCTTGAGATCATCTCTTCGCTCTCGGTGCCGCGGGACCGCAGTCGTCGTTCGAGCTCTTCCATCGATCCGGGATGGATGAACAGCGTAATCGGATTGAACTCAGGATGCTCCAGAACGGCCATCGCGCCCTGGACGTCGATCTCCAAAATTACCCACTTTCCCTCGCGAAGGCCAGAGGCAACTTGGTCTCTAAGGGTACCGTACCAGTGCCCAACGCCGAATACTTCTTTGCATTCGAGCATCGCTCCGGACTCCCGCAACGCAGCAAATTCCTCTTTGGAGCGGAAAAAGTACTCCCGGCCGTCCTGCTCGCCCGGTCTTGGCGACCGGGTCGTCGCCGAAACGCTCAATTGCAGCGGCAAAGCACAGCGGCTCAGTAACTCGCGTACCACCGTACTTTTTCCAGCACCACTTGGGCCCGATATGATGATCAGTCGTCCGTTGCCTTCAGCGTTCATCTGTCCGCGTATTCTACTCGAGGTTTTGGACTAGTTCACGCATCCGTTCGATTCCGCATTTAATTTCGACCACGTGAGACGAAATTTCGGCGTCCGATGCCTTGCTGCCGATGGTGTTCGTTTCGCGAAACATCTCTTGGATGACGAAGTCTAGCTTACGTCCAGACGGTTCACGCTCATTTTGACCAGCGTTCTCACCATCCAGAACCGCCAAGAACATATTCAAGTGGCTCGTCAGCCGCGTCACTTCTTCGCTAATGTCGGAGCGATCGGCGTAAACCTGGACTTCGCGAAGCAGATCCACTGGCCCGACGTCGAGGTTATGCTCGGCGAGCGCTCGCTGGACTTTTGCCTGGAGCCGGTTGCGATAGTTCTCGACAACACGAGGCGTCAACTCGGCAATTGACTGGACGTGTTGGCGGATCAAGGCACAGTCTTGCTGGAGCGACCCAGCCATTGCGTCGCCTTCCATGCCGCGCATCTCGTTCAAGTTTTCGATGGCGTCGACGACAGTAGAACGCACGAATTCCCAAAGTTCTTCGTCGTCACGTCGATCTTCTCGTGAGGAGACAATGACACCGGGAAGTGTGACCAACGAGGCCATATCAATCGGACCCGACTCGCCCACCGTTTCGCGTACAGAAATCAGTTGCCGGTAATACGACGCGAGAACCGCGGCATCGATCGACGACGAGTACTCGCCCGCCGGTCGCTTCCAAGACACACTCAAATGCACCGAGCCACGTCGAATCAGTGTACGCACGAGCGCTTCAAGCTGGCTATCGAAAGATGATAGTGAATCGCTGACTCGTGGCGAGCACTTGAAACCGCGGTTGTTGACAGTGCGGATCTCCACCGACAGGGTCCCAAGCGGGCCACTTCGTTCCGCATGACCTTGGCCAGTCATGCTCAACACGGTTTGAGAGCGTAATGCAGTCATGGAGTGAATACCCAAAGGGATTCCACGTTACTCCGGCTTTTCCGCTGAAGCAGGTTCAGCAGCGGGTGGCTCAGCAGCTGCAGGTTCAGCAGCAGGTGGTTCTGTCGCAGCCGGTGGTTCGGCAGCAGGCGTCGCTGGAGTTTCGGTTACGGCTGGAGTTTCGGTCGCAGGAGTCGCAGGTGTTTCGGTTGCAGCGGGCGCGTCCGATTCTGGAGTTCCAGTTGCTGGAGCTTCCATCGCTGGCTCAGTCGCAACGTTCGCTGGTACTAATTCCACGTCGTTTGCAGGCTCAGTCGCGCTACCATCGGAAAGACCTGATTCCAAACCGCCTAAACCGGCAGCACCAGAGCCTAATCCATCCATCGGCGGAAGCGTCATTCGATTGGCGGCATCCGCAGCATCATCGCCAGGTCCAGCATTGACGGAAGCTTTCGTCAACGAGACCGACGGCGTGTGCGTACCAAGCAACCACATCGTGAACGCACAGCTGAATCCCCAAACGGTCGCGATGACGACTGTGATCAAGGTAAACGTGTCACCGGCTTTGCTACCGAACGCACTTTGACCGCCGGGGCCGCCCAGTGCACCGGTCAATCCACCGCCTCGTCCCCGCTGAACCAAGATCAGCAGGATCAAAAACAGCGAAAGAAAGCCCATCAGAAAACCGAGCAGGGTTCCCGCAATTGACCCAAGTAACATGATGTCGTCCGTCCGTATCAAAAATGGTTTTAAATGGTTCTGGGAGGCAAAACACCGCCAATATTGGCGAGTTAAGCAGCGTCAATGATTGCGACGAAGTCGTCCGCATTCAAACTGGCACCGCCCACGAGCGCGCCGTCAATGTTCGGTTGTCCAAGCAATTCGGCTGCGTTGTTCGGTTTCACGCTGCCACCGTACTGAATCCGCATCTGGCCGGCGATATCAGTTGAGAACATCTTGCCCAACAGCGAGCGAATGAAAGCATGTACTGCTTCCGCTTGCTCTGGCGATGCGGTCTTGCCCGTTCCAATGGCCCAAACAGGCTCATAAGCGATCACGATTCCGGCGGCCTGGACGCTATCGAGCCCTTCCAAGGATCCGCGAACTTGAGTCTCGATGACTTGTTCGGTTTCGTCCGCTTCACGTTGCTCGAGCGTTTCGCCCACGCAAACGATCGGCACCAAGTGCCCAGCCAACGCGGCGTGCAGCTTTTTGCTGACACAGGCGTCGGTTTCGCCCATGAGCTGGCGTCGCTCGCTGTGCCCGAGAATCACCATTCGGCAACCCACGTCGGTCAGCATGCCTGCGTTGACTTCGCCCGTGTAGGCTCCGTCACCAGCGGCGTAGAGATTTTGGCCGCCGAGTTCGACTGGCGTTCCAGCAACAACTTCGGCAACCGCGGACAGGTAAACAGCCGGCGGGCAGAGGGCAACTTCGACGGGTGAATTGCCACCGAGTGCGGCGACGATCTTCTTCGCGAGTTCAACGGCGTCACTGCGACGCGTGTTCATCTTCCAGTTGCCAGCAATAATCTTGCGACGGGTCATGCAATCGCTTTCGGGAGCGGGGAAACGGTCTTATTCAGTAGCGCGGCGAGCGCTTTCATCTGTTTTGCTAGTTCGTGATACTGGGCCGGCAACAATGCCTGGGGCCCGTCACTCTTGGCGACTTCGGGACAGTCGTGGACTTCGATGTGAACGCCATCTGCCCCCGCCGCAATGCCTGCCAATGCACACGCAGGAATCAAGTCCGGGCGTCCAGTCGCGTGAGACGGGTCCACGATGATCGGCAAATGCGTCAGCCCATGCACCATCGGAACGGCGGCGACGTCATACAAGTTTCTCGTCGCCGGATCAAAGCCTTTCACGCCTCGCTCGCACAACACGACATTCGGATTGCCTTGAGACAGCACGTACTCGGCGCTCATCAAGAGATCCGTGATCGTCGCGCTCATGCCACGTTTGAGCAGCACAGGGCGGTTTGTCTTTCCGACTTCGGTCAGCAACACAAAGTTCTGCATGTTGCGGGCACCGACTTGGATCATGTCGGCGTACTCAGCAACCACATCAACACAGCGGACGTCGGTGACTTCCGTCACGACGGGGATGCCGAAATGGTCGCCCACTTCGCGAAGCAGTTTCAATCCGTCGACGCCGAGGCCCTGAAATGCATAGGGACTGGTTCGCGGCTTGTAGGCACCACCGCGAAAAATATTGGCTCCGGCATCGCGGACGGCTTCGGCGATGCGAAACATGCGGTCGCGGTCTTCGACGCTGCATGGACCGGCGATCATGCCCAGGTGTCCACCGCCGATTTTTACGCCGCCAACATCGACGACGCTCGGTTCGGGGTGAGCATCGAGCGACGCAAGCTTATAAGGAGGCAGCACAGGAATCACTTGGGCAACGCCAGGAATCGCCCGCAGCGGCTCTTCGATCAGTTTTTCCTCGTCGCCAATGATCCCTACGATCGTGCGGTACGTCCCGCGGCTCAAATGAGCCTGGAGCCCCAACGCTTCGACGCGCTGGAGCACATGCTCGATTTGCTCGTCGGTCGCTCGGCTTTGCAGGATCAGGATCAAGGTGGTTCGGGTGCGGTGGAGGACGGCGAGAAAACACGGGAAAGCCCGTCAGTTTAGCCTGCTTGTGCCAAGATCGTCGAGGCCACTCGGATCGGATCCCCGTGCCTATTTACCACTGTTTTCGGCTATTTCTCGGCTCTTCAACTGCCATCGTCGTGGAATTCACATGTCGGCTTCGAAAGAAATTCATCAATTACTCCAAAACGGCACGACCGCGGCACTCGGGACGCTCGACGCCGACCGGAACCCGTTTGTGACGCTCGTCAGCATCGCGGCGGCGGGTCCCACGTCGATCGTGATGCTGCTCAGCGACCTGGCCAAACACGCCCAGTTCCTCGCGGCACATTCAGCCGCGTCGCTGCTGATTGCCGATGACAGCGTCTCACCGGCCGAGCGAATGGCGGCTCCGCGGGTCACACTCAGCGGAAGTGTCCGCCGAGTTCCCCGAAGCGAGGATGCCGGATTGCGGCAACCGTTTTTGGCGAAGCACCCTCAAGCCGCCATGTACGCTGACTTCGGTGATTTCTCGATCTATGAATTCAGCGTCACCGAAGCCCACCTCGTGGCGGGCTTTGGGAAAATCCAAACTGTCCCGGCATCCGAACTGGCTCCGTGATAGCTCGCTTCGCCAGTTTTCATCAGTCGCTAATTTGAGTTTGACGAATCGGTTCCGATTTGAACCTTGATCGAACCAAGGACTCGCGTTAGCTCTCGTTCTTTGTTACCCACGAACAAGACATTATCCAGGACGATGGCACGTTTCTCGGTGCTTGGGTGCAAAATCAAACGTCCTGCCCCGAGCAGCATGTACTCGAATACGTCATTGATCTCTTTGTCCACTCGCAAGTTCGGTGCGGGATAGCGTTTCAGGTCACTTAAAAAACCGTGGTGATGCAGCAATTCGTTATTGCGAAGCTCCCAGTAGTCGAGCCGGACACTAAAGAACACCGCAACATACATCACCATCATCGCGACAGAGATACACGTGAAGAACGTCGTGTTGGCCGCTGGCCGTATCCCTGCAAGCATACTCGCAAATGTCGGCAACAGATCGGGTTTCAGTATCGTCAGCATCCACAAGCCAAGCCCCAGCGTTGAGATGACAAAGACAAGCGTCAGCGAAGTCGCACGGGGAAAATCAAAAATGATGATGAACATGTTGATCATCATCACAATTAAGAATAATCCCGTCATCGCTACCGGTAACGATTGGGTCGTGGGATCGACCGAGTGATAACCACCAAAGTACAAGACTATCGCCGAGATCAACGATACGAGTAGCGTCGGGTACATGAAGATAAACTTCGGGTACGGAACCAACATGATAGAGTTGGTATTGCTTGACGACTTTCCATGGTCCTTTGACGAGGAGTTCGATCCGTCCGCTCCATTGTCTTTTTCGTCTTTCGATGTTTCGTCAGTACTCATCGTCTATATTCCCACGGCTCCAAGGTTGATTACGACTGAAGAATGCTTCGTACCAGCAGGCAAGAATCCCGAGTGGACGAGGCGCGGTTTTGACACTTTTTCTTAATGCCTGAGCATCTTACCATCATCAGACTCCCTCCGCGTGTGTCCTTAGGAACTGGAATCCCCGACAAAGCTTGAGTCTTTATTCGCTCAAGTCCACACGTTGGACTCGCCCCTGCTGGCTGCCGACGATGATCATATCATCTGTCGGATGAACCGCGAGTGAGCAAACGCGATCCGCGAAAACGGCTATCTCCACGTCAACCAAAGCAGTCCCCGGATCAACGATCCGAACATGGCCGTCCGAGCATCCGATGGCCAACCGGCTTCCACTTCTCAGCCACCCCATCGCTAGCGGGATTGAGTCCAGCTTTACAAATCGCACCATCCGGCCAATCGTCGGCTGCCAAAGTCGCACGGTGGAATCGTCACTGATCGTCGCGACCATGGGCAACCCCTCAACACTGGGCCGCACCGCCAACTCCTGAATCGGGCCCGTGTGATTATTGAATGCACGAACAACGTTGCCCGTGTCACTGTCCCAGACTCGTAAGCTGTTGTCCAAGCCGCCGCTTAACACGTTGCCGCTGGATCCAACAAAGCCCAATGCGATGACACCTCGTGAGTGCCCGCTCAGTCGCTTGATGGCGTCACGACTCTTGGTGTCCCAAATCACAACCTCGCGATCCAGACTCGCCGTTGCAAACGACACATCATCACGCCATGCCACCTTCATCACGCAATCTTTGTGATCGCCGATGACGCCAATCGTTTCGCAACTTGGCCACGCCACGACTTGAACGCGTCCATTGACCGCCGGATCGCCACCCGCCACAGCCAATCGCTTTCCATCCGGTGCAAATACAAGGTCGTGAATATTTGCCAACGAGAGGTCAACTGATCGCGTGAGTTCTAACTCCGGCCAACGGTAGATCGCTAAGCCACTCTGGGATCCCGCAACAACCGATTCACCATCAGGAGCAAACGCGATCGCCGTGACAGGCGGTTCGCTCGCTGTTGCAACTTGCACAAGACATAGCAACAGCACAGCACATCGAATCGCATGCATCGTCAACTCAGCAATTCCGAGATGACGTTTGCGTCGTGAGTCGCAACACGAACTGGCCGACCATCGCTCGTGTGCAACTCCAATTTGGGATCGATCCCCAAAAGCGTGTAGATCGTCGCTGCGAGGTCGCTCGGTGTGATCGGTCGATCTTTCGGGCTCTCACCGACGGAATCGCTACTGCCAATCACTTGTCCGCCCCGAACTCCGCCTCCCGCAACCAGACAACTGAAGACTCGCGGCCAATGATCGCGACCCGCTGAAGTATTCAGCTTCGGCGTTCGACCGAATTCGCCCATCAACACAATCAACGTTTCGTCGAGTAGCCGACGATCGTGCAAGTCCCCGACCAACGCCGAGAGCGCCAGATCAAGCGACGGAATCAAGCCCACACCGACTTGGGCTCCCGTATACCCGTCCTTCAATCGCGTTTTTAAATCTTCATGCGTGTCCCAGCCGCGATTATTGACAGTCACAAATGGAACGCCTCGCTCCACCAGTCGTCGCGCCAACAAACAGCATTGCCCAATCGACTTGCCTCCGTATCGCTTGCGAACATTCGGTGGCTCATCCGACAATCGAAACGCACTCTTCGCATCGGCTGAGGAAATCAGATCGTAAGCTCGATCCAAATCCGAATCGCTCGACAAAGCCTGCGGACTGCCGCTTGAACTCAATCGATCCATGGCCTGCACGAACTCACGACGCCGACCCAGCCGCTGCAGATCCATTCCTGGATAGAAATCCAAATCGCGAACTTTGAAGTCAGGCTTGGCTGGATCGCCGCCAACCGCAAACGGCTGTGTCGATCGCGGCAGATAACCGCCTCCAGAAAGGTTCGCACCGCCAACGCGAAAATCTGGCACCGCGACATGAGGCGGCAACACACTCGATGCGTCGCGAACGTGCGACAACACCGCCCCAAACGTCGGATACTCCAGCACGGGCGTCGGCTTGTATCCCGTCATCAAATAATGCGTGCCGAAGTTATGTTCCCCAAGCGGTGACGTCATCGAGCGGATGATGGCGAACTTGTCGATCATCGCGGCGGTGTTCGGCAAACACTCGCCAAGTCGAACTCCAGCAAGCGGTGTCGCGATTGAGCCCAACGGCCCACGAACTTCAGTCGGCGCGTCCGGTTTCGGATCAAACGTCTCCAGGTGACTCGGCCCACCGTCGAGCCAAATCAGAATACACGACTTCGCTCGCCCAAAACCCGGTGTCGTTGCTTCGCCCGCTGACACGCTTCGCATGCGAAGCATGTCGGCAAGTCCCAAGCCAAGCGCCGTCAAACCACCCACGCACAGCGAATCACGGCGACTCAGGTCGTTTGTCGATCGGTTTGCATATTCTGTAGGGCGCATTGGTGACTCAGTGGTTCGTGATGAATTCCTGGCTGTTCAATAAACCCCAGACAAAGTCTTCGAGCAACTTTCGGCTTTCCTTGGGATTCGACTTTTCAAACGCAGCACTCCAGTACTGTTGTTCGGCATGCGATGGCTTGCGACTCAGCGCGAGCTGGTAGAACTCAGCAACCATGTCGTCCGTGCTTGCACCAATTGCAATCAGTTGACTCAAACGATTATCCGCTGCCGAGATCCGCTGGTTCAGCAGCGGGCCATTGATCAGGTGCAGCATCCGCGTCAACCCACCAGTTGAATTGTCACTGGCCTCGCATGACTCCTCACGCGAACAACGGCCCAAAACATCGAGCGTCTCGGATTTCGTTTTGCTGTCGACAAGCATCACAGCTCGCGTCCCGACTGGCTCATCACCAAAACGCTCGTGTAATCCAACCACATCGCTGATTGCGTCTGCTAAAACTTCGGGCGGCAGCGGGCGCGACAATGCATGCGAATAGAACGAATCGTCGAATTCGTTTTCATCCACTTGAGCCCCACGCGAGTAAGTCGAACTCGTTGCGATGGTTTGCAAGGTGTGGCGTATTTGATAGCCGTGATCAATGAAATCCTTGGTCAGTTGATCCAGCAACTCCGGATGTGTCGCTAGATTCGTCGATCGAAAATCATCGGCTGGCTCGACAAGCCCACGACCCATCATCGCTTTCCAAAGTC
This sequence comes from Pirellulaceae bacterium, assembly GCA_041749955.1. GTDB lineage: Bacteria > Planctomycetota > Planctomycetia > Pirellulales > Pirellulaceae > JBBSJZ01. The sequence goes on along the minus strand of JBGTAI010000169.1, from coordinate 26,583 downwards.
GATTGACGATCGCTTTTGCAAAGTACGGGTTGCTGGGATCTGTCACCCAGGCTGCCAAGGCCGCTCGCTGGTCGCCCTCACCATCGAGAAACGCTTCCCCTGGGATTCGTGGCTTCGCTGGCTCGCCGGTGCGAGGATGCGTGACTTCGCCGCGCGGGGTGATACTCACCACGCGTCCCGATTGGACTTTGGCGAAAATGGCTGCCAAACCGTGGTAGTCGTCTTGAGTCCAGCGATCCAGCGGATGGTTGTGGCAATTCGCACATCTCAGTCGGCTGCCCATCAACAACTCACTCACGAACTCGGTTTGCTCGCGAGCGCCAGCAACCGTGCGATAAAAATTAGCGGGACCCACGGCATGCGTATCTCCGCTCGCCATGAGTAACGTCGTCACCATGTCATCGTAAGAAGTGCCGTCGGCGACACACTGCTTCAACCATGCCTGATACGCCAACATGCCTTCGCGTCCGTCGGGATGCGAACGGATACGCAGCAACTTCGCAAGCTGCATCGTCCAATAGTCCGTGAACTCCGTCGATTGCAATAATCGATGAACAAGGTCCTCACGCTTGCTTGGGTGATCACTGGCCGCGAATTCGCGAACCGTCTCCATCGCTGGCAATTGGCCTGTCAAATCCAGACACACACGGCGCAAGAACGTCTCATCAGTTGCTGGCGGCGAGACCGGGATTCGCAATTGAGCAAGACGATCCACGACAAAGTCGTCAATGAAGTTTCGTCTTGCCTGGACCGCAAACGAAACCTCTTCGTCCGACCACGGCACCAGCAATTCGATCGGCACCACATGGCTGAGGTAGCGAGCAATGACGATATGTCGCCCGCGACGAAGCACCGTGGCAACCGCTGTCTCCGGGTCAATGAAGACCGAGCCTGGATCCTCGGCCGTGAATACTGTCCACTGAGTCACATCGACCTGGCTGCCATCGGAGAACGAAGCCGTCGATGTCAGTGCAACGCTTGACTCGAGCGACTGAAGCGTTTGTCGACGCGGTGCAATGGTGAACTCACGAATCTGTTTGCTGGTTTGGTTCGTTGCCCCTTGTCGGACCCAATTCCGCAACCGCTGGGCGCCCAACCCATCATCTTCGAGGCGGTATCCGCCGCCGTGCGAAATGGTCTCGGTCGGCTTCAAGACGATAAGACTTTCATCAGGTTTAGCCAGATTGACCCGACGCCCCTCGAGATCAAACACGATCGATTGGTAATCCAACACTGGGTCACCGCCATACAGCGACAACCTGAATCCACCTCGGCCGACTGCGGCACCATGACACGCGCCGGTGTTACAGCCTGCTTTGGTGAGCACCGGGATGATGTCGTTATCGAAGTCGACGACATACGCTTGCGGCAAATGCGATTGCGGCAAAGTTATCTGGTCGTCGGCATGCGCTGAGCCATCCACGATGTGCAGGATCGCTGGGTGCATGACCGCTAAATACGCCAGACAAACTCGCCAGTGCATCATCCTGCTCATGGTCTTGCTGGGCGATCCGACTCAATCGCGGGAACGTCACCGCCGCCGGTCACGTCAACGATGGCCTTCATGATCTTGGGACCATCCGCTTGTAACTGAGGCTGAATCAAGGCAAAGTTCTCAGTCACCTTGCCTTCGTTACCGACCAAGACGGTGAGCGTCACATTACGGTTCAACCCGTAAGCTCCTGGGCCTTCGATGCCGTCATGCGAAATCGCGTACGTCGCACCCTTGGGCAATTGCTTTTGGATCAGGTTGACCCATTTGTTCGTTTCCGTCGGATCGTCGGTGAGAAAGACCACGTGGCTCTTCAGTCCCGCGTCGCTCTTCGTCGCGGCAAACTCCATGATCTTGCGAGTGAGCGCGTAAGCTGGCCTGGTTCTTGCATGAAAGAAAATCACTACCAGCGGCTTCGAATCGGCGTCCTTCACAAGATCAGCGTCTTTGCCGTCCTGGTCCCCCAGCACCACCTTCACCGGGAGCGGCGGGAACACCTCACCCGCCTGTGGCCCCGAAAAGACAGGCTCTTCCGCCGCCACCGAGACACAAATACTCAGCAACAACGTGACACACCCAAGCCAGCATCGAAACAACATTCAAGTCACCTCGTCACGATTTCGCGTTCAACAACGAATTTCCAACACGAACACAGTTTAGCGTGAATCGAGACAGAGAAGAGTCTCGTTTTAGCAAAGAGTTTTCGCGTTCTTGGTCGAATCGGTACCAAATCCCAGGGCTTCGACTTGCCTTGAAAAAGGAAGGCTCAAACGGGCACGACGCAAACTCGCGCCCATGCCCTACAGTATCAAGCTCCACAGGATGACGCACCAAGAGCTTTTGAACATTTCGAACGACGCCACAGGCGTTGCCTTTGACTTTCGCTACCACGAGAAGACAAAATCATGCCCGACAGTCTGTATTTGGCGACCAACGAAAACGCCACCGGAAAGCGAATGGTCGCATTGGGTGTCATGGAACTGGCCGTTCGCCGCTTTGAACGAGTCGCGTTCTTTCGCCCGGTGGTACACGGTAACGCTGCGGATGACCTCAGCATTCGATTGATGCGTTCGCGATACCAGCTCTCCGCCTCAGCAGAGCAAATGGCGGGCGTATCGCGTGCGGAAGCTCGCCAGCTACTCGCTGATGACCGTTACGATGAGCTTATCAAACAAGTCCAACAACGATTCAAGATGCTTCAACGCACGGCGGATTTTACCGTCGTCGAAGGAACCAGCTTCCAGGGACTCGCGAACGAGATCGAGTTCGAATTGAACGCTGACTTGGCGACGAATCTGGGCTGCTCGATCATGCCCATCTACTCCGCCATGAACAAGTCGGTCGAGGACTGTGTCCAGTCCATCCTCATCGGCAATGACAGCCTCCATGATCGCGGAGGAAGTGTCCTTGCGACCGTCATCAACCAAGTGCCTCACGCGATGGAGGATGAACTACGTCAAGCATGCGTGGCTGCGTCGTTGGATGTGAATTCGCCGCTGTGCTTCTTGCCCGAGGAAGCGTTGCTTCGCCAGCCGACGCTTCGAGAATTTCAGGTTGGTTTAGGCGCGACGGTTTACTGCGGCGATGAGGCTTCATTGGATCGCGAAGTGACCCAGCTAAAAGTCGCGGCCATGCAATTGCCTGACTTCCTTGAACGATTGGTCCCTGGCAGTCTCGTGATCACTCCCGGTGATCGCAGCGACATTCTCGCCGGTTGTGCACTCGCAAGTATGCACGCCGACGCCCCATCGCCCGCGGGTGTCGTGTTGACTGGAGGCTTATTGCCACCACGTTCGGTTGAGCGTTTGGTTCGCATTACGGGTGGCATGCCGATTCTAGCGAGCAATGATGACACGTTCACGGCGGCGAAAAAAGCGTCACTCGTGCGTGCCGAAATCAGCGAGCTCGCACCGCGAAAAATCGACACTGCGATCGGTTTGTTTGAAAGGTATGTTGACTGCGATGAATTGGCGATTCGCTTGCAAGCGCCAGACGCGCATCAAGTCACACCGCTGCTGTTTGAATATTCGTTGATCCAGAAAGCTCGTGAGCGGCGAGTTCGTATCGTCCTGCCCGAAGGCAGCGAACCGCGAATCTTGCAAGCAGCCGATTTGCTTCGACGACGCGATGTTGCGGACATTGTCCTACTCGGTGATCCAGTGGTCATTCGTGCGTGTGCGGGACAAATCGGTGTGACACTGCCCGAAACCGGATTCGAAATCATTGACCCGCAAACCAGTCCGCTTCGAGACCAATTTGCCCAAGATTATTTCGAATTGCGAAAACACAAAGGAATCACGCTTGATGTCGCGAGCGACCGAATGACCGACGTCAGTTACTTTGGCACGATGATGGTTCGGCGCGGAATCGCCGGCGGAATGGTGTCTGGAGCCGTGCATACCACTGCCAACACGATTCGACCCGCCTTCGAATTCATCAAGACTCGCCCAGGCGTTCATGTTGTCAGTAGCGTGTTCTTCATGTGCTTGAAAACAGGCGTCCTCGTTTACGGCGATTGTGCGGTCATTCCGAATCCGTCCGCTGAGGAGCTGGTGGAGATCGCGATCAGCAGCGCCGATACCGCGGCACAGTTCGGCATCACCCCGCGGATCGCCATGTTGTCGTACAGCACTGGTGAAAGCGGCCAGGGTGAAGATGTCGATCGAGTTCGGCGAGCGACGGGATTGCTGCGAGCGAAGCGTCCTGACTTGCTCGTCGAAGGTCCAATTCAATACGACGCCGCGATCGATCCGGCAATCGCCGCTACCAAGCTCCCCGGCAGCAAAGTCGCTGGTCGAGCCACCGTGCTTGTCTTCCCCGACTTGAATACCGGCAACAACACCTACAAGGCCGTTCAACGCTCCGCCGGAGCAGTTGCGATTGGCCCGATACTGCAAGGCTTAAACAAGCCGGTCAATGACTTATCACGTGGCTGTACCGTTGCCGACATCGTCAACACGGTTGCCATCACCGCCATCCAAGCGCACTCCAGCGGAGGACCCCTCCAGTGAACGTTCTCGTTTTCAACGTCGGAAGCACGACGCTAAAATACGCTTGCATCGACACCACAAGCGGCATTCGATTGACCGAAGGACTGGTGGACCGGATCGGACAATCAGGCGGCGATGCCGTCGACCATCTTACCGCTGCCTGTGTTGCTCTCGAAGCTCATTCAAGTATCCAGCTCGATGCGATCGGTCATCGTGTTGTCCAAGGTGGTGATCTGTTTCCGCTACCCACTTTAGTGACCGAATCTTCGCTTGCGAGACTCGCCCCGCTGGACTCGCTCGCCCCGCTTCACAATCCACCCGCAAGACGAGTGATTGACGCGGTCGCGGACCGTGGTTTGGCGATCCCGCAAGTCATGGTCTTTGATACCGCGTACTTCACGAGCTTGCCGCCCAAAGCCTATCGATACGCCGTCCCCGAACACATCTACCGAGACTACAGCGTGCGTCGATACGGCGCCCACGGCACGTCGCACCGATTCGTCACACAGGCGGCACTCAATTTCATCTCGGGTGACACCCACAATAATCGAGTCATATCGTTGCATCTCGGTGGCGGAGCAAGTGTAACCGCGTCCGTCGGCGGCGTTGCTGTCGAAACCTCCATGGGCATGACGCCTTTGGAAGGTCTCGTCATGGCCACGCGCACTGGGGATATCGACCCATCGGTGCCACTGCATTTGATCCGCAACGCAGGGATGTCGCCTGACCAAGTCGACAAAATGTTGAACAAAGAAAGTGGGCTGCTCGGCTTGTGCGGCGAAGTTGACATGCGAGCGATCCTATCGCGATACGAGCAAGGGGACGAACCCGCTCGTCTTGCGATCGACGTCTACATTCATCGTCTCGTGAAATACATCGGAGGCTACACAGCAATCCTTGGCGGTCTGGATACACTCATCTTCACCGCCGGCGTGGGAGAGAACTCCGACGTCATTCGCGAACTCGTAACGACCTCACTCGCATTCCTCGGACTCAAGATCAATCCCAAGCGAAACGCCGAGCGAGATCGAGACCAACTCGTTGTCGACATTAGCGAAGAGGGTTCCTCCGTTCGAACACTCGTCGTCGCAACCAACGAGGAACTGGCTATCGCCCAACAAACCGAAGAACTCATTCTCCGACAGGCGAAATAAGCGATCACTGTCCACCTGTTTCGCAAGCCAAGCACAACAGCCGATCGCTCCGCGCGATTCCGGATGTAACGATGGCATGGATTAATCGCTTCAAATGAGCGATTGCTGCGAAACGATAGTGATCGCCCAACTTCTGGGTCTAATCCTTGCAAACCGGGCAATCCAATCCGTTCTATCGCGTCCCTGTTTGAGACGATCGATTCGTTTGCACGCCGAAGGCTTGAAACCGTTAGGGCAACCTACGTTTCAGACGGTAGAGGGAGTGGCACGTTGGGAACGTCGCCCTTAGACGCGTCACCAGACGCCTCTCTTAATCGCGATAGCACATTCGACAGCCCGAAAAGCCATCGGTATGACAGTTCCTGAACCAACAAATCCCGACTCAAACGACTCAGAATCCACGAGCCGTCACAGTGAAATGACTGGCGGTACCGATCGCGACAAACTCAGTCGGGAACAAAGTTCGTCAAAACCGAATCGATCGCGTCGTGGGCGTTCGCGAAACACTGCGACGAACGAATCGATCCATGATCCAACTATCGGTTCCGATACAAGCAAACCCGCTGCGACGACGAGCGAAAGCGACTTGCCTTCGAGGTACGAGTGTGTCAGCGAAGTCGGTCGGGGCGGATGGGGTATCGTCGAAAAGGCGATTGATCGGCAATTAGATCGCGAAGTCGCCGTCAAACGTTTTACCGATTCTGACGTCGTCACGGAGCAGGAGCGATTGCGTTTTCTCCATGAAGCAAGGGTAACAAGCCAGCTTCAGCACCCAGGGATCGTGCCGGTTCATGAGATGGGAGATCGTAAGGATGCGTTCTACGTCATGAAGCTGCTTGATGGCGTGACGTTGAGTGAATTCATCAAGACGGTTCACACGCAACAAATCGCTGGTCGCAAACCAACACGCTTTCAATTCGGCGAATCGCTCGAGCCGCTTCTGCAGCGTTTTGTTGATGTCTGCAATGCAGTAGCGTACGCCCATCAACGCGGCGTCGTCCATCGTGACTTGAAACCATCCAACGTCATGATCAGCGACTTTGGTGAAACCGTCGTGCTGGACTGGGGCTTGGCACATTCCAGCGAGAAACGCGTTGCGAAATCCGAAGTCACGAATCGGGATCCCAACTGTTCCGCGAAGGCTGAAGTCTCGTCGATCATCGAACCCGACGGAACGGTCGTGGGAACACCTGCCTACATGTCGCCCGAACAGGCGGCTGGCGAGATCTCTGCGATCGACAAAGCCTCCGACATCTACTCGCTCGGCGTGATTCTTTACACCATCATCGCTGGTCGCCACCCTTACCAAGGCCAACCCGTTCGGGAGATTTTAGAACAGGTCAAGAACGCGACCTTTCCGAGCCTGCGATCGATCCAATCGATAACTCCGCCGCCATTGGCGTCGATTGTTCACAAAGCCATGTCAGCGTCTCGAGAAGATCGATATACAACGGCCGATCAGCTAGCGAGTGATGTGCGGCGCTTCATTGCTGGCGATGCCGTCTCGTCTCATCAAGAAAACATCGTCGAACGAGGGATGCGTTGGATTCGGCATCATCAAGGTATCTCCGCCTCGATCGCAGTCTCCGTGTCGGTCTTGTTATTGGCAGCGATCGGCTTTGGCATCGTCATCAAGCAATCGCATCACGCCGAACAGCTCGCTCGAATCGAAGCACAGCGAGCACATCGCGAGGCGATTCTCAACTTACGTGAAGCACGTGACGCGACCGACACATGGCTTGTGGAACTGAGTGGATCACTACAGTTTTACCCCGGCATGTCAACGCTGCGCAGCGAACTCTTGGACCGTGCGATCGTCCAATACGAACGCATGACCGAGCAAAACCTCCCAATGTCAAACTCGAGCGATTTGGTGGACGATACAGAACGTTCCGTTCCCATCAAAGACTTCAGCCAAGAGACGGATCGACTCGCCCAACTCGAGCGAGCCAAGGCATACCTGCGATTGGGTGATCTGTATCGGCTCACCGACGAACCAGAGAAATCGCATGATTTTTACTGCACCGCGGAATCCATGTTGCCGCCTCGCGATTCAGGATTTCTCGCAAACTCGGTGACACGAGTCTCATCCGCTGGAACCACGATCGCTCGCACCGGTCTACAAGCATCACTCGAAGGAATGTTTGAGCTGGAACGAATCAATGCGCTGATTGGCCAACTGCTGGTTAGCGACCAACAAGCAACCGAAATGCCCTCCAGCGACCGTATCGCCACGGCCCGTCAATGGTTGGAACATATCGTGCACTCGGCCGAACATGGAACGATCGCGAACGATCACCCAACGCTCGATGCGTTCGTCGCAAGAGTAGCGTCGGCCTATGTACGAATGGAAGTGGCGTTGCGTTTTGCAATCCTGGCGAGCGGACCGAATGCGCAGCCATGGGACGAAGAACGTTACACGAACGCGATTCGCGTCGCGCGCTGGTTGGCCAGTCATCACGACACCGTCGGTCACCGAAGACTTTCGGAAACGATCCAAACCGAAAACGCTCGGCGGTTGGGCGAAGAAGGCCAGCATGAATTCGCGCTCGGATGTTGGTCCGTACTGATCGACGATCTGAATCGTTGGTCCCAAACCGACCCAGAACGCATCGACTATCTCCAATCTTTGGCTCATGCGTTGCTCGAGCGAGGGAATTGCAGCGTGGCGATCGATAAGCGAGCTGAAGCAACGTCGGACTACGAGGCATCCATTCGTATGCTCGAAAATGCTTGGCGACTCACAGATGACGATGGTTTTTATCGCACGAACCTGGCCACCGCAGAAAACAACCTGGGACAGATTCTCGCGACCGGAACGAATCGCAATCCTGATTTGGCCCAGAGACTTCTGCGTCAGTCACTGCAAACCTATGAGGCACTGCTGCGAGACGAAGTTACCGTCGACCGACTTCAACGCTACGCACAAACACATCATGCGCTCGCAATGTTGCTTTCGGATGCAAGTCCTTCCGAGCTAGTCTCAACGAAGGCGCAAATCGAACATGCCCAGAAGGCAACCTCGGCATTCGAGATTCTCCAGGACCATCAAGCACTGACGATTGACGACGCATTGAACTGGATGGAAGCGGAACTTCTGCTTGCCACGTTCTACGCCAAACAGACGGATAAGGATTCGCGACGCAAACACCTGCTCGGACTCCAGCAAAGGAAGTCGCTGTTACCTCGACAGACGCTCAGTAGCCCGCAAAGTCAACTGCTACAGCAATTGATGGATGCGATTGACGCCCTGGCATCTGAGGACCAAGCGACTTCGAAAGTCGAACTGATCAACACGATCGATACAAACGATTGAGTTGGCATCGAAACATGGCTGTCAACGGAAAAGACGTGGTTAGGAACAGTTGCTCCACCGTGGGGTGACCCATGCTTGTGAAAGCGGATCTAAACCCTGCTTTCTAGTCCAAAACGCCACGCTATCTCGAATTCGATTTGAACACCATGACGAACACTGCCGCCAGCCAACTCGTTTCGGTTACCGCTCCATCAGTGCCTGTGACTCATGATCGTGCTGCGGTCGCCGAAGCGACACTTCGGCGGCAACCGATTCCGTTGCCAACTCAACCGGACGACGAATGTTGCTTGGTACAGATTTATCCGCCGGATGTGATCGACGGAATGCTCTTGCTCGAGGAAGATGAATTTTCGATTGGCAGGGCACCCGAAGCAGACATATCGCTGTTCGACTCCAGTGTCTCGCGTCAGCATGCGCTGTTGGTCCGCAGTGAGGATGGGTACTTTATTCGCGATTTGCGTAGCACTAACGGCACATTAGTCAACGACAACCTGATCAAGTCGGACTGTGCATTGCACAGCGGCGATACGGTTCGCATCGGCAGCTTTCTGTTTCGCTTCCTGTCCGCGGATTGTGTGGAGACTCAATACCACGAAACGGTCTACAGCGCGTTGACCCGCGACGCGCTCACGGGAACGATGAACAAGCGATACTTAATGGAAGCGATGAACCGCGAGATCGCTCGATCAACGCGTGCTCAAATGGAAATGGCGGTAGTGATGATTGATATCGACCACTTCAAGTCGGTTAACGATACTTACGGTCACTTGGTCGGCGACGAAGTGCTCCGAACATTTGGCAAGCGAATCGGTGACATCTGTCGCACCGATGACCTTCTCGCACGCTACGGGGGTGAAGAATTCTGCTTGCTCCTGGCAGCAACCGGACGCAAGGAAGCCGAGGAGATAACGGAACGCTGCCGTCACTGCGTCGCTAGCGAACCATTCGAAACCTCCGCTGGACCACTTCAAATCACTGCCAGCTTCGGGTTCGCATGCTTGAACCCGACTGAACCAAAGACTTCCAAGAAACTCTTGGAAGCTGCGGATATTCAACTCTATGAAGCCAAACGCTCAGGCCGAAATCGCGTTTGCGGCTAGCGTTTATTGAAGCATCGACTCGCAACGCAACACGGTCAGTACCTCAGTTCAGCTCCAACGTAGAACGCGAAGCCGGGGCGGAAGACACCGCGACCGGAACGGTAGTCGATGTGCTCGCGGTAGAACTTGTTGGTCAGATTCTCGAAACCGCTCGTCAGCAGCAAGCGGTTAAGACGTCGGTAGCTGCGGATGTCATAAACCGTGAAGCCCGGTGTTGCAATTTCCTCCAGCGTACTGGCGACGCGACCTTGGTTGTCGACGATCCGAGCAGCAAATTCGATGCCCCAGCGATCGTCGGGCGATGGATCTTGGAGCAACACGCCAACGCGTGCCTCCATCGGAGCGATGCCCGGAAGCGGCTCCGCCTCGACGGTGGAGTTACCGCTGCGGAATGCTTCGCCGGTATGACGAGAAGGATCAAGACGCGTACGATCGCGTCCGTCGACATAGGTCAAGACGCCAAACAAGGACAGCATCGACGTCATGTCCACTTGTCCGTAAGTCTCAAATCCACAAAGCGTTGCCAGGTCCGTGTTCACGAATGATGCCCCTTGTTGGAAGCCGTCAATGGTTCCCGCTGGGTCAAATAAATCGTACGTGATGTAATTTTGGATCCACGCGTGGTGACCGTGCAAACCAAACTTCACATCGTCCGAAACATACTCGAGTCCCAAGTCGCACTGATACATCCGCTCTGACTTCAGCTTCGGATCGCCATCCAAAAACGTCAAGCCTCGCTGCAACGATCCGATGAATGTGAATTCTGCATACATCTCCGTTAAGGTAGGCTGGCGCATCGCGAAACCGAGGCCGGCATTGCTGCTCCAACCTGAACCAAGATCTCGGTTGGCTGTTAAGTAGGCGGCTCCTAGCAAGAACTTCTTGTCCAAGGTTGTCTCCTCAAGTTCACTGAGCGGGGCCGGTACGCCTTGCACGATATCGCGTGAATCCGTGAACACGCCATCAAGACGAGTCCCGGCTGTCAGCACCAAATCGTCGCTCCACTGCAAGATCCGCTCGGCATAAGCACCAACGTCGATGGAATCGCTACGAGGAATTGGGAAGTTATTGTCGTTCGGGTCCGGGTCATAGAAGTCGTATTCGTTGAGCTCCTGGTTCAGATAGATCATGTCGGTGCCGACGGAGAACTGTGAATCCTCTGAGAGATAGGTCGACTCCATTCGATAACCCGCAGATAAGGCGTCACCATCGGTCGTGGTAAAGCCATCGTTGGCACCAAGAAACGATGGCTGGAACGAATTCACGAGAGTCGGAATTTGTCTCGCCTTGCCTGGCCTCGTCGTGTCGCCCTCGAAACGCGTTCGGTTGTACCAAACCTCTGAAGTAAAGCGATCGGCGAACGCTGGCGAATCGTTCGTGTAGGTAATTTCGTAGCCGTCGGTAACGAGGAAATTCAAGTCCGTGACCAACCCAGGAAACTCGAGGTCGGTTTGGTCTAATCGCAAAGCGTTCACTTCGATCTTTTCGTGACTGCTCAGATCGAACCCATAGGCGACAAAAAGATCGCGAGACTTATAGCTCGCTGGGATAAAGAAGCCCTCTTGTCCCGTCTCGTAATCATTACCGCCTCGATGACCGTAGCTGATGTGAAAACCATAGTCATCACTGCCACCCCAGAACGATTGGCGACCATAAAACTGCTCACCATTGCTGGTGTAGGTTCCGCTTGTGGAGCCGTGACCCTCGTAACCATTTTCATACCGCGGTGATTGCAAAAACTCTAAATCAACGAAGCGAAAACCCGGTCCGTAACGACTCGCGTAAGGCCCCTTGATCAAAATTGTATCCTGAACCAGTCGCGAATCGATCTTGCTCATCATCGTATCCAAGTCCATGCGAGCTGGTGCCCAATACGATCCTGAGGCAAGCACTTGCCCCACGCGCTGACCGCGAATTCGAGTATCACTGACGATGGGTGTGCGATTTTGGATCGAAACGCCGTGAGCCGCTTTCGAACGACGCAACAAGTCACCGACGTCGGAGGTTCGACGTCCCAAGGCCTCCTCACGAAACACCGCATCGGCAGCCGGCGACCGAGCCAACTGTTCACGATTTTCTGGCAATTCGCTGATCTGGTTCACTTCGCCAAACAGACTGGTAATTCGCGGGTCAGAAGCGAGTTCTGCGTCCTTGTCTCGCAGCGCATCAGGCTTAGGCGCGTTCGCGTCGGCTCGCTGGATTGGAGCCTGCATTACCGGGTTTGGAATCACGGCGTCAATGTCGAGTAAACCCGGTAAGACGGGATCAACACCAACCGCATCCAGACTCAGCGGATCCTGCATCGTCGGATCAGCTGTCACAGTCACTGGTTGTTGTGAGTGAAGCGCTGGTGAGCTCAAGACGAACGAGATCACAACGATGAGGTTGGCGACCCATCGCAGCGAATTTTGGCTTGTGATCTTGTTGCGTTGCGGCATCCTGCTCGCGACTCCCATCCGTGTATGCTGTCGTTCTCTTACGAAGCGTTCGAATTCAATTGATACAAACTGCGACTAAGGAAACGTATCGTTGCCGTTCTCGTTGTTGGATCCGATATTGTTGACCGCGGTTCCGTTGTTCGTCCCGTCGTAACCCGTTAGCCCATTGCTCTCGGCAACGTTGTTTGAGAATGTCGCTCCCGCAGCGTTCTCGTTGAAGGAAAATCCGTCGCCGGTGTTCTCAGACGCTTCGTTCGCTAGGAAAAGACCCAGGTTATCACTGAAACTAAACCCTGCACCACCGTTCCCGATCGCCTCGTTGCGTTGAAACAGGCTCAGGTTGTTAGTGAAGTCGAATCCAACATCACCATTGTCGTACGACAAGTTGTCTTGAACCGTGCCACTGTTGTCCGCAAAGTCAAAACCAAACGAACCGTTATCGAAGGCTGCGTTCTTTTCCACGATGCCATGGTTGCTTGCGAAGGTGAAGCCCTGCATCCCATTGTCCGCCGACAAGTTGCCTGCGATGGAGCCTGTGTTGTTGAGAAAGTCGAAGCCGCTTTGTTCATTCTCGTAGGATTCGTTCTCGTCAAAACTGCCCGAATTGTCGTCGGCAAAGAAACCGAAACCTTCGTTCCTCAGCGATCGATTGAATGACACGTCACCGTCATTGTCGAACAAGTCGAATCCATTGCCCGCATTCCCCAAAGCATTGTTCTGGACAAACAAACCTTCATTTTTCTCGATGTCAAATCCGTGGGCACCGTTTCCAGTCGCACGATTATGAGCAATCACGCTGTCGACATCTAAGCTGCCGAATCGAAACCCGCTATCGGTCGCGCCCGTGACGTTATTGCCAATGATCAACACATCCACCAAGTCATCCAATCCGCCCGCAAGCTCGCTGGAGATCCCATGCAAACCGCCCAGAATGTTGAACCCGGAGATCACGCTGTTGTCCGCCGTCAAGATCACCGACTTGGTGTCATCTCTACCACGCAACGTGACTTCGGTTCCGTAAACCGCTTGGATACCGGTCACAGTTCCCTTCACCCTCAAGCCACCTCCGAGAATCTGTTGGCCGTCTTGAACCTCGATCGGATCCGCCAACGCGATATCACCGCGCCCGCCATCGATGATGACAGAGTCGGTCGTTGCATTCGCGACGACGTCCTGCAAGTTGGCGGTACCAGCGTCCACCACAGTGACCGAGCCGATTTCGAAATCGTAAGTCGCATGCAGCGCAACCTCTTGTCCGCCTGGCGTTGGTGTTGCCTCGGTCACGACGTCGACATCTCGGACCACGACATCGGTCATCCGCCGCTCAAGTCGTGTCATTCGTCGACTACGACCTCGATCTGGACCAAACGGCATCCGCACGGAGAGCGTTCCAGCCGTCTGCGAATCGCGAACCGAATCGTATTGGTATTGGACGCCCATAGTGACTCGCGAGTCCAACGCTAAGAACGGCAAGTCAAAGGATCTCAACTCCGCCCGAACTCGAGGGCCGCTGATGGACTGGGCATTAGGCGAGTTCGTATCGAAGTGATATGCCCCGGCGAAATAACGCAGCTCGCTGTCATGGAGTCCCGGCATTCGCCAAAGCAAGGCTCCGATTTCTGCGTCGGTGCCGTAGTAGGCTCGTTCAACGTTGTTCTGGACAACGAGATTTCCGTTGGAGACAACAGCGGTGGCATCGACCGCTTGAGCCGATCCACCCTCAGGAACATACGTGTTCCAACGAACATCCCAAACATCGCTCAGGAGTTCGATTCCGAATGTTGCCTGGTGAAACGTGTTGGCGTTCGCCGACTGCTTGAGATCATAGAACCCGTAGACGCCTGCGATGTACTCGTCATCAAACATGTGACGATAGACGAGCCCCAAATTGCCTTCCCCGCCGCCTCCGTAAAGATACTGGCCGCGAACGTCAGCAAACAGCAAGCTCTCACGACTGGAGAGCAACGGAACAAAAAGATCCGTGTGAACGCGGCCCGGGTCATCGGCTCGCCCCGTCAACGCCGCGTAAGCCCGATACGGACTGCTCTCAGCCTCTGGATTTAACGGACGCCCATCGTAGACATACGGATTCGGCGTCTGGGCATGCACAGTCACAAAACAGCAAAGCGTCATTGCGACCCGAAGCGAGGCGTGCAGCATCCAGTTCTGCATATAGCTTCCTCACTACAATTCGATGCCCAATTCGACAGGTGCGCACACCCCTACAACCGTCACAAGCTATCTTTTCGTATCGGGCGACGAAGCAACTGAATCGACCCAAAGAACAGAATTCGTCCTGATCTTCGTTCGGGAGTGCTCATCCGTTCAAGACGCTACGACAATCAATGAACAGATGTGTAAAGAATCGGCGTTCCCACCAGTTTCTGAGTCGATACAAATGGTCACTGATCACTTTTTACCGAACAGCGACGGTATCCATGAAGCCGATCATCATCTCGTCAAAACTTTGGTCGCCCCAGTGAACACTCTTGCTTGGATCTGGATTGCTGGGGTTTTTCGCCGAGTTATCGTAGATCGCGGTGCATTCAACAACGGTGCCTTTGGGCAACCGCTTGGGCTCTTCGAGGATGTACTTCAATTGCCAATTGAAGTCGTAGTTGGGCACATCGAGCAATACTTCCTGGGTGCCATCGGGATAACGCGCTTCGTAGCGGAATGCCTTACCACGCAAATGCATGTGTGGCGTCATCGCGAGTAACATCTCGTCACGGCTTGATGTGTAGAGCGCCATTACGTCATGGTTCGGTTTGCCTGGCGGAATCAAGAACTTGTGGTTGATCGCGATTTGGCCTTCGAGACGCTTCTTTACTTTCGATTCATCGATAAAACAGACACCTGCATCGCTCAAGTCCGTTTGCGCGTATCCGTTGGGTGTGTAGTGCATCTCGAATAGCAACTTACTTCCAGCACGCACGTGAAACGCCACGCCGTCGTCGAGCAAGATCGGCAAACCGCCTGGGGCGTAACCCACTAACACCTGGCGCAAATCCGCTTTCTTGCTGCCTGGCGGAATGATGTAGACCAGGATGTGGTGCACGATGCTGCGATTTTGGGGGCGAGCTTGTGCTGCGACAATGTACTTATCCTCTGTCCACTGTGGATCGACCACGAATCGCTGGTAATCAACCAGACCCTCGGCCGGAACATTGAAGGGCTTGTCACGCATCGGAATAACTTGATCGGGCTGAGGAATCTGCCAACCGACCGTGAACTTGGGCGGCTCCGGGAGATCAGCCACGTCGCCTTCGGGCATGCCGTTGTCGACCCAAGTACGAATGAGCTCCTTCTCGTCTTCGCTCAAGCGCGCATCGTTCGCAAACTTTCCGTGGTCTGGGTTTGCAAACCAAGGTGGCATGCGATTCTCATCGATCACTTCAAGGATCGTATCTTCCCACCCCAGTACATCGTCATAGCTTGTCAAAGTGAACGGTGCGATTTCGCTCTCGCGGTGACAACTCACACATCGAGCGTTGAAAATCGGTGCCATGTGTTTGCTGAATGTGATGTCACCGATGGGTGTCGCTTCTTTCACACGACCAATATGGCATCCCGTGACTTCGGTCTCGGGGACAGTGACTGCTTTTCCATCGACCAACTCTTGAATCGCCGTCGCGAGGTCCGAGTGCAACCCTCGCTCGCGCGAGTATCCGACACCGTACTGGTCGTCGATGCGTCCGTGGTAACGAACCACAAATGTCTCATCCAGCAAGAACACTTCGGGTGTTCGTGTGGCACCAAGCTCATCCGCAATCCGATTACCGACATCTTTAAGCATCGGAAAGTTGATGTTGTGGTTGCGTGTGTACGCGGCAAGTTCTGTCAGGCTGTCTTGTGTGTTCGCGTTGAGCCCGAGAATAGCCACGTCCGCTTCAGCAAACTTTGTTTGAATTTCACTCAGCCGCGGACCGTACAACTTCGCCATGGGACACTCCGTCCCGAGGAAAACGATTGCGATCGCTTTCTTGCCTTCGAAGTCGCCGAGCGAGACCGACTTGCCGTAGCAATTGTCCAGCTCAAAGCGGCTGACTTGTTTACCGATAACGGACGCTGTGTCATCCGCTCCCACCGCGCACGAGAAACTGCATGACAAAAACGCGATCGCAATAGTCAGCCGTACCAGCATTTTCGCATCTCTCAATAAAACGACTTCTCAACAGGAACCTGACATCATAATTGCACAAACGAGTCAAAATTGTCAGCCACATTTGGTATCCATTTGTAGCAACCGACCCAGTCGAGGGCTCTGTACCTCTAGTGACTGTGCACCCTAGTGCTTGGGGGGCTGGCTGACGAGTTGCCGCAGCGATTCCAGCACCCGCGGTTGTTGGTCGTTGGCGAGCCTGAGCAGTCGATCTCGTTGGCTGGAGCCGCTCTCCCAGCGTGTCACGCCTTTCTCGGACACCGTCACCAACCCAGATTCGCTGAGGCCAAAATAACCATGGTCTGGTCGAACGGCGTACAAAACGCTCGTCAAATCCCACGTCGGACGGTCGTGCTCTGGGCCGCTGTGCAGCAAGTACGCTTCGCGAACAATATGGTGTTCGCGATACCCAAAATCGTCACGAACACTCTCCCGTGGGTAGGGCAACCGCAAGCCAATCTCGAACTCGCTCCAAACCACGGGAACACTTTCTGGCCATCGATCCGCAAACGTTCGCATCGACTCGATCCCATTGCGCACGTTGGCTTCCGCCTCATTCTTGCCGTCAGCAGTCGCGCCGAACGCACCAGCCATCACGGAGACAAGCCGCACCTTACGCTGAACAAGATCGACGCCTGATAAAGGACTCACATCATCGGGACCCGTTAAGACGAGCGCCGCAAGATTTGACGCCAAACCGACTTGAATGATGACAATGGAATGGTCATCCGCCGCGGCGAGTTGTTGCCGCAGCAAACGCACGGCATCGGGAAGCTCGTCATTGGATTGAACGTCATGCGGATAACGCAGTCGCTCACCATCCACCGTCTCAATGAGCGCCACCGTCTCAACGAGCGAAAGATACTTGCTGTCGCGAACTTGAGCATCGTGCGTGACACCAATGGGTATCGCTGGCCGACCATAGAACGTGTTGACGGCGTCCACAAACCGTCCCGTCAACGGATTGATTTTGGAAACCGTCACTGCAACGAGTTCACACTCGCCACGATCCGCCAGCGTATGCAGCATCGCTAGTGCCAACACATCATCAACGTCACCGGTGATGTCGGTATCAAAGATGACAGGAACTGGCTCGCGAGCAAACGTTGACAACGAGCTCACGCAAAATACAGCAAGCGTGACTACCGACCGGAGTAACATCGATCGCGACCTGAAATAGACAGAGGTAAGAAGACGGGTCATTGCAATGTTCGCTACAGCGTCTTGAGAAACTCGATCAGATCGGCTGTTTCTTGCTCGGTTAACTCGCTGCCGTTCACTTTCTCTGGGCTGTGACGTCCCGTCAAAACTTTCTCGAGACTCTTCGCTGAACCGTTGTGCAACAACCGCACTCGTCGATACACGCCCAGCAGCGACGGGGTGTTGTAGCCCTGGTAATAATCCGACTCGCTCGAAGTCCCCACGTCGTGAACTTCACCGTCGGTATAGAGCGGTCCGTTGTGGCAATCCGCACAGGCAGCCTTGTCGCTAAAGAAAATCTGCTTTCCACGCTCCGCCGCATCGCTGAGCCTACCATCGGCCGAGAGATACGGATTGGGTGGCAATTCCAAGGTCGCCAAGTACGCGATCAAGGCCGCTTTATCTTCTTCGCTCGGCGGTTTTCCTAACATTGTTGAGGTCACGGATTTCTCCATCGCCTCAGTCAAGTCTTGCTGCCATCCGTGCCAAGTCCAGGGTGCGGATTGTGTCACGTTGTAGAGCGGCAAAACTGTTTTATAGGTTCCTTCGGTGCCGTCGTTCATCGTGTCCATCGGTCGGGAATTCAAACCGCCATCTTGGTGACACGAATGACAACTGTACCACTGGTCCAGACTGAACTCAGCGTCATAGAAAACTTCCATTCCGCGGCGTGCCAGCGTCGTCTCTGCGGGGCCACCGAGCTTGATTTCGTCGGTCACTTTCTTCGCTTGAATGTCGACCACCTGGATCGAGTTCCGCAAGAAGTTTGCGACATAGACCGTGCGATTGTCGCTGCTCATTCTTAGCCCCAGCGGTCTGCCGCCCACTTCGATGCGATCGAAACGGTCTTTGTCTCGTTGCAACTCACGTTCAATCAGGTCGCCTGGTCCGCCAGCACCGATGAACGGCAAATCCGGCAAGCGATAGACCAGTAGCTCATGAGTCCCCGACGACGATGCGACCAAGCGATTGCCATCGTCGCTCATCACGAGGTCATGTGGATCTGCGACGGCTAAACCTGGCACGTCGAGCGATATCGCCTCGCGATCAGCTGGGCCATCCAGCCGAACACGTCCGATGCGACTGGCAAGAATCCAGCCTCGTTGAATGTTGCTCACATTGATCGGATTGGTTCGATACACCATCCAAGTGAAATACGCGTATTGTCCATCAGCCGAGGTTCGCATTTGGCCGAGGTTGCATCCATTCGCAAGCGGTTCCTGATAGAGCTCTTCTCCGGATTCCGTATCAACCACCATGATGTTTCCGTCACCGCCATTGCCAACGGCAAGCCGCTTACCATCGAGTGATAGCGTCAGATACTTCGGCCAATGACCAACCTCAATGCGTCGCAACAATTGATGTGTTCGCAAATTGATCTCAGCGACTTGGGCGGATGCGACTAAGCCGACGTATGCCTTCGAGCCGTCAGTCGTGATTGTGATGCCGGTTGGTTCAAATCCAACGGCCACGGATGCCACATGACTCAACTTGCTGTTGGTGATGGAGTACGTTTCGACGGTACCAGCCCATGCGGCGCTGACCAGGAACTGGTTCGTTTGTGAAATGAACTCAATGTCGGTTGGATGTTCACCACAAACGATCTCGTCGATCACTTCGTGCGTCTGGGTACGAATGAGCGAGACGGAGTTGGACGTTTGGTTGGCGGTCACGATCCATTCACCGTCCGGTGACATCGCCAAATCAGCTGGAGAATGGTCGACTTGCTGCTTGGGATCGGAGAGACGTTGGCCCCCGTCAGCCCCATCGACAGCTTGGTTAAGCGACGATGCTAGCAAACAAAAAGCTCCGAGAATCAAAAATATCGCGTTGATTCTGGTAAACATTCGAGTGAGTTGCCGGGCATTTTGCATAAGGATTTCCTGGGAAATTCGCTCGAAATTGGGCAAGGCGGGTACAATTTCCTGCTGGATGATAGTTCGTTTTCTCAAAATCAGTCCACCATTGGTTGACGATTGCTTTACAATTTCAGACTTCGGCCACGCTGTGTGGCAAGTATCCCAGTCACATTGTAGAGAGAATTTCCGTGAAGAAACTATTCATGCTCGGTCTTGCTGTCGTCGCTTTC
Source organism: Pirellulaceae bacterium (assembly GCA_041749955.1). Taxonomy (GTDB): domain Bacteria; phylum Planctomycetota; class Planctomycetia; order Pirellulales; family Pirellulaceae; genus JBBSJZ01. Next base: position 6,642 of record JBGTAI010000169.1, on the reverse strand, counting down.
GCGATGAGTGGTGTTGCTACCGCAGACGACGCCGTCAAAGCAGAGATGAAGAGCGGTCCACAAGTCGGTGATAGCCTAGGCGCGTTCAATGTCACGAAGATCGCTGGCGCTGAGAACGACGGTGTCGCAGAAGGCAAGAACCTTTGCTATCGCTGCCGCAATGGTTCCAAGCCACAAGTCATCGTGTTCACCCGTTCGACCGACCCAAAGGTAACTGAGCTTGTTCAAAAGCTTGACAAGGCGATCGAAGAAAACGAATCGTCCAAGCTTCGCGTTTTCGTCAACGTGATGGCCGACGACAAGGACAGTGCCACCGAAGAAGCCAAGAAGTTTGCGACTGCGAGCAAGACCAAGAACATCCCGTTCGTCGTTCCTAACGAATTCGAAAACGGCCCAGACAACTACGGCGTCAACGCCAAGGCTGAAGTCACTGTGTGCTTCGCAAGCGACCTAGGCGTCAAAGCCAGTCACGCTGTTGCTAACGCCAAGGACCTCAACATCGAGTCGATCCTCAGCGACCTCGGCAAGATTCTTAATTAATCTGCGTCCGGCACATTAGCCTGATTCAACGAAACCTCGCGATGCAAGTCGCGAGGTTTTTTCATGCCCAATGATAAAGGCTCTGCCTCATCAGCGGTCAAAGGTCCGACATTCGTGGCGTTGGAAACAAAAACTGCTGAGCGCGGCCCCAAGTGATCCTGCCAAGTGATCGCCTTGGTGTCGACCCTTCGGGCCTTTAGTTTTTGGGTGAGGCGCATCGGTGGCTGACGCCACCGGCAGTTCATGTGCCGGGCCTCCGGCCCTGAAAACCATTGACTGAAGATGTATCGTGCAACAGTTGCGTTTAGGCCCGAAGGGCCGACACAACTTGTATTTGTCCCGCGTCGTCAACAACAAGCCGCACGGGGCAAGCCCCGATCCGACAGGAAGCACGCAAAAGCAACAAAGTTACCGCCGAGCAAACCAGCGTCCGCGTGCAGCGTCTAGGAGTACTGCGACGATGATGACTGAGCCGGTGACGATGCGTTTCGTACCTTCGGCGGCTCCAATTTGTGCCAGGCCAGTTTGGAGGACCGAGATGATCAACACGCCGAAGAATGTGTGGATGACTGAACCGCGTCCGCCCATCAGACTCGTGCCGCCAATGACGCATGCGGCGATCGCGGCTAACTCGATGCCGACTCCCGTCTCTGGATCTGTGCTTGGCAACAACGTCGTTCGCATGATCGCGGCCAATCCGCAAAGCAGCCCGCTGACGGCGAACACAATGACGCTGTAGGGAACCGTGTTGACGCCCGACATGCGAACGGTCTCGGCGTTGGTGCCGATCGCAATGCAATAGCGTCCGAACACTGTGCGCGTCAAAACCCACTGTGCGACCAGGACCACCACCAAGGCGATAAGAAACGCAGACGACAATCCGATCAGTGGCAATGGCTTACTGAGTGTCTCGACGGACGAGCCGATGTATTTCTGTTCCGAATTCGTCAGTAAGTAAGCGACTCCGCGAGCGATTTCGAGCATGCCCAAGGTCACTATGAACGAGGGAATCTTTGCTCCGACACTTATCAGTCCGTTGATGAGCCCACATAGCCCGGCGGCAACGATGCAGACGATCGACGCCGGCAGAAACGACCAGCCGTGATCAACCATCAAGACCCCGATGACGGCCGAACCGAGTGCCAGTAGCGACCCCACGGACAAGTCGATGCCTCCGATCACGAGTACCAACGTCATGCCAACGGCGATCACGATCAAGTCAGGGATCTGGTTCAAGATCAACGGGATCGTTTGGAATCGAAAGAAGTGCTCGCTCAGGCTGCTAAAAATAGCAATGAGCAACATCAAGACGCCGACCATACCAGCGTACTGGACTAGCGCCGGGTTTCGCATCAATCGAACAATCCATGATTCATTGCTTGGCATCGCCTTCTCACCCGCTTTCTAAATTGCGTAACCAGCAAATGAAGCCTGCATGATCGACTCTCGCGACCAAACACCACGCGTGAACTCTCCCGTCACGTGACCAGCGGAGAGGACAATGATTCGATCACACGTCCGCAGTAGCTCATCAAGATCACTGCTCACGATCACAATCGCTTTCCCATCACGTGCGAGTTCTTCGAACAACCGATGAATCGGCTGGATCGCACCCACATCGACACCCCGCGTGGGCTCATCGAATAGGAACACATTGGCACCACACAGCAACCATTTTGCCATCACCACTTTTTGCTGGTTCCCGCCGCTAAGCGATGCACAGGTTTGGTTCACGTCGGGGCATCGAATATCAAGTTTCTCGCGATAGTCACTGGCCGCAGTGTGTTCGCGTTGTCGATTGATGACTCCCACGCGTGAGCAAACCTGTTGCATCGATGCGAGCGTCGTGTTGACGGCGATGGATTGGCTGAGCAGTAACCCGGATTGCTTTCTGTCTTCGGTAACCATTGCCAAGCCATGATGAACGGCTTGGCTTGGCGAACGAAAACGATGCTGTTGCGGATCATCATCGAGCTGGATCGAGCCCGAGTCAGCCGTATCGCTGCCAAACATTGCTCGCAGCAATTCCGTTCTTCCAGAGCCGACTAGCCCTGCGATTCCAAGTCGCTCGCCAGCATGCACTTCAAAGGAAATGTTCTCAAGCACGCCCGTTCGAACGATGTTCTTCACACGAAGACGAATCGGCGTTTGCGTATGCGACGTGAACTCCGTCTCGGTGGACGCGGATTCGATACCCGTCATCGCACGCACCATGTCGGTGGTCGACAACTCGGAAGTTGAACACGATTCGACGCGGCGTCCATCACGCAGGATTGTGACTCGATCCGTCAACTTGCTGACTTCGTCGAGTCGGTGGCTGATGTAGATGATTCCGACGCCACGATCCCGCATTTGGCTCAACCATGTGAACAACTTTTCCGTTTCACGATGCGTGAGTGCTGCGGTCGGTTCATCCAGAATCAATAGGCGGCAATCGCGATCCAGCGCCGTCGCGATCTCGATCAATTGCCGTTGCCCCACTCCCAGTCTCGAAACCGGCATGTCGAGCGCAATGTCGTCGATCCCGAATCGCTCCAGCGAGATTCGTGCGCGGCGGTGAAGCTCCTTGCGATTGATGCATCCGAAACGATGAGGGAAGCGACCAAACAGTAAATTCTCAGCAACGCTCAATGTTCCGATTTGATTGAGTTCTTGTTGCACGATCTGAACGCCCGCAGCTTCCGCTTGCCGCTTGTTTGATGGTGCAAAGCTTTTACCGTCCAATTGCATCGTGCCCGACGACGCCGCAGTTAACCCAGCGACGATCTTGCAAAACGTACTCTTTCCCGCACCGTTTGCACCGAGTAACGCGTGGATCTCGCCGCGTCTCAGCTCAAACGAAACGTCGTCGAGCACTTTCACCGTGTACGACTTCGAAAGTCCCACACAGGAGAACAGCAGCCGTGACTCGTCGGTCATCAAAGCGTCTCGGCAGTGACGAGATCCACGGGAGTTTCCGTGTCCTCAATCGTGCTCTCGGGCGAATTCAAGAGCTTTAACGCAGCGTCGATACCGAACACGGCAAGTTGGTCACCATGCTGATCAGCGGTAGCGAGGACTTTGCCTTCACGAATCGATTGTTGGACCGCCGTGATATTGTCAAAGCCGACGATGAGTAAATCATCGGATCGGCCAGCACTCTTGGCGGCGGCGATCGCGCCGAGTGCCATGTTGTCGTTCGCGGCCAAAATGGCTTTTACGTTGGGGTGTTCGCTGAGCATCGCTGACGCGATCGTGTTGGCCTTGCTCATCTCCCATTGGGCTGATTGGCTGTCAACGATCTTGATACCAGCGGCACCCATCGCGTCTTCGAAGCCAAGCCGCCGCTCGGTTCCATTGAACGACGTGCGGATGCCTTCGAGGACAAGTACTTCGTCACCGCTAGTGAGCTTTGTCGCGAGATACTCGCCGACTTTCTTTGCACCCAGTCGATTGTCGGGGCCGACAAATGGAATGGAAACGGATTCTTGCTTGAGGATTTCCTGATCAAGTCGATTGTCGATGTTGATGACGACGACGCCAGCTTCAACGGCTCGTCGAAGCGCAGGCACGAGGGCCTTGGAATCAGCCGGTGCGATAACGATTGCGTTAACTCCGCTCGAAACCATCTCATCCACAAGAGCCACTTGTCGCGACAGATCACGCTCGTCTTTGATCCCGTTGACGACAAGTGTGTAATCCCCAGAGTGCTCCTGTTGGTGTGCTTCAGCCCCGGCTGCCATCGTGGAAAAGAATTCGTTGGCGAGCGACTTCATGATCAACGCAATTCTTGGCTTGGAGTCCGCTTGCGAAGTTGCGGATGGTTGGCTCGACGACGTGGATGGCTTGGAGGAACAGCCGACGAGTGAAAGTACGACGATGAGCAGTGAAGCTTGTGTGGCTTTATTCATATTGAGTGATTTGTATTAATGAGTTGCATCGTGAGATTGTGAATTGAGAAAAGCCTCGAGCTCCGCTCGTGTGGGCAGAGACGGCTGGGCTCCAGCACGGCTGGCAGCGATCGCGCCAGCGGCACTTGCATATCTTGCGGCTTGAAACAGGTCACCGAGTTGCGGCCAATACACGGCGATCGCACCAGCAAACGCGTCGCCAGCCGCAGTCGTATCAACGGGGCTGATGACGAACGGCTTAATCCACTGTGTCCGACTTCCATCGCACACGACTGCACCGTCGCTGCCAAGCGTGATGATCGAATGTTTCGCACCGCGACGCACCAGTTCTTGCGAGGCTGACACCGCGTCATCAGCCGACACGATACTCGTCTTCAACAACGATTCCGCTTCATGCTGGTTCGGACAAATCAAATCAACATGGAACAGCGATTCTGGGAAAACACTCGGCATCGGTGCTGGATTCAAGATCACGCGAACGCCGTTTGCCTGGGCAACTTCGATCCCGCGAATGACCGTCTCGATTGGCAATTCGAGCTGGCACAGCAACATTTCGCTGGACGCGATTCGATGTTCGTGCTCACTCAGCGTTTCGATTGTGACACGCCCATTCGCCCCCGGCACCACGAGGATCGAGTTTTGTCCTGAGTCTTCGACAGCGACCACAGCGAGACCACTGGCGCATGCGTTTTCACGTCGAACCGCTTCAACGGAGATATCTGCATCTCGCAAGTTCGTAAGCAGACGAGTGGCGAACGAATCGCTACCGACGCTCCCGATCATCTCGACCTTGCCGCCAAGTCGAGCGGCTGCGATTGCCTGATTCGCACCCTTGCCGCCGCAAACTTCATCCGATGACTTGGCGATCACCGTTTCGCCTGGTCGCGGCAATGTCTCGCAGCGAATCACAACATCCATATTGATGCTGCCCAGGACCACGATTCGCGGTGACGTCATGACGTTCCTCCCATGAAGCACCATGGCTATTTAGAAGAAACATTTTTGGGCGGCTCACTCGATAGCAACTGCAATGCTTCGAGCGCTCGTGGTTTCATCGCCTCAGGCATCACAAGGTAGTGATGCTTACCGTTTTCGCTCGGTGTGAATGTGGTCAGCGAATCATCCGCGACCGTCACCGTGCCTGGTGGCGAAAGCTCAAAGTACTCGTGCGTCGGCCGAATTGCCTGCAGCACACTCGTCAAATCCCACGTCGGACGATCATGTGGCGGAGGATTGTAAAGCACATACGCTTCGCTGAGCGGGTGATGGTCGACATAGTTGAAGTCATTCTCGCTACTTTGATGCGGATAGGCCAAATTCAAACCAATCTCAAAACCGCTCCAAAGAATGGTGGTCGGCCAATCGGTCGCAAGTTTCTGGGCGGAAGGTATGTCCTTCACGACGTTGTATTCTTTATGGTCGTAAAGCTGTCCTTTGCCGTCTTTGATTTGCGTGAATGCACCAGCCATCATCGACAGCAGCTTGACTTTCCTTTCGACCAGCTCACGGCCGGCTAATGGGCTGATGTCGTCGGGCTTCGAATCCAGCAAGTTCGCAAGGTTCGTTGAAAAACCAACTTGCATGACTGCGACCGAGTGATCGGGTGCCGAAGCCAAAGCCTTTCGCAACACAGTCACTGCATCGGGTGCATCAGCACCTGTCATCAGATCATGCGGGTAGCGCAACTTGCCATCGTCCATGACTTTGGCAAGGCCATTGAACTTGCCTTCTTGATCCGTGACACCGCTGTGACAGACGCCAATTGGCACGTCACCGTTTCCGTAAAACGTATTCACCGCATCCACAAATGCTGCCGCTAGCGGATGATCTTTCGTGATGGTCACGGCGAGCAACTCGCACTCACCGCGTGACTGGAGCGAGTGAATCATGCCAAGTGCCAAAACATCGTCACAGTCATTGCCGATATCGGTATCAAAGATGACTGGCAATGGCACGGATACGGAAGGCGTTTGGCCGCAGGTTGTGGCAGCGTCGGTGGCCATTGCGACGAGTGCCAAAACGACAATGCATTTCATGAATCGAGACATGTTTGATCAGCGATCTCAAAAGATAAGTGGTGGGTGGGTTCGTGGGGGCCTTGGAGTATAACGTAAATCGACTCCTTAGGCCGACTTCCTCAGGCTCACTTGCCGGGCTGCGAAACGTAGGGTGCCGTGCTTGCACGCACCTTTTTCTGGATCTGGTGCGTGCA